>NZ_CP084469.1:2793538-3491922 GCF_020405205.1 Natrinema salinisoli | reverse complement strand
GCCCTGCACGGAATCCCCGTAGAGGTCGTCGAACGCGCGATTGACGTCCGTCTCGCCGTCGACCACGAACGCGCTCCGCCAGACTTCGTTCCTGAACGCCGACGCGTTCTCGGTGCCGGCCGCTCGCTGGGCGCGATACTCGGATCGGTTCATCACCTCGAGGTCGACGTCGCGTTCGTACTTCAGCCCGCGAACCACCTCGATTCGGGCCATCGAGCGGTATTTGACGGCCTCGAGTTGGGCCTCGGTGAGGCCGTCGCTGGTATCGAAGTCGAAGACGTCGTCGTGGGAATAGTCGCCCACGGACCCGAGTTCCCGGTCGGTGTCGAACGCGCCCGGGTTGCCGGGAAGCGCACAGCCCGAGAGGACGACCAGCACGAGAACGGCGACCAGTCTGAGCCTCATTGAGTCACTGTTCGACGAGACGGTAAAATGGGCGTCGATCGGTCCCGTCGGTGATCAGTCGCGGTCACGGCGCTCGCTGGGCGTCCGACGGCGGCCGACGACGATCCGGCTTCCCGCCCCGAACAGTACGATCGCGATCGCACTCACTGCGGCGGTCGGACCGAATCCGGGGATGGTGTCGATACTGCCGCCGGTGTCGCCCACCTCGCCGGTCTCGAGCGTATCCTCGCCCTCGGGTGCGGCGCCGGCTTCGACGTTCGACAGCTCGTCGACCGAGGGCGCACGGACGATCGTCAGCGTCTCGCCGGTCCGGTCGAGATAGTACGCGCCCGAATAGCCGCCGTCGTCGATCACGTAGGTATCCTGGCGACCGTCGACGGACTCGGCGTCATGATTCTCGAGCAGCTGGAGGTAGCCGTCGATGAACTGCCGGGTGTCCGTTCCGGACTGCCACTGCGTTCGCCAGACGTAGCCGGCGTGGCCGGCCGCCTCGGCCGGATCGCTCGTCGCATTGGCGTCGTCGTTCGTATAGATCACCAGTTCGTCGCCGGCCCACCCGTTCGTGTACGAGTGGTTGTAGTTGTACCCCGTCGTCCCACTCTGATAGAGGTCGGTGGCTTCGATCACCGAGTCGCGGTCCTCCGCGAGCGCATCGGCGGCGAACATCCCGACCATGCCCGCTTCGCCGACGGTATCGCTCCCGACCTCGCCATCGACCCGTAGCTGTCGCCAGTCGTCACTCGACCGGTCGGGGACCGAGACGTCGGCCGGTTCGCGCTCGGACCCGGGGTGGATCACGGCCGACGAGGTCCGGGGCGGGTCGTCGTATGCTGCGTCGACCGCCGACCAGCCCTCGCCCTGCTGGCGCAGGTAGTCGACGTAGTCGGGACCGTCGCTGTAGGGCTGATAGACGGTGAAGTAGATGCCCCAGTTGACGTCGAGCGACTGAGACTGCTCGCCGTCGCTGGGAGTGAGACAGGACCAGTCGGTCCCACACCGCCGCTCGTACTCGCGTTCGACCCGCCCCGCGTCGCCCTCGACCAGGCCGTCGATCGCGAGCGATTCGTCCTGCGTCGCTCCCTCGAGCGCCGACAGATTGAACCGCTGATCTTGCAGCGCGTGGACGAGTTCGTGCCCGAGCGTCAGTTCGTTCAACTCGGGCGTCTGGGGGTTCTCGGAGACGATGACGATCTCGTCGGTCGCGGGATCGTAGTATCCCTCGACGGCACCGCCGTACAGCGTCTCGGTCGCGTCGATCGCTGCGGTGTCCCGGTCGACCATGAACAGCGCTTCGTAGCCGACGTTCTGCTCGAGGCGGTTCGCAGACGTGATGTTCGTAAAGCGGTCGCCGTTGGTCTCCCGATACTCCTCGCGGGAGATGACGTCGACGCTGACCGCCTCCTCGAAGGTCACGTTTCGGATCCGTTCGACGCGGGCCATCGCCCGGTAGACGACTGGATCGAGGTCCTCCTCGTCGACGACCGCGTCGGACTGATCGTCGACGGCCAGCTCGTCGTCGTACCAGTAGCCCTCGACGTAGCCGACGGTGTCCTCGGTCGAGGGGTTCTCGGGGCGGTCGTCCTGAACGGACGCGGACGGGCCCGCGTCGCTCGAGGCGTCCGTCGCGGCGAGGGCGTGAGTCGAAGTGACGGGCGCGTCGGTGGACGGCGTCGGGCCCTCGGCAGCGGTCGCAGCTGCCGGACCGGCGAGGCCACCGATCACGAGTACCACGGCGAGCGCCACCGCGAGGAAAGAGCCGATACCGGACGAACGGACTCGCGCGAATCTCATTTAGATGCGATAGCCGCCCGTACGGACGGGAGTCCAAAAAGCACGACGGTTACGCCGTTCGGGCCGCCCGAAGCGAGCGACGGGGCGGTCAGTTCGCGTCGTTCGAGGCGAGACGGCGACCGAGAATCACGCCGCCGACGGCCGCCGCGAATCCGGCGAGCGCAGCGAGCGCGCGCCGGTGCATCGACGTCCAGAGCTGGTAGCTCCGCTCGCGCGCTCGGTCGTCGAACGGGCCGTGTGCGCCGAAGTCGCCGGTGACCGGCTCGTACAGGTTGTGATCTCGGTCGGGATCGACCGGTTCGTCGGTCTGCTGAGAGTCGTAGCCGCCGCGCGCGAGATAGTCGTCGAGTCGCCGAGGGATCAGGCGGTTCCCGAGAATCGCCGTCACCGTCGACCGCCCGACCCACAACTCGTCTCTGCCGTGGTCGACGGTCCAGCGGATCGCTCGAGCGGCGACCTCCGGCTGGTAGATCGGCGGGACGGGTTGTGGTTTCCGGGGTAATCGACGTTTCGTCCACTCGAACTGCGGGGTGTTCATCGCGGGCATCTGCACCATCGAGAGCTGCACGTCGCAGCCGTCGTGGATGAGTTCCGTCCTGACGGACTCGGTGAAGCCCTGTATCGCGTGTTTCGCGCCACAGTAGGCCGACTGAAGCGGAATACCGCGGTAGGCCAGCGCCGAGCCGACCTGGACGACCGTCCCCTCGTCGCGAGGGCGCATTCGCTCGAGCGCAGCCTGCGTGCCGTAGACGTAGCCCAGATAGGTGACCTCGGTGACCCGGCGGTAGTCGTCGGCGGTCATCTCCGCGGCCCGCGAGAAGACGGATACCATCGCGTTGTTCACCCAGACGTCGATCGGACCGAACGCGTCCTCGACGGTTTCGGCGGCGGCCTCGACCGCGTCGGGATCGGCGACGTCGGTCGGGACGACCACCGCCTCGCCGCCGGCCGCTTCGACGTCCTCGCGTGCGGCCTCGAGACCGTCTTCGCCGCGCGCGAGGAGGCCGATCTTCGCGCCGCGTTCGGCGAAGGCGCGAGCGGTTGCTCGCCCGACGCCGGCGGATGCGCCCGTGACGACGACGACTTCGGAGTCTGTGGATTCGGACATGGTTAGCTGCTGAGCGGGTTCAATCGGTCGACCGTCTCGAGGGTCGCGTAGCGCTCCCAGCCGCCGTAGCGGTCCGCGATCGGGCCGCGCGGGACGCTGAGGATCACGACGAGCGCGCCGGCGACGGCGGCGTTGATCGCGGCGATCGTCGGAACCCCGGCGAACAGCCACGGAGCGACGATGATCCACGCGGCGAGCGGGACGTTACAGAACCGGATGGCGCGGGCGGGTTCGGCGGTCGCGATCACCGTAAACGAAACGACCAGCGAGCCGACCAGGTGGCTGCTGTCGGCCATGAGTCCCGTCGTCCCGAAGAGGGTCGGCGAGAGCATGAGCCAGACGCCGAGCCCCATCGCACCGAGCAGGGTCCACGGGATCGAGACGCCCCAGAACGGCTCGCCGATCGGCGAGTCGCCGATCGGGCGCGTCGCCGTCTCGTCGACGCCGGCTTCGTCCTCGGGGATCGTCCCGCCCATCCAGAAGGCGGTCCAGAGGCTGTCGCCCTGACGCATCAGTCGGACGACGAACTGCCCCATCGCGACGACCTCGTCCACCGTCAGCGAAATCATCCAGAGCATGCCGAAGGCCGACAGGAGACAGAGGGTACACCACGTCCCGACCATGATCGGCTGGGTGATGACCAGCAGCACCTGGGCGAAGCCGAGCGGGATCACGACGACGCCGAAGAAGGCGACCATCCACGGCATCGTGCGCCACCGTCGTCGGTCGCCCATGAATCCCATCAGGGCCTCGACCGAGTAGGCCACCGCGCCGAGGCCGGCGTCGGAGACCGGGAACGCCTCCGAGACCTGCGACGTCAGTATCGCCTCGGTCCCGGGGTCGTACAGCGGATCCCAGACGCTCTCGATGTACCCCAACTGGAAGGCGGCCATGTACCACGAGGCGAAGAAGCCGAATATCCCGAGCGCGATCAGCGGCGCGCGCTGTGCACCCGTCGAGGGGTTGTACGACCAGCCCGGCGGGACGGTCGGGCCGTCCATCTCGGAGCGCATCACGATCAGCACCGAGAACGTGATCACCATGGTACCAACGAGCGCGTGGTTGGCGTACGCCGCCGCCGACGGCGCCCAGAAGGCGATCGGCGAGAACAGCACCCACAGGCCGACGAACCCGTTGGCGTAGTTGGCGTAACCGCTCTCGCGGTAGATCGTCAGGCCGGCGAGCGCGACGAGAACGAGCCCGCTGACGACGCCGTTCCAGATCATCAGCGCGCTCCCGTAGTCCAGCGCCGGCGTGCTCGCGACGAGCCAGATACCGAGCGAGATAACGGCGTACTGGGGCCATATCTCCTCCGTCGGGTGAGCGAGCATCATGTCGCCCGGCCGCATCGAGTCGCCGTCGTCATCCGCTCCGTTCCCGGTATCGCCGTTCTGACCGCCGCCGGTGTCACCGTGCCGACCGCCGCCGTCTCGGCGTCGCTCGCCGTCGTCACCCCTCGAGCGTCGCTTTCGAGCGTCGGTCGTCACGGCGGTCGATTCCCCGTTCGAGTCGTGATCGCTGTCGTCGTTCATGATCTCTCACTCTCACTCGTCGTCGGTCGATTGCCGGACGATCTCCCCGCTCGAGACGGCGTCGTCGAGCGATTCGTCGCGCCCGATCGGCAGCGATCCGGCGCTCGAGCCGCCCGCGTGGGCCAGCGAGAGCGCGCCGTTGAGCAGGCCGATGTGGCTGTACGCCTGCGGGAAGTTTCCGCGTTGCTCGCCGGTTTCCTCGTCGACCGCCTCGGCCAGCAGGCCGAGCGGGCTGGCGTACTCGAGGACGGACTCGAAGCGGTCGGTCGCCTCGTCGGTCCGACCGGCGAGCGCGAGCGCGGTGACGAGCCAGAAGCCGGTGACGACGAACGGATTGTCGGTCCCGGGAAGGCCGTCGTCTCCTTCGTATCGCCGGACGAGACCGTCGTCGGTCGCCAGCCGATCGATCGTCGCGTCGATCGTGCCCAGCACGCGATCGTCGTCCGGGGGGAGGAAGCCGACGACCGGGACGAGCAGGTTGGCGGCGTCCAGCGTGTCGTCGTCGCCGAACGCCCGCACGAAGCTGTTCGTCTCCGCACTGAACCCTCGCTCGAGGATCGCTTCCCGAACGTCCTCGCGACAGGCACGCCAGCGCTCGAGGGGCGCATCGACGCCGTCGGCCGCCTCGGCGATCCTGATTCCCCGATCGAGCGCCGTCCAGCACATGACCGCCGAGTAGACGAACCGTTCGGGGTCGCTGCGGACCTCCCAGATGCCGGCGTCGGGCTCGTTCCACCCCTCGCAGACGTAGTCGATGAGGTCGCTCATGACCGCCCAGTCCTCGGCGGTCACCGCCTCGCCGTAGCGGATGCTCTCGTAGATCGCGAGGATCAGCTCGCCGTAGACGTCGAGCTGGTGCTGGTTCTGGGCCGCGTTCCCGACGCGAACGGGTGCCGATCCCCGGTAGCCCTCGAGGTGATCGAGGACCCGCTCCTCGGGGACCGTCTCGCCGTGGAGGTTATAGACGGGCGACACTGCCCCGGGATCGTGTCGGCGACAGTGGTCCAGACACAGCTCGAAGTAGGAACTGGCCTCCGCGAGATGGTCCAGTTCGGACAGCGCCCGGACCGTGAACGCGGCGTCGCGGATCCAGTTGAACCGGTAGTCCCAGTTGCGCACACCCCCGATATCTTCGGGCAGCGACGTCGTCGGGGCCGCACACACCGCGCCCGTCTCTCGGTGAATGAGGAGCTTGAGAACGAGCGACGACCGGACTGCGAGGTCGTGCCATCGGTCACCGAGCGGGCAGTCCGCCTCGTCGCAGTCGTGGATCCACGCCCGCCAGTAGTCGACGACGGCCGCGAGCGTCTCCCGGTGCTGTGACGGCTCGAGGGGGACCGCATCGCCGTAGCCGAGGACCAGCCAACGCGTCTCGCCGGCCTCGATCGTCACCGCCCCGCTCGCTCCCTCGCCGTCGGGCGACGGCTCGAGCGGCACGTCGCTCGAGAGGACGACGCGGTCGTCGTCACCGGTCGCGACGACGCCGTCGGCGGTCGATTCGACGTCTGGCACGTCCCGCGCGTAGTCGAAGCGGGGGTCGAACTGCACCTCGAGTTCGATCGAGCCGTCCTCGCAGTCCAGTTTCCGGTAGATCGCGGGCGGCGAGGCGTCGGCCCCGGTCGCCTCGGTGACGGGCATGAAGTCCGTGACCGTCGCGCTCCCGCCGGCGGTTCGGAACGCCGTCTCGAGGACGTTGGTCCCGTCGCGGTACCGCTGGACGGACTCGAACGACTGCGTTGGCCGGACGGAAAAGCGGCCGCCGCGGTCGGCATCGAGCACCGCGGCGAAGACGCTCGGCGACTCGACGTGCGGGAACGGACACCAGTCGATCGAGCCGTCGTGACCGACGAGGGCGACCGTGTTCCCGTCACCGATCGCGCCGTACTCCTCGATTGGGTTGTACTGCATGGACAGGGGCGGTCTCGTTGTCAGCTCGGCCGGATAGCTCGCGACCGGTCAGACGGATCACCGGTTATCGCCGCATCCGCATTTCCGTTCGGCAGTCACACGAAAGGGCGGGGCGCGGACGACGTCCGTCACGGCGGCTCACTCGGTCAGTCGTCCGCCGATTGGACGTCCGACACCGGTTCGTCGCCCTCGCTGCGGAGCCGGAAATCGCCGCTGCCGTACGGAGACGCCGACCCCCGTCCGACGCCGATGGAGAAACCATCCCTCGCCGGCCCGCCGCGAACGTTTTTACGGTCCCGGGCGTATCACCGCGTAGACATGCACCTCGAGCCAGCGAACACGGCAGTGGTGGTCGTCGACATGCAAAACGGGTTCTGTCATCCCGAGGGCTCGCTGTACGCACCGGGCAGCGAGGACGTCATCGAGCCGATCGCGGATCTCGTCGACCGTGCCCGCGACGCCGGCGCGCGCCTGCTCTTCACCCGCGACGTCCACCCGCCGGAACAGTTCGAGGACGCCCACTACTACGACGAATTCGAGCAGTGGGGCGAGCACGTCCTCGAGGGCTCGTGGGAAGCCGAGATCGTCGACGAGCTCCCCGTCGAAGCCGCCGACAACGTCGTCGAGAAACACACCTACGACGCCTTCCACAACACGGAACTCGAGGGGTGGCTGAACGCGCGCGGGATCGACGATCTGGTGATCTGTGGCACCCTCGCGAACGTCTGCGTGCTCCACACCGGCGGCAGCGCGGGCCTGCGGGACTTTCGACCGATCATGGTCGAAGACTGCATCGGTGCGATCGAGGACGAACACCACGAGTACGCGCTCGATCACGCCGCGTGGCTGTTCGGCGAGGTCGAACCGAGTTCTGAGATCGAGTTCGCGTGAACCGGCGACGACGCGTCGGGACCTTCGCTTTTTCAAGCCGTCCGGTCCAACGAATCGGTATGGAACCACTGCAGTCACGCCGCACGGAATCGACGACCGAACCGCGCCTCGAGCCCGCGACGGACGGTGGCGGCGAATGAACAAACGGCGGCTGCGACCGGTGTACCTGGTGGGAATCGCGCTCAACGCGGTCGCGTTCGCGTACGCGGTCACGAACGGAACGTGGCTCTACGCCGGCGCGTTCGCGTTCGTGGCGGTCTATCTCGTCGTGCGCCTTCGAATGCTGTCCGCGGATACCTAGGACGCCATCGGAGACGCTCGCTCACGGACCGACACGAGTGGCGGGCGGCCGACTGCGACGACGAGTCGAGTTTCGAGTGGACACCGTTTACCGTCGTCCGGCCGACGAACGGGTATGAGCGGGATCCGAACCGGACGGACGGCGGCGACGAATCGGCTGCGACCCAGCCCGGAACCAGAGGGAACGATCGAATGAACGACCGACAGCTTCGGCCGGTGTACCTGATCGGAATGGGCGGAAGCGCCTACGCGCTTTGGTACTTTTACTCGGTGGGCGAAACCCTGCTCGCCGTCGCGTTCGCGGTCCTAACGGTGTTCTGCGTCGTCCGGCTTCGGAAGCTCTCGACCGACACCTGAGACCGGGCGGACGATTCGAGTCAGCGGTCCGCAAGCTGACCGACGTGTTCCGACCACCTCGAGGCTACGTCGACTGCCCGTCCGGCCTACTCCACGAGATGATGCCACTGACTAACCGTTCCGCCGTGGTCGTCGACGAACGCAGTGGCTTCCTCGTAGTCGGAAAAGGGGAGGTACTCGTCGCCCATCGCCCCGCGGACCCCGCTGTCGACGACGTAGTAACAGTCCGTCGCGTCCGCGAAGGCCGCGACGTCGGCGTGCGTCGAGATCCGGCGGCTGCCGTCGCGCTCGTTTAGTTCGTAGTCGACGCTCGAGTAGTCGGTGACGAAGGTGGCACGTACCGTCCAGCCGCGCGCATCGCGTCGGTCGCGGTAGTTCAGCAGTTCCGCGACGCTGTCGAAATAGGCCGGGCCGTCCCGCACCTCGGGCTTGTCGTCCGCGTAAAATATCTGTCCGGCGGGGCCGTAGTGATCGGCGATCGTCATCCCGCAGACGTCACACGTCCGGCCGTCGGTGAGGGCGATCGGTTCGGCGGGTTCCGCCTCGCCGGCGTCGGCGAGACAGCCGGCGAGACCCGCGCTTGCGAGCGCCGCCGTCCCGATCAGGATCTGCCGGCGGGGGGTCGACGTTCGATCCGGCCGTCGCCCCGTCATAGTCGTCGTCGGTTGACGGCGAGAGCCGCGAGCGCGATCGGGACGACGATCCAGGCGACGAGGGCGGCGGTCAGCGACCCCGTCGACAGCCCCGCCTCGGCGAGGACGGCGGCGAATCCGGCGTCGCCGCCCGCGCCCAGCGCCCCGAGGACGAGCGCCCGGAAGACGCCGGTCGGATTGGCCAGGACCATCGCGGAGACGGCCGCGTCGGGCAGCGAAAACGCCCCGATCACGCCCAGCGCGAGCAGATCGTGGACGAGGACGAACCAGGCCCACGCGAGGAGCGCGACGCCGAGCGCGTGGGTCTTCTCGCGAGCCAGCGTCGACAGCAAGACGCCGATCGCGAGGAAGACCAGCCCGAGGCCGACCGCGGCGAGCAGGAAGCCGACGTACGCCTCGAAGCCGCCGAACCCGTACTCGCGCAGGAGCAGGAGGCCGGCGATCCCGAAGCCGATGATCGTCGCGCTCGCGAGGACGGTCGCGCGGCCGGCGGCGGTGCCGAGGACGACCCACGACCGCGAGACGGGCAGCGAGAACAACGTCTGGAGCCAGCCGCTCTCCTCGCGGCCGACGATGGCGTCGTAGCTGAACGCGAGCGCGACCAGCGGCACGAGGTAGACGACGAGGGCCGCCAGGCTCGCGACGATCCGGTCGAAGCCGGCGGGACTCGCGTCCGCGCCGCTGAACGTCGCCATTCCGAGGGCGAAGACGGCGAAGATCGCGGTGAGTGCGATCGCCCAGCGGCTCCGTACCGCGAGTCGGTACTCCGTCTCCGCGACGACGAACAGTTGGCCGGCGGTCGAGCCGGACTCTCCGCCGTGAGCCACGCCCACGGCAGTCTCGTAGCCACCGTCCGGTTTCGGTTCCGCGGGGTTCGGCTCCGCGGAGTTCGATTTGCGAGATTCCGGCTCGGCGTCGGGAGCGGTTCCAGCCGTCTGGTCTCCATCGCGGTCGTCCCGTCGGCGATCGGGCGTCATGCCGGCACCTCCTCGGGTTCGGTATCGTCCGCGAGCGCCTCGTGGAACGCCGCCTCGAGGCCCGGTTCGCGGACCTCGAAGCCGTCGACGAGGTCCCGCCGCTCGCCGAGCGCGGCGACGAGGTCGAATGCGGCCTGGCGCTCGCAGGTGATCTCGATCGTGTCGCCGGTGTCGGTGACGTCGCCCCGTCCCTGAACGGCCTCGAGCAGGGCGGCGCGGTCGTCGGCGGGCTGACAGACGACGGTCACGCGATCGTCGACCCCCTGACGCAGGTCGTCGATGGAACCGGTCGCGCGCAGTCGGCCGTCCTGCAGGATGGCGACGTCCTCGCAGAGGCGTTCGATTTCGCTCAGGACGTGCGAGGAGACGACGACCGTGGCCTCGGTGTCGCGGTCGATCCGCTCGACGATCCGGTGAAACGCCGCCACGCCGCGGGGGTCCAGCCCCGCGGTCGGCTCGTCGAGGACGAGCACGGGCGGGCGGGAGAGCAGGACGGACGCGAGACCGAGCCGTCGGGCCATCCCGTTGGAGTAGCCCGAGACCGCGCGGTCGGCGGCGTCGGGGAGGCCGACGAGCTCGAGACACTCCGCGATCCGTTCGCGGCGGTCCGCGAGCCCGCGGAGACGGGCGTGGACGTCGAGCACTTCTCGACCGGTCATCCTCGACGGGAAGCCGCTGTGTTCGGGCATGTACCCGACACGCTCGCGGACCCGGTGACCCGCGGTTTCGACGTCGAGCCCGCCGACCTCGATCCGTCCCGCGTCGGGGCTGTCGTGGCCGACGAGGAGTTTGAACAGCGTCGTCTTTCCCGCACCGTTCGTGCCGAGGACGCCGAACGTCGACCCCGAGGGAACCTCGAAGGAAGGCCCGTCGAGGGCGACGACGTCGCCGTACCGTTTGTGAACGTCAGTTATCGTGATTCTCATAGTAGGACCTCCAGTGTTCGTGGGGCGAGTCGGCCAGCGGTCGGTGGTCGACGATCCCCGGCGTCTCGAGGACGGGGAACGAGCTCTCCGCCAGTTTGACCGCGTCGAAGGCCGGGCTCTGGGCGAAGACGGCCGCCTGCGGCTTCTCGTGGACCAGCCGCTCGACGGTGCCGGCGGGTCGGTGGCGGTTCTCGCTGATCCCGTCCTCGTCGAGGTCGGCGACGCGGGCCGCCGACCAGTAGTTGCCCCGGTCGGTACCGTTCCAGCTGGTCTGTGACTTCGTCTCCGCGAACGCCGCTTCGCCGTTCCGGATGAAACTGTTGCCCGAGACGGTCTCGCCGCTGCTGCCGCCGGTAATGTGGACGCCCACGTCGTTCGCGAGGACGAGGTTCGACGCGAGGCGGTTGTCCTGGGAGTTGTGGACGTACAGCCCGTTGCCGTTGCCGACGAGGTCGTTGCCGATTACCTCGCTGTCCTCGACGTCTTTGAGTAGGATGCCGTGACCGCTCGTGCCGTCGTTGTTCACGGCAGTGTTGTTCAGCAGCGTCAGCCGCTTCGAGACCATCAGCGCGAAGCCGACGTCGTTGTCGAAGGCGACGTTGTCCTCGAGGCGGTTGTCGTCCGAGTACATGTAGTGGACGCCGTAGCGCATGTCCCACATCGTGTTGCCCTCGGCGACGATTCCCTCGGCCCACTGGTAGTAGATCCCGTCGCGGACGGTCGTCACGGAGTTGTTTCGCACCTCGGCGTCCGTCGCTTCCCAGAGGTGGATGCCGTTACCCCGCTCGGCCAGCGGCACGTCCTCGCGGCCGGCGACGATGGAGTCCTCGACGGTCACGTCGTCGACGCTCCCGATCCAGACGCCGAACTGGATCTCGGTCAGTCGGAGCGCCGACAGCGTCGCGTTCGAGCCGTTGACCACGACGCCGCTGTCGGTGTCCGCTCGCTCGAGGCCGGAGTTACGGATCCAGACGTTCTCGAGGGTGACGTTCTCGGCCTGAATCTCGACGACCGTCCCCTCCCCGCCGCCGTCGATCACCGCACCGTCGCGTTCGACGGCCGCGATCGTCACGTCTCGCGTGTCGACGACGACCCGTTCGTCGAACCGCCCCTCGAGGCGAACGGTGTCACCCGGGTCGGCGGCGTCGACCGCCGCCTGTACCGAGTCGAACTCCCTGTCGTCGACGGTCGCGACGCCGTCGGATTGCGGTTCGTCGACGTCGTGGACGGCCGGCACGTCCGCCCGCCAGCCGTCGACGCTCTCGGACTCGGCCGATCCGCTCGTCGCGGCGACGGCCGCCCCCGCGAGCGAACACACGAGGACCACCGCGGCGGCGACGGCGAAGGTACCGTCCCTCATCGGGGATCACCCTCCGGCGACGGTCGCGAACGGTCGCTCACAGTCGGTTCGTCGGTCGGTTCGCCGGTGGGGGTCGGTTCGTCGGCTGGTTCGCCGACGGTGGTCGATTCGTCAGTCGTTTCGACGGCCGGGTCCGATCCGTCGTCTCGAGTTCGCTGGCGGCTTCCGTCGTCGCTGTCGCGACGGCGAATCCGATTTCGCCCCCGCTCCCACCCGTTTCGAAGGAGTCCGGGCAGATCGCCGACCGTGGCCGTCGAGTCTCGGAAGACGACGGCGACACCCAGCAGGGCGACCGCACCGACCAGCATGTAGCCGCCGGGACCGAACCAGGCGGTGCCGCTGATGTTCGCGACCTCGTAAGATCCCAGCAGCGGCGGCGTAAAGCCGTCGACGCCGTTGAGCGGCGCGTCGGGGTCCAGCGAGTGACCGGCCTGGTAGAGCCGGTACTGGATGATGGCACCCATCGCACCGAAGATCGCGATCGAGCTGGCAAACAGCGCGCTCAACCCGCGCGAGATCCGTCGACTCGGGAGGAGCGAAACGACCGCCGAGGCCGCGCCCATCCCGAGGAACACGACCGGACCGAGCACCCACTCGGGGACGTCGATCGCCTTCTCGTGGGGCTCGTAATTGGGCTCGGCGTACACCGGATCCGGGTAGTAGAACCCGACGTACTTGTTGAGCCCCCTGACCTCCTGCCAGTCCCCGCCGATCCGGGGGTGGGCGTAGAGCTCCACGACGAGCGCGTCGACGTACTGCGGTGCCGTCAGCGTGATCCGCCACACCGGAACGCGCAGGGCGAGCACGAACAGCACGGCTGCGACGAGCGGGAGGAGCCGTCTGCACTCGAGCAACCGCGTGAGGCGGGATCGGGTCATCGTGAGATCACTCCGCGGGTTCGACGATCAGTCGCGAGCGCATCTCGAGGTGGAGTGCGCTACAGAAGAACGCACAGTACATCCAGTAGACGCCCGGCTCGTCGGCGGTGAACGTCACTTCGCGCGTCTCCTGTGGTGCGAGCTTGATGTTGATGTCGTGCTCGGGGATCGCCAGCGAGTGGAGGATGTCGGCGGTCTGTTCGATGTTGGTGACGGTCATCGTCACCTCGTCGCCCTCCGTGACGGTGACCTCCTCGAAGCCGAACTGGTTGCGGGTCGAGTACATCTTCACGTGGACGCGACCGTCCTCGCGGGAGATATCGACGTCCTCGGTATCGACGAACTCCTCGTCGTAGTCCTCGGGGTCGTAGACTTTCGCGGGGTCGATCTTGTCCGCGCTGACGATCGAGGCGTCGTGGGGCTCGGCGTAGGAGGGCGTGTCCTTGACGAGGGACATCCCCTCCTCGTCGTCGCCGATGTAGATCAGCTGGTCGTTCTCGGGGTGCATCGGCCCGACCGGCAGGAACCGATCCTTCGAGAGCTTGTTCAGCGAGATCAGCCAGTCACCCTGCGGGTCGGCCGTGTACGACTCCGCGGCGATGAGGTGGCCGGGGTTGTAGTGGACGTCGATCTTCTCGATCACCGGGTCGGTCGACTCCTCGCTGGCCTCGACGGCGGCCTCGATGTCCCACTTGACGACCTGCGAGTCGATGAACAGCGTCGTGTAGGCGTGGCCGCGGCCGTCGTAGGCGGTGTGAAGCGGCCCCATGCCGAGTCGCGGGCGGCCGACGATCGATTCGTTGGGATCGTCGGCCTCGGCGAGCGTCTCGATGTCGACGACGGTCGCCGTCGGGTCGAGTTTCCCGCTGGCGATCGCGTACTGCCCGTCGGGCGTGACGCTGACGCCGTGGGGACTCTTCGAGACGTCGATGTAGCGGACGATGGGACGATCGCCCTCGTTCAGCGAGCTGTTTCGGGTGCCGTCGACGACCGGGACGCCGCCGATCTCCTCGTACTCGCCGGCCTCGACGGCCTCCTCGATGGCGGGCACGTCGAAGGCCTTCAGCCAGTCAGTGTCCGTCGAGGACATCTCGCTCTCGGTGACGGCGTGCTCGCTGTTGTAGCCGGTCGCGAAGAACCACCGGCCTTCCTTGCCGCCGTCGCCGTTGTCCATGTTGCCGTCGACCAGCACCTCCCACTCGACGTTCATCGTCTCGGGGTTGATCGCGGCGATGGTCGAGGTGTAGCTGTCCGGATCGGTGAGGTCCCGCCCGTCGTTGGGCATCGGGACGCGGAACTCGCCGACGCCGAAGACGTACTTCGTGTCCGGTAGCAGACAACAGGCACCGTGGGTCCCCTGCTGGTTCGGAATGTCGACGATCGCGTCCGTCTCGAAGTACTTCAGGTTGATCCGGGCCATCCGACCGTTCGCCTTGTCGTTGACGAACGCCCAGCGGCCGTCGTAATCGTTGTCCGTCTGACTCACGCGCGGGTGGTGTGCGTCACCCCACGAGTAGCCGCCCGCGTCCTCGAGCATCTCGCTCGTGCGGTCGTCGTAGCCGTAGCCGCGGGCGCTCTCGGGCTGGAACACGGGAATGCGCATCAGCTGTCGCATCGACGGGAGGCCGTACACGCGGATTTCGCCGGTGTGGCCGCCCGAGAGGAACGCGTAGTAGTCGTCGTGCTCGCCGGGCTCGACGTCGGTCTTGACGTCCGTCAGGGACGTCGATTCGTCATCACCGCCGAGCATCCCCGTACAGCCGGCCAGCGAGGCCATCGCGCCCGTCGCTGCCCCGGCCTTCACGAAGTCCCGTCTGGGGATCCGGGAGAACAGCGGATCGCGCTCCGAATCGCTCCCGGCGTCGATCGCGGATTCGGTCGAACGGTTCGTATCGGCGGGTCTGTCGTCGGCGTCGGTGGGTTGGGTCATTGTCGTTCAGGGTGTGGCTCGAGGCCACGGGTTCCGTCCGCGCACCCGGTGGAACGCGGTGGTACGGAGGCGGCAGATACCGACCTGCCGCCCCGCTCGGTACAGTTCACCCTCGAGAGTCCACCGTAATAGGTGAGAGATGAATTCCTACGAGGTGGAAAATAGACGGAACGTGTTCGGCGACAGCTAGTGGTTCGCTCTCGGCGGTCGGGTTTCCATCCCGCTACAGACGGGACATCTCGCATCGAACCGTCGCTCGAGGCAGCGTACTGGTTGCGAGTCGGCCGGCGCGCGACAAAACACGACGGTGAAAGAGACCCGCTGATCCGAACGGACGAGACGGCTACTCCGAGCGGAACACGCGGTAGGCACCCTGTCCGATCGCCACCGGCTTGGTCTCGCCGTCGGGAGCCGTGCTCTCGACGGTGATCTCGCTGACGCCGACGCTCCCGCCGACACGGATCACGTCCGCGGTCGCCACGAGGTCCGCCGTCGCGGGGCGGAGGTAGTTGACGTTCAGGTTGATCGTCGCGATCCGGACGCCGAAGGGGTCGTCGATCGCCGTCCGGAGCGCGAGCCCGCCCACGGTGTCGATGAGGGTAGCGGCGACGCCGCCGTGGAGGTCCGCCTGCTCGTCGTCCGCGGCGTTCGGCCGCATGTTCGTCAATTTCTCGTCGTAGGGGATCGACATCGTCATCGACCCGTCGCCGACGTTGTCGACGCTCGTGCCGAGCCACGAGAGGAAGTCCTGATTCTCGTCGAGGAAGTACTGGAGCATGCTCTCGAGGTCGTCGAACTCCTCGAGCGCGTCCATCGTCGGGGCGTCCTCTGACATAGCCACCCGTCTGTCGGCGAGGGTCTTGACGGCTACGTTTCCCGCCCTCTCCGTTGTCGAGGGTTGATTCGTTCCGAACCCGTACGTCGACCCATGACCGGTGACTCCGAAACCGGCGACGGCCCCGAGTACGACGTCGATTTCCGCGCCGATCCCGACGCCTACGAGATCGGTCGCGGCGAAGAGGGCGTGTTCAAGGTCGAACCCTACAAGAGCGAGTTGCTCCCGCTGTGGTCGTACCGGGACGAAGCGGCCGCCGAGGAAGCCGCCGAAGCGATTTACGAGCGGTACGAGCGCTATCGCGAGAACGACGAGTTCCCCGGGATGGACATGGCACGGAAGTACCTGCAGATGGGGTACACCCGGGCGATGCGGTACGCGAAGTATCCCGGCGGTCGGAAGTACGGCGACGACGGGGTCGAACGCGACCCACAGGAATGGGCCAACGCGGACAAACGAGCCGCTGCGCTCGTCTTCGAGGAATACTGGAAACGGGTCCGCGAAGACGACACCTACCAGCGGGCGAAAGCGCGCCACCGAGAGCGGACCGACTAATACGGTCCGGCTCACCCGCCGGACGCGGCGAGCAACTGTCGGTGCGGTCCGCGCTCACGGCTCAGCGCTCACCGCTCGTCACTCGAGCGAACACGCACCCGAACCCGCTCGCCGCGCTCGAACGACCGGTCCGGGCAGATCAGTTTCGCACCGAAGTCGCCGTCTCGAGCGCAGAACAGCGACAGCCCGGTGATCGACTCGCCGTTGGCGGTCACGGTCACGTCGTCCCACGCGATCGTGCGACCGTTCGCGACCCCGATCCGGTCGCCGTTCAGCGAGACGACGGTTTCGGAGGGGTCGTCGGCCTCGGTCGACCCGTTCTGCCGGAGCAATCCGCCGCCGTCGTAGTGTGGGAGTCCGCCGTCGAGGACGCCGCCCTGGTCGGCTCGGACGCCAACGAACTCCGCGCCGGGGTTCGGATGTGTCGGTGTGTCGAGCACTGCGTAGGTGTCTCCGACCGAGACAACGTGGCCGGTGCCGTCCCACTCGAGCGGCCGAACCGACGCCCCGAGTTCGATCGGAAGCGATCCCGACGCCCGGTAGGGGTTCTGGTCCGGACCGCGGAAGCCGACGTGGAGGTGGTTGTCGACCCACGGTGCGAAAAAACCGGCTCGAACGAGGCTGCCGAGCGAGTCGCCCCGTTCGACGACGTCGCCGGCCTCGACCGAGGGATCGACGTGGAGGATTCTGACCGTCAGTCCCGCGAACAGCCCGGACTCCGACGGCTCGAGCAGAATGAGATGGTCGTGCTCGGGCGCGTAGGGTTTCAGCGGGGCGCGGACCGCACGGGTCTCGCGGACAGTCCCGGCGACCGGGCTCGGTGCGGCGGTCGTTCGGCCGTCGACCAGCGTACCGGGATAGAGATCGATCGCACAGCCGCCGTCGTGGGCGGGGTACGGCGAGTTGTAGAGCGAGAACCGCTCGTACTGTACCAGCGCGGCCTCGGGAAGCGTCACGGCCATCGATTGTGGGTGTGTGAGTAGCGGGAGCGTTTAGATGCACCGGGTCCAACGTCCGGTATGCGCGTATTTCGCGGGCGGGCACCGACTCTCGAGCGCGATCGCGACGCGAGCCGGCGGCTGTTGTCGGTCGCCACCGACGGTGAATCCGCCGTCCGCGTCTGGGCTCCTCACCGCCAGGTCGCGTTCGGTCGCCGGGACGTTCGTCTCGAGGGGTATGACCGAGCCCGTGAGACCGCACGTGAGCGGGGGTTTCACCCAGTCGAGCGCGACGTCGGGGGTCGAGCGGTCGCATACGACGGGACGACGACGCTGGCGTTCGCCCGCGCCGAGCCGGTCGCGGACTTTCGCTCCGGGTCGACGGATCGGTACGAACGCGCTACAGCGGCCCTCGAGCGGGCGCTTCGATCGCTCGGGCTCGAACCGAGTCGGGGCGAACCCGACGACTCGTTCTGTCCCGGCACGCACTCGCTGTCGGTTGCGGACGCGAGCGGCGACGAACGGCAACGGCGAAAACTCGTCGGCATCGCTCAGCGCGTCCGGCAGGACGCCGCGCTCGTCGCGGGTATCGTGCTCGTAGACAATTGCGGAGCGCTCGCGAGGGTGCTCGAGGCGGTCTACGACGCGCTCGCCATGGGGCTCGATCCGGCGTCGGTCGGTACCGTCGCGGACGCTGGCGGCCCGTCGGATCCCGATACCGTTCGGACGGCCGTCGAGGACGCCCTGATCGGGGCGGAGACCGATGTCTCGGTCGAGAGCATCGGGGACGAACCGTAACCGAGACCGTTTTCGACCTGCGAACCGGCGGTGTGGCATGGGAGAGAGATACGACGAAGCCAGAGAACTCGCGTCGTTCGCCGGCACCGTCGCGGCCGCCGACCGGGACCCGGTGGTCGTCATCGCAGGGTGTGGAGCCGGGGCGACCATCGAGGGGCTGCGCGAGCACGGCGTGGCCGCCTACGGCTTCGATACGTCGCGATCCGCACTGGACGCGATGGACGAGGCGACGCAGGAGTGGGCGATCGAGGCGGATCTGCGCGACGACGACCTCGTTGCGTCGCTGCGCGAGGCGTTCGGGATCGACGGGATCGACGTCTTCGTCACGGAGTGTGTCCTGTCGTTCCTGACCCTCGAGGAGGCGACGGCGGCGCTGGCCCGGATTCGGGAAACGGACGGCGTCGGCGTGCTAGCCCACAAGGTTCGGATCGATCCCCCGATCGCTGCGCAGAACGGCGACATCGACGCGACGATACTGCCGCCGACGGAGTGGCAAGCGGCGTGTGACCCCGCGGATGCGGACATCTGGCGCGACGGGCTGGAGCGGTGGGAGCTGCCGCCGTCCGGGACGGACCCCGCCGACGAGACGTGACCGAAGACCCGCGCCGGTGAGTACCCGAGCAGTTCGTTTCGGCCGTCGCCGGCGAATCGGCAGTGAGGTAACGTTTTTCCGCTCCGACTCGTCGGACTCGAGTATGACGACACGAACGCGACCGGAGGGTATGCGATGACGGCGGACGACGAGTCGGCGACGGACCCGCTCTGGACGGACCTCCTCGAGGACGCGCAAGCCATCGCCGAGGAGTACCGCGAGGACGGCTGGGACGCCGTCGTCCTCGAGCCGGCCGACGTCTCGCCGGTCGAGCGAGACGAACGAGTCGGACTGGACGTCGCAGTCAGCGCGGCGGAGTACGAGGTCGTCCACGACCTCGTCGAGGAGGGAGGCGTCACGATCACGGCGGCCGACGTCTACTACCGCCCCCTGGCCGAGGACGGGAGCGATCAGCGAGTCGCGCTGACGGTCGAGCGCGACGACGCGAGCGAGACGGCGATCTTCGTTCCGCTCGAGTACGATGTTACGGCCTGCAAATCGGTCTTCGAGACGGCGCTCCTCGAGGAGGAGCTCCTGACCCACGTGACGACCGAGTCGGCAGACCAGTGGGTAAGCTTCTCCCACGACGATCCGTCGCTGTTCCTCGAGGAATCCGACGTCCGCGCGTGGAGCCCGGAGACCGAGTGACGGCCCTCACTCGTCGGTTCGAAACGACAGATCCAGCGACGGTGCGGAGTGCGTGAGCGACCCCATCGAGATCACGTCGACGCCGGTGGCGGCGTAGTCGGGCACGTCCGCGACGGAAATCCCGCCGCTGGCTTCGGCCAGCACGCCCTCGTAGTCGGCGAGTTCTGCGACTGCTCGCCGGGTTTCCTCGGGCGTCATGTTGTCGAGCAGGACGATATCGGCACCGGCGGCCGCAGCCCGTGGCGCGTCCGCGACTGTTTCGACCTCCACGTCGATCTTCGTCGCAAACGAGGTCTGCTCCTGGAAGTGAGCGATCGCCTCCTCGAGCCCCAGCTCGGCGATGTGGTTGTCCTTGACCATGACCATGTGGGAGAGATCGAGGCGGTGGGTATCGCCGCCGCCCGCGACGACGGCGCGTTTCTCGAGGCCGCGCAGCCCGGGCGTGGTCTTTCTGGTCGCGGCGATGGCAACGGTGTCCGATTCGGGTCGGTGCTCGCGGCCCGTGGCCGCTCGCGTTTCCGAGGCCCGTCGCGCCTCGCGGGCTGCGTCGACCGCTTCCCGCGTCCGCGTCGCGATCCCCGAGGCGTGGCCCGCGAGATTCACCGCGACGCGCTCGCCCCGGAGAACCTCGCGTGCAGCCCCCTCGACCCGAAGTAGTTCGTCGCCGGGGTCGACGTCGGCTCCCTCTGCGAGGCGTTCGGTCACGGCCACGTCGAGGTAGTCGAAGACGGCAGTTGCGGCCTCGAGACCGGCGGCAGTTCCCGATTCCTTCGCGACAAGCCTGCCGATCGTCTCGCCGGGGACCTGATTCGTCACGTCGTGGTGTCCGACGTCCTCACGGAGCCAGCGTTCGACCTGTGTATCAGTGATCATGGGCCTCTCAATCGTCGGCCGGCGGTTCGGCCGTCGATTCGTCGCCGTCTGTCGCGACGTAGTGACAGCCGACCGACTCCGTGTTCTCGCTCGCCGCCCGCGCGATCAACAGCGAGACGATGCTGGCGTTCCGCAGTTCGTAGAGGTCCCGCGCCGTCCGCGTGCGGATGTAGGCGTCAATCTCACCCTTGAGCCGCCGAAGGACAGAACTCGCACGGGCGATCTCCTCGGGATCGCGCTCGAGCCCCAGATACTCGTCCATCGTCTGCCTGAGGCGGGTGAACTTCTCGGCGGCGAAGCGCTCGGGGAGATCGGGATCCCGGTTTCGGAGTTCGGATGCCTCGACGGCCTCAGCTTCGAAACCGGTCGCAGCGTCGCCAGCTCGGAGCCCCCAGACGAGTCCCTCGAGCAAACTGGTACTGGCCAATCGATTCGCGCCGTGGACGCCAGTCCGAGCGCACTCGCCGACGGCGTAGAGCCGATCGAGGGAAGTGCGGCCGCGCTCGTCGACGTCGATCCCGCCACACAGGAAGTGCTCGCAGGGCGCGACCGGGATCTCGTCGCCCTCGATGCCGCGGTCGCGGCACTTCTCGGCGATGGCGGGGTACTCGACCTCGAACTCGAGTGGACTCACGTCGAGGACGACCTCACCGGTCTCCTCGCGTTCTGTCTCGACCGCGCGGGCGACGACGTCCCGGGGCGCGAGATCGCCCTGCGGGTGGTAGTCGTCCATGAACTGTTCGCCGTCACCGCTGCGCAGTACTGCGCCCTCGCCGCGCAGCGCTTCGGAGAGCAGGAACGGATCGTCGCCTGCATAGGCCGTCGGGTGGAACTGGACGTACTCCATGTCCTCGACGTCCGCACCCGCGAGCGCGGCCATGGCGATCCCGTCGCCGGTCGCGTCGTCGGGATTGGTCGACCGGCCGTAGAGCGCGCCGATCCCGCCGGTCGCGAGGATCGTCGCGCCCGCATAGATCGGGTGACCCACGGGTTCCTCGTCGCTGACGACGCCGTGGACGCGTCCCTCGGCGGTGATCAACTCGAGGGCGGCGGTATCCTGCCGGACCTCGATGCGCTCGTGGTCGTCGACGTAGTGCAGGAACGGCCGCAGGATGTGGGTCCCCGTCGCGGCGTCGACGTGGAGGATGCGGTACTCCGAGTGGGCGGCCTCGCGCGTGTAGTCGAAATTCCCGTCGTCGGCTTCGTCGAAGCCGACCTCGAGGGTGTCGACGAGCACGTCCTCGACGGCGTCGTCGGCGTTCTCGACGAGGACGTCGACGGCAGCGGGATCGGCCGTGCCGTCGCTGGCGTCGATGATATCTTCCTTGAGCGACGCCGGATTCCCGCGCGTCGTCGAGATGCCGCCCTGTGCCCAGTCCGTGCTGGCGTCGGCGGGTTTCGTCGCTTTCGTCAGGAGGAGGACGTCCGCGCCGTCCCTGGCGGCCGCGAGCGCGGCCGCACAGCCCGCGATCCCACTGCCGACGACGAGGACGTCCGCAGTCTCGCCGTCGGTCGTCGTCGCCGTGCTGGTATCGGTTTCGGTCATCTCAGATCTCGAGCATGCGATCGAGCGCGACGCCCGCGAGTTCCTTCTCCTCGGGGGCGACCTCGATCACGTTGTGTTCGCGTCCCTCGGCGAGCTCCTCGAGCACCCAGGTGAGGTAGTTGGGGTCGATCTGGCGCATGGCGTTGCAGTCCATGCAGGCGTCGCCACAGAGTGGCACGACGTCGACCTCGGGGTGCCAGCGCTGGAGGTGGTTCGTCAGGTGGATCTCCGTCCCGATGGCCCAGGTATCGCCGGGGTCGGCGTTCTCGATCGTTTCGCAGATCGTCGCCGTCGAGCCGGCCACGTCCGCCGCTTCGACGACCTCGCGGCGACACTCCGGGTGGACGATGACGTTGGCGTCCGGGTTGTCCGCCCGGATCTCCTCGATGTGCTCTTCGCGGAACCGCTCGTGAACCTGACAGTAGCCGTCCCAGAGGATGATGTCGCTCTCGGCGACCTCGTCGGCGTCTTTCCCCTCGGGGTCCCAGGGGTCCCACTCGGCGATCTCGTCTTCCATGCCGAGCCGGTGGGCAGTGTTCTCCCCGAGGTGTTTGTCGGGGAGGAAGAGGACCTTGTCGCCCTCGTCGAAGGCGTACTCGAACGCCTTGTGAGCGTTCGAGGACGTACAGACGAGCCCGCCCTGACTGGCACAGAAGGCCTTCAGGTCGGCGTAGGAGTTCATGTAGGTGATCGGGATGATCTCGTCGTCGGGCGCGGCCGCCGTGATCTCGGCCCACGCGCTGTCGACCTGGAGCGCCTCGGCCATTCCGGCCATCGGACACGAGGCCTCCATGCTCGGGAGGATCACGGACTGGTCGTCATCCGTGATGATGTCCGCGCTCTCGGCCATGAACGTGACCCCGCCGAAGATCACGTACTCCGCGTCGGCCTCCGCCGCCTCCTTAGAGAGCTGGTAGGAGTCGCCGATGAAGTCCGCGTGCTCGACGATCTCGCGTCGCTGGTAGTTGTGGCCCAGGATTACGACGTCGTCGCCGAGTTCCTCGAGCGCAGCCTCGATGCGGTCCGTTCGTTCCTCTTCCTCGAGGTCCCGGTATCGGGACGGGAGTTGCTCGAGGGTGTCGTATTTGAACAGACTCAGGTCGGTGTCCAGCTCCGCCGTTTCCATTTTGACCATCTTACGTCACCTGTGGATGTTTGCACATCAGTGCCGAGTATTGAATAACTTTTTCCTTCAATAATGGGTACCGAGGGAATACCATCGAGGTATACCACGATCGAAAACCGATGATCAGTTGTTCGTCCGAACCGATTGGTTCCGATCACTGACGGTCAGGAATCCGGTCAGTGGGGCCCTTTTCGGTGGGATTCGTAGGATCACTATGGCACTCGAGGACGCCTTCGCGAACTTCACGCGACGGGACTGGGAGGGCGAATCGGTTTCGGGAACGGTCCGACTCGCGGTCGTCGGGGTCGGCGGCTTCGCACGTCAGCGCGCATTACCCGCGATTCACAACGGGAGCTACTGCGAGGCGACAGTACTGGTCACGAGCTCGCCCGATCGTGCGACCGACATCGCCGAGGAGTACGACGTCTCACACGTCATCGATTACGACGCGTTCCTCGCGGGCACCCATACGGACGCTTACGACGGAATCTACGTCGCAACGCCGAACGCGTTCCACGGCCAGTACGCGACCGCGGCGGCCGACTTCGGAAAGCACGTCATCTGCGAAAAGCCGCTCGAGACGACCGTCGAGCGCGCTCGGGAGGTCGTCGACGCCTGCACCGACGCCGGCGTGACGCTGATGACCGCCTATCGGCTCCAGACCGAGCCGACGGTCCGGCGCACGCGGGAACTCGTCCGCGAGGGCGTGATCGGCGACGTCGTGCAGGTCCACGGCGGCTTCTCGCACCCGCTGCTCGAAACCGCGAGCCCCGACACGTGGCGGCTCGACCCCGACCTCGCCGGCGGCGGCGCACTGGTCGACCTCGGGATCTATCCCCTCAATACGATTCGCTTCCTCCTCGACTGCGAGCCGACGGGCGTCTACGCCACCACCTACTCGAGCGGCGGCCCGTTCGCGAACGTCGACGAACACGTCGCCTTCCAGATCGAGTACGAGACCGGCACGACCGCCTCCTGTACGGCGAGTTTCGACGCCCACGCCAGTAGTCAGCTCGAGCTGGTCGGTACGGAGGGAAAGGTCCACATCGAATCGCCCTTCGGCGGCGTCGTCCCCCAGGAGATGGTCGTCGAGAGCGGCGACATCCGGATGGAGTATACGGGACCGACGGTCGACGAAGTTTGCGAGGAGTTCGACTACTTCGGCCACTGCGTGCTGACGGGCACGGCTCCCGAACCCGACGGCGAGGACGGACTCGCAGACCTCCACGCGATCGAGGCCGCCTACGAATCGGCCGAGACGCGGTGTCGGGTCGCGCTCGAGTGAACCCTGTCCCGTTCAGTTGGGATTCGTTCGATAGCGGTCTCTCTTGGGGTGACTCGAATGCCTGCTCAGAGGTGACAGAAAGAAGAGAGACAGTTACTCTGGACACACGAAAAACGTGTTCAGCAAATGGAACGCAGGAAGAGCCTAGGCCGGGATTTGAACCCGGGCTCTCGTCCTTACCAAGGACGCGCTTTACCGCTAAGCTACCCAGGCGCGCACTTCTTCGTTGACCGGAGATGTCTTTATGGGTTTCGATTCCGACGGGCCGTGCGCCGAGTTGTCGTAATCCCCTTCTCGGTCGCGTCCGGCGATCACGGATCCGTCGCCGAGGTCGCCCGATCGGTCACGTGGTCCTCGAGGGACTGCTCCCGGATCGATGGCTCGAGATCGTCGAGGTACTCCTCGGCCGGGGGAAACGACGTGCTGACGGCGTCGGCGAGTCGCTCCGCGATGGCGAGGAGGCGCGGCGACGGGGTTTTGTCGACGGCGACGGCGCCGGTGAGAACGGCGAGTTCGAGCACGTCTCGCTCGAGGTTGGCGTCGATCGATGCCGGGTCCGTGCCGTCGGTCTCGATCCCCGCCGCGGTCTCGGTGTCGGCATCTCGATTGGACGAGGGTGTCTCGAGGTCGCTATCGCCGGCGGCGAGTTCGGTGCGGCGGGTCTGGTCCCGTCCGAACGACTGGACGGTCCGGACTGCTTTGCCGGCGGCGTCGGTGCGAGCCAGCAGGTAGAACCCGCGGGCGACGAGGATGTCGGCGGCGAGGATCGCGAGGTCACCGTCGCCGGCGTCGGCGTCGCTCGCCGACCAGGGTTCCTCGTGGGAGAGCGATCGGGTCAATCGCAGCCCCTCGTAGATGAGTTGGACGCCGGCCGCGTGAGTGACGACCCCGTCGAGTTCGCGATCCGGGTCCCCGTCGTCCGCCGGCTCCTGTCCCCCCTCGATCCCGGACTCGCTGTCGACGTACCGGTCGTCCTCGGAGACGCGGCCCTCAGCAGCCATCATCGCGGCGCTCTCGAGTGTGAGCGTGCCGGGGACCATCGACGCGCGCTCGAGGGTCGCTTCGATGTAGTCGTGTAGCTGTGACGGTTCGACGTCCGCGACGGCCTCGGCGGCGGCACGCCGACAGCTGTCGGCATTCTCCATTAGCGGGGGGTTACGACGGGGGAGCCAAAGACCTTTGGAAACGCCCGATCGACTGCTGACATGATCGATGTCGCCGCAGACGGACCGATTCGGACCGTGACGATCGACCGCCCCGAGGCGCGCAACGCACTGACAGTCGACGGCCTGGAGACGCTCGAGGCGGCGATCGACGAGGCCGAGGAGTCCGTGATTTACCTCCGCGGACGCGGCCCGGCGTTCTCCGCGGGGGCCGATCTGAACGAGGTCGCGGCGCTCGAGGGGGATCGCGACCGCGCGGCCGAGTTCGCGCGTCTGGGGCAACGCGTGGCCCGGACCATCGAAGACTCGCCGGCGGTCGTCGTCGCGGGGATCGACGGTCCCGCACGCGGGGGCGGCCTCGAGCTGGCGTTGGCCTGCGACATCCGGGTCGGGACTCCCGACTCGACCTACGGCGAACCGGGGGTCAGCTTCGGCCTGTTCGGCGCCTGGGGCGGCACCGTCCGACTACCGCGCGTGCTGGGCGAGGGCGACGCCCTCGAGTTCGCGCTCTCGGGCCGATCGATCGACGCCGAAGAGGCGCTCCGGATCGGCCTGATCTCGCGCATCGAGGACGACCCCCGCTCCGTCGCCGAGGAGATCGCGGGGAACGCCGCGGACGCGCTCGCTGCCCTGAAACGACGGATTCGGGACGACGGCGAGCGCGCCACGCAGGAACGACGCGAGGCCGACGCGTTCGCCGACCTCGTCGCCGCCCACGCCGACGATATCGACGCGCTGCTCGAGTAGGCGACGTCGTTCGAGTACCCGTTCCGAAACGATTTTTGAAAAGTGATTTGGTGAGTGACAACTACGGGGCGGATATGCCCGGCCCAGTGTTTCTGGACGCCGACCGCGTGACGCTCCGACCGATCGAGGAGGAGGATCTCGAATTCCTGCAAGCGAAGGTCAACGATCCGACGATTTGGCGGGCGATCGGGCGATCCCGCCCTCTCAACAGCGAGCAGGAACGCGACTTCTTCGAGAACGTGGTCTGTGGGGACGACACCGTCGATCTGCTGCTCGTCGCCGATTCGACGCCGATCGGAACGATCGGCTTCTTCGACTTCGACTGGGAAGCCCGGACCGCCGAGATCGGCTACTGGATCGCACCCGAGCACCACGACCAGGGGTACGGCACCGAAGCGACGGAACGCGTCGTTCGGTACGCCTTCGACCAGCTCGGTCTCCATCGGCTCTCCGCCCACGTGTTCGAGTTCAACGAGCCGTCACAGCGGCTTCTCGAGGGAATCGGGTTCACCCGAGAGGGCGTTCATCGCGACGGCGAGTTCGTCGACGGCGAGCACTGGGACGTTTACTGGTACGGCCTGCTCGAGGACGAGTGGCGAGAACGAGCGGACTGACGAGAGGGGTGGCGATTACTCGAGCGTCGGCGGTGCCGGCGGGACGTTCCGTTTGTGCTCGCTTTGCTCGTACATCTCGCGGACCCGTTCGACCGTTTCGTCGTCGACCTCGAGGAGCCGGCAGGTCGCGGCGACCGGAAGCGGCCCGTCGATGTGGGTCGCGAGTATCGAGTCGAGCGTCTCGTAGCTGAGTCCCAGTTCCTCCTCGTCGGTCTGGTTGGCCCACAGCTCCGCGGTCGCGGTCTTGGCAGCCAGTTCCTCAGGGACACCGACGTGACGGGCGAGCTGGCGGACCTGTCCCTTGTAGAGGTTCCCGATCGGGTGGCAGTCGACGGCCCCGTCGCCGTACTTGGTGAAGTAGCCCACGGCGGCCTCACTGCGATTGCCCGTCCCCAGAACGAGTCGACTCTCGTGGTTGGCGACGAGATAGTTCATGACCCCCCGGACGCGAGCCCGCGCGTTTCCGACCGCCTCGCGGTCGCCTTCGGCCTCGGGGTAGGCCGCCAGCAGCGAGTCGACGATCGGTTCGATCTCGATCACGTCGTACGTGATCTCGAGGTCCACGGCGACCCGTTCCGCGTCGCTCATGTTCTCGTCGCTGCTCACGGTCGCCGGCAGAACGAGTCCGTGAACGTTCTCCGCGCCGAGCGCCTCGACGGCGAGCGTGCCGGTCAGCGTGCTGTCGATCCCGCCCGAGAGCCCGAGGACGGCACCGTCTGTCCCCGCCGCGTCGACTTGGTCGCGAATGAAGTCCGTGATGTGTTCGCGCCGCTGCTCGAGCTCATCTTCCGAAAACCGAAGATCGATCATGGGAGAGAGTAGGGGTGCGACGGCCTAATAGGCTCCCCTCCCCGGAAAAAACTGACCGGACGGTCGATTTCGACTGACGGGTAGCGTACCAGTCATCAGAACGTGGGAGTCCGGTACGAGAAGCAAACTGCACGTCTCAGCCAACACACGTTGAGCATCGCCACCATCCCAATCCGGACACACTTCGTCTTGTCGTACGTCTCGCTATCACGGCAGAGACGTGCTGAGACTCCGCAGCGGCTGCACCTCGAGGCCGAACTCTCGGTCGTCGTACAAAAAATCGCTCGAGAGCGCTACGTTGAAGTGTAGTCGTCGAGTAAATCCGTGCGAGCGCCGATGGTCCAGTGGTAGGACATGAGCTTCCCAAGCTCATAGCCCGGGTTCGACTCCCGGTCGGCGCACTTTTCGAACGAGCGAAAACTCGATAGTGACAGCTTCGTCGTCTGAGACTCGAGAGAATACGTTTTGCGTCCGATTTCTAAAACCGACTCTAGTCGACCGCCCTACTCGTGAATGCCCATCGCTTCGATCTGCTCCTGATACCGGTTCCGGATCGTTACCTCGGTCACCTGCGCGACGTCCGAGACCTCGCGCTGGGTCTTCTTCTCGTTACAAAGTAGCGAGGCGGCGTAGATCGCGGCCGCGGCGTAGCCGGTCGGCGACTTGCCCGAGAGAAGCCCCTTCTCGGTCGTCGTATCGATGATCTCGTTCGCCTTCACCTGCACCTCTTCGGAGAGTTCGAGTTCCGAGCAAAACCGCGGCACGTACTTCTTCGGGTTGACCGGTTCCATCTCGAGGTTGAGTTCCTGTGCGACGTAGCGATAGGTACGGCCGATCTCTTTGCGTTCGACCCGGGAGACGGCGGCGACTTCCTCGAGCGAACGGGGGATGCCTTCCATGCGGCAGGCGGCGTAGAGCGTACTGGTCGCGACGCCTTCGATCGAACGGCCGCGAATGAGGTCTTCGTCGAGTGCGCGTCGGTAGATGACGCAGGCGACTTCGCGGACGGATCGCGGAATCGCCAGCGAGGAGGCCATCCGGTCGGTCTCGGAGAGGGCGAACTGAAGGTTCCGTTCGCCGGCGTCCTTGGTTCGGATTCGTTCCTGCCACTTGCGCAGGCGGCGCATCTGATTGCGTTTGTCCGAGGAGATCGAGCGGCCGTAGGCGTCCTGATTCTTCCAGTCGATGGAGGTCGTCAGGCCCTTGTCGTGCATCGTCTGGGTCGTCGGCGCGCCGACGCGTGACTTGTTCTGGCGCTCGGAGTGGTTGAACGCGCGCCATTCCGGGCCGTGGTCGATGTTCGTTCCTTCGACGATGAGACCGCACTGATCGCAGACGAGTTCGCCCTGATCCTCGCTCTTGACGAGCGTTCCCCCGTCACACTCGTCACACACCCGCTCACGCTCCGGTTCCTGCGTTTTTTCTGTCGTTTCAGGATCGCGCTCGCGTTGACGGGTGGGGCTTGCCATGTCGTGTAGATAACGATGTTGCAAGGACTTAAGGGCTCGCCACCAGCAAATCGCGCTTTAATCAGCGGATCGGTACCGCCAGTATCGACGAAACGACGGAATACGGTACGCTACAGGTACCCGAGGAGCGTTCCGGCCAGTACGAGCAGCCACATCGCCGTCCCGACCAGCAACATGTCGTTGAACTTTTCGTTTCGGGACGCCCGTTTGGCTGCGCCGCCGGCGATCAACCCGAGGGCGACGACGACGAGCATCCGTTGCACGACGACGTCGACCGGGAGCGAGTTGACGCCGAGCAGACTGTAGTCGATCCAGATCGCGACCGCGAGCGAACCGGCGGCGACGACGGCGGCGTCGAGTCGTCGCGTGAGTCCCCGAGCGAGCAGGTACGTCGCGACCGGAATTCCCACCCCGATCACCGGGTAGAGGATCGCGGCGATCTGATGGGGTGTCAGGAACGACGCCTGGCGCTCGAGGGCGAGGCCGCCCATTCGAACGCCGAGGAACAGCGCGACGATGGTAAAGAAGAGGAGGAGGTGGCCGGCCTCGAGGCGGTCGGCGGCGGCGGCGAGCCGCTGGCGGTCGACGTCGGTCAGGTGGTCGTCGATCGCGTCCGCCGTCCGATCGGTGATGTGGGCTTCGGTGGTGCTGGACGCGCTTCCACCGCGTCTCCCGGCTCGGATGCCGACGAGCGTCGGGACGACGAGCAGTCCGGCCAGTTCGACGAGGGTCGCCCAGCCGTCGGCGTCGGCGGAGTTCCTGTTGTCGAGGTAGATGCGGCTCACGTCCTCCTTGACGTCGACCTGCGGGTGTTTCATGAAGTCGGTCTCGACTTTGGTCTGAGCGTCCTGGGAGCCGTGGACTCGGTGGCGTAGCGTGAACCAGTCGAAGTGTTCCGAGTGGGTCTGCATCGCGACCCAGTCGTCGTCCTCGTTGGGGCTCTCGTAGAGCCGGATGTGGTAGCGCTGTCCGTAGTAGTCGCCGTCATCGAGCTGGCGCGTCTCGGTGATCCAGTAGCCGCTCTCGTTCGGTCCGGGATCGACGTAGGCATACCGGGTTCCACCGTCTGCCTGCCCCCAGTCGAGGTCGGGAAGGGCGACCGGGGTCTCGTTCGACGCCTCGTCCTCGTCGGTCGCGTTCTCGGTGGAGGCGTTGGCCGTCGTTTCGGTATCGGCTTCGGGCACGGCTTCCGTTTCGTTGTCGGTCTCGTTCTCATCGGTGAGCGAGAACGTATCCGGCAGTGCCTCCTCCTCGGACTCGTTCATCTCCTCCCAGTTACCGCCATCGGCCTCGGTCAACACACGCTCGACGTCTTCGATGTCGCCGCGGACGACCACGTTGATCGGGCTTCGCTTCTGGAAGCTTTTCGTCGAACTGAGGTACTCCCAGAAGCCGCTTTCGGAGTCCTCGAGCGTAACGAGCTCCGGCGTCGGCTTCGTCTGGGTCGGCTGGGCGGGCGTGTCCGCCGTCGTCTGGCTGGTCGACACCGAGAGCAACAGCGACGGCCCACCGACCAGCAGGAAGGCGAGAACGAGCAGCACACCCGCGATTACGATCGATCGGCGCATCTCCTACTCACTACCCACGGAGACCATATCAAACCATCCGTGACGGTTCTCGACGGCGTCCGACCCGATCAAACGTCGGGACCGACGGTCGTAACGGGAACGGGCGCGTCACGGACGACGCGCTGGGAGACGCTTCCGACGACGTTCCGTTCGTACTCGTCGCCGCTGGTTCCCATGACGATCAGGTCGGCGTCGACCGTCGCGGCGGAATCGAGGATACACTCGACCGGGTTGCCGGTGTCGACCGCCGTCGTCGTCTCGATACCGTGGTCGGCGGCACGGGTCGCCGCCTCGTGGGCGCTCGTTCGGAGGTCATCGCGGACTCGTTCGATGCGTTCGTCGTCGAGAACCAGAAAGGCGCGGTCGTCGACGACCGAGAGAACGTGGAGCGTCGCGTCCCTCGTGGCTGCGATATCGATCGCGTGGTCCGCAACGGTCGCCGCGTGGTCGCTGCCGTCCGTCGGGAACAGGATCGTCTCGTACATCGTTGGCTACTCGGATCACTCGAGCGAACGACCAAAGCGGTTCCCCACGTTCTCGCCCGATGGGAAGTCCGGGGTCGGCCTAGACGCCCGGAATGCCGAGCGCGTCGGGCGTGACGAAGCCGACTACCGCGAGCGCGTAGAGGATGCCGACTGCGACGATCCAGGCGACGAAGCCGATCGCGGCCGCGGATCCCCAGCCGCCGGGGTAGCGCCAGTTGATGACGCCGACCCAGATGATCAGCATCAACACCACGCCCAGAATTGGGATCCAGCCGACGAAAAAGCTCGTGATCGCCCAGGCGGCCGCACCGATCAGGGCGGTCACCGCCGCGTTGACGAAGCTCGCGTCCCTGTCCAGCACGAGCCGCGCACCCGCGAGGATGCCGATCGTTCCCACGATCAGACTCAGGACGAAGATGAGGATGGAGTCCGCGGCGGCCATGTTAGGGTTTCCAGCTCAGTTCGATCTCGACTGTTTCACGGTTCCCCCGGAGCATCGACGAGCGTTCGACGACCTCGACCGAGACGTCGATGTTGTGAGGCGGGCTGAGTGACACGTTCTTGTTCCCGACCGGAACGATCACCTCCTCGTCCTCGCCCTCGAACTCCCTCGCGAGGTCCTGAAAGTACGCGGCGAGTTCCTCTCGCGGCAGTGTCTCGTCGGCTGTCGTCCGTTGCGCCATGCGGATCAATCGGACACCTGTCCGCAAAAGTATGGGCCATGAACGCGCCGATAAGTGTCCCTTACTGGACTGAAACGCGCTGTCGCGGCCACTCGCTGGAACGGTGGCGCGACGAGGGCTAGAACAGATTCGCCTGCTGATAGACCGAAATTCCCTCGTTCGTGATCTCGTAGGGCTTCTTTTCCCGAGAGTGGTTCGCATCTCGGATCTTCTGAATCTCGATCGCGAGCCGGGTCTCGCGGAAGTCATCGGGCCGGACGTACTGCAGGACGAAGACGGCGTCCGTGAGATACTCGACGATTCCGTATCGCGAGGCGTAGGGCGTCTCCTCCGACGCCTCGCTGGTCAACAGCGCGGTAACGCCCGCCTCTTTCAGGCTCCGGGAGAAATCGTAGATTTCGTTCCGCCGTTTCGCCCGGTCCTCGTACATCATCTCGAGCAAGGAGACGGAGTCCAGCACGAGCCGCGAGGCGTCGAATTCCTCGACGAGCGCGGGGAGTTCGTTGCGGATCGACGCCAGACTGTTGGCCATCTCGATGGGATCGACGTCGACGACGGCCAACTCGCCGTCGTCGACGTACTCGTCGAACGCGTAGCCCTTCTCGGTCGCACTGTTGATGACCCGGTCGCGACTCTCCTCGAGCGTGATGAACACCGCACGCTCGCCTTGCTCGAGGCCGTGGTGGAGAAACTGGAGGCCGAACGTGGTCTTGCCGGTCCCGGCGCTGCCCATCGCGACGATCAGCGAGCGCTCGGGAACGCCGCCCTGAATCATCCGGTCGAGGCCGTCGATGCCGAGATCGAGGCGGGGCAGTTCGGAGTCGATCTCCTCGTCGAAGTCGGGTTCGTCACTCCCCTCGAGGACGAAATCGAGGTCGTCGAACCCTTCGGGGCCCGCTACCGGGCCGTCAGCACCGTCTTCGTCGTCGATCGCGGGTGTCTCGACGTCCTGCAGTGCCGAGCCGAAGCCCTCGTCGAACAGGGAGTCGTCCTCGGCGTCGTCGGGAGTCGCCGTTCCGTCCTCCTCGGACGGCAACTCGTCCTGCTGTTCGGTTGCCGGAGCACCACCGTCGGGCGGCCCATCGGAATCGGCGCTCTCCGCAGTATCCGAGGGATCGTCGTCGCGCGGAAACTCGGTCCACTCCTCGTCACCGTCCGTCTCCTCGTCCGCATCGCTCGCGTCTTCGCCCTCGAGCGCGTCTTCGAACCAGTCGCCGTCGTCACTCACGGCGATCACCCGCGGGTAGCCGGGACGGAGCGAAAACGCACGGGTCCCTCTCCGCCGCCAGCGACGGTACGACGACGGGGAGACGCGGGTGGACGGAAGCCATACTGGACACTGCGACGAGGTCGTCGCGATCGTTCACGTGACCGGAGTCACTCCATCCCGATTAACTTTGTTGCTGTCGGCCGGACAAGCGTGGGTTTTTGACGGCGGGGCGGGTAGCCGCCGACGATGGACGTCGCCGTCGGAATCGTCGCCCAACGTGACAACGAGCATGCACAGGCGCTGGCCGTCGACCTCGTCGACGCCCTCGAGCGCGACGGAGCGAGTGTCGTCGTCGACGAGTCGACCGGCGGTGCGATCGACGCGACCGCCGTCCCGGTCGCCGCGATGGCGGGTCGCGACCTCGTCGTGAGTATCGGCGGCGACGGAACGCTGTTGTTCGTCGCCCGAGAAGTCGGGTCGACGCCGATCCTCGGGGTCAACCTCGGCGAAGTCGGCTTTCTCAACGCCGTCGCTCCCGCCGACGCGCTCGGCGTCGTCACCGACCTCGCGGACGAACTCGCCGAACGGGGAAGCCTCCCGGAACGCGAACTGTCGCGGCTGCAAGCGAGCGGCGTCGACGCGGACTGGACGCTCGAGCCCGCACTCAACGAGGTCGTCGTTCACGGGCCGCGACGGGGGAACGGCGGCGGGGCGACTATCGAGGTCCAGGTCGACGGACAACAATACGTCGAGAGCCACGCGGACGGCGTTCTCGTCGCCACGCCGACGGGCTCGACCGCCTACAACTTGAGCGAGGGCGGACCGCTGGTTCACCCCGGGGCCGAGGCGCTCGTCGTCACGCAGATGGCCGCGACCGACTCGATGCCGCCGCTGGTCGTCGAACCGGATACCGAACTCGTCCTCACCGTCTCCGGAGCCGAGGCCGGCTACGCGATCAGCGACGGACGCAATCGACAGCGACTCGAACTGCCTGCGACGGTCTCCGTCTCACTCGCGGCGGAGCCGGTCAGGCTCGTCGGCCCGCAGGCGAACTTCTTCGACGGACTCGACAAACTCGAGTGAGCGGTCTCGATACTCGACCGGTCCCCTACCGGTCGCCCTCGACGAGTCGCTCGAGGTGTTCCGGCGGGACCGAGCCCCGGGCGGCGTGGCCGTCCGAGACGAACGTCGGCACGCCGGTGATCCCCTTCTGTTGAGCCTCGGCGAACCTGTCCTCGAGTTCCGCTCGGATGCCGTCGTCCGCGACCGCGTCGCGGATCTCGTCGACGGGGAGATCGGCGTCCGCCGCGAGGTCGGCCAGGACCTCGACGTCGCCGATGTCGCGTCCGTCCTGCCAGAGCGCCGTGTAGATCGACTCGTCGAATTCCGCCCACTGCTCGGGGTACTCCTGCTTGACGTACCACGAGGCGACCTGCGCGTTCAACGAGTCGACGTCGGTCGCGATCTCTTGGGCCATCTCGACGCCGTACTCCTCCTGCAGCCGGCGGACGTTCTGTCTCGCCTGCTCGTAGTACTCGTCGCCCTTGCCGTCGTCGGCGTCGTGGTCGATCGAGCCGTCCGCGTTCCGCTTCCCGCTACGGAGGTCGAAGGGGTGCCACTCGACGTCCAGCGGCTCGTCGCGCCCCTCGCGGTACTGCTCGAGCGAGCGCGTGCCGAGATAACAGAACGGGCAGACGTAGTCGGCGTAAATTTCGATGCGATCGGTCGTCGCCGGCGTCGATCCGGTGTCAGCGTTAGCCATGGGGATAGTAGGAACCTAATACGGAAAAGTCGCCGGTCACCGGCAGGGGACCACGAAGACGAGAAACGCGGTGGAGACGATCGGAACTCAGCTCTCGGTCCCAGTGGCGGCCGCATCGGCGGCGCTGGTGTCCGACTCGGTCACGTCCGGGAGGTTCGGATCCCGATACGGGTTGCGCCCGTAGGCCGGCAGTTCGTCGTCGAGTTGTGACTTGAGGACGCGACGAAGTCGGTTCAGACTCGTCGTGTCCAGCCCGTACTCGGCCGCGAGCCGCTTGAACCCCTCCTCGTCGGTGATGTCGTGGGCCCGATACCGGGCGAACAGGTCCTCCATCCGATCGGCCGAGAGTTCCTGCGCATCGATATCGTCGAGCCCGAAGTACTGCTGGCGGTCGACGTCGACGACGTGGCGGATCACCACCAGCGCCACCTTCGGGATCGCCCGCTGGCTGCCGAACTCGGTGAGATCGATCTCGTCCATGACACCCAGCGCGAGGTCTCGCTGCCACGGCGTCACCTCGAGGGCGTTACACAGCGCCTGCGTCGTCCGGAGCCGGTCGAGGTGGTGGGCCCGCTCGCTGTAGCCGGGCGTCGCCGCGTGCTGTTCGTCGTGGAGGCGGCGCACGCTCTCGGAGAGGTCCGCCTCGGGCGAGTCCGCGCGACCGATGACCGTCGCGCTCGGCGTGACGACGCCCCACCGGCGGACTGTCGAATCGCGCTGGACGTCCGCCCGCGAGAGCGACCCGGACCCGGGCCGGGCCTCGAGACGCCGCTCACCGTCGGAATCGGGTTCGATACCGTCTCCGACGGCCGACGCTCGCTCGGACGCTGGACCAGGATCGGCACCGTCGTCTTGCATCAGTTGTCGCTGAGAGGGGGAGAGTGAAAAAGGCTCGCTCCGTTCAGTGGCCGATTAACTGGACTGACAGCCGTTCTAACAGGTATGGTGCTGTCGGTGAGCTCCGAGGAAACCCGGGGCTACCGGTCTCTGCTCGGTGTGATCGACTCCGCAAAAGCCCTTCGTAGCTCTACCTTGTGACCAGAAGCACTTAAACGGCGACGCGGGTCGACGGGCGGCGCGGGCTACCGGACGGCCTCGATCAGCTCGTCGATGAAGTCGTCCAGCCGTTCGGTATCGGGCCCGGCTCGAGCGTGTACGTCCGGATCGATCGCTCGTGGCGGGTGTGCGAACTCGCGGCCTACGGCGTCGCCGACGGTGACATCGCCCTCGCCCGCCCGCTTGCGCTCGAGCAACCCGCGAGCGCGGTCGATTCGGTCGGCGTCGAAGACTGCGGGCGCTTGCTCGGTCAGGAACGTCTCGAAGTCGAGGGCCGGTAACTCGTGTGCGCCGCGTTCCCCGGTTTCCAGGAGGTAGTACGTGAACATGGCCGCCCGACAGATGGTCAGGTTTCGCTTCACCGTCGGTTTCGTCTGGGTCTCGCTGAACCGGTCGTCGTCGGTCGGCACCGTCGTCGTTCCGTCCTCCGTTTCGACGGTGTACGCGTCCGCGTCTGCCTCGACGATCGGGAAGATCTCATCGTCGGTGCGGACCAGGTGGTGCGAGACGTACTTGCGGTAGTTGTTCGTCGCGATCCCGCGCCACGTGTGATACAGGTCGATCGGGTTGTACGTTCGCTCGAGGTAGTCGACGAGGTCGGCGGGGTCGTACGCGAGGCGATAGCGAATCGGACTTCGCAACATGTCGATCGCACCTTCGTTCGAGTCGGCAAGCAAGCGCGCGAACGTCCGGACGTCCCAGCCCTGGTACTCGAACTCGCCGCGGTCTGCGACGATGGTTTCGGGTGGCCTCTCGAGATGGGCGTACCGGCGCAGATCGGTCGGGACGAAGACGAACCCGACGTCGTAGTCGCTGTCGGGACTCGCCGCGCCCCAGGCGTGGCTCCCGCGGGCGACCGCGAGCACGACCGCGACGTCGTACTCGCGTTCGATCGCCGTCAGGTGCTCGTCGACGGTCCGGTGGACGCGATTCGGAACGGGAGACATGGCCGTGGCTCGAGTCGTCGGAAACGGAACTGCGAGAAGACCGGCGTGCCGAATGCCCTTCGTAGCTTCACCTTGTGACCAGAGACACTTAAAGAGCGGTCGGGACCGAACCCGCCGAGAGGATCGTCCCGAAGTCGGCCGGCACGCGAACCGAAGACCCTCAGCGTCGCGGAATCCGTCGCACCCTCGAACGGGTTCGCTACGCGCCGATAGAACTCTGAAAGCCGCGTCGAATCGTCATAGCGTGCGCGTAATCGGATTGCGAGAGGACACCGACGATCTCCCCGGCCTCCTCGACGAGTACGTTCCCGGACTGGTTCACCACGGGGAGCGTGTCGAAGGCGTCGGCAGTCGATTCGATACGCGGGACGTCCTGCATAACCGCCTCGATGCGGGTCGATCCTCGGTCGTTCCCGCGCGCCGTCCGGAGATCCTCGAGCGTGACGACGCCGACGACCGCCCCGCTTGCGTCCGTGACGAGGTGAACGGAGTGGCGATCTCGAAGCAGCTGGTCGCCGAACTCCTCGATCGTCGCGTCGGCCGAGACCGTCGCGGGCTCCCTGGTCATGATGTCGCCGATCGTGATTCCCTCGAGCAGTTCGTCGAGGAGGACGGTTCGCGATTCCGTGGTCGCCGCGCCGTAGATGAAGAAGGCGAGGAGGAGGAGAATGAGCTGGAAGTTGAGAACCCCGACGATAGCGAACAGGAACGCGAAGAGGACGCCGACTCGCGCCGCGATCCGCGTCGCGCTCCCGTAGGGACGGGAACGAGCCAGGAGGGCGCGGAAGATGCGCCCGCCGTCCATCGGGAACGCGGGGAGGAGGTTGAATCCCGCGAGGAGTAGATTCGTGATCGCCAGATACCCGAGGACGAACCGGGTGACCTGCAGGGAGTCCGGCACGACGAGAACGGCGGCGTAACAGACGGCGGCGACGAGGACGCTCGTGATGGGGCCGGCGATGGCGATCCAGAACTCGCGGTCCCACTCCTTGGGCAGGGTCTTCAGCGACGCGATGCCGCCGAGGATCCACAGGGTGATCGACTCGATCTCGATGTCGTATCGTAGCGCGACCCACGAGTGGCCCAGTTCGTGCAGCGTGACGCTCACGAACAGCCCGACCGCTGCCGTGATGCCGATGAGCCACCGCGTCGTCTCGGCGCCGAGACGTGAGAGGTCGAATCCGGCGCCGGTGAGTCCGTCGATGAACCCGGCGTACAGTTCGATCTGCTGCCCGCTTCCGATGAGCCACGCGAGGATCGGGAGGAAGATCAACAACGACGTGTTGATTCGAATCGGGATATCCCAGATTTCCGTAATAGTGTAACTTCGCACAGTCGCTGGTGTCACTCCGGGGCCTTAGGTGACCTGAAAACGGATCACCGTTCAGGTTACCGGATCGCCGTGCAGATCACTCGAGTCGCGTGCCACAGCCGGGACAGAACTGAACCGCCTGAAAAATCGGGTGGAAGAACGTCCGCGCCGCTGAGAGGCGGAGCGTCGCAACTACCGAATCGGAGTCCTGGAGAACGACCGTCTTCCCTCGTATCTCTACCTTGTGACCAGAGACACTTAAAGAAACGACGGCTCGCTCGAGTCCGTACTGAACCCCACAGTCCCTCGAGCCAGTACCTACTGGTTCCGAAAGGTTGAATCGCCCGCTACCCTGAATGCGGGCAATGAGTCATCAGTTGCCGGACGTGCAGGCGACGTCGCCCGACGTGACCGTCGGCCTGAGTCAGGTCGGCGTCACCGGCGTCGACAAGCTCGTCAAGATCGCCCGCGAGGGCAAGCGCCCGATCGTCCTCACCGCCGAGTTCGAGGTCTTCGTCGACCTCCCCGGGTGGCGGAAGGGCGCGGACATGAGCCGCAACATGGAGGTCATCGACGAGATCCTCGAGGACGCGACCCGCGAGGAGGCCTACGGCGTCGAGGAAGTCTGCGGCGAGGCCGCCGAACGGCTGCTCGAGCGACACGATTACACGTCGCGAGCGGAGGTCTCGATGGAGGCCGAGTTCATGCGGCGCGAACAGACGCCCGCGAGCGACCGGGAAACGCAACACACCGTCGATATCGTAGCTTCGGCGACGGCGACCGACGAGGGGACTCGCGAGGAGATCGGTGCCACGGTCACGGGGATGACCGTCTGTCCGTGCTCGCAGGGGATGTCCACGTCCCGCGCGAAACAGACCCTCGAGGACCTCGGCGTCGAGGAAAAGACGATTACGGAGTTCTTGGAGGAGGTACCGCAACCGGGGCACTCCCAGCGAGGTCACGCGACGCTGACCATCGAAGCCAACGGCGATCCGTCGGTCGATCTGAACGACATCATCGACATCGCCCGTGACTCGATGAGCGCCCGGATCTACAACCTCGCGAAGCGGCCCGACGAGGATCACATGACCTACGAGGCCCACGCCGACGCGAAGTTCGTCGAGGACTGCGTTCGGGCGCTGGCCGAGGGCGTCGTCGACGAGTTCGATCACCTGGCCGACGACGCGGTGATCACGATGAGCCAGTCCAACGACGAGTCGATCCACCAGCACAACGCCCACGCCGAGCGCATCGTCGAAATGGGGACGCTCCGCGAGGAAGTCAGCCAACAGTACTGAGTTGAGACGGACTCCGGAGAGTCACGATCAGTTCGTACCTATTTATCAGCTATCGAATCAGTTACGATTCAGAACTCGAGCGGCTCCGCTTCCGTCCACCGCGGGGCGAACTCCTCGTGGACGTTCGCTGCGAACTCCGGATCCTTCAGGTCGATCATGCCGAAGGCCTCGCCCGAAGAGAGCGGGTTGGGAACCTGAATGCAGACCTCGACGCCGTCGATGATGTTGAACGAGCCCGTCACGTCGTCGTGCGTTCGGACGTCGAAGTCCTCGCGCTGTTGGAGGGTCTCTCGATAGCGTCGGCCCACCTCCTCCGACATCGAGGCGACCATCTCGCGGGTCATCAACAGGTCGATCGAGACGCCCCGATCGAGGGCGTCCTCGAGCTGGGCGTTGATCTCCTCGCTGACGGCCTGCATGTCCCACTGGGGGGACGGATGGGACGAGACCATCACGATATCGCGGTCGGCGGCCGCGAGCCGTTCCAGGAGGAGGTCGATCGTCTCCTCGGGGCCGACGGCGGCGGTCCAGAACTGCTCTTCGACCGGCTCGGCCGCGTCGAGCTCGTCGGCCAGATCGTCGACGATCGACTCGTACTGGTCGGCCTTCTCCTCAAGTTCGCGCTTCTTGTCCTCGAGCAGCCGATCGAGTGCCGTCGAGGGCTCGACCGCGACGTACTTTTTCGGCCGGCTCGCGGTCTGACTCCGGACCAGATTGTACTGTTCGATACTGTTGAGCACGTCGTAGATCCGCCCCATCGGAACGTCGCTCGCCCGCGAAAGTTCCTTGGCCGTTGTCGGGCCGGTGTTCAGTAACGATCGGTAGGCTCGAGCCTCGTACTCCGAGAGCCCGAGGTCCCTGAGACTGGCCATGTCACGACAGACCAACCGGAGGGCCATAAACGCTATGGTAGTTTGATACGGGATCGGTCTCGGCAGGTTCGTGGCCGAGCGTCAGTCCAGAACGGTCTGAATTCGTTCGCTCAACTCGTCGGGAGTTTCGGCGGGGTCCGATACCCGCTCGCCTCGTTCGGCCCGTGCGGTTCCCGCTTCGAGGTCGTCGGCATCGGGAACGACGACTTTCTCGTGGTCCGCGAGGCGAAGCGCCGCCCGGTGGAGGTCCGAGCTGGGGTCGGCGGCGACCCGGATCACCAGCGGCCCCTCGAGCAGCCGGGACGCGGCCGTCGCGTAGCGGGCGATCTGGACGCCGAATCGGTCGCTGGCCCCCGCAAAGGTTTCGAGCGTTTCTCGAGCGAACTGGCGATACCGGTCGTCGCCCGTGAGGACGGCCAAATCGATCAGCGAGTCCGCGAAGGCGACGTTGGCGTCGAGGGGCCGCAGCGGACGGTCGCACAGACCGACGCCCTCGGCGGGTCCGTCGAGGAACGAATCCCCGTCGTGGAGTCGTTCGATCGTCGCCTCCGCGACGCTCGTCGCGTCCTCGAGCGCGTCCGTCTCGAGGGTGCTAGCAGCCGTCGTCAGCGCCGCCAGCGCACGCGCCTGATTCGTGAGGAGACAAACGCGGTCGCCGTCGGCGGTGCGTTCCACGCGCTCGTCGAGTGCGTGGCCGGCGACGCCGTCCGCGAGCAGGTCCTCGCGGAGGGTCGCGAGCGCGCGCTCGGCGTACCGGCGGGCTCGCTCGTCGTCGGTGTAGGCGTAGTAGGTGAGCAGCCCCTCGATCGCCAGCCCGTTCGAGCCGGCGAAGACGCCCCGATCGACCGGCGGCTCGTCGGCGGCCGCTCGATCGGTCGCGTCGAGGCTGTGCGCATCGTCGTCGCCGGGGGCCTGGCTGTTCGCGAAGGCGTCGGCGTCCCCGTTCCATAGCGTCGTGGTCAGGAACTCGATCGTGCGATCGGCGGGTTCGCGGTACTCGTCCTTGCCGGTGTGGAGGTAGGCGTTAGCGAAGGCTCGCACGAGCGCGCCGTTGGAGTCGAGCAGTTTCTCGCGCTGGACCCCCGACCAGTCGCGATCGGTCGCGAAGCGATAAAAGCCGCCGTCGTACTCGTCGAGCAGGTTCGCGCCGACTGCGTCGTACGATCGCAGCGCCATCTCCCGGTCACGCTTCAGGGCGAACTCGAGGGCGTCGGGCAGCGGGAACTTCGGGCTCTTCCCCCAGCCGCCGGCGGTCTCGTCGTAGGTATCGGTGAGGTGACCGAGCATTCCCGTTTCGATGTCGGCCGTCAGCTCGCCGGCCGGCGGGTTGTCCTCTCGCAACGGCCGCGGGACTCGCGCCGCGCCGCTGCCTTTCGTTTCCCACATGGTCCGGACGCTGTCGAGCACCTGCCGCATTCCATCGGGGCCGAGGTACCCCGCTCCGGTCAGAACCTTTCCGTCGGGGGCGAGGAAGACCGTCGACGGAAACCCGCCCATGTTGTATCGGTCGCGAACACGCGGATGTCGGTCCACGTCGACTCGAACGGGAACGAAACTGTCGTTGATGTTGGCTGCGATTCGGGGCTCCGAATACGTCTCTTTGTCCATCTCGTGGCAGTGATCGCACCACGTCGCAGTCAGCGAGAGCAAGACGGGAACGTCGGCCGCGTCGGCGTCGTCGAAGGCGACCTGTCCCCACTCGCGCCACTCGACGCGCGTCGTATCGTCCATACCGGACCGAGGCGCGTGCCGAGGGTAAGCCCTTCGTTCGCACGCGCCGCGGGCCGGAGTCGCGGCTCGCGGCCTCGAGCGGCGTCGATTCCGATACTGGGACGAGAGTAAAGGATTTTCACCCTTCGGTATCTATATTCCGGTATGCTCCGGTGGATCCTCGCGCTGTTGCTCATCCCGTTCCTCGACGCCGTGTTGCTCGCGGTCGTCGTCACCCAGTTCGACTTCGTCGGCTGGGTCGGGATGATCTTGCTCGTCGTCCTGACTGGACTGGTCGGTATGCTTCTCGTCCGTGCCGAGGGTCGGCGGACGATCCGGAAGATACAGCGGTCGATGGCCGAGGGCAAACCGCCGACGAACGAGTTGCTCGACGGAGCCCTCCTGATCGCCGCCGGGGCGTTCCTGCTGACTCCGGGGCTGGTCACCGACCTCCTCGGGTTCCTGCTCGCCGTGCCGCTGACGCGGATCCCGATCCGAGCCGCGCTCAAGCGCTTCGTGATCGTCCCCTACGCGGACAAGAAAACGGGCGGCTTCGCCAGCGGGAACGTCTGGACGATCGGCTTCCCGAATCAGGAGGGGGCGGACGAGCGCTCAGAATCGACCGGCGACGGGACCTACGATCTCGGTGACGACGCCTACACCGTCGACGGGAACGACGACGACTCGTACACGATCGACTTCGGCGACGAGCGGACGGACGACGCGGACGACGACCGAGACGACGATCCCCTCGCTCGCTAGGGGTTCCCACGGGTGCGGGAGAAAGAAACCCTTAAACGTTCCACCGGGCAACTACCGAGTGCGAAGGAAAGCGGTGCGGGCCAATAGCTCAATTAGGTTGAGCGCCACTCTGATAAGGTGGAGGCTCTCGGTTCAAATCCGAGTTGGCCCATTTCTACTGCGAACAACGCGAACGTAGTGACCCGTGAGCAGCGGAAATACGATCAACTCGGATTTGAACTACGGAAGACGCATGCCCGTCTTCAGGTAGTTCAAATCGGAGGTCGCCCACTTCTCGCGACGAGCAACTCGGTGAGCCGCAGTATTGCTCCATCCCGATCACGTGACGTATCGCACGACCTCGCCTGAACTACACGTCCCGGAAGAACCGGCCGTGGAAACCGAACGGCTCCGCGTGCGGGAGAACGGCCCGCGCTCGGACATCAAGCGTCGCCGCGTCGAAGACCAGAAGCATCGTCCGCTCGCGGTCGACGTCCAGCGCGGTGGCAAGCACGACCCCCTCGTCTTCGGCCTCGGAATCGGGATGCTGGACGGGTATCGGTTCCTCGACGTAAACCGACTGTTCCCACCACTCTCTGGTAGCACCCGTCTCACAGTCCACTTTGACGAGTCCGTTCACCCCCTCGCGATGGGTCGCCTGGCCGTACGCGTACCGGTGGTGCCGGCCGACGACCGGGCGGGCGACGCGCGGCATCTCCATCCCGCCATCGTAGAGTCGCCGCCGGCGGACCGCGTTCGCGTCGGGATCGATACGATACCGCATCAGGTGGGCGTCGGGCACGGCCGGAAACCCCTCGCCCTCGAGTTCGGCAAGCGACATCGAATCGACGATATCGCCGTTCGGAAACTCCACGAGGTCGAGAACGACTGTCTCGCCGTCGACGTAGGCGTTGGCGTGGTGGAAGGTAAAGGCCGGATCGAGCGTCGGGTCGGCCACGAGCTCGCCGGTATCGCGGTCGACCACGAGCACGCGCGTCTCGCGGTCCGGCTGCCAGTCGAGCATGTCGGTCACGCCCTCGGAAAACGGGTTGAGCGCCCGGAGTACCGACAGTATGAGCGGTGATTCCACGATGATGACGTGATCTGCGGTGACGCTACAGTCGTGGATGTAGGCCGGCCCCGCCGCGTCGACGGACGCGATGAGTTCGCGCGTTCGACTGCCTCGTCGGAGACGGTAGAGGTGGTATTGCGGCGTCCGACCGAACTGCGTCGTGAATCCGACCAGTTCGTGGCGGTGGGGGTCGTCCACGAGATGGGCGGCCGCGATGTGTTCGGGCACGTCGTCGCGGAATCGAAAGCGCCCGCGCGTTTCGAGCGTCTCGGGATCGAACGCGACCCGGCACGGGGCCTCGGTGAGCGCGACGTACTCGCCGTCGATGCGGGCGACGTGGACGTTCGCGTTGTCGGTTGGGTCCGGCAGTCCCAGCGAGGTCACCGTCTCGAGGAGGCGCCGCCACCCGCGCGTGTCCGTGCCGAACTGGCCGGTCAACCGGCCGTCCATCGCATCTTCGTAGGCCCCGCTGCGGAGGAACCGATTCGAATAGCGGAGCTGGCCGTCGTCGAAGGCGTAACGGCGGAGCATCGCGAGCCCATCGAACCAGTGGTTGACGCGGCGGCCGCCGACCTCGAAACGGGCCGGCCCGTTGCGAATCAGCGTCCCGGAGAGCCAGTCCGGAACCGTGCCCTCGACCGTCGGGCGGTGATCGGTGACCTCGGTGGTCAGCGAGTGAAAGCCGACGCGGGATCCTGTCACAGCCGTGTATTCGTGCGAACGAGTATCAATCCACCGTGCGAATCGAACCGAATGCGTATCCACGGGCGATTCGGTCGATCTCTCGGTCGGCTCGCTTCAGCCTCGAGTGATCCGTCGGTTCGACTCACCGTCTTCCCGTCGTCACACTCGAGAGCGGCGAGTTCGCCGGACGAACGCCGAACCCACCGTCAGGCACCCGTAGCCGAGTGCCGCCGGGCGGCACGGAGGTGACGGATCGCCCCGACGGTGAAGGCGAGCGCGCCGAGGATCATCGGCGTGTCGCCGAGCGTTCGCGCCCACAGCAACGTCTGGACGTGGTCTTGCTCGTAGAACTCGAGGCTGCGCGCGGCGGCGTAGCCGTCCCGATAGGCGGTTCGAAGCTGGACGAATCCGAGAGGGAGCAGCGACGCGACGGACATGATCACGAGACCGACGTTCGTCAGCCAGAACGCCCCGCGGAACCAGGTTGGGTCCCACGCGGCTTCAGGCGCGATGACGCGCAGGATGTACGTTCCGAGACCGAGTGCGAGGAGGCCGAACGCGCCGAACAGCGACGTGTGCGCGTGGGCAACGGTCAGGTACGTGCCGTGTTCGTAGTAGTTGATGACAGGCAGGTTGATGAAGAATCCGAGGACACCGCCGCCGACGAAGTTCCACACGCTGCTGCCGAGGATGAACAGGAGCGGCAGCGTGTAGGGGAAGGATTCGCCCTGCGCCTTCAGGGATCGATACTCGCCGAGGCTTCGATAGAGCACGAACACGAGCGGGACGAGCTCGAGGGTCGAGAACGTCGTCCCGAGGGGGACCCAGAAGTCGGGAAGGCCGACCCACCAGTAATGATGGGAGACGCCGACGATGCCCGCCCCCATGATCGCGAACACTTCGAAGAGGATCGCATTTTCCGCATCGCCTTTCTCGATGAGGTCCATCGAAACCAGTGCGGCGGAAATCACGGCGGTGACGAAGAACTCGAAGACGCCCTCGACCCACATGTGGACGACCCACCAGCGCCAGAACTCCGTGACTGCCATGTTCGTCTCCGGCGTGTAGAGCATGCTCGCGGCGAACATGAGCGCGATCGAGCCGCCCGCGTACGTCATGAAGTGACCCAATCCGGTCGCCGGCTCGTCCAGTTGGCGGACGCCGCGCAACACTAATCCCGTCCAGCCGGCGAAGGCACCGAGCAACGCGAGCTTCCAGACGCGACCGACCTCGAGGTACTCGAGGCCCTCGGAGCCGAGCCACCACCAGCGTTCGCCGTCCTCGGGCGAGCCGAGTTTCCCGCGGGTGCCGAGCCAGACGCCCGCGAACGCGCCGACCGTCGCGAGGACGAGCGCGCCGAGCAGTGCGGTCGCGCCCGCGGCCTGCCAGGGCGGATCGCGGTCGGTGAACAGTCCCGGGAGGAAGAGCCCGCCGCCGAGCCACAGCGTCGTGATCCAGAGGATCCCGAGGTTGACGTGCCAGGCGCGGCCGACAGAGAACGGGAGCAGCGAGACGACGTCGACCCCGAGTGCCTCTCCGATTCGATAGAAGCCGGTTCGCTCGACGTAGTAGTGCGCCAACAGCGCGCCGACGAGCGTCTGGGCGACGAACAGCGCGCCGGCGACGGGGACGTACCACGCCGCGGCGTATTGGGTCGGCGTGACCGAGACGGCGTCGGGAGAGGGCACGTCGACGAGTTCGGTCGTCGGTTCGGCGAAGTCGAAGGCGTGGTATGCCCAGACGCCGAACCCGCCGCCGGCGATGAGCAGGACGACGCTGATCGTGCTCCAGACCAGGACCTGACCGGTGGGCCGGTTCCCGGTCGCAGGCACGTACGGCCAGTCGTTCGTGTAGGAGTGGTCCGAGCCGGGCCGATTAGTGTGGGCCATCCACGCCGTCCAGCACGCGAAGTCGGCGAGCCGCTCGGCGTGGTCGGCCGAGTCGACGAACTCCGACGGAATCCCGCGTTCGGGCGATCCGTCGTGGTACCGGTCGACGTACCGCTCCCGAATGCGCTCGTGAGCGGAGACTTCCGCCGCCGAGTACCGGGCGATCGATCCGTCGGGTGCGTCCGCGTCGAGTTCCCGTTCGACGCGTTCGGCGACGACCGCCCGCTCGTCGTCCGCGAGCGCCTCGAACGACTCCCCGCCTCGCTCGCGAGCGTAGTACTCGCGCATGAACTCGGCTTTCAGTTCCAGGGCGTCCGCGGTGAGGTCGACCCCGAAGTACGAGCCGTTGCCCAGGACCGAGCCGAAGTTCATGAGCCCGTTTGCCTGAAACACTTTCTTCCCGAGTTGCACCTGCTCGTCCGTGACGATAGGGTCCCCGTCCGGCCCGCGGATCTCGTCGGGGATCGGCGGTGCCCGCCTGTGAGATACCCACGCCCCGAGCCCCATCGCGACGAGGTTGGCGACGAAGAGCGCGACCAGCGCTTGTAACCCGGTCGAGCCGGATCGAAGCGCTGCGAGATCGAGACCGTCGTCCCCGATCTCGAGCGGCAGACTCGAGAGAATCGAGAGAAATTCGAGGAAGTCGCGCTCGAGCGGGATGATACCGTTCTCCACGTCGGTACGGGCAGATGCAACGACCGGAAGGAGGCGGGCGAGGGATCGATCGCCACCCACTGTGTCTGAGAGGATGGTTGTTGCCGCGAGTGCCATCGCTGCTGCCGGTCGTCCAGAATTCGCGTCCGTGGGGACCGCAGCGTCGACCGACTGGCTGCCTCCTCGTCGGGGGCGCTCCTCGATCCCGGTTGCGTCGGCCGACAATTCACCGACGATCGTCGGTATTTCCTCGGTCAGGGTTCGCTCGAGCGCATGGCCGACGAGGACGGCATCCTGCTGGAGAACGTCATCGAAAACGCACTCGAGAGACCGATCGCACTCGACGTCCAGTTCCCCGCAGAATCGCGACCACGCGTCCGTGACCGCGTGACCACCTGCAGCGTTCGCGTGGTAGTGGATCCGGATAGCGGGGGGTTTCGGAACGAGCCGAATCGACCGGGAGTCCTCCCGTAGACCCGCGTCGGGCCGGCGGACGGTCGGACGCTACGACTCCTCGAGCGACGCGCGGCGAACCTTCCCGGTCGCGGTTTTGGGGAGTTCGTCGACGAACTCGATCTCGCGGGGGTACTCGTACTTGGCGAGTCGTTCCCGCACGTGCTCTCTGATCGCCGTTCGGAGGTCGTCGCTCGGGTTCCGGCCCGAGGAAAGGACGACGAAGGCCTTCGGAACCTCGCCGCGCTCGTCGTCGGGGACGCCGATGACGGCGGCGTCGGCGACCGCGTCGTGGCCGGCGATGCTATCTTCGACTTCCTCGGGGCCGATCCGGTACCCTGCGGAGATGATGACGTCGTCCTTCCGGCTCTTGAACGAGACGTAGCCGTCGGCGTCCATCGTTCCGAGGTCTTCGGTCAGGAGCCAGCCGTTGCGAACCTTCCGCTCGGTTTTCGCGGGCTTGTTCCAGTACTCTTTGAAGCAGACGGGGTCGTTCTCGTACCGAACAGCGATTTCCCCAATTTCGCCGGGTTCGACTGTAGCTTCGGCCGTATCGGGATCGACGATCTCGATATCGTGTCCCGGACCGGCCAGCCCCATCGATCCCTCGCGGGACTCCGCGAGGGCGGTACACTCGCCGACGAGCAGGTTGGCCTCCGTCTGGCCGTACCCCTCGTGGACGACCGCACCGTCGAACGTCTCCCCCGCCCAGTCGGCGATCGTCTCGCCGAGCGACTCGCCGCCGCTCGCGATCGCCCGGAGCGAGCCCACGTCGTAGCCGTCCGTCTCCTCGACCTGCATCATCATCCGCAGGGCCGTCGGTGGCGCGAAGAAGTTCGTGATCCCGTAGCGCTCGAGGAGATCGAAGGCCGTCTCCGGGTCGAACTGACCGCCGTTGTACGCGACGACCGGCTTCCCGTAGAACAGCGCCGGAACGACGACGTCGAACAGCGAGGCGATCCAGGCCCACTCGGCCGGCGTCCAGAAGACGTCGCCCGCCTGCAGGTCCACGTTTCCGAACGTGGTGATGAACAGCGGCAGGTGTCCCAGTAGCATCCGGTGTGCGTGGCGAACGCCCTTCGGATCGCCGGTCGTGCCGGAGGTGTAGATGAGGACCGCGTCGTCCTCGGGATCGGTCTCGACGGGCTCGAACTCGCGAGAGTAGTCCTCGATGGCGTCCCAGAGGTCCGTTTCGTCGTCTCGTCGATCGACGTCGCCGACGGTCAGGACGGTCTCGAGGTCGGGGAGATCCGTACGGGCTTCCCGGAGGGTCTCCACGTTGGATTCGTCGACGACGGCTGCGATCGCGTCGCAGTCGGCCAGGCGATACCCGACCGCGTCGGGGCCGAACAGGGTCGACAGCGGGACGGACATCGCGCCGAGTTTCCAGCAAGCCACGTGGGCGATCACGGCCGCGGGCCGCTGTGGGGTGTTGACCCCGATGCGGTCTCCGGCTTCGACGCCCTGTTCGCGCAGGTGATTGGCGAGCTGATTCGTGATATTTCGGAGCTGCCAGAACGTGTACGTCTCCGTGTTCCCGTCCTGATCCTCGGCGAACAGGGCGACGCGACTCTTGTCCCCCGCCCACCGATCGCAGACGTACGTCGCCATATTGAACCGGTCGGGCACCTCCCACTCGAAAGACTCCCGAAGCTGCTCGTAGCTGTCCCACTCGTCTTCGTAGAAATGATAGGCGTCTAATCGCGTTCCGGCCGTCATTCTATCACTCGAGATGTGTTATCAGCGACCATAGTCTCAGTGGGACCCTTCCGACGGAACCGACGAAAAGTTTGCTACTAGATGCAGCGGACTCCGTAGTGAGCGATTCGGGACCGTCTCGCCACGGTAGATGCGACGAACCGCTGGTCGAGCGCCGGATCGGATCCCGTCTCGAGCACCCGTATTTGCGGAAAGTAACGAATTCAGACATAGTTTCTCGATATTATATATTCTATCATATATTTCCCGTACGAGGGAGGAACAGCAGGGGTACCATACTGTGAGCCGGCCGTCATCGTCGTGATCCCTCAGCGAAAACGGATCGTATGAACCCCACTGGGGAATTATCGGCAAAACCTATCGTTCACGACGAGCGGGGGTCACCCACAGGTTCGCGGATCGTTCTCGGAACGCCGTGTATAGCCAATATTCGGGATAAGCGACCAGAAACAGCACAAACTGGAACGCTAACGGAATTATCGAGACGGTTAGCGAACGGAACAAGATAGCTACCCAACACATAAATACTCTAGTATATAGGAAGAATAGACACTATTATTATACTATATCGACTGGCTATTCAAGACCACCCGGCCGGCCCGGAACTCGATTCCGATTACAGTCATATATGTGTAAAGGATGGGGCCCTACCGACCGATCTCGCAAACCAGTGTCCAGCCACGATTCCGGAGGAGTCACCGACGGCCGCCACGTGAGAGTCACCGATCGCTGGCCCGTCGTCCCCCGTTACGGGTTCGGGAGATCGATTCCCTCCACCCGGATGATCTCGGCCTCGACGTCCTCGAACAGGGCGCCCCACGCGCCGATCGAGACGACCCTCTCGTCCGTCTCGAGGAAGAGCGTGACCTGTCCAGCGAGGTCCGTGTACGTGGGGTCACGCGGCGGTTCGAGTCGGCCGCCCCACGTCGCCCGGACGAGGGTTCCGTGGAGGTCGACTCGCTCTCCGGTCTCGGTTCGGTGGCCGATCACTCGGAGTGTCATCTCCGCACCGTCGCGGAGCAGCGAGGCGGCATCGTGGACGAACCCCTCGATGCTCACGTAGGTCGGAGACTGATCGCGATCGATCGAGAGCCGGTCGTTGTGCGCCCACAGACACGTCCGGAAGTACCAGTGCATGATAAACGAGAGGATCTCGTCGCCGATCGTGATCCCGTAAGAGCGGTCGCTGTGGACGTTCGGAGCGAAGAACGCGTACCGCCGGTCGACGATCGCGAGGAAAGGGCCCGGAATCGGACACCGTCGAACCTCGAGGACGCCATCGAGGTCGGGAACGTCGGCGTCGCCGGCGTCGTAGACCGCGATCTGGATTAACGCACCGTTCGCGGCGGCGGTCTCGATCGACGGCCGCAACTCCTCGAGCTGGGCCGGCGTGGCGGCCAGCGCGACGGAGACGTTCGATTCCGCGATCGCGTCCCCGGACTCCGGAGGACCGTTTCGGTCCGCTTGAGGACGCTGATTCGCGAGTCCTGGGGATCCGGCCGTTCCCAGCGATCTTCGATCTCGCCGGCGGCGTCCGCGAGCATCTCGCTTTTGTGTCGCAGCCGATTGAGCACGTCGACCGGTTCGCGCGGCCGAGCGTACAACTGGTCCCGGTCGAGCGTCTCCACGAACCCCTCTTCCTCGAGCGACCGAACGATCTCGTAAATCCGCGAGGACGAGACCGACGACTCGTGAGCGATCTCGACGACTGGTGATGATCCTAACTCGAGGAGCGTCAGGTACGCCTCGGCTTGCTGACCGGTCAATCCGGCGTCCTCGAGCACGCGTTGGAGCGTTTCCGTGTCCATACGTGTGCTGGTTTCCGGGTGTACAAAAATCTATGTTCATGAACTTTTGAAGTTGTAAAAACACATTTACTATACACATATTTTATCGTTCAGTCTCGGTATTTACCACCGCTTCGTCTTTCGATTCGCGTGCGATTATTCGTTATGTACTGGTCGATATACAAATCGACTGGTAAGTATGGGGTCGATCGGAGCTCGAAAACGGTTCGCTCGGCGTCTGTTGAACGGGTCGAAAAGAGGGTTCCTACTGCGGTGGCCGCTGAGCCGAGACGACTGTCGCTTCGGTTCGTCGCGTCGAGCGGAGTCGATCCGCCCGTAATTTCCCCAGTGCGTCAGCGCCGCTCGGTCCCTGGCTCGACCGTGACAGTCGTCGACCGTCCCTCACAGGAGAGTTCGAACGTTCCCGGCTCGACCGTCGACCGTCCGCAGGAATCGGTCACGGCGAGTGCGTCGTTCGGTATCGTCACCTCGGCAGTCGTCGACTCGCCCGGCTTGAGGCCGACCCGCGTGAACCCGACGTGTTCGCAGACCGGCCGAACGCGCGAGCTCACCTCGTCTCGCAGGAAGAAATCGACCGCCCGATCGCCCGCTCGGTCGCCGACGTTTTCGACGGTGATCGAGGCGGTGACCGATTCGGCGGGGCCGATCCGGGGCTCCGAGACCGAGAGGTCGGAACACGCGAACTCGGTGTAGCTCTCGCCGTGACCGAACTCGTAGAGGGGGTCGTACGTGTCGGGGTGTTCGTCGGCACCGATCGGCGTCGGATGCGCGAAGTGGTTGAACGTCGTCGGCACGTCGGCCACGGAGCGCGGGACGCTGACGGGTAGTCGACCCGACGGGTTGTAATCGCCGAAGAGGACGTCCGCGATGGCCTCTCCGCCTTCGCTTCCCGGGTAGTACGAGTACAACAGCGCATCGGCGTTCTCGGCGCACCAGGACAGCGACAGCGGTCGGCCCGCGATCGCGACGACCACGAGCGGCGTCCCGGTCTCGTGGACCGCCTCGAGCAGCTCCCGCTGGGCCTCGGGCAAGTCGAGCTGCGATCGGGTCGGGAACTCACCGGTCGGTCCGACGAGACCGTTCGGTCCGAACTCGTGGTAGTACCACCCCTCGCCGACGGCGACGACCGCCACGTCCGCGTCCGCCGCCGCGTCATCGACCGTCTCGAGATCCCGTCGCTCCCGGAGGGTGGCCCCTCGCTCGTACCGGACCGTCGTCCCGTCGCCAGTCCGATCCATGATCCCATCGAGTACGGTCGTTCCGGAGGCCGGATCCGGCTCCTGGACGCTCCACCCGCCGTACTGGTTCCGAAGCGACGCCGCGTTCGGCCCCGCGACGAGGATCGAGTCGACTCCCTCGGACAGCGGGAGCACCCCGTCGTTCTCGAGGAGGGTCTGGGACTCGCGGGCCGCTCGCAGCGCGGCCGTTCGGTGGGCCGACGAGCCCACCGTGGTCCGGACCGTCTCGACGTCGACGTAGGGATCGTCGAAGAGGCCGAGCGAATCTTTGAGCTCGAGGATTCGGGAGACTGCGGCGTCGATCGCGGCCTCCGAGAGCTCGCCCGACTCGACGAGGTCCCGAACGTGGGCCGCGTACTCGTCGCGACCGATCGAGATCAGGTCGAGCCCTGCGTCGATCGTCGTCCGTGCGGAATCGCGCTGCGAGGCGGTCACGTGGTGATCCTCGTGGAGGTGATCGATTCCGCCCCAGTCCGAGGCGACCGCCCCCTCGAAGCCGAGCCGCTCGCGCAGGAGGTCGGTGAGGTAGCGCCGGGAGCCGTGGGCCGGCTCCCCGTCGATGGAGTTGTAACAGGGCATCACCACCGACGCGCCGGCGTCGATCGCTTCGACGAACGGCGGCACGAACAGCTGGTGGATCGTGCTCGCGGAACGGTCCACGGCTGCAGCGTCCTCGCCGCCAGCAGGGTCGCCGTACGCGGGGAAGTGTTTCGCCGTCGCGGCGACCCGCGGCCCGCGGTCCTCGGACTCGAGCCCGCGAACGGTCGCTCCCGCGAACGCCCCGCACAGTAGCGGGCTTTCACCGTAGGTCTCGAAGGTCCGGCCCCAGCGCGGGTCGCGAACGACGTCACAGGTCGGGCCGTAGTTCAGGGTCGCGCCGGTCGCCCGCATCTCCGCGGCCGTGATCTCGCCGGCCCGCTGCGCGATCGCGGGGTTCCGGGTGGCGGCGATCCCCAGTCCGTGGGGAAACACCGTCGCCCCGTCGACGTACGCGTGGCCGTGCACCGCGTCGACGGGAAGCAACAGTGGGATCCCGTGGCTCGTCTCTTCGATCGCGACCCGCTGGAGCCGGTTGGCGATCTCGGCGACCCGTTCGGGATCGTGATACCGAGAGACGCCGATCCCGAACGCCGCGATCGACCCGACGTGTTCGTCTCGGACGAGCGCCGCCGCGTCGTCGACGCTCAGTTCGACGTCTCCCATCGATCCGACGAACGCACCGACGAGTTGCCCGGCCTTCTCGGCCAGCGTCATGGTCTCGAGATCAGGTACTGCACAGTCCTCGCTCTCTGGAGGTCGCTCTGGAGCGGCCATTGTTGCTTTCGAAGGGGTCGGTGGCTATTAAAAGTGGGTGCTCACGACGGACGCGTCCGGTTCGAGCCGAGTCTGGATGCGAAAACGACCAGCAACGGTTACTCGGCGGGTGACGGCGGTGACGGAGACGCGGCGTCGTTCGGGCCGTCCTCGTCGGCCAGCGGCGGCGACGACCAGTACTCGTGGTCGTCGAGCTCGCGGAAACACGCCACCTCGTGGTCCGCCGCCGCATCGACGGGCTCCGGGCCGCTCCGCCGGCACGCCTCGCGCGCCTCGGGACAGCGGGTGTGAAACCGACAGCCGCTCGGCGGGTCCGTCGGATCCGGAATGTCGATCGTGCGGACCGGCGGCTCCGGCGCGTCGGAGCCGGCGTGGAGATCCGGCGTCGCCCACCGAAGCACCTTCGTGTAGGGATGTTTCGGGTCGTTGATGATCTGCTCTGCGGGGCCGATTTCGACCAGTTCCCCGAGATACATCACGCCGATCCGCCCCCCGGCGTGGGACGCCAGGTAGCGCGCGTTCGAGAGATCGTGGGAGACGAACACGAACGACGTGTCGAACTGCGCCTGTAACTCGAGTAGCAGATCCATCATCTCGACGCGCAGGGAGACGTCCAGCGCCGAGATCGCCTCGTCCGCCAGGATCAGGTCGGGATCCATCAACAGGGCGCGGACGAGTGCAACGCGCTGTTGCTCTCCGCCCGAGAGCTGGTGGGGATACCGCCCCGCGTAGTCGGCCGGCGGCGTCATGCCGACCCGCTCGAGCATCGAGAGCACCTCGCGGCGGCGGTCGCCGGCGCTCATGTCGGACTGCCAGCGCTTGAGCGGGGCCTCGAGGATCTTCCGCACCCGCCGATTGGGGTTGAGCGCGCCGCCGGGGTCCTGATGGATGATCTGGAGCGACCGGCGGATCTCGTCGTGAGGGATCTCGACGTCGCCGCGGCCGTCCTTCGCGTCCCAGACGTCCTGCCCGCGGTACCGGACGCTCCCCCCGGTCGGTCGCTGGAGCCCGATGGTCGTCTTCCCGAGGGTCGTCTTCCCACAACCGGACTCCCCGACGAGGGCGACGACGTCGTTCTCCTCGATATCCAGCGAGACGCCGTCGACGGCTCTGACGACCTCCGGCTCGCCGAAGTCGAGCAGTCCCTGGCTCTCCTCGAAGTGCACCTCGACGTCGTCCAGCGAGACGAGCGGCTCCCCGCTCATCGGTGCTCCTCCGTGATCGACGCCTGCGGATCCGCGTCGACGTCTACGCTGGTGAACGGAACCGCTTCGGCCGCGTCTTCCCAGTGGAAACACGCGGCCTCGTGGTCAGGGCGAACTTCCCTGAACGTCGGATCGTCGGCGACGCACGTCTCGTCGGCAAGCGGACACCGCGGGTGGTACGTACAGCCGTCGGGAACGTCAACCGGGTCCGGGGCCGCCCCCTCGATCGATTGCATCTCCTCGAGCGGTGCGTCGAGGTTCGGCGTCGCGTTCAACAGCGCCCGCGTGTAGGGGTGCGCCGCGTGCCGGAGAATCTCGTCCGTCGGGCCGACCTCGATCAGCTCGAAGGCGTACATTACGGCGATGCGGTCGGCCAGTTCGGCGACCAGCGGCAGATCGTGCGTGATGAACACCATCGTCAGATCGTACTTCTCCTGGAGGTCCTCGAGCAGGGAGAGGATCGACCGCTGCATCAGCAGGTCCAGCGCCGCCGTCGGCTCGTCCATCACGAGCACCTCCGGCTCGAGCACCAGCGACAGCGCGATCAACGCCCGCTGTTGCATGCCGCCGCTGAGTTCGTGCGGGTAGGCGTCGAGCACCCGCTCGGGCTCGAGGTAGAGGTCCGAGAGCAGTTCGCGAGCGCGTTCCATCCCCGCCGCGACGTCGTAGTCGTGGGCCTCGAGGGTCTCGACGAAGTGTTCGCGAACGCCCATCGTCGGGTTGAACGAGCTCATCGCGCCCTGGAACACCATGGAGATCTCCTCCCAGCGAAGCTGTTTCAGCTGCCGATCGCTGAGCCCGAGCACGTCGACGGGCTCGCCGTCCTCGGGATAGTATGTGATCTCCCCCGACAGAACGCCGGGGTCGACCACCGCGTCCAGCATCGAGGAGGCGAGCATCGATTTGCCGCTGCCGCTCTCCCCGACGACCCCGATGATCTCGCCGCGGTGGACGTCGAGGTCGACGTTGTCCATGACGCGGGAAACCCCGCGGTCCATCTCGAAGTAGACCTCGGCGTCCCGGATCTCGAGGACGTGGTCGGCCGTGCCGTCCGTACTACCCGTGCTCTCTGTACTGTGCGTTGCCGTCTGCGTGGATCGTGTGTCTTGGTCGGTCATTGCTCAGGCGGGTGGGTTGACCTCGCAGTCGGTGTCGTCTTCCTGGACCGTCTCGCCCGCGTGTCGGGTTCGAACGCGGGGGTTGAACAGCCTGTCCGTGCCCTGCGAGAGGAGGATCAGCGCCATCGAGAGCGCGACGATCGGGACCATCGGGGCGAGGAGCATGTACGCCTTGCCCGAGACGGTCAGAGCGTTGTAGAGGTTGTACGCCCAGTCGAGCATCACGCCCCAGTTCTCGGCCATCCCGCCGCCGAGCAGCCCAAGGTAGTACAGCGCGATGCTGTCGTAGACGACCCGTCGGGCCGCGTAGACGAAGTTGACCGTGATGTACGGCATCAGGTTCGGCAGGATGTCCTTTCGGATGATCTGCGGGGTCGAGATACCCATCGTGCGCGAGGCCTCGACGTAGGACTTCTCGCGCAAGGAGAGCACCTGCGAGTGGATCGTCCGGGCCAGACCCGCCCAGATGTTGATCGTGATGAGCACCCCGATCACGTACGGCGACGACGGCTGGATGATCGCGACGAGCACGACGACCAGCGGCAGGCCGGGGATCGACATCGCGATGTCGACGATCGTGTTCAGAACGGACTCGACGGTGCCGCCCTTGTAGCCGGAGACCGTTCCAACCACGGTTGCCATCGCCGTCGAGAAGACGCCGCCAGCGAGGACCATCTGCAACATACCGGGCGTCGCCCAGAGGAGGGCCGAGAGGATGTCGACGCCGTTGTCGAACGTGCCCAGCGGGTACTGCCAGTTCTCGAACGGACGCACGCTGCGTCGCTCATCGGTGATCCCGACCGGACTCCGCGGGACCTCGAGTTCCCAGGGCGAGCCGAGAACCCGAAGCACGTCGTTCAGCAGAGTGTAACCGGCCTGGTGGAGCCAGACGAGGAGGGCCGTCGCGACGAAGCCACCGAGGATCAGCAGCGCGACTTTCGTCCGCCAGTCGTCCCACGCCACTTTGAACGGAGCGACCACCGACTCGTCGAACGTCTCTCGAGCTCGCTGCCGCCGGGTGACGGCCGTGATCTCCGAATCGCCGAACATGTCACCGGTCCCGCCGTCGGTTCGGGGATCGTCGTCACCCGCGCGGTCGTCTTCAGTACGCTTCACCTTGATCACCCGATTTGATCCGCGGATCCAGCATGCTGTAGGTCATGTCTGCGACGAACGTCGCGATCACGACGCACACCGTGATCACGATGAACGTGCCCATCATGAGCGGGACGTCGGTGGCGTCGATCGCTTCGTACATCCAGTAGCCGACGCCGTGGTACTGGAAGATCTGTTCCAGGACGACCGACGATCCCAGCATGAACCCGATCGAGAGCAACAGGCTGGTGTAGAGGGGGAGGACCGCGTTTCGCCCGACGTATCGGAGCGCGATCCGTCGGGACGACAGGCCCCGAAGCTCGGCGACCCTGACGTAGTCCTCGCCGAGGGTCTGGATGCTGTTACCACGCATCGAGAGCGCGAGCAGTCCGTAGCCGGTGATGATATACGAGAGGGCCGGGAGGACCGCGTGCCTGAGCGCGCCCCAGACGAACGCGACGGTGAAGCCGGGATCGATCCGCGGCGGTTGTCGTCCCCGCGGCGGGAACAGCTCGAGGATCGGCGCGTCGCTGTAGCCGACCCAGAGAATCAACAGGAACGCGGCGACGAAGTAGGGAACCGAAGTGGTGACGATCCCGACGAACGTGTTCGCGATATCGAACCACGACCCTTCCCGGTAGGCCATGATCGCGCCGAGCGCCAGGGAGATGGCGAACATCCCGAGGGTCGCCAGCGACATCACGAGCAGCGTCCACGGAACGGCCTCGGCGAGCGTCGTACTGACGTCCTGGCCGGCCACGAACGAATACCCGAGGTTGCCCTCGAGCAACGCCGACATGTACGTGAGATAGCCCTCGAGCAGCGACGCCTCCGGGTCGAACATGAGCCGACTCTCGATCGATTCCCGAACGATTTCCGGGTCGATGTTGCTGTTCTGGACGATCCGATCGACCATGTGATCGACCAGGGATCCTGGAACGTTCCACGCCAGGACGAACGCGATGGTCACCACCGCCCAGAGCGTGAACAGTGCTTGTCCGGTCCGCTTGAGATACCAGTTCATGAGCGAGGAAGATGGAAGTGGCAGTCAGCCGTCGAATTTCAACAGACCGGGCGTGTCGTAGCCCTCGAGGCTCTCGTCGACCTTGGGGAGCCACCACAGCGGCCAGTACGAGGAGAAGTGTGGCGACTCCTCGGGAACCTCGAAGCGGTCGCCGTTGATGAACGACTGCTCGTACTTCTCCATGACGTAGATGCAGGGAACGTCCTCGTTGACGACGCGAGCCAGCCGTTCGACGATCGCTTCCTGCTCGGACTGGTCGGTCGTCGTCGCGAAGGTCTCGAGTTCGGCTTCGACGTCGATCGTCTCGCCGTCGAGTTCGACCTCGGTGGGGTAGTTCGCGAAGTGGCTCTCGGTGTCGCGCAGCCGATTGCGAAGGATGTAGTCAAGCGAGAAGTAGGGGTGGTTCATGCGCGGCGCGCCGCCTGCCGTGTGCTGGTCGACGAAGAGGTCGGGACCGGACCCCGCGTAGCTCCCCGGCCCTTCGGATCGGCCGTCGGCCGACGCGTCCCAGCCGGCCTGGTCGAGGTAGTCGACGATCGTTCTGGCCGCGTCCGCCCAGTCGGACCAGGTCTGGGGGAAAGTGAGCTCGATCCCGATCTCGCCCATCTCGTACCCGGCCTCGTTGAGTAGCTCTTCGGCCCGCTCGGGGTCGTAGTCGTAGACGGTGAAGCCGTCCGGTTCGGTGGACCCGAGCCAGTCCTCGACGCTGGCCCACGTGAGCCCGGTCGGCGCGGGATGGTGGCTGACCTTCGTGCTTTCGCCGATGTTCCCGATCACTGCCTCCCGGTCGATCGAGTGATAGAGCGCCTGACGGACCTCCCGCTGGTCCCAGGGTTCCTGCTCGTGATCGAACCAGATCGCCATGCCGAAGCCGCCGGGGACCCGGTACTCGTGAAGGTGGTCCGGGAACTCGTCCAGGACGGCCGGCGGCGCGAACAGGCTGTGCTGGCCGTCCGTTTCCCCGCTGATCAGCGACTCGTGGGCGGCGTTGTTGCCGTCGCGGAATTCGACCCGGTAACCGTCCCAGTTGTACCGGTCGGCCAGGACGTGATCGGCATACTCCTCGAGCCCGTCGCGCGGTTCAGTCTGCGAATACGTATCGTTGTGTTCGGTCAGCGCGATCGGACCCGACGGATCGGGCTCGGCGACCTCGACACCTGCGGGGTCCTCCTCCCAGTTTTCCCCCTCGAAGTCCGCCGGCGAGTAGGCGGCCTGCTCGGCCAGCAGCGCGTACTCGACGAGGTCCGTGTTCGTTCCCTCGGGGTAGGAGATGGTCAGTTCGTACTCGCCGGTCGCTTCGACGCCGTCGATGAACTGCCAGACCGGCTGATCGGCCGCTTCGAGGACCTCGAGTTGGAAAGCGAGGTCCTCGGCGGTAACGGCGTCACCGCTGCCCCACGTGAACTCCTCGGAGAGGGTGAGCGTCATCTCGCCGCCATCGTGGTCCCACTCCTGAACGAGGTGCGGATAGAACTCGTCGTCGTCGATCAGGTACTGGGTCCACTGGGCGAACAGGCCGAACCGGTCGTGCGGGATCTCCCAGCCGGCGAGGAGGTTCCAGTGATAGTTACTGGCGGGGAAGTTCACCTGCGTACCGACGAACCAGTCGCCACCGTCGTCGCTGCCGCCGCCGGTACAGCCGGCGAGCGCAGCGGCACCCGTCGCACCCGCAATCGATACGAACTCTCTTCGGGACACTATATCGCTATAGTCCCCACTTGTTTGGCTGCGAACCATACGATACCCTAGTCAAAGTTAATCATACATAAGTGTAGGGATATATTTTAATTAAATCCATATTAGTACCTTTTCAAAAACGCAGCGCGCGAAAACCTCTTGCTGCAGGTGAGAGATGCTGATAAACGGGTTCACCGAAGCGTCGATTCCGACGACGACGCTCGAGCGACGGCGGACACAACCGTGCTCACGACGCCTCGGCCAACCAATCGGCGGTGTCCGCGGCTAACTCCCCCAGCTCACCGTCGGCGTCCTCGGCCACGGCTCGAAGCGGTTCGACCGCGTCCGTCGCCTCGGCAAAGCCCAGCGCGCGAACCGCGTGTATACGGACGACGTCCGCGTCGTCCTCGAGCCGATCGATCAGCGCCTCGATCACCGGGGCAGCAGCCGCCGACTCCTCCCTGGCGACGTTTGCAACGACGTCGATGGTCGCTGCTCTGGCGAGCGGCGGCTCACGCGCGAGAGCAGGTGGCAGTTCCTCGAGCCGGTCCGCGATCGCGTCGGGATCCAGTGCGGTCACCTCGACGAGCGCGTGGGCGGCGAATTCCCGTATCACCCTGGCACGCGCCTCGTCTGTCGCGATCTCGTCCCGCCGGGAGGCCAGCAGGTTCGTGATCGACTCTCGCTTTTTGCGGGGCAGGTCTTGCAGCTCTTCGGACTCCGGGGCCCACACCTCGGGTGGATCGACCAGCACGTCGAAGAGCACGTCGGCTTCCGATACGAATTCGGCCGGGTCGTCCTCGAGCAGCGGCGTCAGCGCTCGCGCCGCCCGGTACCCGGTCTGTGGCGGGTGCTCGTCGAGCTTTCCGACGAGCGCGGGAACCGCCGGACGGACCGCGTCGGGGTGCTCGGGAGCGATGCGCGCGAGGACGGCGGCGGCGGTGCTCCCCGCGACGGCGAACTCGTCGTCCAGGCGCTCGACGACGTGCTCGCTGATCGCCGCGACGCGACCGGGATCGTCGATCGCGACGAAGCGCACGCACCGCAACGCGACGTTGCGAACCTGTCCCTGCTCGGCGTCGAACAGCGCGACGATCGTCTCGAGGTCGACCGCCTCGGGATCGGTCCGTGCAGTCTCGAGGATGGCCTCGTCCTCCGGAATTCCTGTGGACATGGCTACTATCGTTTAGCCACAGGTAAAAGAATCCATCGGTGGAGGGAGTTAACTCAATACAGCTTCATTGTGATAGGTCGAGTAAACGGCGGGCACAGCCGTTACAGTCGCTTGCACTGCCAGAGGACGAGGACGAGTCCGAGGCCGGTAACACCGAGGATAGCGAAGACGACCGTCGAGACGACGAACGCTCCCGTCGACTGGTCACCGAGTACCATCGCCGCCAGGTTCAAGACACCCATCACGGTGACGGCGACGAGCATGAGGTAAAACGACGAGGCGCGAGCACACACGACGTCCCAGAACTCGTCCCGCGTACTCATCCCGATCCCTCCGACGTCCGAACGATTGCTCCCTGCACGAGCGACCCTGCTCACCGGACGGTATTAAAACATCACCTCGTCGACGAGTCACAGCCGACGGCGTCGAAGATCGCGACCGACGCTTTCCTCGAGGTTCCGCGCCTCGATCCCCTCGGTCGACCGCTTCGTGGCCCGAACCGGACCGTCTCGGTCACGGGACGATCGGGGCCAGCAACGGCTCGCGAGACACGAGGAGGACGACGTTGTTGCTAGCGAAGAGGGCGTACATGACGACCGCTCCCGTCACGAAGCCGACGTCGAACGGCCTCGAGAGGAGGGAACCAATACCCACGACAAAGCCGGCGTAGATGAGGGCGGCGAGGACGACGCCGGCCATTCCGAAGAGATCGTGCAGGAAGACCGTCACGGGATTCAGTTCGGACGCGTACGGAACGGTAAAGAACAGGATCGTCGCGACGAGATCCACGAACCAGACGCCGAAAAACGCGGCACGAAGGCTCGTCGTCCCCGGCCGCTCTAGCTCGATCTCAGCGGAGTCCGTTTCCATCATCGTGTATAGACCGACGCGTCTGCGAGCATTACGCGTTGTACTTGCTGATTCCTGCTCCGTCACGAGTTGACAACCGCCGATAGTGCTGGGAACCACCGGCCATGAGCGGCCCACGGAGTCGGACGACGGAGCGCGGCGTCCGCCTCAGTCGTCGGACGGAAGCGGCTCGAAACCGGGGTCGGGACAGTCGTTCGGTTTCGACGGAAGGCGTCGGTGCGCGTGTAACTCGCCGTCCGTTGCGGCGGTCAACAGGATGTCGTCCGGTTCGATATCGTCGAATCGATCGACCGGTAACACGAGCTGGTCGACGACCTCCTCCCCGTCCTCGAGCAGGAGAACGACGTGTTCCCCGTCGACGATTCGGTCGACGACGCCGACGTACAGATCAGAGCCCTCGAGTAGGTCGCCGATCTCGACATCGGCCGGGGACGAACCGGGAGCGGTCGACGGCGTGCTCCCCGGGTTCGGTGCGTGATCGGGTCGATTCGGTGGGTCCCCGGTACTCGCACCGACGGTTGTCACCGCGGCGACCGCCCCTGCACCGAGGGCACCGACCGTTCGAAGAACTGTCCGTCGCTGTCGTCGGGATCGTTCCGACATACCCCCCTTGGCCTCGGCTTCCGATATAAACCCTCGCCGAATACCACGACCCGTACCCGTCCGGTCGACCGAGCCCGTCCGTCGACGGGACACACGTTCATAGAACCATATCCATATTGATCATTCTGTGAAATGCTATACTATTTGTTGAGACAGCTGCGTCGAACGGTCACGGCGTTCGACCGAAGATAGGGAGAGGTTCAGCCTGCTAACTGCGGGAGACGAAGCCGTCGTTGAACGCCTCGATAGGTGATTCGAGATCGATCGAGACGCTACTACGTCACGGCGCAGTGTGTCCGACGACTGCTGCCGAGTAATCGCATCGGTACTGCATATATGAAAATTCGAGAATAATTACTAGTATAGTATATGTTCCCCGAACAACACTGAATCGGCGAGGAAAAGCCGGGACCGGCGATACCCATAACAGTCGTACGTTTATTATGCGTTCGCCCGGTCCGGTTCGAGTGTCTTCAGGAATCCTCGCAGTCGCACGTGCCGGTCTCAAGCAGCCTGGCGACGTCGTACTGTCGACCACACTCCTCGCAGAGGACCTGGACGTCGGCGAGGACCCGGTGGGAACCGAGTTGCAGGTGCCCGCCGTCCCGCAGTCGAGCGAGTTTGCTCTCGGTGACCGCGATCGTCCGCTGGCGGAGTCCCTCGATCGTTCGGGACTCCGTCTCCCGGACGTCCGCCTCAGATTCCGGGAGCGACGCGTCCCGATAGCCGGTGAGGTACGACCGGATCGCCCCGTAGGAGACGAATTCGTCTTGCAACGTCTCGACGTCGACGTCCGCTCGCTCGAGTCGCCGCCTGGCCGCAGTTCGTTCGCCGCGACTTCCTTCGTCGCCGTCGAGAAGGGCGTAGAGCCGACTGACGTCGTCGGTAATCGTGTCGACACCGGCGTCATCGAGCGCGGCCCGGAGGAGCCGTTCGTTGAACGAGTCGGCGAGCCCTCGGAGACTCGATCGGTCGTCCGGACGGGTCCACTGAGCCTCGAGTTCGTCGCCGAGGCCCTCGAGTTCGTATTTCCGGATGAGACGCAGGACTTTGGGATCCGGTCCCGGCGCTGCGAGGTGATCGGTCATCGGGTCGAATATTCAAGGAAACCAGCAAAACCGTTTCGGTAACGGGCACGGTCTGTTTCAGTATGCGAATCGCAGAATTCGTTGGTCGAACGAATAGGTCCGAATAGCGGGACACATGACGAGCGATGAGGCCGACTCGCTCGAAAAGATCATCCGATCCGGCCGACGTTTCGACGAGTGAAACGCGGACCGCCGAGATCCGGTCCCCGATCGCTGGGCGAGCCCCCGTGATCAGTTCCGAGGTCCGGGAATCCGGACCGGAAGTCACGGTTCGTCGGCGTCGTCAGCCGTACGCGAGCGTGACCCTGATTTCGCCCGCCTTGTCTCGAAGTCGGGTCGGGAGCTCGTCGTGAACGTAATCGTCGGTGAATCGGCTGGTCGGCCCGAAGACGCTCAGCGACCCGAGGAAGTCCTCGTCGGGGGTATAAACGGGCACGGAGACGCCGCGAAGTCCTTCCATGTGCTCCTGGTTGTTCACCGCGTACCCCCGGTCGCGGACCTGTTCGAGTTCCGCGAACAGCGCGTCGGGGTCGGTGATCGTGTTCGGCGTGATCGCCTCGAGGCCTACCTCCTCGATATAACGGGAGACGCCGTCGTCGTCCCGCTCTGCGAGAACGACCTTGCCCGCCGCCATCGAGTGGAGGGGTCGTCGGTGACCGATCATCGTGTTCGTGAGACTCCCGTAGCGGTGGACGTAGACGGCCTCGTCGTCCTCTTCGACGATGAACACCGCACGTTCGTCCGTCTCCTGACCGAGTTCGAACACCGCGCGCTTGGCAGCCGTGTATCCCACTCTCCGGGACCGAGCCTGCTCACCGAGCTCGACGAAGCGAAACCCGACGTAGTAGTTCCCGTCGCGTTCGATCACGTACCCGAGATCGGTGAGCGTCTGCAGGTGCCGATAGACGGTACTCTTCGGGAGGTCCGTCCGCTCGGTGAGGTCCGCTATCGTGACACCTTCCTCGTCTTTGAGCGCCTCGAGGAGTGCGAAAGTCTTTCGCGTCGTCGAGACGCCCACGTCGTCGGCTGCGGTCTCGTCTCGATTCGTATCCATATCCGATGCTATTCGCACGGCGCAATCAATGTTCCGGATATTGAAACGGATAGCTTGTCGGACGGGATAGTCGTCCCCGTATTCGAACGCGAATCGAAACGAGAGAGAAACCGAACCGCCGGATCCGTCGCTACTGGTAGGCCTGGATGCCGGTGAACTCCTCGCCGAGGACGAGGGTGTGGATGTCGTGCGTGCCCTCGTACGTGTAGACCGTCTCGAGGTTGGCCATGTGGCGCATCGGCGAGTAGTCGGTGGTGATGCCGTTCCCGCCGAGCATCTCGCGGGCGATGCGGGACTGATTCCGAGCCATGCGGACGTTGTTCCGCTTCGACATCGAGACGTGCTGCGGTCGCATGTCGCCGCGTTCCTTGAGTTCGGCGAGCCGGTAGGCGAGCAGCTGGGCCAGCGTGATCTGCGTGCCCATCTCCGCGAGCTTGCGCTGTTGGAGCTGGAACCGGCCGATCGGGCCGCCGAACTGGTCGCGGTCTTTCGCGTACTGGCGCGCCTCCTCGAAGCAGTCTCGAGCGGCACCGACCGCACCCCAGGCGATGCCGTAGCGGGCCTGCGTGAGACAGGACAGCGGCCCTTTCATTCCCTCGACGCCGGGGAGAACGTTCTCCTCGGGGACGTGGACGTTATTCAGGCCGATCTCGCCCGTGATCGAGGCGCGCAGGGAGAGCTTGTCGTCGATCTTGTTGGTCGTGATGCCGTCGCGGTCGGTTTCGACGAGGAAGCCGCGAACCGGGTCGTCCTCGGCCGACTTGTCGCGCGCCCAGACGATCGCGACGTCCGCGATCGGCGAGTTCGTGATCCACGTCTTCGAACCGTTCAGCACGTAACCGTCGCCGTCCGCCTCGGCCCGGGTCTCCATCGCGGACGGGTTCGAACCGTGTTCGGGTTCCGTCAGCCCGAAGCAGCCGATCGCCTCGCCCTCGCCCATCGCCGGCAGCCACTCCTCTTTCTGCTCCTCGCTCCCGTACGCGTGTATGGGATACATAACGAGGGCGCCCTGAACCGACGCCATCGAGCGCAGCCCCGAGTCGCCGGCCTCGAGTTCCTGCATCAGGAGTCCGTAGGCCGTTTCCGACACGTTGGGCGATCCGTACCCCTCGAGATTCGGAGCGTAAAAGCCCATTTCTCCCATCTTCGGGATGAGCTCCTTCGGGAAGGTCCCCGCCTCGAAGTGGTCACCGATGTCGGGTTTGACGTGCTCTTCGACGAACTCCCGGGCCGTGTCCCGGATCATCCGCTCTTCCTGGTCGAGGTCCTCCTCGAGCTGAACGAAATCCAGCATACCTAATCCTAGGGAAAAGGCACAATAGGTATTGCGGTACGGAGTATCACGTGACAATCGACAAATCGTATCGGGTTCCCCGTCTGAAGCGCGCTCGAGACCCGATCGGACCTCTCAGTTACAGTGCTGACGAACGTGCTGCTCGCAAAGATCGGCGTACACCTGCGGATAGCCACGGGTCGTCGAGGAACTCCCGAGTCTCATCAGAGCAGAACGACAAAACCGATCCGGCACCACAGTCGAAAGTGCTCGTCCGCATGAACGCGAGAGAATTCACTAGAGAACGGCCCCTTGTATTTCCCGTCCCCTCCGTGGTGAAATTAGCAACTCGTTTCTAAGAGCGAAGAGTTTATGACCCGGAAAGATAATGAAGTTCCCGTGTCTGGAAATATGAGCGACGACGGAAGTCGCCGGCGAACGTTCCTGAAGGGGACTGCCGGCGCAATTGGTCTCACAGCACTGGCCGGCTGTTTCGAAAACTCCGGAACGTCCGGTAACGGTAACGGCAACGGAACCGGCGGTTCGGTTCCCGGAGAGGACGGCGAGATGATCATGACCACGTCGACGGAAACGACCGCGGCGTACTCCATGAGTCAGGTCATCGCCAACGCGGTTACGCAGAACTCCGATCTCGACGTGCAGGCCCGTCCGAGCGAGGGCACCAACGCCAACATCGGCCGTCTCGGAAGCGACGACGCCGACATTTCCTACATTCAGAACTGGACGGCGAGCAAGATCGCGAACGAGGAAGATCCCTTTACCGACCTGAGCTACCAGCCCCAACAGGCCTTCCATCTGTACGACCTCGCGTGGTTCCTCTGTAGCGCAAACGACGGCTGGACGAACGTCTCCGACATCGGATCGGGCGACAGCATCTCGCCGACGCCGAGCGGGTCCGGGACCGCCGAGATGCTCGAGTACGCGCTGAGCTTCGTCACGGAGGACTACGACCGAATCAGCCTCGACTATGGCGAGCAAGGCAGTGCGATGAGCGAGGGTCGTCTCGACGCCGGCGCCGGGACGTTCATCAACGGCAGCGTCGAGCCCGGATGGCTCCAGCAGATGAAGGGAACGGTCGACCTGCGGCTGCTTCAGTGGTCCGACGACGTCGTCTCGGAACTCGAGGACGACCCCGCGATCATCATGAACTCGGTCGACACGACCGGGCTGGAGAACTACGCCTACGCGCCGGACACGCTGCACACGCCGGGGCTGTCGTACAACTTCGTCGTCCGCGACGACTTCAGCGACGAGACCCTCACGGCGTTCCTGGAGACGCTCTGGGAGCAACGCGAGGGACTGAGCGAGTCGAACGCCCTGCTCGGCCCGATGGCCGAGGGCGAACACTGGACGACGAACGGCTACACGACCATCCCGTTCCACCCCGCCGCCGCGGAGTTCTACCAGGACAAGGGCGTCTGGAACGACGACTACGAAATCGGAGAGTAACACCCCCGATCGACCCCGTTCGACGGTATCACTGAACACTCCTAACTGCGATACACAACCATGAGCGAAACTGCAACTGACACGGAGGTACCACGCCCTCGAGAGGCCCTCGACGACTTCCGTCGCCGCCCGGCAGTCGAACAGGTGCTGGTCTTTCTCATCACCGGGATGGCCATCGGACTGACCCTCGGAACGATCTTTTTCGCGTACGACCGGCCGATCGTCCGAACGAGATTCGCAGTCGCCTTCTTCGGCGTCGGGATCAGCCTCTACTACCTCTCACAGGCACTGACACTGATCGAGAACCCTACCGACGAGAGCGCGAGGTCCGCCTTCACGCGCTTGTTGAGTACCCGGCAGTACGCATTCGTCAGACGGGTCGACTCCCTCGTCTGTCTCATCGCCGCCGTCGCGGGGCTGGGAACGGGCTACTACGTGTATACGGCGTACTTTCGGCTGTCCCGCGAGGCCATCGTGTTCGGCTTCACCAACACGGACCTCTACGTCGGCCTCGTCCTCATCGGATTGACCATCGACGCGACGCGTCGCGCGTACGGGTGGTCGATCTCGCTCGTCGCACTGACGTCAGTGTTGTACGCCCTGTTCGGGGAATCGATGCCCGGCTTCCTCTCCCACCCCGGCTTTACCCTGACGGACGTCGTGACCTTCGGTGCGGTCCGCATCTCCGGCGTGTTCAGCTTCATCATGGAAGTCGGTGCCACCTGGGTCGCCATCTTCATCATGTTCGCGGGGCTGGCCCGCGCCTACGGCGCGCTGGACGTCATCCTCGGTGCCGGCCAGAAGATCGGGAACAACCTCCGGAGCGGCGTCGTCCACGTCGCCGTCATTTCGAGCATGGCGATGGGGTCGATCACCGGCAGCGCCGCGGCTAACACCGCGACGACCGGGTCGTTCACCATCCCGATGATGAAGCGCCAGGGCGTCCGCTCCGACTACGCGGCGGCCATCGAGAGCGTCGCCTCCTCGGGCGGGCAGATCATGCCCCCGGTCATGGGCGTGGCCGCCTTCCTGATGGCGGACATCATCGGCGTCTCCTACGTCGAGATCATCCGCGCGGCGCTCATCCCGGCCCTGCTGTTCTACTTCAGCGCCGGCATCGCCGTCCAGTTCGCCGTGTTGCGCTTCGGCTGGGTCACCGAGGACGTCAACGAGGGCGGGATCCTCGGCTCGCTGTTCAGCGCGAGCACGTTGCTCACGGTACTGTACTTCGCCGTCCTGTGCGGAACGTTCTACGCGGGACAGTCGATCCTCTCGCTCGGGCTGCTTCCCTCGGCAGTCGTCGCCGCCGCGGTCCTCGTCGTCGCCCGCCTGCTACAGGCGGTCGTGGTCACTGATAACCTGAAGGCGGCCTTGAGAGAGTTCGTCGGTGCGCTGGTGCGGTTCTTCGACGGCGGCCACTTCGGCATCCCGATGGCAGTCCTGTTGTACACGCTCGTCGTCATGGAACTCTCGCCGATGGCCGCGGGGCTCTACACCGTGATCACCATCGTCGCGACGATGTTCGTCCGCGACCAGTTACTGCTCGTCGGGCGGCGACTGTTTCCCGACCAGTTCGGTCGGACCACCGACGAAACCGGCGATGAGACGGCGAATTTCGGTACAGCGAGCGCCGTGGCGCTGCTCCGGACGGGCTACACGACGTTCAAGGGGTTCAAGCGGGGCGCGCTGGACATGGCACCCCTCGTGGGCGTCCTGGCCGCGATGGGGCTCATCATCTCCATGCTCACCCAGACCGGGCTCACCTCCGTCATCAGCGTCCGAATGGTGGCGCTGGGCGGCGGCGTCCTCCTGGTCGTCCTCCTGTTGGCGATGATCACGAGCATCCTGTTCGGGCTGGGGATGCCGACCCCGGCGGCCTACATCCTGGTCGCGACGCTCCTGACTGCGCCGCTGCAGGACCTTGGCGTCAGCGAGATCACGGCCCACCTGTTCGTGTTCTACTTCGCGATGCTGTCGGCCATCACGCCACCCGTCGCGGTGGCCGTGGCCGTCGGCTCGCGGATCGCCGACAGCGCGTTCATGACGTCCGCCAAACAGGCGCTCCGTATCGGTGCCGCCGGATTCCTCATCCCGTTCGCGCTGGTCGCAAACGACAGTCTCGTGAACTGGTCGCTGACCGCCACGCCGGTCGCCACGTTCGCCGTGTTCGTCGGGGTCGTCGCGCTGACGGCCGTCACGATCGGCTACGACGGCCGAAACGTGCTCAGTCTTCCCCAGCGGTTCGTCTACCTCGTGCTGGCGTTCACCGCGATGTACGCCCCGGCGATGAGTTACGCCGTCGGTGACAGCATGGCGGTGATGGTGCAGGTGGCCGCAGCGGTCCTCGCCCTCACCGGTCTCGGGCTCGCCCACTTCGAGCGGTTGCCGTCCGCGTTCGCGGCCTCCGCCGGAGACGGGAACTGACGGCCACGTAACCCGGCTGTTGGCCGGGTCAGACGGCTATTCTACTCGCGAGGGTTTCGCGAACGACCCGAGGACGTGGGATCGACGAGTAACAATCCTTTTGTGGACCTCAGACGACGCCTACACAACGTATGACAAACCTCGTGACAGACGTCGCCGAGACGGTGGACGCGAACCCGGACTCGGCCGCGATCGCGTACGACGGAACCGAACTGACCTACGACGAATTCTGGAAGCAGGCCGGCCAGTTCGCCCAGGCCCTCGAGGATCGGGGCATCGGCGAGGGCGACCGCGTCGGGATCTATCTCCCGAACCTGCCCCAGTTCGTCACCGCCTTCTACGGCACCCTGCGCGCCGGCGGGATCATCGTCCCGATGAATCCCCAGTACAAGGCCCGCGAAATCGAACACATGCTTGGCGACAGCGGAGCGAAAGCGGTCGTCGCGCTGGCCGACCTCGTGCCGAACGTCCTCGAGGTGCAGGACGACACGGCCGTCGAACAGGTCGTCAGCGTCGGGGCCGACGTCGACGGCGCGACGGAGTTCAGCGACTTCCTCGCTGCCGACACCAAGGACGTCGTCGATCGCGCGGACGACGACATCGCGGTCCAGCCCTACACGTCCGGGACGACCGGCACGCCGAAGGGCGTCCTGTTGACCCACCACAATCTCGCCTTTACCACGCGGGCCAACGCCGACGTCCCGCCGGGCGGGTTCCAGGCCTCCGACCGACTCATCGGCACCCTCCCGCTGTTTCACATCTACGGCATGTCCGTCGTGATGAACGGCGCGATGTACAGCGGCGGCACCTACTACCCCGTCCCCGAGTGGGACGCGCCGACCGTGATGGGGCAACTCGAGGACGACGACATCACGATCATGTTCGGCGTCCCCGCGATGTTCAACGACATGATCAACCAGCCCGACGCCGAGAGCTACGAGTTCGAGGCGCTCCGGTTCGCCAACTCCGGGGGCTCGAGTCTCCCGATCGAAGTCCTCGAGCGGTTCGAGGAGCTCTGGGGCGTCCAGCTCAACGAGGGCTACGGCCTGACCGAGACGAGCCCGGTCACGCACGCGAACACGGACGACGCGCGCCGGAAGGGGAGCATCGGCCAGCCCCTCGAGGGCGTCGAGGCGAAGATCGTCGACGAGGACTTCGACGAGGTTCCCCGAGTCGAAGAAGGCCCGATCGACGAGGACGAAGCGGATCTCCACGAGATCACTGGCGAACTCGTCATCCACGGGCCGAACGTGATGAAGGAGTACTACGGCCTGCCCGAGGCCAACGAGGAGGCCTTCACCGAGGACGGCGGCAAACGCTGGTTCCACACCGGCGACATCGGCTACTGGGACGAGGACGACTTCTACTACGTCGTCGACCGCGAGAAGCACATGATCGTCACCGGCGGCTACAACGTCTACCCGCGGGAAGTCGAGGAGCTCCTCTTCGAGCACGAGGACATCGCCGACGCCGCCGTCGTCGGCGTGCCCGACGACCGCCGCGGCGAGACGGTCAAGGCCTTCGTCGTCCCGACGCCCGACGCCGAAGCGACGCCGGAAGACATCAAACAGTACTGCCTCGAGAACCTCGCGGAGTACAAACACCCGCGCGAAGTCGAGTTCGTGCAGGAGCTGCCGCGGACGACGACCGGGAAGGTCCAGAAGTTCGAGCTTCGGGACGAGTAACCGCCGGTTCGGCGGACCGGGTTCGCGCCGACCGCGCTCGAGCAACGGGCGCGTTTCCAGTGCCGATATACCGTCAGCGGGACGTTAACAAAAACAAATTTCGAGCATATCCGAAGCTACTTTGTAAGACGACTCCTAGCAAACAATCATGGCATTCCAGTTATCAGCCGAGCACGAGGCGATCCGTGACGCCGTCCGCGAATTCGGCGAAAACGAGATGGTGCCGGTCGCCGAGGAGCACGACCGGGAGCACAAGTATCCCGAAGACCTCCGCAAGAAGGCCGCCGAGTACGACTTCGTCGCGCCGAACATCCCGATCGAGTACGACGGCGCCGGGATGGACAAGATCTCCTCGACGATCGTCACCGAGGAACTCTGGCGCGCCGACCCCGGGATCGGCTCCGCGGTCGGCTCCGCCGGCTTCGGCACCGACATGATCATCGAGTTCGGCGACGAGTGGATGAAAGAGGAGTGGCTGCCCAAGATCGCCAACGGCGAGACGGCCTCCTGTTCCATGATCTCCGAGCCCGCCCACGGCTCGAACGTCGCCGGCATCGAGACGGTCGCCGAGAAGGACGGCGACGAGTACGTCCTCAACGGCAACAAGATGTGGATCACCAACGGGACGGTCGCGGACGTCGGCGTCCTGATGGCCAAGACCAGCCCCGACGAGGGTCACCGCGGTATCACCGCGTTCCTCGTCGAGATGGACCGCGACGGCGTTTCGACGGACAAGATCACCAACAAGCTGGGCATCCGCGCCTCCGACCTCGCCGAGGTCGTCATCGACGACGTCCGCGTTCCCGAGAAGAACGTCATCGGGGAAGTCGACAAGGGCTTCTACCAGCTGATGGAGTTCTTCGCCTCCGGCCGCACCAGCGTCGCCGCGCAGGCCGTCGGTGCCGCCCAGGGCGCGCTCGACGCCGCCATCGAGTACGCCAACCAGCGCGAGCAGTTCGACCAGAAAATTTCGGAGTTCCAGGCCATCCAGCACAAGATCGCCGAGATGGCAACCAAGGTCGAGGCCGCCCGCTCGCTGACCTACCGCGCCGCGACCCAGGTCGAGCAGAACAACCAGGACGTCGCCGCGCAGTACTCGAGCATGGCGAAGTACTTCGCCAGCGAGATCTCGGTCGAAGTCGCCGACGAGGGTATTCAGGTCCACGGCGGCTCGGGCTACGTCACGGACTACCCCGCCGAGCGCTACTACCGCGACGCCCGCATCACGAAGATCTACGAGGGCACCAGCGAGATCCAGAAGAACATCATCGCCGACCAGATCCTGTAGACTGCAGTCGACAAATCTCGATAACGTCGCAAAATCTCTCGTGATTTTTACAGTAGGAAGGTAGAGAGTGGTTCTCCCTGAGATCGACCGATGAAACCTTCCTCAGTGGTTTTGGATTTACTCGAGTCAGAATTTGACTTTCAGAAAACAGTAACCGAACGCCGACATATCACTCGAGTTCGTCCCCGGTCAAACTCGAGTGTCGACGCGAACCGCGAGTCACTCGAGCGCAACCTGGTTCGTCCCTACTGCTCCGGCACCTGAAACTCGACGGCCGCGCCTTGCCCGTAGCCGACGCACATCGTCGAGAGGCCGAGGCCGCCGCCCCGGCGCTGCAGTTCGTGGATCAGGGTGACGGGGAGGCGAGCGCCCGACGCACCCAGCGGGTGACCGATGGCGATCGCGCCGCCGTTGACGTTGAAGATATCGTCGTCGAAGCCGAGTTCGTCCCGGCAATAGATCGTCTGACTGGCGAAGGCTTCGTTGAGTTCGACGAGATCGTAGTCGTCGGCATCACGGCCGTTTCGCTCCCAGATACCTCGTACCGCGGGAACGGGTCCGATACCCATGACCGTGGGGTCGACGCCCGCGACGTTGTGGCCCTCGATTTCGGCCATGACCTCGAGCCCTTCTTCCTCGGCGAACTCCCTGCTCGTGATCAGGACGCCCGCAGCGCCGTCGGAGACCTGCGAGGCGTTGGCGGCGGTGACGGTGCCGTCGTCCTGAAACGCGGGCGGCAAGCCGGCGATCTTCTCTTTCGTGGTGCCGGGACGGAGCCCCTCGTCTTCGGTGATGGTCCCGTCCTCCGTCTCGATCGGGACGATTTCCTCGTCGAATTTACCTGCCTCGGTGGCCTCGCAGGCCCGTTGCTGACTGCGAGCGCCGTACTCGTCTTGCTCTTCCCTGCTGATGTCGTACTCTCGAGCGACCTTCTCGGCGGTCTGGCCCATCGCGAGACCGGCCGCGTCGTACTGTTCGGCGATCCCCGCGTAGGAGCCGATCCCCTTCCGGCGCTCGTTGCGGGACATGTTCTCGACGCCGCCCGCGACGATGACCTCGCGCTGGCCCGCTCGGATGGCGTCGCTCGCGCTCATGATCGCCTCCGCCGAGGACGCACAGAGCCGGTCGATGGTCGTCCCGGGGACCGACTCGCCGAGGTCGGAACACAGCGCGATGACCCGCGCGATGTTGTTGCTCTGCTCGTTGACCTGCTTGGCACAGCCCCACCTGATGTCGTCGACGTCCTCGCCCGAGAGCCCCGTGCGCTCGAGCATTGCGTCGACGAGCGGGACCGACAGCTCCTCGCTACCGGTCTCGGCGTAGACGCCGCCGTGTTTTCCCTGCGGAGTCCGAACTGCCTGCACGATAACTGGCTGCCGATCGCTCATTGGTACTGCGTGGCTCGCGCTCCGGCATTAAAGTAGCTCCGTTTGTCGCTATTCGAACGGGGAGCGAAGCGACCCGTGAGCGGTCCGATACTGTACGAGCGCGGATCGTACGAAAGGGAACGCTTTTGATCGCGTCGTCTGTGGGTTCGCACATGCAAATCGCAGTCCTCGGAGCCGGCAGTATGGGACACGGGATCGCACAGGTATCCGCGATGGCGGGCCACGACGTCGTCCTGCGGGACATCGAGGAGGAGTTCGTCAAGGACGGCCTCGAGGGGATCCGCACCAACCTTCAGGGCGGGGTCGACCGGGACAAGCTCAGCGAGGACGAGATGGAAGCGGCCCTCGAGCGCATCGAGGGGACGACGGACCTCGCGGAAGCGGTCGACGACGCCGACCTCGTCGTCGAGGCGGTGCCCGAGGATATGGACCTCAAACAGGAAGTGTTCGCGGACGTCGAGGAAGCCACGGGCGAGGACACGATCATCGCCTCGAACACGTCCTCGCTGTCGGTGACCGAGATGGCGAGCGCCCTCGAGCACCCCGAACGGGCCGTCGGCCTGCACTTCTTCAACCCGCCCCACATCATGGACCTCGTCGAGATCGTCATCGCCGAGCAGACCGACGACCGCACGGAGGAGTTCGCGGTCGACTACGTCCGGGGCATCGAGAAGGAGGACGTCGTCGTCCGGGACACCGCCGGCTTCGCCACCTCGCGGCTCGGCCTCGCGCTGGGGCTCGAGGCGATCCGGATGGTCGAGCAGGGCGTCGCCAGCCCGGCCGACATCGACGAGGGGATGGAGATCGGCTACGGGCATCCGATGGGGCCGCTCGAGCTGACCGATCACGTCGGGCTGGACGTGCGCCTGCACATCGCCGAACACCTCCGCGAGGAGCTGGGCGAGCGGTTCAAGCCGCCCCAGTCCCTGCGCCGGAAGGTCCGCGCCGGCAACCTCGGCAAGAAGACCGGCGAGGGCTACTACGTCTGGGAGGACGGCGAGCGCGTCGGCATGAGCGGCGAGTGGGGAGCGGACGAGTAAGTCGGGGGGCGAAGCGCACCGCGCCGCTGGGGGCGACCCCTACTAGTTAGGCACATCGCTTGTTTCGGTTCCCCCGTTACTGACTGGTACCGTCCGACACTACGGGCGGCGGCCCCGGGGGCGCACGTGGGAAAACGACGGGGCCACCTTTCCACTCGATCACCACTCCTGCGTGCAGGCCGGGCGAGTTGAGATCCCCCGTCCGGCCATTTTCACAGCACGAGACGGTATCGACGAGCGCAGCCGACGGAGCGTTCCCGTCGTCGCTCGCGGATCGAGGAGCCGGTCGAATCGTCGCTAATGCAGGCACTTTTAGCCGCGCCTGAGCAAGGGAGACGTATGTCTCTGGAGCCGAGCGCTGATCCGGCGGCCGATCGGCGGGCGAACTACGACTACCGGAGCGACGACGTCGATCGGCCGGCGCTGGTCGAGGACCTCGAGGCGTTGCTCGACTGCGAGGTCCGTGCCGACTCCTACTCTCGGGAACTGTACGCGACCGACGCGAGCGCATACGAGATGATGCCGATCGCCGTCGCCTTCCCCGAGTCGACGGCTGACGTGGCGGGGCTCCTCGAGTACTGCGCCGAGCGGGAGATCCCGGTTCTCCCGCGCGGTGGCGGAACGAGCCTCGCCGGGCAGACGGTCAACCGGGCCGTCGTGCTGGATTTCACTCGCCACATGAACGAAATCCTCGATATCGATCCCGACGGGCGCGCCGCGACGGTCCAGCCCGGGACGATCCTCGGGACGCTGAACGAGGCCCTCGAGCCCCACGACCTGAAGTTCGCCCCCGATCCGGCGTGGGGCGACAAGAGCGCCATCGGCGGCGCGATCGGGAACAACTCGACGGGCGCGCACTCGCTGAAATACGGGAAGACCGACGCCTACATCGAGGAGGTCGAGGCCGTCCTCGCCGACGGCACCGTCACCCGCTTCGGCGAGGTCACGCTCGGGGAAATCGGCGAGCGAGCCGATCCCGAGGGCGACCTCGAGGCCCGGATCTACGCCGAGGTCGAGCGCATCCTCGAGGAGGACGCGGACCGGATCGAGGAGGCCTACCCGGATCTCAAGCGAAACGTCTCCGGGTACAACCTCGACCGGCTGGTGGCCGAAGCACGGGGGAAGGAACTGCCGAGTGGGGAGAGCGCGACGACGGAGTCGTCGCGACACGGAGGCGGTGAAACCGCCGAAGCGACCGGCGAGCCCGGAACCCTCAACCTCGCGCGCCTGCTGGCCGGCAGCGAGGGGACGCTCGCGATCGTCACCGAGGCCACTGTCTCGCTCGAACCGGTCCCCGAGACGAAGGCCGTCTCGCTGCTGTGCTATCCCGACCTCCGCGAAGCGATGCGGGACGTCGAGCCGATCCTCGCACACGACCCCGCGGCGGTCGAGGTGCTGGACGACGTGTTGATCGACCTCGCGCGCGACACGGCGGAGTTCGGGCCGGTCACCGAGATGCTCCCCGAGGGTACCAATGCCGTCCTGCTCGTGGAGTTCTACGCCGAGGACGCCGATCACGGGAGAGAGCAGGTCGCCGGGCTACTGGCCGACCGGGTACCGTCGGCGACGCCCGCGGGGGCGCCGGCCGACGATGCCCCGAAGAGCGACGCCGAGACGCTCGCGATCGAGGCCCTCGAGGCCTACGACGACGCCGAACGGGCCAAGCTCTGGAAACTCCGCAAGTCCGGCCTGCCGATCCTGCTCTCGCGGACGACCGACGAGAAGCACATCTCCTTCATCGAGGACACCGCGATCCCGCCGGCGCGGCTCCCCGAGTTCGTCGAGGGCTTCGAAGAAATCCTCGAAGAACACGGCACCTACGCCAGTTTCTACGCCCACGCCGGCCCCGGCGTGCTCCACGTCCGACCGCTCGTGAACACGAAGACCGAGGTGGGCCTCGAGCAACTCCACGGCATCGCGGACGACGTGACCGACCTCGTCGTCGAGCTAGGTGGGTCCGTCTCGGGCGAACACGGCGACGGCCGCGCACGGACCCAGTGGAACCGGAAACTGTACGGCGACGAACTCTGGAATACGTTTCAGGACCTCAAAACGGCGTTCGATCCCGACTGGCTCCTCAATCCGGGGCAGGTCGTCTTCCGCGAGGACGATCCGACGGATCTGCGGGAAAACCTGCGGTTCGATCCCGACTACGAGTTCGAGACGGGGTTCGAGCCCGCCCTCGAGTGGGACAACGACAACGGCATGCAGGGCATGGTCGAGCTCTGTCACGGCTGCGGCGGTTGTCGCGGCGAGCAGGAGACGACGGGCGGCGTGATGTGTCCGACCTACCGAGCGAGCCGCGAGGAGATCACGGCGACCCGCGGCCGGGCGAACGCGCTCCGGCAGGCAATGAGCGGCGATCTCGACCCCGACGAGGCCGTCTCCGACGAGTTCGTCGAGGAAGTGATGGACCTCTGTATCGGCTGCAAGGGCTGTGCCATCGACTGTCCCAGCGAGGTCGACATGGCGAAGCTCAAGGCCGAGGTCACCCACGAGCACCACCAGCGCAACGGCGCGAGTCTGCGGGATCGGCTCTTCGCCAACGTCGCGACGCTCTCGAGATGGGGGAGCCAGTTCGCGCCGCTGTCCAACGCCCTGCCGAAGCTTCCGGGCGCGCGCAAAGCGCTCGAGGCGACGATCGGCATCGATGCCGATCGGGCGTTGCCGACCTTTCACGCGAACACGTTCCGAGACTGGTTCCGGAAGCGAGGCGGTGCGAGGGTCAGCGAAGCCGACGCCACCCGCAGAGCCGTCCTCTACCCCGACACCTACACGAACTACAGCCATCCCGAGGCCGGGAAGGCGGCCGTCCGGGTCCTCGAGGCCGCCGGCGTCCACGTCGCCGTCCCCGACGATCTCGGCGACACGGGTCGGCCGGCGTTCTCGAAGGGCTTTCTCGACAAGGCGAGAGACGCCGCCCGCGAGAACGTGAACGCGCTCGCTCCGCGGGTCGCGGACGGCTGGGACGTCGTCGTGATCGAACCCTCCGACGCGGTCATGTTTCAGAGCGATTACCTCGATCTGCTCTCCGGCGAGCCCGCCGAGACGCTCGCAAGCGCGACCTACGGCGTCTGCGAGTACATCGACGCGTTCCGGCTGGACGAGGCGATCGCGTTCGACGAGGGCGCGGCGACGCAGGACCTCGTCTATCACGGCCACTGCCACCAGAAGTCGGTCGCGAAGGACCACCACGCGGTCGGCGTCCTCCGGCGGGCCGGCTACGCCGTCGACCCGCTCGACTCCGGGTGCTGTGGCATGGCCGGCAGTTTCGGCTACGAGTCCGAACACGCCTCGATGAGCGACGCCATCGCCTCGATCCTGTACGAGCAGGTCGACGACAGCGACGGCGAGCGCGTCGTCGCCCCCGGCGCCTCCTGTCGGACGCAACTCGAGAACAGACCCGGCGCGCCCGAGGAACCGCCCACGCCGATCGAGGTCGTGGCCGAGGCGCTCGAAAGACGGCCGTAGCGTCGCTCCGGTACCAGCTCGGCACGCTGGGCGGACGGCTTATTCTCGCTCGAGTCCTCAGAGTACGCGATGATGAACGACGAATCGGCCCCCGAACGCGAGACGCAGCGCGGTCGCCCGCAGACCGAAGCGAGTTACGGGATTCCGGACCGCACGGACGAGATGCTCCCGTGGGCGTTCGTCACGGAACGCATGCGAGACGCGCAGAGCTACTGGGTGACGACGATCCGACCCGACGGGAGTCCCCACGTTCGGCCGACGTGGGGGGTCTGGGTCGACGGGACGTTCCACTGCGGCGGCGGCGAGCGAACGCGATGGGTTCGAAACCTCTCGACGAACCCCGAGATCGTCGTGCATACCGAAAGCGCCACCGAAGTCGTCGTTCTCGAGGGGCAGGCCGAACGGATCGATAACGAGACCGCCGAGCCGGAGCAGATCGGCGAGTTGGACGCGGCCTACGAGGACAAGTACGATACGCCCCACGGGACGCCGTTCTTCGCCGTTCGACCGGCCACTATCTTCGCGTGGAGCGACTTCCCGACGGACGCGACGCGGTGGGTGTTCGACGGGTAGCGCGTCGGAGCGACGCGACCGGCGCTAGATCCCGACCAGATCGTCGTAGCGAGCGCCCGTCTGCTTCAGCGTCTCGGTCGAGTAGAGCCGTTCGTGATCGACGGGGAGGTAGTCGGCGGCGAGTTCGTCGATCTTCGCGTCGACGGCTTCGGGATCGCGGCCGTGAATCATCGTGAACAGGTTGTACGGCCACTCCTGATCGGGACGGCGGGGGCGGTGATAACAGAGCGTCACGTAGGGCAGGCCGCCCGCGCGCTCACCCAGCTCGTCGAGCTCGTCGTCCGGCACGTCCCAGACGACCATACAGTTGGCGTCGAACCCGGTCACGACGTGGTTGATCACGCAGCCGATGCGCTTGATACAGCCGTCGTCCCGCAGCCGTTCGAGCGCCGCGAGCACGTCTTCGACCGCGTAGCCCACGTTCGCGGCGATGTCTCGGTAGGGCGTGGCCGACAGCGGGAACCCGTCCTGGATCTCGAGGAGGAGTTCCGCCTCGAGCGGCGACAGGTCCCCTGCAGCTTCCTCGCTGATCCGGGTTGCGGAGGAGTCGGTTCGATTCGCGAGCGACTCCCGCGCGAAGCGATCGGCGTTGACGACGGGGAACTCGAGGTCGATGTAGTAGTCGGTCAGCATCGGCAGGTTAAGTACCGGACAGCCGGTCCGGGACTCGATGTCGGCGAGGATCTCGTCGCGGGCGTCTTGCGAGCCGGCGGTGACGACGAACCACATGTTCCACTCGTGGTCGCGGGCGTAGTTGTGGTTGACCTGCCGGTAGTCGTTGATCACGGCCGCGACCTCGCCGAAGCGGTCCGCCGGTGCCTGGACTGCAGCGAGCGTCGACGAGCCGATCACGGGCGGGTTGAGGACGGCGCCGAACCGGCGGACGATCCCCGCATCCTGCAGGGCGCAGACGCGGTCGATCACCGTGGACTCGTCGATCCCGAGGTCGGCTCCGACGGCGCGAAACGGGCGCTCTTCGATCGGGACGCCGCTCTGATAGCCGTCGATCAGCGCCGCGTCCACGTCGTCGATGGCCTCGCGCCAGTTCCCCGACAGGGTACTCATTGGTCGTTCTAGGGAGAAGGGGGCTGTATCGTTTTCGGGTCTTCCCGCTCGCTCACCACGACGACCGACGAGAGACGTCCCCGCCGTGACACTGCAACGAGTAACACTGTCGGACGCTCCATTCGCCGTTCTGGCGAGCCAACAGCGGGTCGTCGAGCACCGGACTGTAACGATTATTAGTGTGCGTATCGTTAGCATAAAACATGATACTGACCGAATCGATCCAGATCGAAGGCGACGACCGAGAGCGGATCTACGAGTACGTCGAAACCCACGGCGCAGTCGATCGAGACCGAGCGCGAGAAGCGCTGTTTCCGGCCGATCCCCCCGGGAACGCACAGCACGCGAGAGCGTTCCGGCACAGCGTCGCGCTCCTGAAACGGGACGGCTATCTCGAGGAGGACGACGACGGCACGCTCCGCATCGCCATCGATATCGAGGAGACCGGCGAGGAGTACACGACCGGGGACGTAGAGGTCACGATCAGACCGGCGAGACAGGAAGACCTCTCCGGAATCGTCGGTGCGATACGACAGGTCGTCGAGGAGATGACCTACATCGAGGCCGAGAGCGTCGCGGACGAACTGGATCACGAGAACGTCCTGCTTCGCCACAACGAGTTCGAGTCCCGGCTGTTCTTCGTCGCGTCGGTCGACGGCGACGTCGTCGGCTGGGCCCACATGCACCTCCCGAACCTCGAGAAACTCGGCCACACCGCGGAGCTCACCGTCGGCGTTCTCGAGGAGTACCGCGGGATGGGGATCGGGAACCAGCTGCTCGACCGGGCGCTCGAGTGGGCTCGAGGGAACGACCTCGAAAAAGTGTATCAGAGCGTTCCGTCGACCAACGAGGACGCGATCGACTTCTTCGAGGATCGCGACTGGAAGATCGAGGCCGTCCGCGACGACCACTACAAACTCGACGACGAGTACATCGACGAGGTGATGATGGCGATCGATCTGTAACGCGACGGCCTCGCGTCCCTCGTCGCATTCGGGAATCGACCCGCCCGCGTGGTAGCGTTGGAGGACGCCGGAAACGCGGGGTTTTTGCGCCGTCCGTCCGAAAAGCCGTACATGGCGCAGGCATCCCAGGAGTTCGGCGAGTGGCCGTTGAAACGCCTGATGACGGAGGTCGTCGGCTCGGGCCCGAAGTCAGCCGACGATATGAGCCGCGAGCAGGCTCGCGAGGCGTTCCAGCGAATTCTCGCCGGCGAGCCCGATGCGACCACGCTCGGCGCGTTCTGGCTGGCGAACCGCTGGAAGCGCAACAACCCCGAGGAGCTGGCGGCCTACACCGACGTCATGCGCGAGGAGTCGGTCGTCACCGCCGAACCGGACTGCGATCCGGTCGACTGCGGCGCGAACTACGACGGGAAGCACAGTTCCGCCGTCCTCGGCGTCGGGGCCGGCATCGTCGCCGCCGCCGCGGGAACCCCCGTCGTCGCCCACTCCGGCGATCGCGTCCCCACGCAGAAGGCCACGGCGTACAAACACGTCCTCGACGAACTCGGCGTTCGGACGGCCCTCGAGCCCGCGGAAAGCGCCGACATGGTCGACGAGACCGGCTTCGGCTTCTACTACCAGCCCGAGTTCAATCCCGGGATCGACGACCTCTTCGACCGGCGCGATCAGATGGGCGTCCGCACGTTCGTCAACACCATCGAGACCGTCGCTAACCCCGCGAACGCCGACGTGCATCTGGGCTCGTTCTATCACCTCGCGTTCGCGAAGAAGATGACCGATACGATCGCCGAGAGCGAGCGTCTCGACTACTCCCGTGCCATCTTCTTCCAGGGAATGGAGGGCTACGACGACATCCGGCCCGGCTACACGAAAGTCGCGGAGTGGGACGACGGCGAGGAGCTCGAGGACTACGAGATCGAGACCGCCGAGTACGGCATGGCGATGGAAAACGAGGACCTGGAAGTCAACGACGTGACGGCCGACTCCGCGTCGATCACCGAAGCGGTTCTCGCCGGCGAGCGCGAGGACCACTTCGCCGACGCCATCGCCCTCAACGGCGCGTTCCGGATGTACGCCCGCCAGGACGTCGACAGCCTGGCGGAGGGCCTCGATCAGGCCCGCGACGTCATCGCCGACGGCAGCGCGCAGGCGGTGCTCGAGGAACTGCAGGCGTTCTGAGGCATCACCAACTCCAGACTCGACTATATATTGAGCGATACATTTCGGATATCGAACGTAATCGGGTTCGGATCGTAAGGCGACGGTCCAGCGATACCTTCTGAATAGCCGTTTCCGGATCAACTACCGATACCGAATCGCCGCTCGTTACGGGCGAAAGTGGGCACCTAAACCAGCTCCGGCAGGTGGTTGGTCGTCTTCGACGCCACGAGTGCCACTCGGTCGAACAGCGGACCCACACCGGCTCGTAATATCAGAGATTAGGATACTATTCGAAAAAGTCATTTTCCAAATGTATTCACAGCGTTCCCCTCGGCCGCGCACAGAGTGTATAAAACGTCCCCGTACGGCAACATCGGCGCCGGGACCTCGAGGGGGCCTCGAGCCGGGTACCGAACAATACACCTTTTTGATTGGTGCTCGTACCCACTGCGCATGGACGAATCACTGGAGACTGTCCTGGTGGAGTTCGACGACGACCGCGGCGTCGGCACGCTCACGATGAACCGACCGGACGCGCTGAACGCGCTGAACGGCCAGCTCAGGGACGACATCGTCGCGGGTCTCGAGGCCCTCGAGGAAGAAAACGAGGGCGCCGACGGTGTCGCACTGCGAGCGGTGGTCCTCGAGGGCGCCGGCGAGAAGGCCTTCTGTGCGGGGGCGGACATCGGCGGCTTCTCCGACGAGTCGGCGGGTGACACCTCGGCGCGGTCCCATTACGACGTCATCCGGGACTTCCCGACCCCCGTGATCGCGAAGATCGACGGCTACTGTCTGGGCGGCGGGCTCGAGACCGCGCTGGCCTGTGATTTCCGGCTGGCCAGCGAGGGCTCGACGTTCGGTTTCCCCGAAGTGAACCTCGGCATCCTCCCCGGTGCCGGCGGGGTCCAGTACGTCAGCAAGCTTGCTGGCCCGGCGGTCGCGAAAGAGCTGGCGATGACCGGCGAGCACATTTCGGCGGAGCGAGCGGGCGAGGAAGGTATCGTCAATCACGTCTACCCCGACGACGAGTTCGAAGACGAGGTCGAGGAGTTCGTCACCGACCTCGCCGGGCAGGCCCCGCTGGCGATTCAGGCGATCAAGAAGTCCGCCGATATGGCGGTTCACTCCGGGCTCGAGGAGGGGCTGGCGTACGACCGCACGCTTTTCGAGGGGCTCCTGCAGACCGAGGACCACGCGGAAGGCGCGGCGGCGTTCGCGGAGGATCGCGAGCCCGAATTCGAAGGCAAGTAACGGCGGAGGACGGACGAACGGCGTCTTACTCCGGATCGCTTTTTTGCCCTGCGGTGGCGCGCGCTGTGTCGCGGTGAGTGACGAACGAACCGCGACACAACTTTGCGCGAGGGATGAGCGAGCGCCGGGAGGCGTGAGCGAATCGGCTGGGGAGGACGTGGAATCCCTCGTTGCCACGATAGCAGCGCACTCTGTTTCGGTCGAAGATATCCGGTGAACGGTCGTTAGAATCGACAAGCGAGTCCGCCCTGTTATCGTGCCCGCACGGAGTACCCACACCCTCCCAGTCGATTCGCTCGTTACACTCGCTCATCCCTCGCGCGAGATCATCGATCGACCGTCGCTACCGCTCCGACCGATCGACAGCGCACGCCACTGCAAACGGTTCGTCGGTCCGAGTAAAACCGAGTCGGTACGGGAGCAAAACCGACCTATCAGTCCCACTCCTCGCCGATGCCGCGCAGCGAGAACGGACCGACGGGGAGGTTGTACCCCTCCTCGAGCGCTTTGTCGACCTGTTCTTCGGTCGCGATACCCTCGTCGACGATCTTCTGGGCCTCCTCTCGCATCGCCGCGTGACAGCGGTTAGCGAGGAAGCCGTAGGAGCCGGGGTCGTCGTCGATGGTGACGCTGGTCTTCCCGAGTTCGTCGACGAGCTCCTCGGCGCGTTCGACGACGGCCTCGTCGGTCTGGGGTGCCTGGACGATTTCGACCATCGACATGACCGGGACCGGGTTGAAGAAGTGCGTGACCGCGACGCGGGAGGGATCGGAGACGCCGTTCGCGATCGCCGTCACCGAAAAGCCGCTCGTGTTCGAGTACAGCGGCTGCTCGTCCGTCACCTCGTCCAGATCGCGGAAGACCTGGCCCTTGATCGCGAGGTCCTCCGTGACCGCCTCGATCACGAAATCCGTGCCGTTCGTCGCCTCGTCGAGATCCGTGGTGAACGACAGCCGCTCGAGGACCTCGGCTTTCTCGTCTTCGGAGAGGTACCCCCCTTCGACGGCATCGTCGAGTCCGTAGTTGCCCGACACGACCCGTTCGCGGGCCTCCTCGGCCAGTTCCTCGTTGATTTCGCGGACGGCCACCTCGTAGCCGTTCCGTGCGAGTACCTGTGCGATACCGGCGCCCATGATGCCGCCACCGACGACGGCAGCACGCTTTTGTGCCATGACAGCATCCTTCACGGGTACTGACTTAGTTCTTATCAACACGCGTGGAGACGCCGATCCGTGACCGATTTCACCGGTCCGTACGCCGCGGCTGCTCGGATACGACGACCGGGCAACTCCCCCAGAGAGTGTCAACATCCCGAAGCTATTTCACCCATGATATGGTGGGGTATGACATGGCAATCGGAGAGTATCGAGACGTCCCGGCGGAGATGGACGATATCGAGCGCGAAGTAGCCGCGGCACAGTATCCCGAGGGCTGCCTCGTGGTCGGCCTCGGAGTCGGGGTCGTCCTCCCGCTGGTGACCGTACAAGCGCTCCTCCTCGTCGCGCCCGTCCTCGGCGGCGTCGTCGGGTTCGCCCTCGGACGACGGATTCGCGACTACGAGATCCAGCGGCGGCGGGCCGACCGTACCCCGGAGGAATGAGCGGAGCAACCGACGGCCCGTCGGAGACGCTCTCCTCGAGTATCGGCGTCGTCGGCGTGCTGGCACTGCTGGTCGGCAACGCGATTTCGGTCCCGATATTCGTGCTGCCGGGGCCGCTGGCGGGGAGTGCGGGACCGGCGCTCGTGTTGGCGATCGTCCTCGCGGCGATTCCGGCGAGTTTCGTCGTCCTGTACAACGCCTTGCTCGGATCGGCGATGCCGGTCGCCGGGGGACTGTACGTCTACATCTCTCGGCTCACGGCCCCCTACTGGGGGTTCCTGGTTCCCGTCACGATCCCGCTGGTCGCGTGGGCGTCGTTGCTCATTACGGCAAGGGGTTTCGCCGAGTACACCCGGATCTTCTTCGACGTACCGTCGACGCTGCTCGTCTACGTGCTGCTCGCGTTCGTCCTGGTCGTCAACCTGATCGGACTCAGGGTCGTCGCACAGGTACAGATCGTCTTCTTCGTCGGCCTCCTGATCGCACTCCTGACGGTCATCGTCCCCGGTGCGGGCGCGGTCGACCCCGCCAATTACGCGCCGTTCTTCCCGGACTACGGCGCGTTCGGCCTCGCGGTGGTCGCACTGTTCTATCCGTTTCTCGGATTCGGATTACTGATCGAACTCGGCGAAGAGATCGACGATCCCGGGCGGACGATCCCGCTCGTACTGGGGCTCGGCATCGGTATCGTGGCGCTGGTTTACGTGGCGCTAATCGCCGTCCTCGTCGGCGTCGTTCCGTACACGCAACTGGGCACCGAGGCCGACCTCGCGCTCGTCGCCTCGCGATACCTCCCGTGGTGGGGTGAGTACGTCGTCGCCGCCGGGGCCGTCTTCGCGGTCGTCACGACGGTGAACACGACGCTGCTCGTCTTCTCGCGGACGCTCATGCGGGCGAGCCGCGACGGGGTTCTCCCGGCACCGCTGTCGCGGATCCATCCGCGGTTCGAGACGCCCCACTACGCGGTCGCGGTCCTCGGCGTTCCGCCGTTCCTGCTCGTCCCCCTGGCCGGCGAGATCGTCGGTCTCTCCGTGTTTATCGGGCTGGCCAGCCTCACCGCGTACTTTTTCTGTGCGATCGGCCTCTGGAACCTGCCGCGCGAGTTCCCGAACCACTACGCCAACGCGCCGTTTCGACTCCGCCGGTATCGCGGCCTCCTCCTCGCGGTACTGGGCGGTGCTGTCGTCACGGGCGCGTTCTGGATCGTCACGCTCCTCCAGCGACCCGTCGTCGGCGTGGTTCTCGTCGGCTGGTTCGTCGTCGCGTACGTCTACTACCGATACCGACTGCGGAAGACCGATCGGATCGAACTCTACCGAACGATGACCTCCCTCGAGCGACACGAACGCATCGACGAAGACGCCGGCGAAAGTACCGACTGAGGCCGTCCGGACGCTCTCGAGACGGGATCGAGCGGATACGACACTGGATACACATTTAATAGCCGCCGTCCATAGATTGTGGTATGGCAACGGAGTACACACCGGCGGCGATGATGGACCGGGACTCGAAGTCGAACCGCTACTATCGCAACGCGGTCGAGCGCCACTGGGATCCCGGCGAGATCGACCTCGAGCGGGACGTCGAGAACTTGCTGACGTACATCGACGGGGCGGAGGGCTACGACCGGGAATCGTGGTACGGAACGCTCAACGGCATCGCGAAGTTCGGTGCAGGGGAGGACGCGGTCACCGAGGATCTCGCGCCGCTGGGGACGGTGCTCGACAATATCGACGATCAGCTGTTCCTGACGACCCAGATGTACGAGGAAGCCAAGCACGCGGACTTCTTCGACCGCTACTGGCGGGAGGTCGTCTGGACCGTCGAAGACGAACTGGGCTGGGAGCGGTCCGATCCCCGCCACGAGCGGTGGTTCAACGACCCCTACGTCGAACTGTTCGACCGCAACCGGAAGGCGCAGTTCCGGCTGCTCGAGGAGGACACGCCCGAAAACCGCGCGAAGGCGTACTGTCACTACCACCTCACGGTCGAGGGGATCCTCGCGCAGACGGGCTACTACGGGATGCAGACCTCCTACGGCGGCGACTTCGAGGAGCTTCCGCATCTGCCGGGGCTCGTCCAGGGCTTTACGAAGATCCGCAGCGACGAGGGCCGCCACGTCGGCTTCGGCATGAACCAGTTGAAGAAGCTCATCGCGGAGGGCGTCGATCCGGCGATCGTCGAGGATACCGTCAACGAGCTCGTCCCCCTGGTTCAGGGGATCACCGAGGATAATCGGTTCCAGCCCGACGATCCGGGGGAGCGCGCCGGCCTCGAGGAGGGGAAGCTCGCCGCCTACGCGGTCGAGAAGCACACGGATCGAATGCGACAGATCACGGACGCCGCGGCCGATATCCCGGACGTCGACGAGCTAGTGTCCCTCGAGGGCGACGACTGAGAGTCCGGCAGCGGTCGTCGCGACGGATCCGAACGGCGACAGTAGATTTTTGAAACGCGACAGGGACGTGGTATCATGCAACTCGATTCGGTTCGGATACTCGATCTGTCGCGCTTGCTTCCGGGACCGTACGCGACCCAATTGCTCGCCGACGCCGGCGCAGACGTCGTCAAAGTCGAGGACACCGATGCGGGCGACTACGCGCGGTATACGCCGCCGACGACCGATCGCGACGTCGGCGCGCTGTTCGACAGCGTCAATCGCGGCAAGCGAAGCATCGCGCTCGACCTGAAATCGGAGGCGGGGACGACCGCGTTCTACCGGCTCGTCGAGGAAGCCGACGTCGTCTTCGAGCAGTTTCGACCGGGGGTCGCCGACCGACTCGAGATCGATTACGAGACGCTGCTCGAGTACAACGAGGACCTCGTCTACTGCTCGCTTTCGGGGTACGGGGGGACCGGCCCGTACGCCGAACGCGCGGGCCACGACCTCAACTACGTCGGCGTCGCCGGATTGCTCGACATGACCCGCGAAGACGAGTCGATGGCCCCCCAGATCCCGGGCTACCAGATCGGCGATCTCGGCGGCGGGCTGTTCGCGGCCTTTAGTATCATCGGCGGGCTGCTCTCGCGAGAGCTGGGCAACGGCGGCGAATATATCGACGTGTCGATGACCGACGTGGTCGCCTCCTTTTCGCAGGCCGTCGCCCACGAGGCGCTCACGGGCGGCGATCCTCGGCCCGGCGAGACGGCCCTCACCGGAGGGGTTCCGTGGTACGACGTGTACGAGACCGCCGACGGGCGGTACGTGACCCTCGCGGCGCTCGAGCCGAAGTTCTGGACGGCCTTCTGCGAGGAGGCCGGCCGCGAGGACCTCGTCGACCTCCACGGGACCGAGGACTCGGCCGAACTGACCGCCGTTCGGGAGGAACTCGAGGCACTGTTCGCGACCCGGTCGCGGGACGCGTGGCTCGGGGATCTGAGCGACGAGACGATGGTCGGGCCGGTGTGTACGCCGGCCGAGGCCGTCGACCACCCGCAGCTCGAGGCCCGCGGGCTGATCGAACGGCCCGACGACGCACCGCCGCGGATCGGCTTCCCCGCGAGGGGGTCGAACGTGCCCGAAAGCCACGACGAATCGGTCCCGGGTCACGGTGAGCATACCGACGAACTGCTCGCGTCGGTCGGATACGACGAGGACGACCGAGCCGCCCTTCGCGACGCGGGCGTCATCCGCTGAGACCGTGCCCCCCGCACGAGAACGTCCTCGTCCCAAATCATAAGGTACTGGACAGAATACTGAGAACGACTATGATGAGCGTCGAGTTAACACTTGACAAGCTTCTCGAGCGGGCGATCGACCTGTTCCCGGACCGGGAACTCGTGACGAAACTGCCCGACGGGAGCACGCATCGATACACGTACGCCGACGCCGGCGAGCGAATCAATAAGCTCGCGCACGCGCTCGACGACCTCGGTCTCGAGGCGGGCGAGCGGGTCGGCGTCGTCGCGACGAACCACTACCGGCACTTCGAACTGTACTTCGGGCCGGCCTGCTCGGGGCGCTCGATCCACATGTGCAACATGCGGCTGCCCGATCACCACTTCGTCCACACGATCGACGACGCCGAGGATCGGGTGATCTTCGTCGATCCCGGGCTCATCGAGAAGGTCGAGGCCAACGCCGACGAGCTCGAGACGGTCGAGCAGTACGTCGTCCTCGACGACGAGGTCCCGGACACGAGTCTCGAGCCGGTCACGGACTACGAGTCCCTGCTCGAGGACCAGCCCGCGGAGTACGACTGGCCCGACATCGACGAGGACGCGGAGTACGGCATGTGCCACACGTCGGGGACGACGGGGCTTCCCAAGGGTGTGTCCTACTCGCACCGGGCGATGTACTTGCACAGCATCATGTGCGGCCACACGGACGCCAACGGTGTCGGGGAGAGCGACGTCGTCCTGCCGGTCGTGCCGATGTTCCACGCGAACGGCTGGGGGATCCCCTACGCCGCGACGTTCGTCGGGGCCAAGCAGGTCTTCCCGTCGGTCCACACCGATCCGGAGTCGATCGCGCGCCTCATCGCCGAGGAGGACGTGACGTTCTCAGCGGCGGTGCCGACGATCTGGCTCGAGATGGCCGAGTTCTTAGACGAGAACCCCGAGGTCGACATCTCGAACATCGACCGGCTGACGGTCGGCGGCTCCGCGCCGCCCGAGTCGCTCATTCGCCGCTACGACGAGGAGTACGACGCGCCGATCATCCAGGGCTGGGGAATGACCGAGACCTCGCCGCTGGGGACGCTCAGCACGCTTCGCAAGGAGGCCGCGGACCTCCCGAGCGACGAACAATACGAGTACCGGACCAAGGCAGGGTTGCCCGTTCCGGGGATGCAGACCCGTATCGTGGACGACGACGGCGAGGAAATTCCCGCCGACGGGGAGACGATGGGCGAGTTGCAGGTCCGCAGTCCCTGGGTGACCGACGGCTATCACGACCGGCCCGAGGAGAACGAGCAGGCCTTTACCGACGACGGATTCCTGCGGACCGGCGACATCGCCACGCGGGACGAACTGGGCTACGTCGACGTCGTCGACCGCGACAAGGACGTCATCAAGTCCGGGGGCGAGTGGATCTCGTCGGTGCAACTCGAGAACGAATTGATCGGCCACGAGGACGTCACCGAGGCCACCGTCATCGCGGTCGAGCACGAGCGCTGGCAGGAGCGGCCGATGGCGGTCGTGGTGCCGCGAGACGGGGCGACGATCGACGCAGACGACCTCGAGGCCCACCTCGCGGAGACGTTCCCCTCGTGGTGGCTGCCGGACGTCTACGAGTTCGTCGACGAGATACCGAAGACGTCGACCGGAAAGTTCGACAAGAAGACGCTTCGCGACCAGTTCGACGTGGTCCTCGAGGCCGAAGACGACGAACCGGCGCCCCAGCAGTGAGCGGTTCCGGCGATAGACAGATTTCACTATGGTAGCAAACACGACAGGCGGCGTGAGTTTCGACACCGACGAGGAGACCGAACTGATCCTCGACAGTCTGGACGAGTTCATCGAGCGCGAGGTCGACCCGATCGTCGAGGAACTGGGAGACGTCTACACGAATCCCAGGAAGGGCCACCACGAGAACGGGCGCTGGACCGACGAGGTGCTCGAGGCCCGCGAGGAGATCCGGCGGCGATCGGCGGAGGGCGGCTTCTACGCGATGAACCTGCCCGAAGTGGCGGGCGGCGAGGGCGTCTCGCCGGTCACCTGGTACCGAGCGAAGAAACACCTCGCATCCCACGGCGGCGGGCTCGAGCGCTACGCCCTCGCCGGGCCGGAGGGGCCGAAGCCGCTCCTGTTGCAGGCCGAGGGCGAGCAGGTAGAACGCTACCTCGAGCCGACCGTGCGGGCCGAGAAGTCGACGGCGTTCGCCCAGACCGAGCCGGGCTACGGGTCGGACTCGCCGAACATGGAGACGACGGCGGAGAGGGACGGCGACGAGTGGGTCATCAACGGGCGCAAACAGTGGATCACCAACGCGCCCTACGCCGACTTCGTCCAGTTGTTCGCCCGGACGACCCCACAGGAGGAGGCCGGCCGCTACGGCGGCATCACGTGCTTCATCGTCGAGCGCGACGAGTACGAACTGGGGTCGTACAACAACGCCGTGGGTGCCGAGGGGTCGCAGGCCGAAATTATACTGGACGACGTCCGGGTTCCCGACGATCGCGTGCTCGGCGAGGTCGACGAGGCGTTCTACGCCGCGATGGAGTTCCTCTCGCTGGGGCGCCTCGAGTTAGGGGCCGAAGCCGTCGGGTACGCAGAGTTCCTGCTCGAGGACGCGACCGAGTACGTCACCGAGCGCGAGGCGTTCGGGCGATCGATCGGGAACTTCCAGCAGGTCTCGACCAAGCTCGCGGAGGGGCGGGCGAAGACCTACGCCGCGGACGCGGCGGGGCTCAAACTCGCCTGGAAGATGGCCGAAGGCGAGCGGACGGTGATGGACTCCTCGATACTGAAGTGGTTCGCGACGAACGTGCTGTGGGAGGTCGCCGACGCGGCCGTCCAGGTCCACGGGGCCAACGGACTGGCCGAGGAGAATCCGTATATGGATATCGTCCACCAGGCGCGTATCCTGCGGATCGTCGAGGGGACCGACGAGATCCAGCTCAACACGATCGCGAAGTCGATGGGGGTCACGGACTGATCGTCGATGGTCGCATCACCGACACACACGACCGCTGCCGGCCTCGCGAGGGCGATCCGCGACGGCGAGTACTCGCCGACCGAGGTCGTCGACGCCGTCCTCGAGCGCATTCACGAACGAAACGAGCGAACGAACGCGTTCGTCACCGTCACGGACGACTTGGCCCGCGAGATGGCCGCGGAGGCCGAGCGCGCGATCGCGGACGGCGAGGTGCTCGGGCCGCTGCACGGCGTCCCCGTCGCGATCAAGGACCTCGACGACGTGGCGGGCGTCCGAACGACGTCGGGCTCGCTGCTCTTCGAGGACCGCGTCGCCGAGTCCGACTCGCCGTTCGTCGCCCGGCTGAAGGCGGCGGGTGCCATCGTCGTCGGGAAGACGAACACGCCGGAGTTCGGGCTCGGCACGACGACCGACAACCGCGTCGCCGGGCCGACGGGGACGCCGTTCGATCCCGATCGCGTCTCCGGGGGCTCCTCCGGCGGAGCCGGCGCAGCGCTGGGCGACCGGCTCGTGCCGCTCGCGCCGGGTTCGGACGCCGGCGGGTCGGTTCGGATCCCGGCGAGCTTTTGCGGCGTGTACGGGCTGAAGCCCACGCAGGGAGTGATCCCGAACGTCAGTCGACCGAACGGGTTCGCGAGTCACACGCCGTTCTCGACGAAGGGGCCGATGGCCCGGACGGTCGAAGACGCCGCGGTCTCACTGGACGTGATGGCGGGCACCCATCCGCGCGATCCGTTCTCGGTCCCGAAGCGAACGGAGTACCGCGATGCAGTCAACCGTCCCATCGACGGGATGACGATCGCCTACAGTCCGGACATGGGCGTCTATCCCGTCGATCCCGACGTGCGTGCGGTTCTCGAGGACGCCGTCTCGGCGCTCGAGCGCGCCGGCGCGACCGTCGACCGCGTCGACCCAGATTTGGGCCACACCAACGAGGAGATACTGGACGCTTACTACACGATGGCGACGGTTCGGTGGCAGTCGCTGCTGGACAACCTCGAGGACGAGGGGTTCGATCCGCGAGCCGACGACCGCGACCGCCTGCGGCCGTATCTGGTCGACCTCATCATGGACGCCGACGAGCCGACGACGCGGGAGTACAAGCGCGCCGACGTCGTCCGGACGCGGGTACTCGACGGGTTTGCGGACCTGTTCGCGGAGTACGACCTCCTCGTGACGGCGACGCTCGGGACGACGGCGTTCCCACACGGCGAGGAGCCCGTGGAAATCGACGGCGTCGACATCGAGCCGTACCGCGGGTGGGTACTCACGCAGCCGTACAACCTCACCGGCCATCCCGCGGCCTCGATTCCGGCCGGCTTCGTCGACGGGCTCCCCGTCGGGATGCAGATCGCGGGCGAGCGACACGCCGACGACGACGTCATCGCCGCCAGCGCCGCGTTCGAACGCCAGCGGCCGTGGCACGGCGAGTATCCCGAGTAACGGGCGAGCGGTAGGATTAGAAACTGAAGAGGTCGATCCCGCCCGTGACGCCGACCACCTGTCCGGTGACGTAGGAGGCCTGCTCCGAGCAGAGGTAGGTCACCATGTTGGCGACGTCCTCCTCCGTGCCGAGGTGGCGCATCGGCGTCGCCTCGGCGATTCGGGCGTAGTACTCGTCGACGTTCTCCCGGAGTTCGTCGGGGCTCATGTCTGCCCAGTCGCCGACGACGATGTTCGGTGCGATGACGTTCGACGTTACTCCGGACTGGGCACCCTCGAGCGCCATCGTCCGACCGACGCCGATCATGGCGGCCTTGGTCGCCGAGTACGAAAACTGGCCGAAGCCGCCGTACCAGCCGGCCATCGAGGACATGTTGACGATCCGGCCCCAGCCACGCTCGCACATTCGCGGGAACAGTTCCTTGCTGATGTTGTAGGTACCCGTCAGGTTGATCTCGACGTCGCGGTCCCAGATTTCGTCGTCGTAGTCGCCGACGCGCGAGCGCGCGTCGACCATTGCGGCGTTGTTGACGAGGATATCGACGCCGCCGAAGGCGTCTCGAACCTCGGCCATCGAATCGGCGACGTCCTCGCGGTCCGTGAGGTCGCACTCGAGGGCCATCGCCTCGCCGCTATCGGCCGTCTCGTTGATTTCCGCAGCGGTCTCCGCTGCGCCGTCCGCGTCGACGTCGAGGACGACGACGTTCGCGCCCTCGTTCGCGAGGAGTCGGCAGTCTGCGCTTCCGATGCGTCCGGCGCCGCCAGTGACCACGGCGGTCCTGTCCTGGATTCCGAGATCCATTTCCCGAGCGAATACTATGGTATCTGACTTAATTATTGTGGAGAGCTACCAGACCCCACGACCGAGTAGCGAGCCAATCGGGCCTGAAAGAGTCCAACGAGGACACTGACGAATATATGCACAACATCTATGATGGATCGCGAAATACTCAGAGACACGTCATGAACTCCGCAGTCATCGTCGACGCCGTCCGGACGCCGTTCGGGAAGCGCGACGGTTCGTTCAGGGACACGCACCCGCAGGATCTCGCCGCGAAACCGCTCGAGGCGCTCCGGGAGCGCAACGGGTTCGAGCCGGAGACGATCGAGGACGTGATCTACGGCTGTGTCACGCCGGTCGACGAGCAGGGCCTGAACATCGCCCGGCTCGCGCCGATGATCGCCGGCTGGGGCGATATCGTTCCCGGGGTACAGCTCAACCGGATGTGCGGTTCCGGCCAGCAGGCGGCCAACTTCGCCGCCGCGAACGTCATGGCCGGCCAGCACGACGTGCTCGTCGCGGGCGGGGTCGAGCACATGACCCGCGTCCCGATGGGCTCGGACGGGGCCGACGGTGCCGACGGGAACGGGTCCCTCACTGACACGTACTTCGAGCACTTCGACGAGGTGACTCACCAGGGCGAGGGAGCCGAACGGATCGCCGAGGAGTACGGCTTCGCGCGCTCGGAGCTCGACGAGATCGCCGCCGACTCCCAACGGCGCTGGAAGGACGCCTGGGACGAGGGCCGCTACGACGATCAGATCGTCCCGGTCGAAACCGAACTCGACGGTGAAGAAGTCGTCGTCGAGCAGGACGAACATCCCCGACCGGGGACCGACGTCGAGACGCTGTCGGAACTGCCGCTGTCGTTCCGCGAGGAGGGCAACGGCTTCCACCACCCCGGGAACTCCTCGGGGATCGTCGACGGCTCCTGTGCGATGCTCATTACGAGCGAGGAAGCGGCCGCGGAACACGGCTGGGAACCCATGGCCCGCATCCGCCAGACGGAAGTCGTCGGCGTCGACCCGATCACGATGCTGAAGGGGCCGATTCCGGCCACCGAGAACGTCCTCGAGAAGGCCGACATGACCGTCGGCGACGTCGACCTCTTCGAGGTCAACGAGGCGTTCGCGTCGGTCGTCGCGGCCTGGCTCGAGGAGACCGGCGCGTCCTGGGAGGACGTCAACGTCAACGGCGGCGCGATCGCCCACGGCCACCCGCTGGGCGCGACCGGCGCGATGCTCCTGACGAAACTGGTCCACGAGCTCGAGCGCACCGGCCAGGACACCGCGCTGTCGGCGATGTGCATCGGCTTCGGGCAGGGCGTCGCGACGATCCTCGAGCGGGTCTGAGCCGATAAACCGTCCGTAGCGGACGCGGACGGGCTCCGGAGGGGCCGGTCGAGCCCCGATTCCGTAGCCGCGGCCAGCCCCATCGGTTGCCATTGTATGCGATCAGTTACCTATAGCTTTACAATGCTGTATCCAATCATAAATGGTATGGAGTACCACGACTCCGAGAAGGCGAAGGAAGTTGCGGGCCGCGTAGAGGCGTTCATGGACGAGGTCGTGATCCCGCGCGAGCGCGAGGCGCTCGCCACGGGCGAGGAGATCACCATGGACGAGATCCACGAGATGTGGGAGATGGCCAAGGAGCGGGACCTGTTCGCACCGCAGGTGCCCGAGGAGTACGGCGGCCAGGGGCTGGACTTCAGCGACATGCTACCGTCGTTCGAACAGGTCGGCCGCTCGCTGATCGGCGCGCTCGCCATTCGTGCGAACGCACCCCAGGAGGGGAACATGCACACCCTCGAGATGGTCGGCACGGAAGAGCAGAAAGAAGAGTGGCTCCGCCCGCTCGTGCAGGGTGACATTCAGACGGCGTTCGCGATGACCGAGCCCAAGGTCGGTGCCGGCTCCGACCCGAAGATGCTCCAGAGCTCCGCCGTCAAGGACGGCGACGAGTGGGTCATCAACGGCCACAAGTGGTGGACCTCCGACGGGCTCGGTGCCGACTACTATCTGGCGATGCTCCGAACCGACCCCGACGCCCATCCCTACGAGGGCACGTCGATCATCATGGTGCCGCGGGACGCCGACGGCGTCGAAGTCCAGCGAAACATCCCCCACCTCGGCGGGCACGGCATCACCGAGCGCGAGGGCGGCCACGCCGAGGTGAAATTCGACAACGTTCGCGTCCCCGTCGAGAACACGCTCGGCGAGGAAGGGGAAGGCTTCCGGATCGCTCAGATGCGACTCGGCGGCGGTCGACTCACCCACTGCATGCGGTACTCCGGGATGGCCGAGCGCTCGCTCGACATCGCGAAGGCCTACCTGCAAGAGCGCGAGGCCTTCGGCTCGAAACTCGAGGACAAGCAGGCGCTGCGCCACCGCATCGCCGACGCCGAAACCCGCCTGCACGCCGCCCGCTGTATGGTCCGCCACGCCGCGCGCGAACTCGACCGCAGCGACGCCCGCATCGAGGTCGCGATGTCGAAGATGTTCACCGCGAACGTCACCAACGATACGATCGACCTCGCGCTGCAGTGCTGTGGCGGCAACGGGATCGGGAAGGACATCCCGATCGCGCACTTCTACGAGAACGTCCGCGCGTTCCGCATCGTCGACGGGGCCGACGAGGTCCACCGCCGCTCGATCGCCCGCTGGGCCTTCGAGGACGTCGACGAGGCCGAGATCGAGAACACCCTCCAGTTCGACGAGGACCTGCGCATCGACGCACTCGACGACTGATCACGAGCCTATCGCTCCGGATCTCCATTTCTCTCTACGGCCTACCGCCGGTCGAGGGCGGATCACGGGCTCGGTTCGAGGACTGGTCGGGCGAGACGCGGCACTGCGAAGGGTGGGGCGGCGTCCCCCGTGACACTTACACCCATAGTTATTTACGCCCGGATGGGAATATCGCGACTATATGAGTGGAGATACCATGCGACAGCGATCGGAGGGCGGCGGGCTGGAAAACATCCGCGAGGCGTCGGACGCGGTGGAACAGTCCACGCTGTCGATAACCGTCGAGAAGATTTACGAACGGTGGCGAACCGGCGGTGCCATTCTCGTGCTGGCGGTTACCAGCGTCCTGCTGTACCGGGTCGACGGCCACCTGTCGATCGACTCGCAAGTGTTCGCCGGGATCACGCTCCTCCTGCTGATTTACTTCCTCGCGACGCTCCGAACGGACATCAGCATGGAGTGACGGTGGCCGACGTCGGTTCCCGAGGCCGGTCGAGGAGGAGGTATTTTGTACGTCCTGCCGAATGATTCGACCATGAACGGCGGGACGATAGCACCGTGATCGACTGGAAACTGGACGGATTCCTGCCGACCCAGCGGCAACCGGAACCGGTACTGGAGACTGCGGACGACCGCGACGTGTTGCTCGCCCGCGGCGGCGCGGCGGCGATCGATCTGTTCGTCTGTTACGTTTTGATCGAACTACCGTTGATATACGGCTTCAGCGTGGTGTTCAGCGGACCGTACGAGGCCCTCGGCGGGTTCGCGATCGCGCTGTCGCTCGTCCTCCTCGTACCGATTTACGCCAGCTACTCGTTCGTCCTCGAGTGGCGCTACGGTCGGACGCCGGGGAAGGTAAATCGCGGTCTGCTCGTCGTCACGGCGGACGGCCGGCCGTGCACCTACCGCGCCAGCGCCGTGCGGAACCTCTTCCTGTACGTCGATCTACTCGGCGTCCCGCCGCTCGTGATCGGCCTGCTGTCGGCGCTGGTGACCGACGGCCGTCGCCTCGGCGACCTCGCCGCCGGAACGATCGTCGTCCGCTCGACGGCGCCGACGGATCGGGACGTGGCGGCCTCGAGCGACGTAGACGCGAGTGCAGCCGCTCGAGCGGACGACACACGGAAGAACTGACCGCAACGATCGGTGAGGCAGCCGCCCGTCTCAGGCGATCCGGACGCCGGACTCGCTGTCGAACAGCTGGATGGAATCCGACTGGAAGACGAGCCCGTACTCCTCGCCGTTGCCCTCGAAGTCCGGGTCGGTGACGACGACGATCTCGCCGAACTCGGTGTCGAAGAAGCTGTGCGTCGCATCCCCCAGGGGCTCGTCCAGCAGGTGCGTCGCCGGGATGCCGGCCTCGGGATCGTCGCTCACCTGAATGTACTGCGGTCTGAGGCCGACCCGGACGTCGTCGCCGGCCCACCCCTCGAGGCCGTCGCGGGCGAGGTCGTACTCGTAGCCGCCGACCACCAGCTCGGCGGTCCCGTTGACGGACGTGACGCTGCCCTCGAAGAACTGGGTCGACGGCTGGCCGATGAACTGGCTGACGAACTGCGAGTTGGGTTCGTCGTACACCTCCTTCGGCGGGGCGACCTGCTCGAGTTTCCCGTCGTTGATGACGGCAACGCGGTCGGACATCGTCATCGCCTCCTCCTGATCGTGAGTGACGTACAGCGTCGGACAGCCGATCTCGTCGGTCACTTTCTCGATGACCGGCCGCAGCTCGGCCTTGAGCTTGGCGTCTAAGTCCGACATCGGCTCGTCGAACAGGAAGACCTCCGGATCGCGCACGAGCGACCGGCCGAGCGCGACGCGCTGTTGCTGGCCGCCCGAGAGGTCCGCGGGCATCTTCTCGAGCTGGTCGGTGATCTGGAGCAACTCGGCGGCCTCCTGAACGCGGGCGATGCGCTCTTCCCGCGAGAAGCCCGTGATCTTGAGCCCGTAGGCCATGTTCTCCTGGACGCTCATGTGCGGGTAGAGCGCGATGTCCTGGAAGAGCAACGCGATGTTGCGCTCCTGGACCGGCTTGTCCGTCACGTCGCGGTCGCCGAATTTGATCGTGCCGCTCGTGGGCTTGTTCAGCCCTGCGACGCAACGCAGCGTGGTGGTCTTGCCACAGCCCGAGGGACCGACGAGCGTCACGAACTCGCCGTCCTCGATGGTCAAGTCGACGTCGTCCACCGCGACGATTCTGTTGCCCGATTCCTCGTACACTTTCGTCAGATTCCGAATTTCGATGTCTGGCATATGTTGGTATACCTCGTGGTGTTAGTTATAAATACGGTGCACGGTCAGAGCGCTCTGACCTGGAACCCCTTCAGCAGGTAGCTCTGCATGAAGTAGGCGAACAGCAGCGGTGGCAGCGTCATGGCGAGCGAGATCGCCATGAGGTAGGCGTCCGGCAGGAACTGCGCCTGTCCCATCGCCCGGAGGATGCCGGGTGCGAACGTCGTGGTGTCGGTCTGGGGCAGGAGGATCTGCGCGAACGTGAAGTCGTTCCAGGCGAGCGCGAAGGCGAACAGGGCCGCGGCGATGATCGCCGGTCGGCACTGGGGGACGACGACGTCGCGGAAGCCCCGCCACCGCGACGCGCCGTCGACCCACGCCGCCTCCTCGTGAGCCTCCGGGATCGTCATGATGTACTTCCACATCAGCCACACCGCGAAGGGCATCGAGATCGCCGACAGGGCGATGATGAGCCCGATTCGGGTGCCGAGCAGCCCGATGCTCCGCCAGATCTGGTAGAGCGGGATGCCGATGACGATGGGACTGAAGAGGTAGCCGATCAGGAGGATCCGCGCGAAGTTCTCCTTCTGCGGGAACTCCAGGCGCGCCAGACCGTAGCCGGCGATCAGCGAGACGAGAACGACGGTGACGATAGTCCCGATGGCCACGACGACCGTGTTGAAGATGTAGGTGTACATCCTCGGCTGCGTCAGGACCACGAAATTGCCGAGCGTGAAGATGTCGGGGGTAGGGAAGTACGTGACGGCCTCTTCGACGGTCTCGTACTCGGTGAACGCGAGCTGGGTGACCCAGTAGATCGGCCAGGCCCCGACGAGCACGATTATCGCCGTGCTGATGAGCTTCAGTGTTTCGAAGATGCTGGTCTCGCCGTCGTATGAGAGGCCGAAGATGCCTCCCGGTGGTTCGCTCTGACTCATGTGGTCGTTTCCACCTCGTCGCTCGGGTTGAAGAGTTTGAAGTAGGCGACCGCCGCCACGAACAGGAAGAGGAACATGACGACGGAGATCGCGTTCGCGAGTCCGTACGCCTGATCGGTGTAGACGGTCTTGTAGGCGAGCACGGGGAGTGTGGTCGTCGCGTTACCGGGGCCGCCCTGCGTGAGTTGCCAGATGATGTCGAACTTGTTGAACATGAAGATCGACCGGAGCAGGACGACGACCAGGATGATCCCCATGATGCGCGGGAACGTGATGTCCCGGAACATCTGCCACCGGTTCGCGCCGCAGACCTTCGCCGCTTCGTAGAAGCGGTTGGGAATCGCCCGCAGCTGCGCGAGCGTGAAGATCGTGATGAAGACGGAGAACTTCCAGCTGCCGATGAGGATCAAAAGCGGCATCGCCCACGTCTGTGATCCTAACGGGGCTTCCCGGGCCTCCCACAGACTGAGCCACTCGGCGCCGATCATCTGGAACACGCCTCCCTGCGGATCGAACACCCGAAGCGCGATCAGCGAGACGATGATCGTCGGAATCAGATACGCCGTGAAGACCACCGCGGTCAGAAGCTTCTGCCCGCGCGTGACGCGATTCAACACGAGCGCCATCCAGAGGCCGACGGCCAGCTGTAGGAGCGTGCTGCCGACCATGTAGACGATTCCGCGCCACAGCGAGCCCCAGAACGTGGAAATGTTCATGACCTCGCGGTAGTTATCGAGGCCGGCCCACTCCCACACCGGGTTCAGCGTGTGAACGTTGTGTAACGATGCCCAGAACGCGAATGCGATCGGAAGCACCGCGATGAGTAAGTACAGTACGACGACGGGGAGTACCGTCCCGATCCCGACGACGGTCTCCCGCTCCACGGGGAGATCGTCCCACGGGATGAACTCCCTGCGAGGTCGAATCGTTTCTCCAGTCTCACCAGCCATATATACGTCTCCTCTGCATCTATGCTTGTTAATCTCACGGTTATTCATACACGATTCGCCCCGCACGAACGCGATCAAACGAAGAGCCGACCCGTCCGAGACCGACTACGAGAACTGCTCCTTGGCCTCCGTGAGAGCCTCCTCGAGTTGGCTGCGGCCCCACTCGTAGGTTTCCTGAACGGTATTGGACTCGGTGACCACACGGTTGACCATCTCGCCGTAGAACCACTGGCGCTGCATGTACAGCGCCTCGGGCGAGGAGACGTCGGCTTCGTCGACGTTCGCGTAGTGGTTGCCCCAGATCTCGTCCTGGACGTACTGGAGCTTCTCGAGCAGGTGCGGATGGGCCTGCATGATACCCTGGTTCTGGAACGCGTCTGAGTCCAGTACGTCGGCGTAGGTCGGCAAGAACCGGCCCGGATCCGCCTCGTAGAAGCTCACCGTCTGCTCCATGCTGTCGGCGTAGAGCCACTCGAACCACTCCTTGGCCTCCGACGTGTTCTCGGCGCTCGCGAAGAGGTGGTAGCCGTCGGGGGCCGGAGAGGAGAGCCAGTTCTCCTCCGTGTCGATTTCGCTCCAGGTCGGGTACGGGATGATCTGGGTGGCCTCGGCCAGCCCGCGCAGGGCGTCGCTGTCCTGGGCTTCGGCCGTGAGTGCGGTGACACCGACCGGCCAGGCGTTGAGGTGGTAACACTGAGCGTACTGGCCCTGAACCCACCCGCCGAGCGACTCGGCCCAGCCGATGCTGGTCGGGTCCGGCGAGTACTGCGCGAGGTCCTTCATGTACTGCAGGACCATCGTCACCTCCTCTTCGGGGAAGTATACCTCGAGTTCGTCTCTCGCCTCGGGGTCGCTCCAGCGGATTCCGAGCCCGGAGACACCGGCGCTCGCCAGGAGGACCTGGAACTCGTCCTGGCTCTTGCCGGTCGGCATCCCGGCCAGGCCGTAGCCGCGCGCGTCGTGTTCGTCCGACTCGTCGATCGCTCGGGCGTTGTCAAGGACGTCCTGGAACGTCTCCGGTTCCTCCAGCCCGAGGTCGTCGTAGATGTCCGCCCGGTACTGGAAGTTCGAGATGTACTGGCCGTGTGGGACCTGATAGAAGTCGTCGCCGCCGAGGAACGCTCCGCCGGTCATCACTTCCCCGTTGACCTCCTCGATCGCCGAAACCACGTCGTTGACCGGCTCGAGCTGGTCAGTCGCCCAGATGTCGGCCACCTGGTCGAACGTGGAGGTGTTCGCGTCCGGCGGGTTGCCCGACTGGATCAGCTGGGCCAGCCGGCCCTCCTGCGTACCGGACATTCCGCCCTCCTCGATGTTCATCTGGATGTCAGTCTGCTCTTCGAAGTCCGACTCGAGGTCGCCCCAGAGGGGTTCCCAGGAGTCGTTGTAGTAGTCGGTGATGAAGTGGACCTCACCGTCACCCTCGTCGCCGCCACCACCACCCAAGCAGCCTGCCATCGCTGAAGCGATTCCTACACCAGCACCTGTAAGCACCCGACGCCTATCGATAGTGTCCCGTGTCATCTGTACTCAAGGACTATTGTCCATTGATAACATCCGGACAGACCCATATAAACGTTCATGTTTTTTCCATATGGATGTCGGCGTTTTTTTCGGGAGATGTGGATAGTCAACAGATAGCTCCAACAGCCATTTTTGTTAGTCATGTGGATACGGCCACATTTGGAGACGCGATCGGACGGAAAGAGAGCGGAGGCTCGACCGCGGCAGAACGGCCGTCCTTGGTCCGCATAGGGACGTCCCTCGGGGACGGCCCGACACTCACTGTGATCCGACAGTTTTCGAAACCCAGCCCGTCGCGCCGTCGGGTTTCGGACCGTCCTCCTCGGGGATCTGGAGGTCCCCGTTGCCGTCGCGGGCCCGGACGATCACCTCGTGCGTCCCAGTCGCCCCGTATTCGTGGCGCCACTGCCGCCAGACGTCCTCGCCCGGAAGTGGCTCGGACAGTTCGGCTTCGACCCAAGTGTCGCCGCCGTCGGTCGAGACCTCGACCGCCTCGATACCCCTGGTACCGGCGTACGCGTGGCCGGCGACCTCGAAGCGGCCGCCGCCGAGACGGTTGTCCTGCCAGAGCTTCGCCACCGTCTCGACCGGACCCGTGCCGTGCCAGCCGCGGTACTCCCAGTAGCCCATGGTGTCCTCGTCGCGAACCTCGATCTCAGTGAGCCACTTCACGTTGATCTCGCCCCAGTGGCCCGGGACGAGCGCGCGAAGCGGGGCCCCGTGGGCTCGCGGCAGCGGACGACCGTTCATTCGGTACGCCAACAGCCCCGGCCACAGCGCCTCGAGCGGGAACTCGTTGTAGTAGCCGTCGGCACCGTGCAGGACGACGCGGTCACCGCCGGGATTCGCCGCCTCGAGAAGCTGTCGGACCGGCACGCCGCCCCAGAGGGCGGTGTCCATCTGCCGGCCGTTGAGCTGGTCGCCGACGCACCGCAGCGTGACGAACCGGTCCTCGAGCGCCATGGCCTCGATATCCGCGACGTCGTACTCCGCCTCCTCCTCGACGGCCCCCGTGATCGAGAGCGTCCACTCCGCGCGGTCGACGTCGGGATTCACGTTGGCGATGTCGACTTCGTAGAAGTCCGTGCTCACCAGCGGCTCGAGCCCGTCGACGGCGAGCGACCGGTCTTCCGCCTGTGTGAGTAACTCTCGAACCTCGGGTCGAGCGTCCTCGGGGATCTCGAGGCCCGACGGGAACGGTTCCTCGCCGGAGCCGCGAACGAGGAGGCCGAGCACGGTCACGCCGATCGCCGATCCGACGGCTCCGAGGACGCGCCGCCGGCCGAGCGAGCCGAGCGCGGCGTCCTCACCGGCGACGAATTCGGCCGCTCCGGCCGTTGCCAGCAGGACGAAACCGGCCCCCGCGGCGGTGCCGGCACTCGACACTGGCGACCCCGTTAACCCGTACGCGACCGCACCCGGCAGCGCCGCCCCCGCGACCGCGCCGGCGACGGGCCTGCCGCCTCGGAGAGACGACACGGCGGGAACCGGGCCGCGGCCCCAGAGGAGTACCACGCCGGGCAACGCGACCAGTCCGAAAAGGACGCACGTGAGCGCGATGGCCGTCAGGAACGCCAGCCGGTGACCGAACGTCCCGAGCTCGGTGATCGCGAACGTCACGAGCGCCTCGGGACTGACCGTGACGACGACTCTGTCGATCGGCGTCGCGACGAAGGCCGGCCGTCGGCCGACGGAGAGGTACGATCCCCCCACGGCGGCGAGTCCCGCGGCCAGCGCCACGACGACCGCGGGGAGCCACGGACGGATGCGGGCCGCCGTTTCCCGTGTGCGAGTCATTGTGTGACAATAGGCGTCGTCGGCTATCAAAGCTTCCCCAAACGCCGCTCGGTCGTGCCCCGTGTTACTTCGACGGCGATCGCATCAGCGCGTCAGTCGACGGAACCCCCTCCGACCGCTAGTCCGCTTTCACTCCCGCTCTCGAGACCTCGGGGTTCCGCAACAGCGGGAGCGAGACGATCGTCAGGCAGCTCAACACGAGCGCGGCACAGAGCACGTACGTCGTCTGGTAGCCGAACCAGAGATCGACCGCCGGAATCGCGACGAGCGGACCGAGGCTGAGTCCGACGTCGCCCATCACCTGGTAAACGCCGCCCATCCGCCCGAGTTCGTCGCCGGGCGTGAGATCACCCATGATCGCGAGCATCGCGGGCGCGGCCGCGCCCATGCCGCCCCCGACGAGCACGATCGCCCCGAGCAACGCCTCGATGGTCGGCACGTAGGCGATGATCAGGAAGCCCCCGCCCATCGCCAGGAACGCGGGCACCGTCAGCAGCGTCCGATCGTCGACCATGTCCGACACCCAGCCGGTGACGACCGTCATCGACCCCGCGGTGAGCACGCCGAGTCCCATCACGATGCCGCTGATGCCCGCCGCACCCAGAGCCGAGAGCTCGAGGCCGGAGTCGCTGGCGTAGCGGGCCAGCGTCGAGAGGATGATGCCGCCCCACAGGAGCCGAACGGTGAAGTTGCCGTAGCCGATCAGGACGACGGTCGGATTGCTCGCGAGCAGCGAGGGGACTTCCCGAAGCTTCGCGCCTCGACCGTCGGCCCCGGCGTGGACGTCCGGGAGGACGAGGGTGGCGACGGTGCCGGCGATCAGCGCGAGCACGCCGGCAACGAGAAACGCGGTCTGCATGCTGGCGAGGTCGGTCAGGAGCCCGCCGACGACGAGGCCCGTCGGGAAGCCGAGCGACTGGCCGCCGCGCATGTAGCCGACCCACCGGCCGCGGTTGTCCGACGTCGTGACGTACGTGATCGTCGCGAACGCGCCGATGAAGACGAACGCGCTGCCGACGCCCCAGAACAGCCGGGCCAGGACGAAGACGACGCCCGGGAGCGACACGTCGCCCAGCAGCGGCACCGTGCCGAGATCGGTCGGCGGCGTGTGGAGGCCGACGACGTACCCGAAGGGAGCCAACGCCTGGGTGAACAGCCCGAAGATCATCGGTTTCCGCGCGCCCACCCGGTCGATGATCGTCCCGGCCGGCGTGTTCATGAACAATCGCGCGATCCGATTGGCCGAGAGGATCACGCTCAGCATGACGGCGCTGATCACGAGTTTCTCGTCGAGCAGCGGCAGCGTCGGAAAGGCGACGCCCGTCGCCACCCCGCCGAAGAAGACGCCGGCGATGACTGCGAGCGCGATCGTCCGTATCTCGGACGTCGAATAGGAGGGCTGGTCAGACATTCGAGCGATAGTCACCGATTCGAGGGCTCGCGTACAAGTGGCTCACGATTCGATGCCGCGTTCCTCGAGGAGTTCGTCCCGTAACGCCGTCTTGCGGATCTTCCCGCTCCCCGTCTTCGGGAGCTCGGGACGGATCTCGACGACCCGCGGGTGTTTGTAGGGCGCGAGTTCGTCGAGCACGTACGCCTCGACGTCGTCTTCGGTCAGGTCCGCGCCCGCTTTCGGCGTGATCGCGGCGGCGACGGTCTCACCCCGCCGGTCGTCGGGGAGGCCGAAGACCGCCGCCTCGTGGATGTCCGGGTGTTCGTAGAGCAAGTCTTCGATCTCCCGCGGGTAGACGTTGTACCCCGCGGTCAGGATCATCTCCTTCTCCCGGCCCTTGATGTAGTAGTAGTTGTCCGCGTCCCGCGTCCCGATGTCGCCGGTTCGCAGGTAGCCGTCCTCGGTGAAGACCGCCTCGTTCGCCTCGGGGTTCTCGTAGTAGCCCTTCATCACCTGCGGGCCGGCGATGAGGATCTCGCCCTCCTCGCCGGGGCCGACCTCGTTCCCGTCCTCGTCGACGACCTTCGAGCGCGTGTGGCCGACGGGTTGCCCGACGCTGCCGGGCCTGTTTCCGAGCGAGGACCACCGGATCGTGTGGGACGTCGCGGTCGTCTCCGTCAGCCCGTACCCCTCCGAGAGCGGGACGCCGAACGCCTCCTCGAAGCGCTCCTGGGTCGGCTTCGGGAGCTTGTCCCCGCCCTGCCCCGCCTTGATCAGCGTCGAGAGGTCGTGCTCGTCCGGGTCGTAGGCCTCGAGCAGATCGACGAACATCGCGGCGACGCCGGTAAAGGCCGGGATATCGTGCTCGTCGAGCTTTGCGAGCACCCGCTCGGGGTCCCACTGATCGGGGCGAAGCAGGTGCAGCGTCCGACCGGCACAGAGCGACGCCATCATCTGGATCATCCCCGTGATGTGGTACATCGGCAGGACGATGATGCCGTCCCCCTCGATCGGCCCGGCGCTGTAACTCGAGACGGCCTGTGCGATCTGGACCCGGAAGTTGCGGTGGGTCAGCAGGACGCCCTTCGGCTTGCCGGTGGTTCCCGAGGTGTACGGCTGAAGCAGGACGTCGTCGTCCTCGCGATCGGCGACCGCCGCGGTCGCGTCGCTAGCGAGTTCCGGCAGGGACGCGTGGTCGCTGTCCGGCGTGGCGCTGACGATCGCCGTCTCGAGGCCGGCCACTGCCTCGACGACGTAGTCGTTGGCGTCGCCCTCGATCAGCACCGCCTCGGCATCGGCGTGGTCCAGTTGGTATTCGATCTCGCGGCGGCGGTATTCGGGGTTCAGCGGGCTCGCGATCACGCCGGCGCGGCAGCAGGCCCAGATGACGGTACAGAAGGGGATTCCGTTGGGCATGTAGACGCCGACCCGATCGCCGGCCTCGAGACCGAGTTCCCGGAGCCCGTTCGCGAACCGCGCGGCGCGATCCCCGAACTCCCGGTAGGTGATCGTCTCGCCGGCGTGTTCGATCGCGACCGCGTCGGGCTGTTCCGCGATCGCTCGCTCGAGCAAGTTGGCGACGTTGCCGTCGTAGGGTGGCTCCAAAAGCGTCTCCGCGGAGACGATATCGAGTTCCATGTTGCCAGTGATTTGTCGTTCGACCTGAAAAGTATATGGGTACTGGTAGCAGGGAACAGGTTCCGGCGCTCGTCCCGTCGGCGCGGACGAAGACTCGGGACGAGATTCTCGAAGCGAACGGGTGGCGCGTTACTCCTCGAGGCGTGGTATCCCCTTGATCGTGACCGTCTCGCCCACCATGTACGAGGAGGCCGGGCTGGCGAGGAACTGCGCGAGGTCGGCGACCTCCTCGGGTTTGCCGATCGTCCGGTCCGGCGTGGTGCGGGCGATCTCGTCGGCGTCGTCGTCGACACCCATCTGGGTGCGGACGCCCTCGGTCGCGACGAGCCCGGGTGCGATGCAGTTAATCCAGATACCGTCTTCGGCCCAGTCGGCCGCGACGGAGGTGGTGAAGTTGACGACGCCGGCCTTGGCCGCGCCGTAGTGGCTCATCGACCGCGAGCCCCGGGTACCCGCGACGCTGGCGAAGTTGACGATCCGGCCGCCGCCGTTGTCGCGCATGTACTCGACGGCGATCTGCGAGCAGTGGAACGTGCCGTGGAGGTTGATGTCGACGATGGTCTTCCACCCGTTCTCGCTGATCTCCGAGGGCGGGGCCTGAAAGCTCGCCCCCGCGTTGTTGATCAGGATGTCGAGGCCGCCGAATTCCGCGACGGTTTCGTCCACGAGGTCCTGAACCGCACCGCGATCCGTCACGTCGCACTCGATCGCGATCGCCTCTCCCGGTCGCTCGCTCTCGTTGATCGCCTCGGCGACCGGCTCGACGTTGTCGATGTCCCGCGAGGTGACGACGACGTTCGCACCGTCGGCGGCGAACCGCTCGACGATCGTCTTCCCGATCCCGCTCGAGGAGCCGGTGACGATCGCGGTCTCCCCGTCGACGCTGAACTGGTCGGTCGTCATCGCCGTCCCTCCGCGGTCGCAGCGCGTTCGACTGACCGTTCGCTCGAGCCGAGTGTGATAGTCACTGCCATGAGCGTCTACGGGTTCATCGACCGCCGATATAAGCTATTCGACCATCCGGCGTGCGGTGGCGCGTGCTGTACCGCGGTGCGGCCTCGCTGGCCGCATCGCGGTTCGAAATCACGCGAGCGAGTCGGTTGGGGAGGGCGTGGCTATTCACTGTTGCCACGATAGCAGAACACTCGGTTCCGTTCCGACGCTAGTAACCCGGCTGGCAAATCTACCCCGCTCGAGCGTCCCCAATCAATTGACATCCAAGAGGGGTACTGTTATGTCAGTCGTACGTAAACCGTGGTGGCAATGGAACGCGGCCACCACGGACTCGCAGACCGCGGCGACGCACCGACCGAACAGCCGACGACGACCGCTCGAGCCACGGAGGACACCGATGCCGAATAAGTCACTCGCGGAGCTCGAGGCGATGGTCGGCGACTCCCGGGTCACCGCCGAGGGGTTCCGCATCGAACCCGGTAAGGTCGAGGAGTTCGCTCGAGCGATCACCTCGGACGACCCGGTCTTCCGCGACGAAACGGCCGCCGCCGAACGGGGTCACGACCGCGTGCCCGCGCCGCTCACCTACACGCAGGTCGCCCGGTTCCCGCGGTACACGCCAGCCGATGTGGAGGGCAAGGGGTTCGACCTCGGCTTTCAGCCGGAGTACGTCCTCCACGGGGAGCAGGCCCACGAGTACGAGCGCCCGATCTACGTCGGCGACGTCCTCGAGGGAACGACCACCCTCGCGGACGTCTTCCAGCGCGAGGGCGGCCGTGCGGGGACGATGACCTTCGCCGTCTTCGAGACCGAGTATCGGACGCAGGACGGCGACCTCGTCCTGACTGACCGGTCGACCGCGATCGAAACCGAGGGGGCGGTCGACGACGGCGACGGTGATGCGGGCGACGGCAGTGACGAACCCGAGAACGACGACACCGACGCAGCGACGAACGGCGGAGCCGCCGGCGCCGAGTCGACAGCGCCCTCGGACACGACCGACGAGTTCGACCGCGTCCGCACGGTCGACGACCTCGCGGTCGGCGACACCGGCCCGACGGTCGTCGTCGCGGACCTCGAGCGCCAGCACTTCGTCAAGTACGCGGGTGCCAGCGGCGATTTCAACCCGATCCACTACGACGAGCCCTACGCGACGGCCGCGGGCAACGAGAGCGTCTTCGGTCAGGGGATGTTCACCGCCGGGATCACCTCGCGGGTCGTCACGGACTGGTTCGATCTCGCCGACGTCGCGAGTTTCGGCCTGCGGTTCCAGTCGCGCGTCTTCCCCGGCGACACCGTCGTCGCGACCGGCGACGTCGTCGAGGTCGATCGCGACTCGGGGACGGTCGAGACGGAACTCGAGGCGCGGACGACCGACGGCGAGACGCTGCTGACCGGGACGGCGACGGCCGATCTCGAGTGAGATCGGCCCGACGCGGTTACGCCGGGACGAACACCGGGATCGCAGCGTCGTCGGAGACCTGCCAGAACGTGACCGCGACCGGCGCACCGACCTCGAGGGACTCGGGATCGGCGTCGATCAGCGCGAGCAGCCGCGGCCCCTCGGCCAGCTCGACCGCACCGACGACGTAGGGCGTCCGCTCGGCGAATCCGGGCTCGCCGGGGACGTGGCAGACGGTGTAGGTGTAGATCGTCCCGACGCCCTCGCTCGCCGCGAACGGCGGGTCCTCGGCCCCGCACGCGGTGCAGACCGCCCGCGGGTACAGCTGGCGGTTCCCGCAGTCACACTGCTGATAGCGAAGCTCGCCCTCGAGCGTCGCCGCCCAGAACGGGGCCGTCGCGCCGGTCGGGACGGGAACCGGCCCGTCCCATTCCTCGCGACGGTCTTCGACCGGGGCGCTCATGCTTCCCTCCGTAAGACGACGGTGCTACTCGAGGACAGTAGTCCACCGGTGCCGTGGGCGACCGCGACCTCGGCGTCGTCGACCTGCCGCTCGCCGGTGTAGTCGCCCCGGAGCTGGCGGACGGCCTCGATGAGGACGAAGACGCCGAAGTGTCCGGGGTGGCAATAGGAGAGCCCGCCGCCCTGCGTGTTCATCGGGAGCTCGCCGCCCGGCGCGGTGGTACCGCCCTCGACGAACGCGCCGCCCTCGCCCTTCTCGCAGAAGCCCAGATCCTCGAGCGTGACCAGCGCGGTGTAGGTAAACGAGTCGTATATCTGGGCGACGTCGACGTCGTCGTGGGCAATCCCCGCTTGCTCGAAGGCCTTCGGCCCCGTTACCGCCGCGCCGGTCGTCGTCATGTCCGGCATCTCGCTGATGTCCTGCCGGTGCGTGCTCGTGGAGGCGACGCCGGCCACCGAGACGCGGGGGACGTCGAGTTCGCCGGCCTTCTCCTCGCTCACGAGCACGACCGCGCCGCCGCCGTCGGAAACCAGACAGCAGTCGAGCAAGTTGAACGGCTCGGCGATCCGCCGGGACTCGAGGACGTCTTCTACCGCAATCGGGTCTTGGTGGGCCGCCTTGGGATTCATCGACGCCCACTCGCGGGTCGAGACGGCGATCTCCGCGAGCTGTTCCTCGGTCGTCCCGTACTCGTGCATGTGTCGGCGGGCGGCCATCGCGTACGCCCCCGGCGGTCGAAAGAGCCCCGTCGGACGGACGAAGCCGTCGATCGGGTGCGTCTCCTCGAGCGACTGCTCGCTGCCGGGCCCCGTCTTGCGCGTCGAACCGTAGGCGATAACCACGACGTCTGCCTCGCCGCGGGCCATCGCATCGCCGACGTGACCGCAGAAGTGTTCGAACGACGATCCGCCGATCTCGGTCCCCTCGAGAAACGAGGGGTCGTCGAGATCGAGGTACTCCGAGAGCACCAGCGCCGGCATGTAGTCGTCGCCGCCGGCGACCGCGACGCCGTCGACGTCCGAGAGGGAGCAACCGGCGTCCTCGAGGGCGCGAACGGTCGCGATCGCCGCGTTATCGAGCCAGTTTCGGTCGGGCGTCTCGCCGAGGTCGCTCTCGGCGACGCCGGCGACGATCGGTTCAGCCACGGGTATTCCTCCGTCCAGCGGATCGTACCATGCGCGTCCGATATCCCGACCGGGTCCAAATAAGTTGTGGGAAGTGACGTCACACCATTCGGCTCCCGGCCGCGTCGTCCGTTATCGGACCGCGCGGCGCTGCCGGTGTGTCGCGCGTACTGCTAACCGAGACGTGTGGCCCCGTATACGGCCCGCCCAGCGGCGGACTCGAGCACCCGTTTCGGTGCGGAGGAAATCGATACCGGGCGACCGAACGGCGGTTCAGACGCCGTTTCCCATCGGTCAGGGGTACTATTTTATATTACTGCGTGATATCATGGGCCATGGATTTGGCAAGCGTTAGCGAGAATTCGAGAGAAGGGAACGTCGCGCGGTTACACGACGAAACGACCCGACACCACGGCGATGCACAGGCGATCGAGTACCACGGCCGGACGCTGACCCACGCGGAGCTGCAGGCCGAAAGCTCGCGGTTCGCCGGCGGGCTGGCCGATCTCGGAATCGAACCCGGCGACGTCATGTTGCAGTACCTCCCGAACTGTCCGCCCTACCTGATCGGCGCGCTCGGCGCGTTCAAGGCCGGCGCGATCGTCTCGCCGGTCAACCCCCAGTACCGCAAGCGGGAGCTGACCTACCAGCTCGAGGACACCGAGGCGACGGCAGTGCTCACCCACGAGGCGTTGGAGCCGTTTCTCGAGGAGGCGCTCGCGGAAATCGACTGGGAACCGATCGTCATCTCGGTCGGGACGGACGCCGACGGCGACGATACCGACGTCCACGCCTTCGAGGACGTCCGGGGGGAGGAGACGTTCGTCGAACGGGCCGACGACGACGTCGCGCTGTTACCTTACACCTCCGGAACGACGGGCAAGCCCAAGGGCGTCCAGCTCACCCACCGTAACTTCCGCGCCCAGACCTTCTCGGTGCTCTCTCAGGAGGGTGCGATCGACGACGAGGACGTCCGCAGCCTCGTCTGGCTGCCGCTGTATCACATCACCGGCTTCACCCACACCGCGTGGCAGCCGCTGGTCCGCGGCGGGAGCGTCTACCTGCGGAGTGCGGCCAACTGGGACGGCGACGCCGCGATGGAACTGATCGAGGAGGAGGGGATCACCCACTACGTCGGCGTCACCGCGATGTACGTCGACATGATCAACAGCGAGGAGTTCGGCGAGTACGACCTCACCAGCCTCGAGTCCGCCGGCGAGGGCGGTGCGAAGATGTCCGTCGCCGTTCAAGAGGAGTTCGAGGCGGTCGCCGGCGTCGACATGGCGGAGGGGTACGGACTGACCGAAACGAACGGCGCGACCCACTCCCAGAGCGGCTCGACGTTCGGCCTGCGTCACGGGACGATCGGCCAGCCGACCCGGATGACGGAGGCCAAGATCGTCGACTCGAGCGGCGAGACGGTCGCCGTCGGCGAGGAGGGGGAACTCCTCGTCCGCGGGCCGCAGGTGATGAAGGGCTACCACGGGATGCCCGAGGCGACTGAACAGGCCTTTACCGAGGACGGCTGGTTCCGCACCGGGGATATCGCCCGCCGCGACGCGGACAACTACTACGAGATCGTCGACCGGAAGAAGCACATGATCAACTCCGCCGGCTACAACATCTACCCCAGCGAACTCGAGGAGCTCCTCGCCGAACACGAGGCCGTCGCCGAGGGCGCGGTGGTGGGAATCCCCGACGAGCGGCGCAACGAGGTGCCGAAGGCCTACGTCGTTACCCGGCCGAACATCGAACCCGGTGTCGACGTCACGACCGAGGAGATCAAGGAGTTCTTCCTCGACAACGTCGCCTCCTACAAGCACCCCCGCGAGGTCGAGTTCATCGACGAACTCCCGCGGACGACCTCGGGGAAGATCCAGAAGTACAAGCTCGAGGACGGCGACGAGCCGGAGGACGACTAGAGCGTGACAGTCGTCGTCACCCCCTACGTCCTGGCGGGCGGCGGGCCGATCGTCACCGAGGAGATCCGTGCGCGGCGACCGAACATCGACCTCGAGCACGCCGAGAGCGAGGACGAGTTCCGCGAACTCGTCGCCGACGCGGACGTCCTCGTCACCCATCGGCTTCCCGAGGGCGTGCCCGAGGCGGCCGACGACCTCGAGTGGATCCAGGCGCTCAGCGCGGGCACGGACTTCTACGATTACGACGCGCTGACCGACCGCGACATCGCGTTGACGACCGTCTCGGGGATCCACGCGAAACCGATCGGGCAGCAGGTGCTGGGCTACCTGCTGCACTTCGAGCGGCGCTTCGACCGCGCGGTCGCCCAGCAGCAGCGCCGGGAGTGGGACCGCTACACGGGCGGCGAGCTGGGGGATCGAACGGTCGGCATCGTCGGCGTCGGCGCGATCGGGTCGCAGGTCGCCGACTACTGCCAGCCGTTCGACGTCCGCGTGATCGGGACCAAACGAGATCCGAGCGACGTACTCGACGCCGTCGACGAGATTTTCGATCCGGACGGTCTCGAGACGGTGCTCGCCGAGAGCGACTACCTCGTGCTCGCCTGTCCGCTGACCGACGAGACGCGGGGGCTGATCGACGCGGACGCCCTCGCGACGCTGGGCGACGACGCGATCCTCGTCAATATCGCCCGCGGCGCGGTCGTCGATCAACCCGCGCTGGTCGAGGCCCTCGAGGCCGACGAACTCGGCGGCGCCGCGCTGGACGTCTTCGAGGAGGAACCGCTGCCCGAGGAGTCGCCGCTCTGGGACCGCGACGACGTGCTCGTGACGCCGCACGTGGCCGGGAGCACGCCCCATTACTGGGAACGGTGTGCTGACGTCTTCGTCCGGAACTACGAGCGGTTTCGCGAGGGCGAGGCCCTCGAGAACCGCGTCGTCTGAGTGCAGTGGGTCGCGCTCGCGTTCTATCCGCGACCCGAAACGCGTCCATAGATTGAAGGGTCACCTCGTCGACCACCGTGTATGTCAGACCTTCGCATTGACGCGATGGTGCCGGGACTGTCAGGCGACGCCGGCGGAGCCGCCGCACGCGCCGAAGAACTGGGCTTCGACGGCGTCTGGACGCCCGAGACGGACAACGACGCGTTCCTCCCGCATCCGCTCATCGCGGATCGGACCGACGAGATCCGGCAGGGAACGCGCATCGCGCTCGCCTTCACTCGCAGCCCGATGGCACTCGCCTACACCGCCTGGGATCTCGCGCGGCACACCGACGGCCGGTTCGTGCTCGGACTCGGCACGCAGGTCAAAGGCCACAACGAGCGCCGGTTCAGCGTCGACTGGGAGTCGCCGGGACCGCGGCTGCGCGAGGTCGTCGAGTCGCTCCGGCACATCTTCGACGTGTTTCAGGGAGGCGCGGAGCTCGACTACGAGGGCGACCACTACTCGTTCTCGCTCATGACCGAGACGTTCGATCCCGGACCGATCGACCACCCCGACGTCCCGATCTACATCGCGGGGGTCAACGAGTACAACATCCGGCTCGCGGGCGAGCTATGCGACGGGCTGGCGATGCACCCGTTCAACACGCCCGGGTACACCGACGAGGTCATCGCTCCAACCGTCGCGGAGGGAGCCGATCGCGGCGATCGCTCGCTCGAGGACGTCGCCCTCTCCGCGAGCCCGTTCGTCGTGACCGGGGAGACGGACGAAGAGCGCGAGCGATCGCGGGACGAAGTGCGCCGGCGCATCGCCTTCTACGGCAGCACGCGCACCTACCACGACGTCCTCGAGCATCACGGCTGGCGGGACGTCGGCGAGGAGTTACACGACCTCTCGAGAGAACAGCGCTGGGACGACATGGCCGACCTGATCACCGACGAGATGCTGTCGACGTTCGCGATCGAAGCGCCGCCGGAGGAACTGCTCGCGGCGGCCCGGGACACCTACGGCGGCATCGCGGATCGCGTCGTCCTCCCCCTCGATCACGGCGAGGCCTTCCTGAACGAGTAGTAGCGGACGCCGTCGCGATCCTCGTACTCGACTCGCCCCCGTTCCTCGAGCGTGCCGAGCGCGCCCAGCGTGTCGAGCAACTGCGCCGGATGTCTCGTCTCGCCGACGCGGTGGCGGGTGAGTTCCGTCGGCGGTGCGGGACCGACGGCCGTCACCGCCTCGAGCGTCTCCCCGGTGAGCGTCTCGAGTGACGACCGAGTGTTCTCGATAGCTCCCCGGTAATCGGTGAAGACCGGGCCGTGGCCGGGGAAGACGCGGTGGAACTCTCGTTCTTCGAGTCGGTCCATCGCACGGTGGAAGGCCTCGACGGCGTCGTAGGCTCCGTAATCGATGCCGACGTGGATCGCACCGGGCCGAAACGACTCGATGAGCGCGTCGCCGCTGAATAGGACGCGCTCACCGTTCAGGTCTGTTGCCACGCTCGCATGGTGAATCTGGTGGCCGGGCGTGTGGATCGGGTCGAATTCGCGACCCGCGACGGAAAACGGCTCGCCGAACTCGAAGGGGACGGCCGCTTCGGGGGCGAGCAAGCGCCGATTGCGTCGCAGGGACGACTGGGCCTGTTCGACCGCGCGATCGATCGCCTCGCCGTGGTAGCCCGTCGAGCGGCCGATCTCGCGAACCCCGTCGGCGAGGTCGTCGGGGTTACGCTCGAGTTGCTCGAGGACCGTCCGCGGCGCGTACACCGCAGCCCCGGCCTCGCGCAGGAGCGGTACCTGTCCGATGTGGTCGCTGTGGGGGTGGGTGACGACGACCGCCTCGATATCGGCCGGGTCGTACCCGCTCGCAGCGAGTCCCTCGCGGATCGTCGTTTCGGCGCGGTCCCCCGGATCGCCGGTGTCGATCAGGATCGGCGCGGGCTCCTCGATCAGGTACGCCGCGGCGTGTTTCGGCGGCCACTCGATGTCGAAGTCCAGCCGGGAGACCTGCGAGCCGACTGCGACGGGGTCCCGTTGCGTCGAGTCGTCCATCGTGGACGATCAGATGAGTTCGCGGGCGATCGTCCGTTTCATGATCTCGTCCGTCCCCTCGAAGATCCGGAACACGCGAGCCGATCGATAGTTGCGCTCGATGGGGAGGTCCTTCATGAAACCGGCTCCGCCGTGGACCTGCATCGCGATGTCAGCCGCGTCGTTCGCGAGCTTCGCCCCGCGGAGCTTCGCCATCGACTCCTCCTTGCGGGCTCGCTCGCCCTCGTCCATCTTCCAGGCGGCGTAGCGGTAGAGCTGACGGACCTGCTCGATGTCCGTCGCGAGTTCGGCCAGCTGGAACGAGATTCCCTGTCGGTGACCGATCGGTTTGTCGAACGTCTTCCGCTCGCGGGCGTACTCGACCGACATATCGAGCAAGAACTGAGCCGTTCCGACGGAGCCGGCGGCGATGTTGATCCGACCGCCGCCGATCCAGTCCATCGCGGACTGGAAGCCCTTGTCGACTTCGCCCAGCACCTGTTCTTCGCCGACGCGGCAGTCGTTGAAGTACAGTTCGGAGTGCGTCCCGGGGGTCATCCCCATCGCGCGGTGGATCTTTCCGACCTCGAAGCCGGGGTTGTCCTTGTCGACGAGGAAGCAAGTGATCCCGCCCAGATCACCGTCCTCCCCGCTCGTCCGAGCGAACACCATCGCGAAGTCGGCGTACGGGCCGTTCGTGATGTAACACTTCTGGCCGCTGATCACCCACTCGTCGCCGTCTTTCTCGGCCTTGGTGTCCATGTGATGGGCATCGCTGCCGTGGCCCGGTTCGGTCAGCGCGAAGCAGGTCGTGATCTCCCCGTCCATCAGCGGCTCGAGGTACTCCTCGCGCTGGCGCTCGTCGCAGTTCAGCAGGATGGGCGTTGGGCCGCCGGCACCGCCGAAAATGGCGCTGGCGAACCCCGGTGGCCGGTTTGCTATGTGCTCGCCCACGATGGCTCGCGTGAGGATGCCGACGTCGCCGCCGCCGACCTCCTCGGGCATCGTCATGCCGTAGAAGCCTGCCTCGACGGACTTCTTCCGGATCTTCTCGATGATATTGCGGTACTCCGGGACCTGTCGGTGCTCGTCGTCGACGATCTCCTTCTCGTAGTCCGCGCCGAGGAACCGATCGTACTCGTTCTCGAGCGGAGCGACCTCCTGTTTGATGAAGTCGTCGAGAGCTTTCTTGATCTGCACGGCTTCGGACGGTTCGCTGAAGTCCATAATTCGTCTTACATAACGTCCCACTTAAACGTTACCGTGTGACGATCTTTCAACCACCACAGAAACGCCCAGATCAACGATATCCGACGAATAACCGTCGGAAACGGTCGTTCGCGATCCGGATCCATTTTTTCGAGGACGAGCGGCGTTCAGCAGAGCGGAACAGTTTTAGTTCGTTTCGTTGAACGTGATGTATGGGAACAACAGGCGGGGACGGAGGGAATCGGATCGAAGCGGTGGTGAAAGCGCTGGATATCCTCGAGGCGCTCTGGCAGGCCGAGGGGGCCGGCGTCACCGAGCTCACCGAGCGGACCGGGCTCGCCAAGAGCACGGTTCACGCCCACCTGACGACGCTGCGATCGAAGGGGTACGTGGTGCAGGACGGCGACGAATACCGGTTGAGCCTTCGGCTCCTCTCCTTCGGCGAACACGTCAAGCACGCCGAGCCGCTGTACGCGGCCTCCGACGCGCCCATCGCCGACCTGTCGGAGCGAGTCGGCGAACGAGTGCTCTGTTCGACACACCAGAACGGGCTCGGAACGGTGCTCAACGTCAGCGAGGGGACCCGCTCGTTCACCAGCGACATCGACGTCGGGACGCACACCTACCTCCACAGCTCCGGCGGCGGCAAAGCGATGCTCGCCCACCTCTCCGAGGAGCGAGTCGACGAGGTCATCGACCAGTGGGGACTGCCCGCGTTTACCGACGAGACGATCACCGATCGAGACGCCCTCTTCGACGAACTCGCGGCGATTCGCGACGAGGGAGTCGCGTACAGCCGCGGGGAGTACCTGCCCGGAATCAGCGCCATCGGCGCACCGATCCTGGGCAACGACGGAACCGTCTTCGGGGCGGTCACCGTCGCCGGACCCCACCATCGACTCGAGAACGAGTGGGAGGAACACGACCTTCGCACCCAGTTGCTGTCGACGGCGAACACGATCGAAGTGAACATGATGTTCTCGTAGCCGTTCAACCGGAGTGAACGCTACTTGGGACGCCACGATCGGGACCCGGCGCGGCGGTGGTTCAGTAGGGGACCGGCCCTCCGCAATCCGACTGTAGACTAATATTACAGCCATATGGTCGTAACGCAATGGACGCTCGTCGTGATCGGGATGAAGGTCCCGGTCGGTCCCTCGAGCGCTCGAACGGGGGTCGGACGGGCCGGGATTTCGATCCGGACCGGCAAATAATGTAATAGTGACTTTATGATATAATATACTATAATAACGGGATCGCACTGTTCGCAGAATGAACCCCCTCTTCCGCGGCATAGAGGACTCAAAGAGCAATTATTTGCCTTATTAGCACTCGTGGAAGGGGTCGCACAGTGTTTCGTGGAAGTTTCGCATTATCTACCGTACTTCCGGCCTTTACCGGGCAATAGCTTGTACACTGCGGCTCTTTGAGATTGAATCAAAAAACATAGTATACCTGAAAATTAGTACAAACTATCATCCATAATATATAATGTGTCCCAAAGTGGGTTACTGATCCAGCGCACGATCACGATCGAACAGGGGTCAGCCAGTCTCGCTCGCACGCTCGGACAGCATCGTCGCCGCCGTGTCGGCCCAGTCGCCCCACAGGAATCCCGCCCCCACGACGACCGTCCACCACGCGTAGTTAAGCACGATCCCGGCGTACACGCCGGGGAGGGCGTAGCCGAACGTGACTCCGACGAGATACGAACAGCCGAGCAGAAAGCCGACGGTTCCCGTCAACCGGGCGTAGAAGGGCGTCCGCGTGTCGCCCGCACCGCGGAGACTCCCCGACAGCGGAAAGAAGAATCCGAACCAGAACATCGAGACGCCGAACACGCGAGTGAAGGTCGCGGCGTACTCGAGGGTGGCCGGATCGTCCGTGAACAGTCCCGCGATCGGGGATGCGCCGACGATGAGGACGCCGCCGGCGAGACTGAGCGTCAGGACGCTGAGCGCCGTCATGGCGAGTCCGGAAAACCGCGCATCGTCGGGGCGGCCGTCGCCGAGTTCCTGTCCGACGACGATGCTCGCGGCGACGCTGTAGGAGCGGTAGAGCGGCCCGCTGACCTGCTGATAGCTGCGTCGACCGATGTGGTAGGCCGCCGTCACGTCGGTCCCGAACGTGAGCAAGAGCGCGTTGAACGGAAAGTTCGCGAGGGACGTGCTCATTCCCTCGGCGAAGTTCGGGAGACTCACCGCCACGAGCTGGCGCGTGATCGTGAGACTCCGCGGGCGAGCGAAGGAGAGGTCCGTCCGCTCGGTCGCGATCGCGGCCGTAATCGCGCCGCCCTCGACCGTCCGACTGATCGCCGTCCCCAGCCCGACGCCGACGATGCCCAGCTCGGGGAGGACACCGAGCCCGAGTCCCAAGCCGATCGTCGCCGCGATGTTGATGGCATTCGCGCCCACGTTGACGAGCATCGGCGTCCGCGTATCGCCAGTTCCCTGTAACGATCGCGCGCCGACGAGCCCGACGATACGCATCGGCGCGGCGGCGAAGACCAGCGTGAGGTAGCGCCCGCTCATCTCGACGACACCGGGTTCGGCACCGAGCAGGGCGATCAGCGGCTCCGACAGCGTCAGGCCGACGATCGTTAGCGGAATTCCAGCGACGAATCCGATGAGGAGTGCCTGCGTGATCGCCCGGTCGCGAGTGGCTTCCGCACCGCGGCCCGTGTCCTGGCTCGAGAGGGCGATCGCACCGGTGCCGAGTCCGAGTCCGATTCGCAGCGGGAGCTGTGCGTACAGGTCCGCGAGCCCGACGGCGGCGACGGCCGCCGGCGAGAACAGTCCGGTGACGATGATGTCGACCGTCCGCATCAGCGTATTGAACGTCTGCTGGATCGCGATCGGCCACGAGAGCGACAGCGTCCGCCGCCACACGCTCCGAACGCGGCCGCCGAACTCGGCCATACATCGTTCGGTAACGGGCATCCATCGGATCAACGTATTGTTCCGGGCAGGCGGCTGGGAGGCGTCCGAACGGCTGACCGATCCGGGGGGACAATCGACCTCCTTCGATGGAGGATTTACCAGTGTTCGCTCGTAGCGGTAATTTCGTAAACGGCCCCATCAACGAGATCGGAAATTATGAACGAATTTATGTAGGAGCCGTCCGATACCGAATCTATGCGACTTGACAACAAGACAGTAGTTATCACGGGCGCGGCGTCGGGAATCGGGCAGGCGACGGCCGAACGCTGCGCCGAGGAGGGCGCACGCGTCATCGTCACGGACATCGATACCGAGGGCGGGCAGGCCGTCGCCGAGGCCATCGAGGAAGACGGCGGCGACGCCGAGTTCCACGAACTCGACGTCACCGACAGCGAGCAGTTTCACGCGGTCGTCGATGCGGTCGCCGAGGATTACGGTCTGGACGTAATGGTCAACAACGCCGGCACCGGCCACCCCGGCGGCAACCTCGAGGACCTGGACGAGGACATCCGGGACTTCGTCATCGATATCAACATCAAGGGCGTCTGGAACGGCTGCGACGCGGCGCTCCCGCACATGAAAGAGCAGGGCTCGGGTTCCATCGTCAACGTCGGCTCGCTGGCGAGCATTCTCGGCCTCCCCAAACAGGCCGCCTACTCGACGACCAAGGCCGCCGTGTTGAACATGACGCGAACCGTCGCCGCCGAAGCGGGACCCTACGGCGTCCGTGCCAACGCCGTCTGTCCGGGCTTCACCGAGACGCAGATGCTCGAGGGCTACCTCGAACAGCAGGAGGATCCGGAAGTCGCGAGAGAGGAGATGGCGGAGGACTACCCGCTCAAGCGGCTCGGGAAACCCGAGGAGATCGCGAACGCGATCCTCTTCCTCGCGAGCGACGAGGCGTCGTTCGTCAGCGGCCACGGGCTGGTCGTCGACGGCGCGTTCTCGACCTGCTAACGGAATCGAAGATCGCGACGACTTCGCGTCGTCGTTCGGACCCGTCGAGGGCCGCCGAATCGAAACGATCAATTACTCGTTCTGACTGGTTGGGAACGTGACAGGGTACGACGCAGTGCTGTTCGACAGCGACGGCGTACTGGTCGAGCCGCCGGCCGCCGAAACCCAGGCCGCCGCGACGCGGGCCGCGTTTCGGGACGTTGGCGTCGACGACGTCGCCCAACAGCACGTCGACGCCATCGTGAACGGCGTGACCGTCGCGCAGCTACACGAGGTCTGTACCGACTACGACCTCGAGCCGACGACGTTCTGGGATGCCCGTGAGCGACACGACGAACGATCCCAGTTCGAGCGGTTCAGGGACGGGACTCGAGACCGATACGACGACGTGACGACGATCGCGGACCTTTCCCAGAACCGTGGCGTCGTGAGCAACAACCACCACAGTACGATCGAATTCGTCCTGGACGCGTTCGATCTCGAGTCGCTGTTCGACACCTACTACGGTCGCCCGAAGACGATCGAGAGCCTCCGAGTGAAAAAGCCGGATCCCCACTTCCTCGAGCGAGCGCTCGCCGACCTCGAGGCCGACTCGGCGCTCTTCGTCGGCGACAGCGAAAGCGACGTGGTCGCAGCCCACCGCGCCGGAATCGATTCCGCGTTCGTCCGTCGCCGGCACTGTCGCGACGATGTGCTCTCGGTCGCGCCGACCTACGATATCGAGACGCTATCGGCGCTCCCGGATATCGTGGAGGAGTAAACGCCGAGTCGATCACTGCTCGACGGGTAACGCCACGCTCGCGAGTCGATCACCCGCCGTCACGGTCGCCTCGCGGGTGAGCGCGTAGAGGACTCCCTCTTGATCGGTGCGGGCCTCCTGGAGCGGTTCGTAGGTCGTCGGATGGTAGATCGTCCCGATCGCTGCGCCCACCGCGATCGAGTCGCCGACCTCGAGCGACGGGTTCGGTCGAAAGAGCCCGGCGTCGGCGGCGGTGACCTGTCCGAGATGGTTTCTCACGAGGATCCTATCGCGGTCGGGCACGTCGCCGGGGAGCAAGTCGAGATACCGGCAGACGTCGAGGAGGCCCTCGACGCCTTCGGTGACGACCTCCTCGAGGATCTGTTTGTTGTGGGCGAGTTCGGGCGTGATCGACGGAATTCCCTCCGACGCGGCGGCGACGCGGAGCTTGCCCGCGAACCCGCGGCGATGCCACTCGTCGGTGGCGTCCTCGTGGGCCTGCTCGGCGAGTAAGAGGTCGGTCCCGAACGCGTCGGCGAGGGCCCGCGAGCGCTCGTCGCCCTCGCGGTAGACGACGTGGGGGAGCATGTCGGGACTCCCCGTGTGGAGATCGACGAGGGCGTCGGCGGCCGCGACGTACTCCCAGAGTCGGGCAGCCATGCGCTGGTGGAGGGTCCCCTCACCGTCCCCCGGCCAGATCCGGTTCATGTTGGGATTGACGCTGTCGAGTTGCTCCGGCGTCGTGTAGGAGACGCGATCGAAGGTCAGCGGGTTCGCGACCGGGACGGCGATCACGGTTCCCGACAGCGACTCGAGCGGTAGCCGGTCGTGAAACCGTCGGAGGACCTCCGTCCCGTTGACCTCGCGGCCGTGCTGGGCCGCCTGCACGTACAGCGTCGGTCCGGGTTCGTCGCCGCGGTAGGTGTGGACCGTCGTCGTCAGTTCCACGCCCGACGGCAGCCGGGCGAGGGCCACCTCCTCCGCTGTATGCGTGCCGTCGCTCATGGACGGTCGTTCCACGTCCGGTGGTATGTAGCTGCGGCCGACTCTCGATGGCGGCTTCCGTCGCGGGTTGAAATGAATCGGAGACGAACGAACACCCGGCGATCGCTCGCGGCTCGAGACCACTACCGTTTTCACTCGTCCTGTCCTCCGGAAGAGTATGGGAGACGTTACTGCGACGCTGCACACCAACAAGGGCGACATCGAGGTCGAACTGTACGACGAACGCGCGCCGCGAACCGTCGACAACTTCGTCGGGCTCGCGACCGGCGGCAAGACGTGGGAGGACCCCGAAACGGGCGAGGAGGTCGAGGGCGAGCCGCTGTACGACGACGTCGCGTTCCACCGCGTCATCGAGGACTTCATGATTCAGGGCGGCGACCCGACCGAGACCGGCCGCGGCGGCCCCGGCTACCAGTTCGACGACGAGTTCCACGACGACCTGCGCCACGACGACGAGGGAATCCTCAGCATGGCCAACTCCGGGCCCGACACCAACGGCTCGCAGTTCTTCATCACCCTCGCGCCCCAGCCCCACCTCGACGACCGCCACGCCGTCTTCGGCAAAGTCACCGACGGGATGGACGTCGTCCACGAGATCGGTGACGTCGACACGAACGCCAACGACCAGCCCAAAGAGGACGTCGTCCTCGAGTCCGTCGACGTCGACTACGAGTAAGTCGTCGAGCGGCCGATCGAGCACGTTTTTGCGACCGCGTTCCGGTACGCTCTCCGTACTGAGTGCGACGCGACGTGATCGGACACCCGTCGGGAACCCATTTAGGGCGTCCACACCTACGAGGCGTACATGAGCTGGACAGCCGACGATATTCCCGATCAGGGAGACCGAACGGTCGTGATCACGGGCGCGAACAGCGGCATCGGCCTCGAGGCCACCCGCGAACTCGCGCGCAACGGCGCGACGGTGATCATGACCTGTCGGAGCGTCGACCGCGGCGAGAACGCGGCCGACGACGTTCGGGAGGACGTTCCCGACGCCGACCTGCGCGTCGAGGAGTGTGATCTGGGGGACCTCGAGTCGGTTCGGTCGTTCGCGGATCGACTCGAGGGCGAGGAAATCGACGTCCTGATCAACAACGCCGGGGTCATGGCGATTCCCCGATCCGAGACCGAAGACGGCTTCGAGACCCAGTTCGGCGTTAACCACCTCGGTCACTTCGCGCTCACCGGGCAGTTACTCGCGGCGCTCGCGACCGACGGGGACGACCCGGCGCGGGTCGTCACCGTCTCGAGCGGCGTCCACGAGCGCGGGGAGATCGACTTCGACGACCTCCAGGGCGAGGACTCCTACGACAAGTGGGGTGCCTACGCCCAATCGAAGCTGGCGAACGTGCTGTTCGCGTACGAACTCGAGCGACGGTTCCTCACCGCCGACGCGAACGCCGAGAGCATGGCCGTCCATCCGGGCTATGCGAACACGCAGTTACAGTTCCGCGGCCCCGAAGCGAGCGGCAGCCGCCTCCGGAAGGCGGCGATGAAGGTATTGAACGCGATCGTCGCGCAATCGGCCGAAATGGGCGCCCTCCCGACCCTGTACGCCGCGACCGCGCCCGACGCCGAGGGCGGCGCGTACTACGGCCCCGGCGGCCTCATGAACATGCGCGGTGCGCCCGAGCGGCAGGCCTCCTCGGACCGATCGTACGACGAGGAGACGGCTCGTCGATTGTGGGACGTCTCGAGCGATCTCACCGGCGTCACCTACGACTTGCCGGAGCCGACCGCCGAACTCCCGGCGTAGCCGGTCGCCACCACCGGCGGCAACCGTAACGCGAAAGACCACGCGGCCGAACGACTACACAATGAGCGACGACGGTATTCAGCGCGCCAGCGATGTCGGCTCCTCGAACGCGCCGCCGGTCGAGGAAAAGCCCTACAAGATCATCTTTGAGGCGAACAAGTGCTTCGGCGCGGGCAGGTGTGCGGAAGTCAGCGCCAACTGGGAGATGTCCATCGCCTCGGGCATGGCCCAACCGAACGAGTACTTCTTCGGCGAGGAGGACCTCGAGCACAACGTCCGCGCCGCGGAGGTCTGCCCGGCGAAGAAAGACGACGGCTGTATCCACGTCGTCGACCGCCGGACCGACGAGGAGATCGCGCCCGATCCCCACGGCGACGGCACGCTCAGCGTCGACTGGTAAGGGCTCGAATCGAAACGCACATCCCGACTCCGGGTCAATTTTCACTCGCTTCTGTGCGAGGGTAGCCAAGCAGGCCAACGGCGGTGGGCTTAAGACCCGCTCCCGTAGGGGTCCGAGGGTTCAAATCCCTTCCCTCGCATACCGACTCGAACGATAGTAAGAGTCGTGTATGCGAAACGGAAGGGTTTGAACGAGAGAAGTCGTGGTTCGAAAGGTGCCGGAGGCACCTTTCGTCATCCCGAGACGGCTTCGCCGTCTCGAACGACAGCGCCGAGCGACGCGAGGCGACCGTCTTCGCGTGGTTCAAATCCCTTCCCTCGCATGTCGCCGCGAACACTCGTGAGCGGTGACTGCGAAACGGAGGGATTCGAATCAGACCGAGGTTCTGCGAGCGGAGCGAGCAGATTCTCGGGCGTGGTTCAAATCCCTTCCCTCGCAGTTTCGCTGCGAGCAACCCGCGAGCAGTGGGAATCTAACGACGGAGTCCGAAGGGCCGACTGATTCAAAGCAGTCCACTACCGCTGCCACCTGAAGGGATTATCCCGCTCGACCCCCGAGGACCGATATGCAGTGGTACGACCAGCCAACGAGATCATCCGGGAGCGAGGGTGTGAGGGTCCGGAAGCGAAGCCCAAAGGGGGACGTGACGTGAGCGACGACCCGCTCCCGGCCGAACACCTCTCGGACCTCGCCGCGCTCGTCGACGAGGTACTCGCGGGCGTCGGCTACGAGGTGGCGGCCGCCACCGACGCCATCGACGACGCAGTCCCCGGCTACGGCGGTCTCTTCGACCCCGATACCACCCCGGCCGAGTTGCGTCGCGCGCTCGAGAACCTGCTAGCGTCGGGACTCGCCCGACCACCCGTCCCCGAGCCCACCAGCGACGCGTTCGTCCTCTACGTCGACGGCAGTTCACGCGGCAACCCCGGCCCCGCAGGTGCGGGCGCTGTCATCATGGACGCTGCGGAGGACCAACTCGCCCGCCTCGGCCGACCCGTCGGCTCCCGGACGGGAAACAACACCGCCGAGTACGTCGCCCTCCAGCTCGGGCTCTCCGAACTGCTGGCTCGCTACGAGCCACGCGAGCTGGAGGTCCGCATCGATTCGATGACGGTCATTCGAGACGTCTGGGGAGGCAATGACCCGACGGAACCGGGCGTCGAGACGTACAGCGAGGCCGTCGCGGCGGCCCTGTCGAGCATCCCGGACCACCAGTACACGCATCTGGCGGATAGCGACCCGAATCCCGCCGACGCACTGGCGACAGTGGGAGCCGATATCGCGGCCTTCGGACCCGGATAGGAACGGTACGCCGCTTCCGATTCGGAACCTCCGGCTCCGTTGAAATCTTCAGAAGCTACTAGAAGCCCGTGCGGACTACACTCTCCGCGTTCAACAGGCCTTCACAGCAGTTTCTGGACGATTCAGCAAAATCGAGTAGACCAGTCGCAGCTCGGAAAACGAGCGATGCGAGTAACCCGAAACGGCTGGGCGTGGTTCGAATCCCGTTCCTTCGCATTGCCGCTGCGAACATATCGTGAGCGGTGAATGCGGACGATTGCTTCGGGACGGTTCAACTCGGGAGCCATCCCCGCCACTCGAGAACGGCGAAAACGGCGATCGTACCGGCGAGGGCGAGGGCGGCGCTGGCGAACACCGTGTCGTAGGTGTACCCGCGTTCGATGAACAGTCCGAGAGCGGACGAACCGAGCGCCTGGGTCAGCATCCAGGCGGAGCTGAACGCGGCGTAGGCGCTGCCGCGCGTCGAATCCGGGAGCGTGTCGAGGAGGTAGGTGTCCGTCGCCGGGAACAGCATGTGCATGACGAAGCCGAGGAGCACGGTGATGACGCCGATCGCGAGCAGCCCCTCGACGAGCGTCAGTGCGAGCAGGCACGCACAGAACGCGCCGACGATACCGAGCAAGTACGGAACCTTGGGCAGTCTGTCGGCCAAATCACCGCCGACGAAGAACGCGGGCACGCCCGCCGCGAAGACGACCGTGAGCATCGCGCCCGCTTCTCCGTCGGAGAGCCCCTTCGACTGCATGTACAGCTCGTAGAAGTTGAAGACGCCCTGCCAGACGAACACCGCCGCGCCGACGATGGCGAGCGCCGTGGCGATGATCCGCCACTCCGAGAGCGCACTCCGGAGGAAGTTGCGGTCGGCCCGCCCCGCCGCCGGCATCTCGGTGTTTCGTGCGGCAAACCACGTGTAGCCGGTTACCGCCGCCGCACCGATCGCGATAGCCCACAACGAGAGTCGCCAGTCGACGATCAGCGTGAGCGCGACGAACGGCGCGGCGATCACCGCGGCGATCTGGCTGGCCGCCCCGTGGATCCCCATGACGCGCCCGACGCGCGACGGGAACAGTTCGCTCACGAGCGGGTTCGCGGAGACGAAGTAGATGCCGGAGGCGATGCCCATGAGAAAGGCCCCGATCATGAGGTATCGGACCGTCGTCGCGGTCGCGGCGAGTCCGGAGGAAACCGCGAGAACGACGCCGGACGCGATCACGACGTGGTGTCTCGGGACCTTCGTGAGGAGCCACCCGGTCGGCATCCGCAGGGACGCGCTGCCGACCCACACGAGCGTCACGATGAGCCCGGCGGTCGCCTCGCCGATCGCGAACTCGGCGATAAAGACGTCTAACAGCGGCGCGAAAACGATTCTGGCGAGATTGATCAAGAAGACGAGTCCGCAGAGGGACCCGAAGAGTCGGGAACGAGACATAGTCGTTGTTTCCGACAGCGAACCTCAAGCATTCCGAAACGAAATCGCACGCGTAGCGGCGTTCGCACTCCGGCCTGCGAGGAGGAGTCATCGCCGCAGCGAATCCCCGATAGTAGCCACTGAAAGTCGATGCAAACCTACTCGCACGACTGCGTTGCGAGTAGTGTTAAATCGTTTCAGCGGCTACTATATCGCCTCAGAACGGATACTCTCGCGGCTCGTGTTGCACCGAGATCCACTTGGTCGTCGTCAGCTCGTCCAGGATCTGCTCGCCGTTGTACCGGCCCATCCCGGACTGCTTCATCCCGCCGAAGGGGACGTGGGGCTCGTCGTTGATCGGCTGGTCGTTGATGTGGATCATCCCCGTCTCGATCCCGTCCGCGATCCGGCGGGCCTGCTCCACGTCTTCGCTGTGAACCGAGCCCGACAGCCCGTGGATCGTATCGTTCGCCAGCTCGATCGCCTCCTCGTCGCTCGAGTACGGGATAACCGGCGCGACGGGGCCGAAGTGTTCGTTGCACGCCGCGGCCATGTCGTTGTCGGCGTCCGAGAGCACGGTCGGTTCGACGACCAGCCCGTCCGCGTCGCCGCCGGTCTCGAGGGTCGCTCCCTCGTCGACGGACTGCTCGACGTAGTCGAGGATCTGATCGCGCTGGCTCTCGTCGATGATGGGGCCGATGACCGTATCGCCGTCCGTCGGATCGCCGGTCGGCAGCGAGGCGGCCCGGTCGGCGAGCGCGTCCACGTAGTCGTCGTAGATCGACTCGTGGACGAGATGGCGGTTCGTCGAGATACAGATCTGGCCCTGATGGAGGAACGAGCCGAAGACGCCGCCGTCGACGGCCCGCTCGAGGTCGGCTCCGTCCGTGACCACGTGGACGTTGTTCCCACCGAGCTCGAGCGCGGGGAGCGCACAGTTGCCGGCCGCTTTCTCGGCCACGCGCTGGCCGATCTCGGTCGAGCCGGTAAAGGCGAGGACTCGGGGAATCTCGTGGCCAGCGACCGCGTCGCCGATCTCGGAACCGCGCCCGGGAACGACGCTGAGGACGCCCTCGGGAACGCCGGCTTCCTCGAAGATCCGTGCGAGCAAGAGCCCGCCCGTGATCGGCGTGTTCGAGGCCGGTTTGAGGACGACCGCGTTTCCGGCCGCGATCGCCGGTGCGACCGCCCGCATCGAGAGGTGCAGCGGGAAGTTCCACGGGGAGATCACCCCGACGACGCCGACCGGCACGCGCTCGGCGATGTTCTCCTTCCCCGGGGTGATCGAGTCCATGTGCTGGCCGTCCATCCGGAAGGGGTAGCTGGCGGCCTGCTGCATCATCCCCCGTGCGGTCTGCAATTCGGCCTCGCACTTGACCTGCGTGCTGCCGGATTCGCGGGCCAGCAGTTCGGCGATCTCCTCGCGGTGGTCGCCGACGAACTCGATGGCGGCGTTGAGTACGCCGGCTCGAGCCTGTGGCGGCTGCTGACTCCAGGCGTCCTGTGCCTCGGCGGCGGCCTCGTAGGCCCGGTCGACGTCGTCTTCGGTGCCCGCGGGGACGGTCGCGATCTCCTCGCGCGTAAAGGGATTCTCGTCGGTGATCGCGTCTCGTTCACCGGTATCGGTCCAGTCGCCCGCGAGATACAGCGACTCCCAGCCGCCGTCGGGTTCCAGAGGAAGGTCACTCATGCGGGCGCACTATCCCTCGAGCGGGGAAAAGGAGCGGACTGGCAGTCGCAACCCGCGGACCGCCGGCTACCCCGTCGATCGAACGGTGACGGGTCGTCCCGAATTGCCAGTCGGTGACCTCACGCGAGCCGGGGTGGAAGCAAGACCGCGAGGGAGACGTAGATTACCGCCACGACGACGAGCGTGGCGAGGACGCCGACGAGGAGCGCGTCGGAGACGAGCCGCCAGGCGAACAGGAGGATTCCGGTCGGCGGAAGCGCGAGTCCGGCCGCCGTTCGGTGGAAGCCGCGAAGCGGATGTGTCGCGTCCACCGGGGGCGTCTCGTCGGGTCCGCGGTCCTCGTCGTCCGCGATCGCAGCGGGAAGGAACAGGTAGGTGCCGAGGCCGACCAGCACTCCGACGACGGCCCCGAACGCGAGGTCGTCGAACAACAGGAGCCCGAGATACGCGAACACCGGCACGTCGACCACCCCGGCGACCGCAGCGATCAGGTCGGGTGAGAGCTGTCCGTCATCGCTCGAGTTCGACGTGGCATCGCGGGAGTCGGTCATCGATATGTCGAGGGAGTCGCTTCAGGCATAATATAGTTCGCTGTCACGCCCCGTGGGACGGGACCGGAGTCTACTCCTCGGATTCAGCGATGTCCTCCGCCCGGAGCTCCTCGCTGGCTTCCCGCACCTCCCGCATGACACTGGAGATGCGCTCCTCGGCCTCGAGTTCGTCCTCGACGGAGAGGTCGACGCCCTCGACCTCGAGCAGGAACTTGGCGACCTCGGTGGCCTCGTACATCACGTCGTCGAGCTCCTCGGCGGTGAAGAAGTCGCACATCGCGCCGTAGAGGAAGGTCGCGCCGGCCGTGCGGACCTTGTCTTCGAAGGAGGAGCGGGCCTGATTGACCGCCTGCGGCGTGTAGGTGTCGGTCATGAAGGGGACCAGTTCGGGCAGGTTCTCCCCGATCTTCGTCATCTCCACGCCGGTTTCGGTCCGGAAGTCCGAGCAGAGGCGTGCGATCGCCCACTCGCGGGCGGTGATGTAGGTGCGGTCCCGCAGGAACTCGTTGACCCGGTCGTACTGCGCACCGTCCATCTTCGTGAATCGGGCGTACTTCTGGACGTCTTCGGGGACGTCGTTGTCCTGTGGCTCGGGGTCCGGCACGCCCGGCGTCGGTGTATCGTCGCCCGTATTTGCCGCCCGCTCGTCCTCGCCCGTGTCCGCCGCCTGTTCGTCATCGCTCGAGGAGACTCCCTCGTCGCTATCCGTCGATGGCTTGTCACCGTTCGTCGCGGGTCCCGCGTCCGTCGCGACGTCTCCGCCGCCGCCATCTTCGCCGCTCGAGCCGTCGTCCGTCTCCGCCGACTGGTCGGTCCGTTCCGGGGAACCGGCGTCGGAACGCTCGACCGTCTCGTTGCCGTCCATGGCGTGGCATTACCAAACGGCGGGCAAAAGAGTTCCCCTCCCTCCCGGGGGAGTGCGACGACAGCGCCGGAAAATCGCTCCGCCACGTTACAGCTCGATTCGGGTCGTTTCCTCCCAGGTCGTCTCGTCGAGGACGATCGCCTCGTCCTGCCCGAAGACGTAGAGGTAGTCGTCGACGTACATCGCACGGGTTCCGGGACCGCCGAGGTCGACGCGGGCGACTTCCTCGAGTTCGCCGTCCCGGTAGTCGAACACGTAGCTGTGCTCGCTGCCGGGGACGAAGAACACGCCGTGGGCCTCGTCCTGCAGGAAGGCCGTGTGGGTTCGACTGACGTCGCTGTAGCGCTCGTCGGTGAGGATCTCCGAGTCGAGTTCGACCGGGTCCTCGCGATCGCTCACGTCGAAGAGGGTGACTTTCGGCTGCCGCTCTTCCTGTCCCACCCCGAGCACGAGGTCGTCCTCGAGGGGGTGCATGTACTCCGAAAAGCCCGGCAGCTTGAGTTCGCCCTCGACGACGGGGTCCGTCGGGTCCGAGAGATCGAGCGTGTAGAAGGGGTCGATCTGGCGGTAGGTGACGACGTGGCCCTCGTCGCCTTCGAAGCGGACCGAGTAGATGCGCTGGCCCTCGCCCAGTCCCGTCACGGAGCCGACCGTCTCGAGGTCGGAATCGAGGACGTAGACGTCGTTCTCGGAGTCGACGCCGTGCGTCCTGGGGATCGTCGTCGCGATCCGGAGGTGGCCGTCGTGTTCGTCCATCGAGAACTGGTCGAGCGGCGTTCCGGGGACTTCACCGCTGGCCTCGGCGGTCAGCTCGCCGTCGATGTCGATCCTGACGATCCCGGTCGTCGTCAGGTCGCGATGATGTGCCGCGGCGTAGTCGCGCAGCCCGTCCCGGAACGACTCACGGACCTCGCGACGCTCCTCGTCGTCCAGCCGATCGTAGCGGTCCGCGAGGATCTCCCGCAGTTCGACGGTCTTGGCGCGCCGGGAGATCTCGAGGTCGTCCAGGGCCGCGACGCGCTCGCGTGCCGGGGCGTCGAGCAGCGCGGAGCCGTTCTCGGTCCCGAGGAACGACCGCTGCAGGTCGTACTCGTCGGTCGATCGGGTGTAGGAGAGGTAGATCCCGTTCTCGGAGACGTACGTCGCGGACAGCGACTGCGAGCCGACGACGCTCGCCTCGCTCTCGAGACTCCCCGTCTCGGGGTCGACGCGGGCGGCAGTGTAGACGGCGTCCGCGTCGGCGTCCCCGCTCGGGCGAACGACGTCGGTACACTCGATGGTTCGGTCGCCGTACGGCTCGATCGGACACGGATCGTCGTCCGGCCGGTCGGCGAGGACGAGGTAGAGGTCGCCGTCGTACAGGCGGGCCGTATCGATGTGTGCCTCGAGGTCCTTTCGCCACTGCTCCTCGGGATCGTCGGGGTCGCTCACGTCGTACCCGGCGGCTTCCTCGTCGCCGAGCACGACGAGCGTGTCGCCCGCGAGGAGCAACTCGCCGGAGAGCGGAATCGACCCGATGGACTCGGGCTCGGCGGGGTCGCTCACGTCGACGACCGACGTTTCGGCCCACCGCGACGTGTACCGGTAATCGGCGTAGTAGACCGACTCGCCGTCGGTCTTCAGCACATCGGGTTCGTCGAGGGCCGCCTCCTGAACGTTCGTCTCGGAGTGGCGCGGCTCGGCACCACCGGGCCCGCCGGACGACGATCCCGACGCCGAATCCGCCTCGACGGCGGCTCCGTCGTCCCCGGCCATCTCGGCGTCCGCTTGTTCCTCGAACGAGAGGTTGTCGCCTCCCGTCCGAGCGATCGTCGGGGAGCCCGCCAGATACCCGGCTCCCGATGGGTCGTCGAAGTACTCGGAGAACTCGTCCGCCGACGCGAACGTCGTCAATTCGGCATCGTTCTCACCGGCGAGCGAACTGTTCTCCTGCTCGAGGGCTGCAGCGGCGGGCCGCCGCTCGCCGAACACGCCCGTGAAACCGGCCCCGACGACCGAGCCCACGAGCAACGCCGCGAGGGCGACCGCGATCAGTCTCGTTCGACCGTTCATACGCTTGCAAACCGGGGCATACAGTAAGGAGTCAGCGCTAGGTGAAACGTCACTTTCACCCAGCTATCACGCGAGGGGTGGCACAGCGATCACGGAAAGAACGCCGAGCAGCGCCGTCCGGGTCGCGTAAACGGTTTTCCCGCCCTCGAGAGTTCGACCGGATTTAAGTTCGTGAGGGGCATTCGGTAGTATATGTCACAGACGCCAGTCGTAGTTAAGGCAGTTCGGACCCCGCAGGGGAAAGAAGACGGCGTATACGCCGACGTTCGCAGTGAAGATCTCTCGGTCCCGCTGATCGACGAGATTCTGGCCGAAACCGGCCTCTCCGGTGAGGAGATCGACGATCTGATGTGGGGCTGTGCCCAGCAGCGCGAGGAGCAGGACAACAACCTCGCCCGCGTCATCGCCCTGCTCTCGGAACTCGGCGAGTCGGTGCCGGCGACGACCATCAACCGCTGGTGTGCCTCCTCGATGCAGTCGGTCATCTCCGCTTCCGACGCCATCGCGGCCGGCAACCGCGACGCCGTCATCGCCGGCGGCGTCGAGAGCATGAGCCGCGTCGCGATGGGCGAGAGCTACGGCCACATCCACCCGAAGATCTCCGAGCTGTACGACCTCGGGGACCTCCAGATGGGGATGACCGCCGAGAAAGTCGCCGAGGAGTACGGCGTCAGCCGCGAGGAGCAGGACGAGTACGCCGCCCGTAGCCAGCAGCGCGCCACCGAGGCGACCGAGTCGGGCCGCTTCGACGACGAGATCGTCCCGATCGAGACCGAGGACGGCACCGTCGAGGAAGACGAGGGCATCCGCCCCGGCACGACCCCGGAGAAGCTCGCCGAACTCCCCACCGTCTTCAAGGAGGACGGCACCGTCACGCCCGGCAACGCTTCCCAGATCTCCGACGGCGCATCCGCCCTACTGGTCACCAGCGAGGCCTTCGCCGAGGAACACGACCTCGAGATCATGGCCGAAGTCGGCCGGAACAACGTCGCCGGCGTCGACCCCACCGTCATGGGTATCGGCCCGGTCCCGGCGACGCGGGGCCTGCTCGAGCGCAACGGCCGCGACATCGACGACTACGATCTGGTGGAGCTCAACGAGGCCTTCGCGAGCCAGTCGATCTACTCCCGGGACGAACTCGGTATCGACCCCGAGATCTTCAACGTCAACGGCGGCGCGATCGCGCTGGGTCACCCGCTGGGTGCCTCGGGCGCTCGCCTCCCGGTGACGCTGATCAACGAGCTGCAAAAGCGCGGCGGCGGCCTCGGCCTGGCGACGCTGTGCGTCGGCTTCGGTCAGGGTGCGGCGATCGAGTTCGACGTTAACTGAAGCGCGGTTCGGAGGCCAACGGCCGAGAACCGCGGGATCGCGAGCGGGGAATGTAATGACCCGCGAGCAGACGGTTGGTCTGAGCTTTTTGGTCTCTTCGCGAACGAAGTGAGCGAAGGTCAGCGAGAGCTTTGCTCTCGCCAGACAGATTTTGCGAGGGAGGAGAGTGCGGTTCGGAGCGAACGAAGTGAGCAAGAACCGCGGTCGACGACCGAGACAAAAGGTGGTCGCGTCAGGGTGCGGCGATCGAGTTCGACGTTAACTGAGACGGTTGATCTGGGCCTTCTGGCCACCTGTAGTGAACGATTTCTCGCTTTTATTTCGGAACGCATTTGATCTGTAATTCGATAGCCGAAAGTATGACTGGTGAGAGATCGGCAGATATCGTTACTGCAGTTCTCCTCCTCCCAGTTGCCCTCTGGATGGGGATCGCTGGTAATCCGATAAGTGCAATCGGGCTTCTATTACTCAGTACGATAGCGGTCTTGCGGCTTACTTCCACAGGGGTGCGGAAATGGACGAACGAGCATCGGTGGGCATTTCTAGCGATTTTGATTCCGATTGGACTGTTCATTATGATAGGTGCGATGCCCACAGACTGAGCAGTCCACACGAATAGAAGTGAGCGAGGGTGGGATCCCAACGGAGACAAGTGCCCTGCTCATGCTGGCAGCAGGGAATGGCCGCACCCTCCCCAGCCGATTCGCTCGGTCGCTCCGCTCCCTCGCTCATCCCTCGCGCAATATCGTCGGCTGGCCTCACTGTCGTTCAGCCAGCCGACAGCGCGCGCCACCGCCGCTAGCGACACAATGCAGCGACTATCGACCGGTTACGTGACCCGTTCGCCGTTCTCGTCGACCGCGCATTCGCAGTCGTCACAGAGCCACCAGCCGACGATCGGATCGCGGAGTGGAAGCACTGCACCACAGTCGGGACAGCGCTTGGACTCCGTGACTCGAGGCACGCACATCACTCGCCCGTCCCCAGTCCGCGGTCGGCGGGATCGCACGTGAGCAAGACCGGATTGACCGAGCAACCACAGGGGTAGGCGGTGCCCCTGTACAGCCTGCTCGAGGTCAGGATGCTGACGGGTTCGCCGCAATTTGGACAGTCGGGACGCGACGACGGGCGGTCCTCGCTGCCGTCGTCGTTCGGGCCGTCGTCGTTCGCGTCGTCACACATGGCGATCGCGCCTCGAGCGCCGTAGTGCAGTCGATACTGATCGTGTCTGGCGATTTGGCTGTCGTGCGGGACGTTTATATCCCGGAGGAATGTACGGAATCATGCTTCCGAAACCCCGGTGAGGGTTTGGAAGCCACGCCTCGGGTGTGCCATCACCTGGGGCATTTGCGTACGCCCCGCTGGAGACGCGGCCTCCGGATTACTATTCACCTTTCCATCACTTATAACTACTATTCTGTGTCACGAATGGATGTCTTTCTCGCCCGAGAGCCCCCGTTATTTGGCTGGTCGTTTAGTAGTCTCGAGTTCTACGCTCACGTATGAACGTGGGCCTCCTCGCGATACTCGTCGGGATCCCGCTCGCCTGGCATCTCGGGCTGACGGCGATCGCCTACTACGACGCCGGGAAAGTGGGCCTCGAGCCACCGAAGAAGTGGGCGGCGATCACCTTCTGCATCCCGCTGATCGGCTTCTTCATCTACCTCTTCGAGCGCAGCGAGCTCTCCTACGATCCGGAGAGCGATCCCTATCGGGACAACAACTTCAACATCCATCCTTCGCGGGCCGACGACAGCCCGCTGCCGTCCCGTGGTGACGACCGGCTCTCGCTGACCGACGAGGGAGACGACGAGTGAGTCTCGAGCGGTGATCGGATACGCGGGCTCAAGGAGCCAGTCGAATCCCGGTCGTAGTTTCAAGCCGCTGGCGGACGAAGGATACGGGGATGTCCGACCACGGCACCATCACCCTCGTTCCCAGCGTTCACTTCTCGCCGACGCACCGCCGCCGGGTTCGGGAAACGATCCGGGAGGCGGAGCCGGATCTCGTCGCCGTCGAACTCGACGAGTCGCGCTTCGATCGACTCGAGGGAAACGACAGCGGGAATCTCGACGAACTGACCCGTGAACTGCCGCCGCCGATGGCGGCCGCCTACAGCATACTGCAGACGCTCCAGCGGACGGTCGTCCGACTGTACGGCCTCGATCCCGAGCAGACCGACATGGAGGCGGCTATCGAAACTGCCGCCGAACGGAATACCGATATCGCGCTCATCGACGAGCCGATCGACGAGATCATGGCCGCCCTCTCGCGTCGCCTCGGGCCGCTGACGATCCCGAAAACGATGCTCCGGATGCAGTCGATGGGACCCGAGGAGTACGCCGACCAGATCGAGATGCTGTCGCTGCCGTTCGACGAGATCACGAGCGGCGACGACGTGCAGCCGGCGATCGACCACCTGCGGCGGCTGTTTCCCGAAGTCGCGGCGGTGATGATCGACCGGCGCGATCGAGCCATGGCAGCGCGGCTCCACGCGCTTCGGAGCGAGGGGCACGACGTGGTCGCGGTTATCGGCGCAGGCCACCACAACGGCGTTCAGCGGCGGCTCGACGAACTCGAGGCGCGCAACGGCGAAGAACAGCCGAGCGTTCCGATCAGATCGACCGATCGGACGGTCACGCGGATTCCGATCGAGTGAGAACCGGCAGTTCGTCGCGGGGACGCGTCGCCGTCGCGATCAGTCGTCGGCCGGCGTCGCGGCGCTGCCGCCCTCGAACTGCGCGTCGGGGACCGTCCCGTCCTCGTTCCAGCCGCGCTCGGCGTAGTACTCGTCGAGCCCCTGATCGAAGCCGGGGATCTCGTAGGGCAGTCGGTCGTCGCCCCGGTCGAAGCCGCGCTGGTTGTTGAAGTGCCGTTCCATCGCGACGACCTCGCCGCCGAGTTCGAGCAGGTCGTCAATGTCGGCGTCGAGCAGCGTCTCCATGCGCTCCTCGGTCACGAAGTCCCGCGAGAACTTGCAGAGGACGGCGCTGTCCTTGATCGCGTTGATGTTCTCGAGTTCGACGACCTTCGGCGGTTTCCCCTCGAGGCCGGACTTGTCGAAGGCGTCGTCGGCGTCGACGAGCGGGTACTCGTAGGGGTAGAACTCGGCGTACATGTGGTCGGCGCCGCGGTTCGAGGTAGCGAAGGCGAGTCCCTGTCCGTTCAGTGTGCGGCCGTCGTGGGCGGAGAACTCCATGCCCTTGACGGACCAGTTCTCGACGCCGAGCTCGTCGTGGACCCGGTCGATGCCCTCCGCGAGCTGGTCGCCGATACCGTCTCGGTACGCGATCTTCTCGACGAGGTCGTGGATGAGGTCGACGTTGCCGAACTCGTCCTCGCTCGCGAGATAGGCCGCGACGGTGTCGCCACAGGAGATGGTGTCCAGTCCGAGCTCGTCACACAGCCTGTTGGACTTCATCACGTCGACGATGTCGTCGACGCCGGAGTTCGATCCGAACGCCATCAGCGTCTCGTACTCGGGACCTTCCGTCTCGAGGCCGGACTCCTCGTCTCGAGTCGGCAGTTTGCAGGCGAAGGCACACGACGAGCAGGTGCCTTTCTTGTACTTTTTCTCCTCGACGCGATCGCCGCTGATCCCGTCGATGCCCTCGAAAGAGAGTTCCGAGAAGTAGTAACTCGAGAGGGCCTCGACCATGTTCGCGTACTCCGCGACCGAGGTGGTCCCCTGTGCTTTCATCGGATGCTCGGCCTGGGCAGCCTCGCCGTGGATCTCCATCTGCAGCGCCGGGATCTCGACCTCGTTGGTCGAATCGCCGTCGAAGGTGATCGCCTTGACGTTCTTCGAGCCGAGGAGTGCACCGAGTCCGCCGCGGCCGAAGGCTCGCTCCTTGGACGTCATGATCGACGCGAAGCGGACCTGGTTCTCACCGGCCGGGCCGACGACCGCGGTGTGTTCCGGACCGAGATCGTGTTCTTCCTCGATGTAGTCGCAGGTCTCGAAGACGGTGGCCTCCTCGAGTTCCGGGACCTCCTCGAACTCGATGCCTTCGTCGGTGACGTGGACGATCACGAGTTCGTCGCTGGCACCGGTGATCTCGACGGCGCTGTGGCCCGTTCCGGTGAAGTTCCGCGAGAGGAAGCCGCCGGCGTTCGAGGACAGCAGGCCGTCGGTCAGCGGCGAGAGACCGGTCGCCGACATCCGACCGGTGAAGCTCATCGTCGAGTGCTGCATCGGCCCCGTCGCGAAGTACAGCCGGTTATCCGCACCCAGCGGATCGGCGTCGAACGGGATCCGTTCGTGTGCGAGCTTCGTTCCCAGAGCGCGTCCACCGATATACGACTCGAGGATGTCGTCGATGTCCTCGGTTTCGGCCGTTCGCTCCCCGACGTCGATCGAACACAGCGGTCCCCGTACGTGTTTCATACTACTACAATGGGGGGTACGACCGCAAAATGGTACCGGTTTTTCGGGCAGAGTCGCCGGTAATAGTTTCCGTTTGACACGACGCGGGCGAGGGTTGTCGACCGCATCGGTCGTGGTTGGCCGTCTTTATCTACCCGCGGTGTCTGGTCGAGTGCATGTCGCGGCCGGAGGAGCCACACGAAGAGACGACGATCGACGACGTCTACGAGCAACTCGAGGCGCTCGAGGAGACGGTCGACACGTCGCACGAGCGGACGGAGGTACACCGGACGATGCGGCTGGTCAGCCGGCTCTCGCACAACGGGACGGTGGGGAGGGTGATCACCGGGTTCACCCGGAAGGACAAGGCGGAGGCGTTCGTGGGGAGCGTCGTCATCGGCTTACCGATGTTAGTCGAGGACGGCGTGTTCAGTATCGGGGCGTTCCTCGCGGCCCGCCCGATCCTCTTGCTGGTGAACTTCCTGTTCACGGTCGGGCTGGTCGTCGGGATCCTCTACGTCGCCGATTTCCGCGAAGTCCATATCAAGAACCCCTACTTCGGCCTGATTCCGCGCCGTCCGGTCTGGGTGTTGCTGATCGCGTACGCGACCGCCGCGGGCTTGATGACCCTGTGGGGCCGGATAACCTGGGACGAGCCGTGGCTCAACTTCTGTCAGGTTTCGGTCGTCTTCACGGCGATGGCGCTCGGCGGTTCGCTGGGGGATATCCTGCCCGGCGAACACGAACACCGACCCGTCGGCGACGCCTGAACGCGAGGTGTCGGAATCGAGGGGGAACCGGTCGACATGACGGAACGTTTTTCCGAGTCACGAAAAAGCGCCATCCATGGTCAACACGGCGATCCTGTTCGCACTCGGTGCGTTGTTGCTGTACGGCGGCTGGGCGGTGACCGGCGGCGTCGCGACGCGATCGCTCTCGCCCGTGAACGCGGTGTTTCTCTCCTACGTCGCGAGCCTCGTGATCGTCGGCGGCTACGTGCTCACGCTCCGTCGCCCGATCGCCGGGACGCGCGTCGACGTCGCGTTCGCGCTCGTCTCCGGTGCGTTCCTCGCGGCCGCCTCCATCAGCTTCTACGCCGGTCTCGCGCGCGGGAACATGGCGATCGTCTCGGCGATCGCCGCGCTGTACTTCGTCATCCCGGCCGTCGTCGGCGTCTTCTACTTCGACGCACAGCTTTCCGCGACGAACGTGGTCGGGCTGGCGCTCGCCGTCGTCGCCGTCGGCCTCGTCGCGACCTGAGTGGCGGCGTTCCTCGAATGGAGTCGGTCACACGCCCGTCTCGCCGGAATCGGATGGAATTTCGCGTTCAGTGGAGCGGAGTACCGTATCAGAAGACGTTTGTCGACGACCCGGTATCGTCGTACACGATGACGTATCAGCCAGAAGAGACGGATCGCGGGATCGGAGACGCCCTGCTCCGTTCACTGATCGATGGCGCGAACGACGGACTGTTCGTTCTCGATCCGGAAACGGGCGAGATTCGGGGAGCCAATCAGACCGTTTGCGACTGGCTCGGGTACGAGAGAGAAGCGGTGCTGGACATGACGATCTTCGATTGTCAGCGGACGTTTTCGGAGCCCGATGCGTGGCAGCAGTTCGTCCAGAACGTGCGTGAGGAAAACGGCGTCCAACTGGAAAACGAAATCCAGACGCGCACCGGTTCGACGATCGCCGTCGAGGGGAGTATATCGGTCGTTTCAGCGGACGGCTCCGACTATGTCGTCGCGATTCCGCGACGGATTCCCGGCGACGCTCCCGACGAATGAGACGACCCTCCCGGAGATGAATGCGGGACGTCCGACCTATCGACTGCGTCCTCGTCGCCGTCGGCCGCAACCGTCCGCAGGCGGTCGACGCCGACCCGCGGCTGCCACACCAGCAGCGCCTCGCTACTCGTCCCCGTAGAGCCGCTCGACGCGATCCTCGAACTGCTCGAGGATGACGCGCCGTTTCTTCTTCATCGTCGGCGTCAGCATGTCGTTTTCTTCGGTGAACTCCAGGGGCACGAGTTCGAACTGCTTGATCGTCTCGTGTTTCTCGAAGTCGCGGTTGACGCGGTCGACTTCCTGCTGGACGTACTCGCGGACCCGATCGTCGTCACAGAGGGCCTCGGGGTCGTCCGGCAGGTCGATCCCCTCGTCGTCGGCCCACTGACGGACGTGTGCCATGTTGGGGACCAGGAGTGCGCCGATGAACTTCTCGCCGTCACCGACGACCATGGCCTGCTCGACCACTTCGCTCGCGGCGAAGCCGTCCTCGATCGGTCCCGGGGCGACGTTCTTCCCCGTCGAGAGGACGATGATCTGCTTCGCGCGGTCGCGGAACTCGAGGTAGCCGTCGGGTCGCATGTGGACGATGTCGCCGGTGCGGAACCAGCCGTCTTCGGTGAACGCCCCTTCGGTCGCGCCGGGCTTGTTCCAGTAGCCCTGGGTGACGTTGGGGCCCTTGACGAGGAGTTCGCCGACCTCGCCGGGGTCGTCTTCGAACGCCTCCTGATCGGCGACCGTTTCGTCGATCTGCAGGTCGACGTTCGACAGCGCCGGCCCGATCGTGCCGACCTTCACTTCCTCGGGCGGGTTGCTCGTGACGACCGGTGCGGTCTCGGTCAGTCCGTACCCCTCGTAGATGGGGAGTCCCATCGCGTGGTAGAGCCGACAGAGCTCCGGCGAGAGGCTCCCGCCGCCGCTGATGAGGAATTCGATCTCGCCACCCAGCGCCTCGCGGACCGTCGAGAAGACGAGTTTGTCGGCCAGGGCCTGCTTCGCTTTCAGAAGCGGTCCCGGCGAGTCGGCCTCGTAGTACTCGACGCCGACGTCGGTCGCCCACTCGAAGATCCGCTCTTTCGCGCCCGACTCGCTGGCCTGCTCGCGGATGCCGTCGTAGATCTTCTCGTAGACCCGCGGGACGCTCGTGGCCGCCGTCGGACTGACGGTACTGAAGTCCTCCTGAAGGGTGTCCGGACTCTCGGCGTAGGCGACGCACGCACCGCTCGCGAAGAGTACGAAGTGTCCCGCCGTCCGCTCGAAGACGTGTGCCAGTGGTAGGTACGACATCGCCAGCGATTGGTCGTCCAGTACGGGTACGTCGTCGGGTTTGTCCGGACGGGGACCGACGCGCTTTCGGACGCCGTTGACGTTCGACCGGAAGTTCCGGTGGGTCAACTGGACTCCCTTCGGCTGGCCGGTCGTCCCGCTGGTGTAGATCAGGCTCGCGAGGTCGTCCAGCTCGGTCGCGTCGATCCGCTCCTCGTAGGCCTCGAGGTCGAACTCCTCGTCGCCGAGCGCGTAGACCTCGCCGAGGGTCAAGATGTCGTCGCGGTCGTCGTAGCCCTCGATTTCGTCCATCGAGACGATGAACTCGAGGTCGAGGTCGTCCTCGACTTCGAGGACGTTCTCGAGCAGTTCCTCGTTCTCGACGACGACGCCGTCGGCGTCGGGGTCGTCGAGCAGGTACCGAACCTGATCGGGCGAGGAGCTCGTGTAGACGGTCGTGATGACCGCCCCGGCACCCAGCAGGGCGAAGTCACACTGCGCCCACTCCATTCGGGTGTTCGAGAAGAGGCCGACCCGATCCCCGGTATCGACGCCCAATTCCCGGAACCCCGCCGACAGCGTCCGGACGATGTCGCGCATCTCCGCGTAGGAGAGCGTCCGGTACTCGCCGGCTGCCGCGGCGGGAACGACCGAATCGGCCAGCGATCGCTCGTAGATCCCGCCCTTGTACTTCTGTGCCGGCCGGTTGGAATTGCGCTCGGCCGAGTCCTCGAACATCCGCGCGAGCGTCGTTTCCCCGATTACCTCGTCCTCGTACTCTCGTTCTGCATCCCGCCAGTCCATATTCCTGTGAGAGACACCCCCGTGCGATAAAACGTGATGAAACTAATTTAGTATGTGACAGAGTTTATCAACCACACTCGAGCCGGCGAACGGGGCTCAGATGGCAGCGTTCGCCCGCTCCACGGAAAAGAACCGAACGTTGGTTGTGGACGCGTCGAGGACCGGGGCCGCTCGTGAGTGATCAGCGACTCACTCCCGGTGGTCGAGATAGCCGAGCACGCCGCGCGTATTTAACTTCGCCTCCGCGCTCGATTTCTCCTCGCCCCAGACGTCACTCATCTCGGTGACCTCGGCGAAGTGTTCGACGACCGCCTCGTCGTCATCGAGTTCCGCTCGTTTCTCCGCGACGGCGTCGACCCACTCCTCGAGGACCGTCGCGTACGCCGCGAGCGCCCCCTCGACGTTGTCCCCGACGGAGCGCGGCCCGAAGTGCGGATAGCAGAACACGTCCGGATCGATCTCGGCCAGCGTCTCGAGGTCCGCGAGGCACTGCTCGAGGTCGAAGTTCGACGGCGGTGACGTCTCCCTGATCGCCTCGGTTTCGGGGACCCAGATGCCGGCGGCGTCGGCGACGAAGACCGCGTCGTTCGCGGGATCCTCGAAGACCACCTGATGGGGTGCGTGACCGGGAGCCGCGTGGACGCGCAGTTCGTGCGTTCCGAGATCGATGACGTCGCCGTCCTCGATCGCGACGACCCGCTCCTCGGGGACGGGTTCCGGTTCGACGTAGTGGGTCCACTGGTCGCCGACGGCGTTTTTCGTCCCCGCGACCAGCCGCGAGGGATCGACCACGTGATCGGCTCCGAGCGCGGGGACGTAGACCTCGGCGTTCGGACAGTCGGCGGCGAGGAAACCAGCCCCACCGGCGTGATCGAGGTGGACGTGCGTGAGCGCGATGACCTCGAGGTCGTCCAGCCCGACCCCGACCGCCGCGAGCGCCTCCCGGAGGCGGTCGTAGTTGGTTCCGATCCCGGTGTCGACGACGGCGGGGCGGTCGTCGTCGAGGATATAGACGGCTCCGTACTCGCTCGTGTCGTACATTCCCGTATCGAGGCAGTAGAGATCCGAACAGTCGCCGGTCGTGACTTCGCGGACGTCTCCGATTCCCATATCGGTACCCCGTCATCGGGCAGGTTAAAACTCCCGTCGCAGCGACTCGAGGCGAGTCGGGAGCCGTTACAGACTTTACGGCCTACTCTCATGGATACGGTAGATGCTCCGTATCGTCCGCAAATCACAACTGTCGCTCGAGCCGAAATGAGCCTCGACGCGTCGGACCAGGTCCGCCCCTTCCCGTCCGTTTCGTGGCTCCAGCGGGCACACAGCCCCCGGCTCGTAAGCGGGTTCGGTGCCCTCTCCGTTGCGTTCCTCGCCGCCTGGGGGATCGCGTTCGCGGCGGTAATCGGGCTCACCGGCTTCCTGCTCAGTATCGTCACGATCGGCGGACCCGCGCTGGGTCTGATCTGGGGCGGGTACCGACTCGAGCACAGCGAGATCGAGGCCAACCGGTACGGACGAGTGCTCCAGTGGTTCGCGGGCGGTGCGGTCGGGTTCCTGTCGCTCAACCTCCTGACGATGGTTTTCTTCCCCTGGCACGATCTGGCGGGGAACGTCTTCTGGGCGCACTCCTCGATCAATACGGGCGCTGTCGGCGGGTTCACCGTCGGCTACGTCGAAGCGAGAGCCATCCAGCGCGAGGTCGAGGCGACGGCCGCCACCGTCCGCGCCGAACGACTCGAGGACGAGCGCGAACTGCTCACCTACCTGAACGACCTCCTGCGACACGAGGTGTTGAACTCCTCCCAGATCATCGGCGGTCACGCGTCGCTGCTCCGGTCGGAGTGCGACGACGACGGTGCTCGCGACCGGCTCGAGACGATCGAACGCGAGAGCGACGACCTCATCGACGTGATCACGGACGTGCGGGCGATGCTCGACGCGAATCGGGGGCCCGAACCCCACTCCGTCGTCGATCTCACCGCCTTGCTGACGGAGGAAATCGATACCGTCCGCGCCCGGTCCGACGACGTCGAGCTCGAGGTCGACCTCCCGGAGACGGCACTCGTCAGGGGGAACAAGGGATTGACGTGGATCTTTTCGAATCTCCTCGAGAACGCGATCGAGCACAACGACGGCGGGACGGCGCGCGTTCGGGTGACCGTCGACACGACGCCCGAAACGGTCACCGTCAGGGTGGCCGACGACGGGCCGGGGATCCCCGAGGACGTCAGAGAGACGCTGTTCGAGCGCAAGTCGAACAATCACGGCCTCGGACTCTACCTCTCGCACATCCTGGCGGACAGGTACGGCGGCAGCGTCGAACTGGCCGAAACCGGCCCGGACGGCAGCGTTTTCGTCGTCACGCTGCCGCACGCGACGTCTGCGGCCGACGCCGCGACGCGCGACTGACGGTCAGCGATCGTCGGCCGACTCCTTCCACTCGCCGATCCCCGAGGGATCGAGGTGGACGTGTGCGTCCCCCACGTTCTCGAGCCCCCGCAGGCGGTCGACCAGGTCCGACTCGATGTCGTGGGCGTCTCGAAACGGCATATCGCCGTCGACTTCGACGTGAACCTCGACCTCAAGGACGGTGCCGTCGTAGAAGACTGTCAGGTCGTGGACGCCCTCGACGGCCGCGTGCCGCCGCAGACAGTCGGTGATCTCGGCGCGTTTCTCCGGGCCGGGTGCCGCTCCGATGAGGTAGTCGACGTTTTCCCGGCCGATCTCGACGCCCTGATAGACGACCAGGATGCTGACGAAACCGCCGGCGATGGGATCGAGCATCGGGACGTCGACCAGTACGCCGAGGACGCCCGCGATAGCGGCGACGGAGGTGTAGATGTCGTTCAGGCAGTCTTTCGCGAGCGCCGCGAGCGCCGTCGACTGCAGGGATTCGTTGATCTCGACCGTGTACCAGTAGACCAGATACATATCGGCAATGGAGAACGCGAGCGCCGCGAGCAACAGGACGCTGAACTCGATGTCGGGTCCGGCGACGAGCCCCTCGACGGACCGGTAGAGCAGATTCAATCCGAGCAGTGCGATCACTGCGCCGACGAACAGCGCCGTCAGCGGCTCGATTCGGGTGTGGCCGTGGGGGTGCGTGTCGTCGGGTTCGTCGAACGCGCTCCGCCCCCAGACGAGGACGACGACGCTCGCGACGAGATCCGCGACCGAATGCGCCGCGTCCGCGAGCAGGGCGACGCTCCCGAAGGCGTAGCCCGCCGCACCTTCGACGACGATCTTCACGACGTTGCCCAGCACGTTCGCCCAGGACGCTCTCGCGAACGCGCTCCGGCCGCCGTCCGCGGCAACGTCTTCGGACATGGATGGGTTTAGAGCCAGTCTAACCTTGGGTCTTTCCTTCCGCGACTCGACGTCGCCCGCTCTCGATCGGGGCAGCTATCGCAATCCTCATTGTGGACCTGCGAGAGGTGAGACACGACTGGGCGATGGGGCCGCCCGATCCGACCGCCAAGCGGTTCGCGTCGTCTCGCGGCCGATTCGATGGCAGCGCGCGCCGAGCATCGGTCGGCCGACGGTCCCCCCGTGATCAGCCAGCCATGACAGACGCTCACCCACTCGTCCGACTCGAGACGCTCGCGCTGATCGCCGTCGGCGGCTTCGCCGGATCGAACCTCCGGTCGTTCGCGATGGGGGTGCTCCCGGACGTGCCCTCGATCGTCCTCGTCAACGCGGTCGGGAGCGCCGTCCTCGCCTTCGTCGTCTACGAGGCCGAGTACACGGGTCACCTCGGATCACGGACCCGACTCGTCTTCACGACGGGCTTTCTCTCCTCGCTGACGACCTACAGCACGTTCGCGCTGCAGACCGCGCTCGCAGCGACACCGCTCGCCATCGGCGGCATCGTCGCCGCGAACTACGGACTCGGACTCGTCGGCGTGCTCGCGGGCCGAGCGCTCGCACGTCGAGTCGACGGTCCTCGTCCCGCCGGCGGTGAGACCGCATGAGCGTACCGCTCGAGGGACTCGAAACCGGCTTACTGCTCGCTCGAGCGGCCGTCACCGTCGATCCCGAACCGGCCCACGTCGTCGGCACCGGCGGCGCGATCGGCGCGATCCTCAGATACTGGGTTTCCCAGCGGCTCTCCCGACGGACCGTAAGCGACCGGTTCCCGCTCGGGACAGTCGCGGTCAACGTCGTCGGTAGTTTCGTCTTCGGCCTCGCGGTCTTCGCCGGCGCGGGCGAGTCGACGATCCAACTCGTCGGAACGGGAATCTGTGGCTCGTTCACGACGTTTTCTTCCTTTTCGGTCGAGACGCTCCGGCTGTACGAACGCGGCGACCGAGCCCTCGCGGTCGCCAACGCCGCGATCAACCTCGCCGGTTCGCTCGCCGCAATCGGGCTCGCATGGGGGCTCGTCACGGTCAGCCCCGTCTGAGAACCCGCCTCCCCGCGAGTGGGTCCCGATCGTAACCCGTTAGCGATCGCTCACGAATGGTAGCAGTCGACACGGCCTCGAGCGATCTGCTCGCGTCCGACCCGCGGTAGGTTTATGCCTGGACTTCGTTAGACGCCGCTATGGAGGCTCGCCAAGACGCGTGGCGGATCTACCGCGAGTCGCTGCCGATTCTCGTGGTCAGTCTCGCCGGCGGGATCTTCGCAGGCTCGGTCCTCGGATCCGCGGGGATGACCGAGGGGTTCGAGCGATTTCCCGGACTACTGCTGTTGCTCCCCGCCTTCCTCGCGACGCGAGGGAACGTCTACGGCGCGATGGGAGCGCGCATCTCGAGCGGGCTCCATCAGGGGATGATCGATCCGTCGTTCTCGTGGGATCGACGGCTCGTCAACGCCGTCGCCGCCTCGTTCGTGAACGGGATCGGTATCTCGGTGATCATCGCGATCCTGTCGTGGGGAATTCTGACGGCTCTCGGTCGCGAATCGGCCAGACTCGTCGAACTCCTCGGGATCATGCTGATCGCCGGCGTCCTGACCTCGATCACGTTGATCTTCGGGCTGCTCGCGCTGGTGTTCGTGGGCTACAAGCACGGGCTCGATCCGGACAACCTGATCGGACCGATCGTCACGACGCTGGGTGACGTCTTCGGCGTCGTCTTCCTCTTCGTCGCGATCACCGTCGTCGGGGGGATCTTCTGATGGCGTCGGCAGGTCCCGACGAGTCGCTCGGCACCTGGTCGATCCGCCACATCGTCGGCACGATGTTTCCACTCTTGCTCGTCCTCTCCGTCCTCGAGATGGGGTCGGGTTACATCCTCGAAGAACTCGAGGAGACCTACCTCGCGAACCCGACGCTGCTCGTCCTCGTTCCCGTGATGATCGGGATGGGCGGCAATCTCGGCGCGATCCTCTCCTCGCGGCTCTCGACGCGGCTGCATCTGGGCCTGCTCGAGTTCGATCCCCGCGACGAGGTGCTCTGGACGAATATACTGGCGATCTTGGGGCTCGCAGCGACGATCTTCTCGACGCTGGGCGTCGCCGCCTGGGCCGTCGGACAGGTCATCGCCGAACCGATGGCACTGAGCGATCTCGTGCTCATCTCGATCGTCAGCGGCATGCTGCTGGCCGTGATCGCGATCGTCCTCAGTCTCGTCGCGACCTACGTTTCCTACACGCGGGGACTGGATCCCGACGACACGACGATCCCGGTCGTCACGAACGTCTGTGACATCCTCGGCGTGATCGTCCTCTCGGGGGTCGCGATCGTCGTGTTGAACTGAGTTCCGGCGATACAGAGCAGCGGACTCGGGGTGGTCGAAACAGCGGCCGCTCGTCGATCAGAGGCGACTCGAGAAGGAACCGTTCTCTCGTCGTCTCTTCGCCTCGTAACTAGCACCGCTTACCGAACGAGTGACGGACGGCGTTCCGTTGCGCCGAAACGCGTTACGGCTACGCGGACGCGAGGTCCCGAAACGCCGCCGCAGCCGTCCGGGTCCCCTTCGAAATGAGCACGTCGCCGCCGCGTAACTCCGCGTCGGCGTCGGCGACCAGCAGCCACCCCTCGCCGGGCCGGCGGATGGCGATCACCGACATCGTCGATTCGGCGTCGGGAACGCCCGCGGTCACCGCGGTCCCGTCGAGGTCGCTCCCCTCGTCGACCGCGACGCGAGTGATGATCTCGTCGCTCTCCTGCACCGCGATCTGGACGACCGGGTGGACGTCGATATCCCGGAGGACGCCCTCGCTGATCTCGATCGCGGCGTCGCTGATCCGCTCCGTACAGCTCCCCAGCTGGATCAGTCCGCGGAGGACGACCGGATCCGTAGCGTCGGCGGCCGCCCGGAGCGTCCAGGCCTCGAAGCGCGATTGCATCGCATCGACCTCGACCTCGAGGTTGCGGACTTCCTCGGCGAGTTCCTCGCTGTCGAACAGCACGCTGCTGTAGGCCAGATCGACCGCCAGCTCGGAGAAGTCCTTCATGTGGATGATCGTGTCCACGGCGCGTTCGAGGTCGTCGATATCGGGCGTTTCGGCGGTCGGCGCCTCGTAGACCTCGCCGGTCAGTTCCTCGCAGACGTCGCCGATCGCCGCCTCCGGCCCGCGGAGCAGCGCGACGTCGTCGGCCTCGATTCGGGTCGTCGGCCCGGGGTTGAGCAGCCAGTCGTCGTCTCCGGCTCCGGCGGAGCCGGATGGCTCGTCAGACGCCGTCTGACGCTTGCCACGCCGGAGCGCGATCACGCGCACGCCCGTCTCGGACTCGAGGTCGATGTCCTCGAGCGTTCGACCGGCGTACGACGAGTCGGCCGCGACGACGCCCCGGAGGAGCGCCTCGGCGGCGTCGGGGAGGGCGGTACGCATGGCCTCGGGGAGGCCCATGTCTTCGAGGACGATCTTCGCGATGTCGCCGGCGGCGTCGCTGATCCCGTCGGCGGCCCCGACGATCCCCAGCACCGGCGCGAGCTGTTCCGCGTCGGCCGGCTTCCGAGCCGCCATCAGGAGGCTCATCCGCGCCCGCATCTCGAGGACGTCCATCCGCTCTTCCAGGCGAAGCACCTCCGTCGCGAGCTGCTCGCTCTGGTGGAGGACGGCCGAGTACGAGAGGTCGATCAACAGCTCGGCGGTGTCTTTCATCTCGACCAGCACGTCCTTGACGCTGACGGGCTCGTACTCGATCGGCACCGACGACGTCTCGCCCTCGAGCGGGTCCATAGCTCGAGAGAGGACCCCCCGCGGAAAAAGCGTTTCCCGCTGGGTGACGCCGCGGCGGGTCGAACGGACCGCGCAGCCTTCCGACACGGTTTTGCCCGGGCACAAAGAACGCACCACCAATACCAATGCTCGACCGGACCTATCTGCGCGAGAACCCCGACGAGGTACGCGACGCCCTCGACGACCGCGGGGCCGACGTCGACATCGACGAGTTCCTCGACCTCGACGAGCGCTGGCGGGAGCTGAAGGCCCGCGGCGACGACCTGCGCCACGACCGCAACCAGATCACCAAGAAGATCGGCGAACTCGTCGCCGACGGCAAGGACGAGGAGCGAGAGGAGGCCATCGAACGCTCGCGAGAGCTCAAAGCCGAGATCGAGGACGTCGAAGCCGAGGCCGCCGAACTGCAGGACGAACTCCGGGAACGGATGCTCGAGGTCCCACAGATTCCCCACGAGAGCGTGCCGCTGGGGGTCGACGAGCGCCACAACGTCGAGGACCGACGCTGGGGCTTCGACGACGCCCACGACCTGCCCGACGAGGTCACGCCCCACTACGAACTCGGCGAGGAGTTAGACATCATCGACGAGGAACGCGCCGCCAAGACGACCGGCTCCGGCTTCTACTTCCTCAAAGGCGAGGGCGCACAGCTCGAACACGCCCTGATCCAGTTCATGATGGACCTCCACCGCGAGCAGGGGTACGTCGACCTGTTCCCGCCGGTTCCGGTCAAGAGTTCATCGATGCGGGGCACCGGGCAGCTGCCGAAGTTCGCCGACGACGCCTACCGGCTGGGCGGCAGCAACGAGGAGGACTACGATGACGACGACCTCTGGCTCTGTCCGACCGCCGAGGTGCCGGTTACCAACATGTACGCCGACGAGATCCTCCTGCAGGACGACCTCCCGCTCAAACACCAGGCCTACACCCCGAACTTCCGGCGCGAAGCCGGCGAGCACGGCACCGAAACGCGGGGCATCGTCCGCGTCCACCAGTTCAACAAGGTCGAACTCGTCAACTTCGTCGAACCCGAGGAGAGCTACGACCGCCTCGAGAACCTCCTCGACGAGGCCGAGGACGTCCTCAAACGGCTCGGACTCCCCTACCGCATCCTCGAGCTCTGTACCGGCGACCTGACCTTCGCCAGCGCCAAGACCTACGATATCGAGGTCTGGGCCCCCGGCGACGACATGGACGACGGCCCCGACGAGGGCGGCCGCTGGCTCGAGGTCTCCTCGGCCTCGAACTTCGAGGACTTCCAGGCCCGCCGCGCCGGCCTGCGCTACCGCCCCGAGCGCCACGAATCGGCCGACTACCTCCACACCCTCAACGCCTCCGGGCTCGCGATCCCCCGGGTGATGGTGGCTATCCTCGAGTACTACCAGAACGAGGACGGCACGGTGACGATCCCCGAGCCACTCCAGTCGTACATGGGCGGCAAAGAGGTCATCGAGGGCCACGAGAAGGTCGGCGAGAGCGCGCTCGGTGCGGGCGAACGGGAGTAGAACGGATACGTCCGGTTCGAAGTATGATGTGTAGCGGTGCTAGCTGATCCGGGACGGAATCGAGCGCGACCACCGCCGTTTTCTATCAACAAAAGCACTATATATTAACCCGAGAATCGACAGCTATGCACATCACTCTCCGAGAGAAAGTGATCGCACTGATCGTCGGGGTGATGTTCGTCGTCGGTGCGCTGGCCCTGTTCTCGTGGGTGGTCGCGTTCTTCGTCTTCCTCGTAATGGTTCCCTTCTACGCGAAGATCCTGCCGGCCTGATATCGGACGCATCGCTGACAGCGTCGCAGACGAAAGAGAACGAAGACCGGGCTGGGATCGAATCGCGCTTAGAGGTAGTCGATCGCCGGCGGCAGCTCGAGCTTCATGCCCTTGCGCTCGCGGATCTCCATGATCTTGTCGCGCTGGAGGGAGTTGGACATGACCTCGAAGCCGGCGTTCTCGGTGTTCCAGGAGGCACGGCCCTCGGTCGCGGAGCGGATGTCGCTCGCGAAGCCGATCATCTCGCCGACGGGCGCGATGCCCTCGACGACCATGAGGTCGCCTTCCTGGTACATGTCGTCGACGCGGCCACGACGGCCCTGAATCTCGCCGGACGCGGCGCCCATGTGGTCGTTGGGCACGTCGATGCGGACGTCCTGCATCGGCTCGAGCATCTTGATCTTCCCGTCGATCAGCGCCTTGTGGAGCGCGTTCCGGGTCGCGGGGATGACCTGTGCCGGGCCGCGGTGGATGGTGTCCTCGTGGAGTCGGGCGTCGTGGAGCCGGATGAGCGTCCCCTGCACCGGCTCGTTCGCCAGCGGACCGTTGTCGAGGGCTTCCTCGAGGCCCTCGATGACGAGTTCCATCGTCTCGTTCAGGTGCTGGATACCCTTCGTGTCGTCGATGAGGATGTTCGTCCCGTGCATGTGCTCGACGTTCTGGGACGTATCCTTGTCCATGCCGGCCTCCTGCAGGGCCTCACGGCGGTCCTGCTCGGGCATGTCCATCGAGGCCTCGCCGCGCTGGATCGTCTCGACGAGGTCGTCCGTCATCGGTTCGATGGAGATGTAGAAGCGGTTGTGACGGTTCGGCGAGATGCCCTCGACCTGATCGCTGGCCTGCTGGGGCTGCTCGCGGTAGACGACGATCGGTTCGCCGGTGTTGACCGGAATGCCCTGGTTCTTCTCGATACGCTGGGTGATGACCTCGAGGTGGAGCTCACCCTGTCCGGAGATCAGGTGTTCGCCGGTGTCCTCGTTGATCTCGATCTGGATCGTCGGGTCCTCCTTGGAGACCTGTCGGAGCGTCTCGATCAGCTTCGGCAGGTCGTCCATGTTCTTGGCCTCGACGGCCTTCGTAATGACCGGCTCGGAGATGTGCTCGATCGTCTCGAACGGCGTCATCTCGACGCTGGAGACGGTCGAGCCGGCGATCGCGTCCTTGAGACCGGTGACGGCAGCGATGTTCCCGGCCGGAACCTCCTCGACTTCCTCGCGCTCGCCGCCCATGTAGACGCCCACGGACTGAACGCGGTTCTTGCCTGCCGTCCCGGAGACGTACAGTTCCTGACCCTTCTCGAGGGTACCCGAGAAGACGCGGCCACTGGCGACTTCGCCCGCGTGGGGGTCCATCGCGATGTCGGTGACCATCAGGACGACCTCGCCGTCCTCGTCGACGAGGCGCATCGAGTCCGCGAGGTCCGACTCGGCGTCACCGCGCCAGATGCGCGGAATACGACGGGGCTGTGCGTTGACCGGGTTCGGGAAGTGCTCACAGACCATGTCGAGCACGACGTCCGACAGCGGCGTCCGCTCGTGGAGCTCCTGGCGCTTGTCGGCGCGCTCGAGTTCCATGATCTCGGCGAAGTCCATCCCGGTGCGCTGCATCGAGGGCATGGAGACGCCCCACTTGTACAGCGCGGAGCCGAACCCGACGGTCCCCTCTTCGACGGAGACGGTCCAGTCGTCGATGTCGTCCATGTCCTCGGTCATGCCGCGGATGAGCTCGTTCACGTCGCGGATGACCGAGAGGAGTCGCTCCTGCATCTCCTCGGGCCCCTCCTGAAGCTCGGAGATGAGGCGGTCGACCTTGTTGATGAACAGAGTCGGCTTGACGCCCTCGCGGAGGGCCTGGCGCAGCACCGTCTCGGTCTGGGGCATCGCCCCTTCGACGGCGTCGACGACGACGAGCGCACCGTCGACGGCGCGCATCGCTCGGGTCACGTCGCCACCGAAGTCGACGTGGCCCGGCGTGTCGATGAGGTTGATCAGGTGGTTCTGATCCTCGTACTCGTGGGTCATCGAAACGTTCGCCGCGTCGATGGTGATCCCGCGTTCCTGCTCGTCTTCTTCGGTGTCCATCGCGAGCTGCTCGCCGGCAGTCTCGTCGGAGATCATACCGGCACCAGCCAGCAGATTGTCTGTCAGCGTCGTTTTCCCGTGGTCAACGTGAGCGGCGATGGCGATGTTCCGGATGTTCTCCGGGTCGTCCATCAGCCGTTCACACTCTTGGACGATCTTCTTGCGTCGGCCCATATATCCCCCATTACCGCCAGCGGGGTCAAAAGGGTAGTGTTTCGTCCTCGCCGGAATTCGTCGGGTTTCCCGGTCCGAACGCTGAAATATCCAATTTGAGTGAGTGAACCGTTCTCATAATTCGCGGCCGATGCGACGATGACGAGCGCTCGTCGTCGAGACGGATCCGTCCTCGTCTCGAGCCGGAGTTTTACCCTATGCAACCGCACACAAGAGTCAAATCCCGTCGGCCTCTTGGTATAGCTACACATGGATATCCGCGTCCAGGGGCCGGGCCCGACCTCTCCATTCCTCAGCGCCCGCGACCTCTTCGAAACCGAACAGGAGCTGTCGCTGCCGGTTCACGTCCAGCTGCGCGACGACCCCGACGAACGGACCTGGGCCGCCCACTACGACGACCGCCACGTCCTGAACATCTCGAGACAGGCCGCCTCGAGCGCCATGGCCCGCGAACTCGCCCTCCACGAGTTCGCCCACATGGCCCGCCACGAACAGCAACACCCCTCCCACACGCAGTCGACGGAAGAAGTACTCTACCTCGCGCTGGCCGGCAAGAGCGTCGAACGGCGCAAACTCTCCCATTGCTACCAGATCGCCAATCACATGAAGGACATCTACGCCGACGACATCACGCTCTCGGTCGGCCCCGGCGAAAAGCTCCTCTCCTTCCTCGAGTCGAGTCTCGCGACGGCGGTCGCCGATCGGCCGGGGACGCCGCCGGGACCGGGGTTCGAGCGGCTCTCCGCGAGCGCCGATCCCGATATTACGGCCGTCAACGCGGCGTTCGCGTTGGCGCTCGCGGAACGCCACGACCTCGTCGACGAGGATCATCGATTGTATGATCTCGCGCACGCGGCCGCGATGGACGCCCCCGAGATCGACTTCGAGGGGTTCAAACGCCGGTTCAGGGAACTCGCACGGGAACCCGATACGAGCACCTATCGGCAGGTGCTCGTCGACGCGACGCGCTCGTACGTTGGCGGCGGGGGGCGTGCCGCGGACTGACCCGTCAAATCCGACTGAAACCCCAGCACAACCGCTCGAGACTGCAAAGAACGAAATTTAACCCGAACGCTTATTGTTTACGATCTAATATTACTGCAACATATACGAGATGCTCTCGGGAACGGACCGCGCGGGAAGGACAGGAGAGGGGTTCTCCGACGAACTATCGCGATTGAAACGGCAGGGAACGAGCGTCCTCGTCGTCGGGTCCGTACAACCCGCCCAGCATCGAGACGCCAGCCAGCGGCTCCTCAGCCGCGGCAGCGATCGGGTCCGACGACGCGTCCTCGTCTCGACGACCAGCGGTCCCCACCACATCTCCCGCTTCGTCGGTGACGCCGATTCGGACACGCTCTCGGTCATCAGCTACGATCCAGCGGACCCTCCCGTTGCTGCACGCGGTGCCGTATCGAGTCGGCCGAGCGAAACCGGACCGACGGACGTCGACACCTTAACCGATCTCGGGATCGCCATCGCGAACGCGATCGACGCCTTCGAAGCCGACGCGAACGGGCTCGAGCCCGCCGAGGTCAGGGTCAGCATCGACTCGCTGGTCCCGCTCCTCGAGGCGTACGGAAAACAACGCGTGTTCAAGTTTCTGCACCTGATCAACGGGCGAACCCGACACGTCGGCGGGATGGCCCAGTACCACCTGCCGGTGGACCGGGACGCCAGGGTCGTCCCGACCCTGTCGCCGCTTTTCGACGTGATCGTCGAACTCCGGGAACGGAACGGCGACGCACAGGAACGATGGGTCATCGACGACGGCGCTTACTCGTCCGAATGGCTCCCGGTCGACCGGGCGTAACGTCCTCCTGCAGGGCGTCTGCGTCGATACTCCGGGCGTAGCCGCTCAGTATCGACGCCGCGACGCTCGGCGATCCGGTGGACCCCTTTCGAGTCGTCTCGCACGGTCGAAGACGATTGAGTCGACAGCAGAACACCGCCGCGTTGGCTTGTGGATGTCACTGGTGGCGACGGAGAAAACGAAGAAAGCCGAACGGAACTCGCGTTAGCGAGCGGCTGCCGCGACGCGCTCTTTCTCCTCTTTCTGGCTGACCGCGTAGGTCTGGACGTCGTAGTTGGACGCGCCGATGAGCTGGTTGGCGATCGCCTCCTCGACGTCCGTCGTCGTCTTGAACGAGTCGTTGTAGACGCCCTCCGCGAGGAACTTCAGGGCCTGGTCGACGCGGCGCTGCGGGGCGACGTCGACGGCCTTCGGGACCGAAATCCCACCGTACTTCAGGCGAACCGTCTCCTCACGCGGGGCCGCGTTCTCGACGGCCGTGACGAGCACCTGAATCGGGTTCTCCTCGGTGCGCTCGTGGATGAGATCGAACGCATCGCGGACGTAGTTGAGCGACTGCTGTTTCTTGCCCGTGTTCTCCTCGGTCTGCATCAAGCGGTTGATGAAGCGCTCGACGATCGAGATCTCGGACTTCTTGAACTGCTTGCTGGCGTGGCGACCCGCGGTGTGAGCGACGGGGGAAACCGTGATGTAGCGCTCGGTCGAGGGGTCGGCGTACTCGAGTTCGCCGATCTCCCACGTGCCGAACAGCTTCGCCGAAACGTCTGCGCCACCGGCCGGGGCGTCCGGGTCCGGTTGATCTTCTGCAGCCATGATTATCGCACCGGCTTTTCGGCGTTTCCGCGAACGAGTTCTTTTATCGCGACGCCGTTGACCTTGTCGACCTTGTAGTTGACGCCGGAGAGGTCGCCCATCGCACGACCCTTCGCCCCACCGATCCCGGCGATGGTGACTTCGTCGTGTTCGTCGATGAACGAAATAGCGCCGTCACCGGGACAGAACGCGGTGACCTGCTTCCCGTTCTTGATCAGCTGGACTCGGACGCACTTTCGGATCGCCGAGTTGGGCTGTTTGGCTTCGATGCCGACCTTTTCGAGTACGATACCACGAGCCTGGGGCGCGCCCTCGAGCGGGTCGGACTTCTCGCGAAGTCCACGGGCGCGGCGCGCGTAGTCCGAGTCGGACCACCGCTGATTCTGGCGGTCCTTCTTGAGCTTGCGCGCGGCGTATTTGCCGTTTGCCATGGAGGTGAGTTCCCAACGAAGGCACTTAAGCGACCCGTTTCGAAGCCGGCGTAACGCCGCCAGATCGCTTTAGGAACATTGCTCGCCGTCTCTGCGGGCGTTTCGCTGACTCGAGTTACCGTCGGAGCGATGGTTAGCGCCGCTCGGCGGGCGAGAGGTTTCCTGGCTGTCACACTGGCCGAACGGTCGGTGAGGTGTCGCACACGAGCGAGGAGACACCCGTCGGTTGCGAACGAGTTGGAATCGAAGCGCGACGAAATGGAGAATACTGGCCGAGATGCGCACGTCACGGCAGCTTTCGATAGAAACGCTGCTCTCTACCCGACATTTTCCATTAGATATAAGTGAATTTCCGTTGAATATTTGGCTGGAAGTCAGACTCCAGCGGGGGCGTACGAAAGTGCCCCGGGTGCGAGGACACCCGAGACTGGCTTCCAATCCCGCACGAGGGATTCGAAAGCCATGTTTCGCTTACTGCTACCGAGACATAAACGTCTCGCACGACGACAGTATCGCACACGAGTAGCCGCCGCGCTCGAGTGGCCGTTCCGACAACGGAACCGAATCGAACGAGGGAGCCGATGAGCGAGGACGATGCCGACGACTCGTCCGGACTCGACGATCTGACGGTCGACGCTGACACGATCGCCGCCAGTAACTCGCCGGGCGGACGAGAACCGCTTCGGTGTCCCCACTGCGATTCCCCCATCGCGCTGGTCGTCAGCTACGGCCCGATCACCCACAAGGCCACGCCCTGTGGGTGTCCGGTCCCTGCCGACCTTCTCGAGGGGAAACGGGGCGACTCGAAGTAAGGGATTGGGGGGTGGCGACGGGACACCATTTTTATCGTCGGGCGAAATCGCTGCCGACGAGCCAGCGATACTGTGAAACCCGAACGGAACGCGAGACGCGCGACTGTTACGGGGTTGGGGACGGAACCGAACGCTAGAAATCACACCGGTCGTGCATCGAGACGACCGTCCTCCCTCGAAGCGAGGACCGTTAGATCAGCTGGATGTCGTCGATCCCGAAGTGCCGATCCGCGAGGGTTCGGGCGGCGTCGATCGTTCGCCCGTTCGACCCGATCGCGACGCCGCGATCGTCCTCCGCGACCTCGACGTAGGCGACGGTGTCGTTGTTCTCGCTGATCGTGACGTTGTACACCGCCGCCGGTGCGAGGACGTTCGCGACGAACGTCTCCGCCTCGTCCGCGTCTTCGACGAGGCGAACCTGTGCGTCGGTCCGATCTTCGAACTGCTTGACCGTCCGGCCGTCGGGACCGATCGCCTCGCTCATACCGCCGCGTTCGACGAGGATCAAGAGGCTGTCACCGCCGTCGGTGACGAGACAGTCCCGACCGTCCACGCCCGTTACGTCTTCGAAGGCGGCGAGGTACTGCCGAGCGTCGTCGTCGAGGGTGACACCCATCGATCAGTCGGCTTGACTGTTTCCGGAGGTGGTCGATCCCATCCGGAGATCGACGTCGCCGGTGCCGAGCTTGATCGGCTTTCCGACGATGACGTTCTCCGTCACGCCGTCGAGGTCATCGACTTCGCCGTGAATCGCGGCGTTGAGCAGGTGGTTGACCGTCACCTCGAACGCCGCGCGGGCGAGGACGGACTCCTTCGAGCCCGAAATGCCGTGGCGACCGATCGACTCGATCTCGCCGCGGTTCGTCATCATGTCCGCGACGAGCATCAGGTGCCGGACGTTCACGTCGTCCAGCCCCTGCTCGGCGAGCGTGTTGTTCGTCTCCTCGATGATCGCTTCGCGGGCCGCCTCGATCCCGAGATTCCGGTGGATCTCGTGGATGTTGTTACACGTCGTCCGCGACGCGTCGACGCCCTCGATCTCGAGGGCGTCGCCGAAGGCCGACCCCTCGGTGTAGAGGACGAACTCCTCGCCATCCTCGAGTTCCTCGCGGCGGATGACGACCCGGGAGACCTCTTCGATTCCCTTGAAGGTAATCTCGCGTAGCTCCTCGACGAGCTGGAGGAGGTCGCGGTAGGACGGCTCTTCGGGGCCGAACTCGATCTGGGCGCCCTGCTGGACCGTCTTCACGCCGAGCGAGTCCTCGATGATCCCCGCGACTTCCTCGGCGGAGATCATCCGCTCTTCGAGGGTGTCCTCGTTGAGCGCGATCTGGACGCGCATGTCCGCGACGTTCGTCGAGACGTCGCCCAGCGCGAGGATCTTGGTCGCCTCGATGTTCCAGACGACCTCGTGGGCCTTCTCGCGCTCGGTGGCGTACTCGCCCTCGAGGTAGACGGTCATCATCGGCGTGTCCGGGGTCTTCCGAGCGTCGACCAGCTCGATCAGTCGGGGCAGCCCCTGGGTCACGTCGATCTCCGCGACCCCCGCGTAGTGGAACGTGTTCATCGTCAGCTGCGTTCCGGGTTCGCCGATCGACTGCGCCGAGACCGTCCCGACGGGGTCGAGCGGATCGACGCGGGTGTCGAGATACCGGGTCTCGACCGCCTTCGCGAGTTCGTCGGCGTCCTCGACCGTCGCGCCCTCGCGTCCTTCGAGCGTCTCGTAGACCTCGTCCTTGAGCCGTCGGGGAAGGTCGGTGTCCTCGACGACCGCGATCGTGTCGTCGTCGACGTTGTAGTGGACGTTAGTCATCGGAGGTCACCTCCGTACCCTCGGTCAGTCGATCGTCGGCGTGTTCGGAGAGATTCGTCGGCCGCGGCTTGGAGCCGAAGAACTCCTCGCGCTCCTCCTCGGAGTCGAACTCGGAGTCGAGCACGCGGTTGGCGATGTGCTCGACGTCGATGTTGTTGTCGTCCCCGGAGGAAACCTTGACCGGCGAGGTGCCGTCCTCGCCGAACTCGAACTGGACGATCGTATCCGAGGTGTCCCGGACCGTGCCGTCGTACTGGGTCTCGAGTTCCGAGAGGGCGTTGATCAGCCGACGCTGCAGGTAGCCGGACTTGGAGGTCCGGACTGCTGTGTCGACCAGGCCCTCGCGGCCGCCCATCGCGTGGAAGAAGAACTCCCGCGGCGTGAGCCCGCTCGTGTAGGAGTTCTCGACGAAGCCGTGTGCCTCGGCCGAGAGGTCGTTGGGTTCGTAGTGGCTGAGGGTCCGATCCTCGTAGCCGCGGTTGATTCGCTCGCCCCGAACCGCCTGCTGGCCGACCGCACCGGCCATCTGGGTCAGGTTGAGCATCGACCCACGGGCACCGGAGTTGGCCATGACGACGGCGGGGTTGTCGTCCTGGAAGTGCTCGTCGGCGATGTTCCCGGCGTTGTCACGCGCACGCGAGAGCGTCTGCATGATTTTCATCTCGAGCGTCTCGTCGATCGTCCGACCGGGGAGACTCTCGAGCTCGCCGTTGTCGTAGGCCTCGATGAGTTCTTCGACGCGGTCGTTGGCGTCGTCGATCGTCTCGTCGATGCGGGACTGGGCCTCCTCCGGGATCGTCTCGTCGTCGATCCCGATCGAGAACCCGAAGTGCATGATGGCACGCATCGCCAGCGTCGAGACCTCGTTGACGAAGATCCGGGCGCGAGTGTTACCGTAGACCTTCGTGATCGTGTCGACGATCTCGCCGCCGAACTCGCCGACCTCGTCCTCCGCGATGGTTCCCTGCAGCAACTGGCCGTCCTCGATAACGACCTCGTCGCCGATCGTGCCCGTGAACTCGAGGTCGAGATCGTCGGGCAGCAGTTCGGAGAAGACGGCGTACCCGGTCCAGAACGGCTCGCCCTCGTCGTCGATGCCGCTGGGTTCCGGCAGCTCGTCGATCCGGGTCGCACGGAGCAGGTCCAGCGCCTGCGTCTCGTTGAATCGGGGGTTGTCGTGGGTCAGGAGATACATCCCGGAGATGTGGTCCTGAATGGCCCCGATGATGTTCTCACCGAAGCGCGGCGAGAGCATCTGTTCCTGGACGCGCATGAGGACGCGCGCTTCGGCGCGTGCCTCTTCGTTTTGCAGCGCGTGCATGTTCATCTCGTCGCCGTCGAAGTCGGCGTTGTACGGCGGACAGACGACGGTGTTCAGTCGGAACGTCTTGTACGGCATGACCACGACCTCGTGGGCCATGATCGACATCCGGTGGAGCGACGGCTGGCGGTTGAAGATGACGATGTCGCCGTCGATGAGGTGGCGGTTGACCTCCCAGCCGGCCTCGACCTTCTCGGCGAGCTGTTCGCAGTTCTTCTCGGTCACCTTCAGTCGACGACCGTCCGGCCGTCGGACGTAGTTCGCGCCGGGGTGGCCCTCGGGCCCGTTCGAGACGAACCGACGGGCGTCCTCGAGGTTGCGCTCGGTGACGTTCATCGTCTGGGTCATCTCCTTCGCCACGCGATCCGGGACGCCGACCTCGTTCAGCGAGAGGGTCGGGTCCGGCGAGATGACGGTACGAGCCGAGAAATTCACGCGCTTCCCGGACAGCGAGCCGCGGAAGCGACCCTCCTTGCCCTTGAGTCGTTGGGAGAGGGTCTTGAGCGGCCGACCGGAGCGGTGTCGCGCCGGCGGCGTGCCCGATATCTCGTTGTCCATGAAGGTCGTGACGTGGTACTGCAGCAGTTCCCAGAGGTCCTCGATGATCAGCTGGGGCGCGCCGGCCTCGCGGTTCTCCATGAACCGCTGGTTGATCCGGATGATGTCGACCAGCTTGTGAGTGAGATCGTCCTCGGAGCGCTGGCCGTTGTCCAGCGTAATCGACGGTCGCGCGGTGACCGGCGGGACGGGGAGGACGGTGAGGATCATCCACTCGGGACGGGATCGTTCGGGGTTGATCCCGAGTACCTCGATGTCCTCGTCCGGGATGTTCTCGAACCAGTCCCGGATATCGCTGGGCATCAGCTTGTTCGTGTCCTCCTCGGTCAGGTCGATGTCCAGGGCCTTCTCGATGGCCTTGCGCTGATTTTCGCGCGGACGGAAGGAGCCCGACAGGATCTCGTTGACTCGAGTGAGTTCGATCTCGGTCTTCTCCGCGAGTTCGTCGGGCGTCGTCCGCTCGATGCCTTCTTCCTCGTCGCCCTGCATCGCACCGGCGATGCGCTGGGAGTACTCGCTGGTCAGGACCTGCTGGACCTCGTAGTAGGTCGTCGGCTTCTCGTGGTCGATATCGTACTGGATCTCGCCACAGAAGGGACACTTGTCCTTCTTGCGGGCCTGCCGGATCGCGGCCTTGGTCACGTCGTTGAGATCCCGGCTCAGCTTCCGGGATTCGTCGAGCTGATCGCGGAACTCGTCGCGTTCGTCCTCGGTGAGGAGGAGCTTCGAACACTCCCGACAGGTCCCTCGCAGGAGCCGCCGGATGAGTTTCGTGAAGCCGACGTGGATCACGGGCGCGGCCAGTTCGATGTGGCCGAAGTGGCCGTTACAGGAACCCGAGTGCTTGCCGCAGGTCTTGCATTCGAGGCCGGGGTCGATCACGCCGAGTCGCGGGTCCATCAGCCCCATGTCGATGGGGAACCCGTCGTCGTCGTAGGTGTCGGCGGTGATGATCTTCGTCGCGCTCATCTCCCGATATTCCTCGGGCTCCATGAGCCCGAAGGAGATCTGTCCGATGTCTTTCGGTGTACTACTGTTTTGCATGGTTTAGACGGCGTCCTCCAGTTCGAGTCGCGGTGCGATACCCAGGGCCTTCATCTCGTCCAAGAGGAGCTTGAAGGCGTAGCTCATCTCGATTTCGTGGATATCGGTTTCCTCGTCGCAGTTCGGACAGTAGACGCGCCGTTGTTCGACGTTTTCGACCGCGCTCATCCCGCAGTTCGCACAGACGTGGATGAACTCGCGGTCGGACTCGTCGAGCAGTCGTTCCTTCAGCGTCATGGCCGCCCCGTGGCCGATGAACACGTCGCGTTCCATCTCCCCGATACGGAGGCCACCCTCGCGGGCGCGCCCCTCCGTCGGCTGGCGGGTCAGCACCTGCACCGGCCCGCGCGAACGGGCGTGCAGTTTGTTCGAGACCATGTGGTAGAGCTTCTGGTAGAAAATGACCCCGACGAAGATCTCGGCGTCGATCTTCTCGCCGGAGATCCCGGAGTACATGGTCTCCTTGCCGGCGGAGTTGAAGCCGGCGTCCTCGAGCCCCTTGCGGAGTTCGTCCTCGTCCTCGCCGAGGAACGGCGTGCCGTCGACCCGACGACCTTCCATCGAGCCGAGTTTGCCGCCGATCATCTCGAGAATGTGACCGACCGTCATCCGCGACGGCAGCGCGTGCGGATTCAGGACGAGGTCGGGGACGACGCCCTCCTCGGTAAACGGCATGTCCTCCTGTGGCGCGAGGTGGCCGACGACCCCCTTCTGGCCGTGTCGCGACGCGAACTTGTCCCCGAGTTCGGGGATCCGTTCGTCGCGCACGGAGACCTTCGAGAGCTTCGAGCCGTCCTCGCCCTCCATGAGCGTGACGGTGTCGACGATCCCTGACTCGCCAGATCGCATGGTGACGGAGGTCTCACGCCGCTTCTGGGGCGAGAGACCGCCCATGTCGTCGGGCTCCTCGAGGAAACGGGGCGGGCTCGTCTTCCCGAGCAGGACGGAGTTCTCGTCGACCGTCGTCTCGGGGTTGACGAGGCCGTCCTCGTCGAGGTGGGTGTAGGCTTCCTCGCCGCGGGCGCCGCGGACGTCCTGGCTCGGAATCTCGAAGCGATCCTCCTGACCGCCGGGGTAGCGGCGTTCCTCGCCCTCGTAGGTCCGGAAGAAGTGTGACCGCGCGAGCGCGCGCTCGACGCTGGCCTTGTTCATGACCAGCGCGTCCTCGATGTTGAATCCCTCGTAGCTCATCACGGCGACGACGAAGTTCTGCGCGGCCGGCCGCTCGTCGTAGCCGATCTGCTCGGTCGTCTGGGTCTTCACCATCGAGAGCTGCGGGTAGTGCAGCAGGTGCTGGCGCGTGTCCGGCCGGATCCGGTAGTTCGCGCTCGGCAGCCCCAGCGACTGCTTGATCATCCCCGCCCCCATCGTAATGCGGGGCGAGGCGTTGTGCTCGGGATACGGGATCATCCCCGCACCGATCGAGAAGATCAGCGACGGGTCGATCTCGAGGTGCGTGTGCTTCTCGGTCAGATCGTCCTCGTCGACGCCGACGAGGATGTCCTCTTCCTCCTCGGCGTCGATGAACTCGATGTAACCGTGGTCGACGAGGTCCTCGAACTCGAGGTCGCCGTCCTGGAGCGCCTCGATCTCCTGATCGGAGATGCGAGGTTCGCCGTCCTCGACGACCAGCAGGGGTCGTCGGGCCCGTCCCGCGTCGGCGTTGACGATCACTTCGCGGGTGCGGTCTTTGACCGAGACGTTGACCATCTCGCTGACGTCGCCGATGCGTCGCGCTTCGCGGATCTGTTCTGCGAGTTCGTGCGGATCGGGGTGTGTCCCCACCAGCGACCCGTTGACGTAGACTTTCGCCTCTCGTTGTTGGCTGCTCATGATTTAGTCGTCCCCTGATGCGGTCGTCCGTTCGATACCCTCGAGGCCGGGAATTCCCTCGACGCCCATCGATGCGAGTTCGCGTTTGAGTTCCTGTTCGTCCTCGACGTTCTGGGAGAGTTCCATCGACTGCGCGAAGTTCTTCACCAGCCCACAGTTCGGTCCCTCCGGCGTCTCGGAGGGGCCGATGCGACCCCACTGGGTCGCGTGCAGGTCCCGCGCCTCGAAGTGCGGTTGGCTCCGCGAGAGCGGGCTCCGAAGCCGACGCAGGTGGGAGAGAACCCCCATGAAGTCCGTCCGGTCGACCAGCTGGCTTACGCCGGAGCGGCCGCCGACCCAGTTACCTGTCGCGATCGGGTGCTCGAGGCGTTCGGTCAGGACGTCCGATCGGACGACCGTGTTGACCGAGAGCTGTCGGTTGCGCATGTTGGCGCGCTCGAGCTGGTACTTCACGTCCCGGGCCAGCTTGTTCAGCGCGGTCCGGAACAGGTCTTTCATCAGGTCGCCGCTGACCTTCAGCCGCTTGTTCGCGTAGTGGTCCTTGTCGTCGGATTCGCGCCGTCCGAGCGCGAGTTCGAAACAGGCCTCGGCCATCCGACAGAGGTAGTGGGCCTTGTTGATCCGGACGTCTTCCTCCTCGACGCCGTCCTCGTGGAGATGGGGCAGGAGGTAGCGGTCGATGACGTAGTTGGCCCGCTTGAGCTGGTAGTTCTTCCCCTGGCCGGAGGCGACGCGCTTCCCGAGTTCCTCGATGGCTTCCTCCTCGGTCTGGACCTCCGCTTCCTCAAGGTTCTCCAGCATGTACTTGACGACCTCGGGGTCGTTGGAGACCTTGTGGACGATTTCCTCGTCCGATTCGAGACCCAGCGCGCGCACGAGGGTCACGAAGTTGATCGAGCCCGACACCGAGGGGAACGACACCTCGAGCAAGCCGTCACGCGTCCGTTCGCAGAGCACCAGCGCGCGGTAGCCGCGGCGCTGGGAGAAGGTCTTGGCGACCTGAATTTCGTCGCCGTACTTGGTGTCGTACTCCGCGAGGATCTTGTTCGGTGCGAGGTCCTCGCTCGTCATCAGCACCCGCTCCGACCCATTAACGATGAAGTAGCCGCCTGGGTCTGCAGGGTCCTCGCCGATCTCGATCAGTTCCTCGTCGGAGAAGCCGGCGATGTTACACTTGTCGGAGCCGACCATGATCGGCATCCGTCCGATCTTCGTCTCGGTCGAGTCGACGACCCGCTGGTCGCCTTCCTCGCCCTTGACGATGGACATCTCCATGAACACCGGCGCCGAGTAGGTGATGTTGCGAAGGCGCGCCTCCTGCGGGTAAAGCAGTTCTTCGGAGCCGTCCGCCTCCCGAACGCGTGGCGTGACGACCCGAACGTCGCCCAGCTCGACGTGGACCGGCTCTTCCCCTTCCTTGTCGCCGATGTCCGTATCGATCGTCGCCTTCTCGTCGACGACCTCTTGCATCCCTCGGTTGAGGAAGGCGTTGAACGAGCGGTAGTGGTGTTCGGCGATCCGTTCCTTCGAGAAATATTCGCGTGAAATCTCTCGTCGCTTGTCGCGGTTCAGTTCCATTGCCATTTATTCTACCACGAGTCGATAGATGATTGCCTGCTCGGTCGTCCGCGAGTCGCGGACGATCTTGATCACGTCGCCGACCTCCGCCTCGTCGGGGAGTGCAGGATCTTTGCGCTGTATTTTCGGTAAATCTGTGCGATCGATGTCGTATTCCTCGAGCACCTCCTCGAGCGCGTCGTCCTCGAGGACCGTGTGCTCCGGAACCAGTTCGTGTTGGCTTACGTCTACCATGTATTGGTGTGGGTGTGCGTGTCGGCTATCGGGAGAGAAGCGGCTATCACGAGATACTACAGGCAGGTAGCGGCGGGAGGCATTTAACGGTTTCTAACTCGATGCACAAGCGGGGCTATCCGGCCGGGCGAACCTGACCGGAACCGTCGATCACACCTGAGAGTATCCGGTTCTCAGTTATATTCCTTGTGGGCCGTGAAATTTGGTAACATGATTCTATATGTGTGGCGGACTCGAGCGGGGAATCGTGTCCCGATTGACCGTACCATACGGTGTTCGATTGAAAACCCTTAATACTCCGTCGGGGAAATGAAGAGTTGCAGGTTGCCCGGGTGGTGTAGTGGCCCATCATACAACCCTGTCACGGTTGTGACGCGGGTTCAAATCCCGCCTCGGGCGCTTTCTCGAGGACCTAAACGACGAGCGATGCGAGTCGCTTTACCTATTTCAGCACTCACCCTCGGGTTCGCAATTCAATCATTTTCTAAATACAATTCGGCTATCGGAAACGACCAGCCGACGGTAGCATATTCCCCGCTTCGCGAAACGAGGCTTATGTCACCGAACAGAACACAGAACCGGAGAGCAAAACCCTTAATAGTGTTACCGGGAAATGAAGAGTTGCAGGTTGCCCGGGTGGTGTAGTGGCCCATCATACAACCCTGTCACGGTTGTGACGCGGGTTCAAATCCCGCCTCGGGCGCTTTCTCGAGGAACCAAACGACGAGCGATCGAGCAGCTGGTTCTCGAAAGACGAAGCTCAGAGGCGTTCTATACCGCTGGGTTGTCCGATCATTCTTATAATAGAGGGAGGCGCATTCTGCTATGCGAAATTCGAAAGCAATCGGTGACGAAACCGAGGCGAGGGCCCTATCCGAACTCGTTGCCTGTGGCTACAGCGTCTCAGTTCCGTTCGGAGATAACGACAAGTACGATCTCGTCGTCGACGATGGGACTGAACTCCACCGAGTACAGTGCAAGACTGGATGGTCGAACAAAGCGAAAACACTCCGATTTAGCACCCACTCGCAAACGACGAAGAACGGCGTCTATCACGAAGAGACGTATCACGGGTTAATCGACGCGTTTCTGGTCTACTATCCCGAAAACGAGCGGTTTTATTGGGTCGATGCAGTCGACGCGACGGAGCAGAAGATGGAGCTCCGCTTCGAATCCGAAATCGATCATCCGTCAATCAACTGGGCAGGCGAATACGAATTCGACGGAGATATTCCGTGAGTTCCCACGATCAGGGACGACAGAGATACTAGGTGGTTCGAGCAGGTTCGAGCCGAATGCTAATTGTTTAGTATGCCTTCGTCGATGTGTCGACAAACGGAACAGCGGACAGGCAAATCAATGACGAAACCGATCACTGTACTCGTCGTCGACAACGAACCGGGATTCGCGGATCTCGCCGGAGAGATGCTCGAGCGCGAGCACGACGCGATCGAGGCCGAAGCGGCGACGGACGGCGCGGAAGCGCTCGCGGTCCTCGAACGGCGGGCCGTCGACTGTATCGTCAGCGATTACGAGATGCCGGAGATGACGGGGCTCGAGTTGCTCGAGCGCGTTCGCGACGACGATCCCGATCTCCCATTCGTGCTCTTCACCGGGCGGGGATCGGAGGAGATCGCGAGCGAGGCGATCGCGGCGGGCGTGACGCAGTATCTGCAGAAGGAGTCCGGAAAGAAGCAGTACGCGTTGCTGGCGAATCAGATCACGAACGCGGTCGCCCAGTACCGCACGGAGACGGAGCTCCGGGAGAGCGAGCGCCGTTACGAACGGACGCTGACGACGTTACACGAGACGACGCGGGATCTGATGCGAGCGGAGACCAAAGACGAGATCTACCGGTCGGCGGTCGAGACCGCAAGCGATATCCTCGACGTGGCGGTCGCCGCGTCGTACGCGTTCGAACCCACTGCGGGCAGCCTCGTGCACGCGGCATCGACGCGGCGATCCCCCGAGCGTGGCGATCCGGCGGAGACCTTCGAGCGGGGCGAGGGACTGGTCTGGGACGTGTTCTCGGAGGGGGAAAGCGCCTACTACGAAGACGTGACGCGCGAGGATAGCGTCGAGGCGACGGGTGCGTCGGGCCGAAGCGAGTTGATCGTTCCACTCGGGACACACGGCGTGCTGGTCGCGGGCTGCGAGGATGTCGACGGATTCGACGAGACGATGACCGAGCTGTTGCACATTCTGGCGGCCAACACCGAGGCCGCGCTGGACCGGGCCGAACGGGAGCAGTTGCTCCGCGACCACGACCGAACGCTCACGCGGCAAAACGAGGAACTGACGCGACTCAACCACACGAACGAGATCGTTCGGGAGATCAACCACGGCGTCGCGCAGGCGTCGACGCGAGCGGCGATCGAAGAAACGGTGTGCGATCGTCTCGCGGAGACGGACCGATATCGCTTCGCCTGGATCGCCGCGAGCGACGACGAACCGCCGACGCCGACCGCATGGTCCGGGATCGACGCAGCCTACATCGACACGATCCGCGGCGACGGCGATTGCGCCCCCGAGATCACGCTGGTCCGAGAGATCCTCGAGTCGGGACGGTTACAGTTGATACACGACGTCCTCGAGGACGATCAGTGGCGATCGCGGCGCAAGGAAGCGTTGACATACGGCTACCAGACGGTGCTCGGGGTGCCCCTCGTCGCTGACGAACGCCGGTACGGTGTCCTCGTCGTTCACGTCGCGGGTGCCGATTCGGTCGGCGAAAGCGAGCGGGAAGTCCTCGCCGAACTCGGGGAAACCATCGGCCACGCGATCCGATCGGTCGAGCAAACGCAGGCGATGCTAACCGACAGCCGGCTCGAGCTGGAACTCGCCGTCGGGGATTCGCGATTGCTGCTCAATCGGCTCTCGGACCGACTCGCGGGGAGCGAACGGATAACGCTCGATGGCGTCATCGACCGCGGCGAGGACGGGATCGTACTGTTCGTCAGTGCGCCGGTGACGGCGTCGTTGACTGCCCTCGAGAACGAGTGGGCGTCGATCGAGACGCTGTCGGTTGTGTCCGAGGGCGACGAAGAGACGCTGTTCGAACTAACGGTAACGTCGACGCCGTTTCTCGACGTGCTGCGGATCTACGACGTTCAGATACGGATGGCGACGGCCGAGGACGGGACGGCGACGCTCGTCCTCGAGGTGCCACAGGGAGTCGAGACGCGGTCGCTGGTGGAAGCGATCCAGGAGGAGTATCCGGAGACGGAACTGGTGGCCAAACGGGAGACCACACATACGCGTTCGGCACGACGACTTGACACCCACCTCGCGGAGCGGCTCACGGACAAGCAGTTCGAAGCGCTGCAGGCTGCTCACTACAGCGGCTTCTTCGAATGGCCGCGCGAGAGTACTGGCGAGGACCTCGCGGATGCACTCGACGTCTCGTCGCCGACGTATCACTACCACCTGCGGGCAGCCGAACGGAAACTCGTGACGTTGGCCTTCGACGGACATTCTAATTAATTAGAGCATGGTTCGAGAAGGCCCTAACTAGTTAAAAACTATACTTAACAATCGGCAAATCATATCACAACATGGCGATCAGGGATTATCCCTCGCCACCCCAATCCCCCCACCCCCTTTCCGCGAACCACTATTCGGTAGCGACCGCGATCCCTCGGTTCGCTTCAGAGACGAAGCGGGATGAGCGGAGACGATCTTCCGCACGGTACCAGTCGCCGTAGCGGTTTTCAGGACGACTATCTCCGTTTCCGAGAGATGCATCGTCGAGTTCAGCTTCAAATCAGGCGACCGGCATCAAATGATAATTGTCGTTAGCTATTCTTCTGATTGGTGCTAATTAGTTAGAGATTGTGATTTAGCCCCACTAATCAGTTAGAAGTTATTTTTAACCCCCTCCAGTGTGTACCTCTAAGTGGCGATCTGAGACAGACTGTCGCCACCCCCCCTTTCCCCCCACCCCTTTCCACCAGACCAACGGACAGACGCATCACTGCTTCTCGGGAAACGACGAGACACGGCCGGTGATTGCGATTTCGATACTCCCAGACGCCAGCAGCCGGTTTCTCGGACGTTACCCGGAAACGAAGCTGTCGGAGTCGGTCCAGAGGCAGGTCTGCACGGACGTTCGCCGCGACGATCAGCTACCGAGATCGCTTTCGCCGGGACTGCTGATCGATCGTCTCCTCCCACTCGATCCAGTCCTGCTCCCAGCCGCGTCGGGATTCGGCGCGACGATATGCTCGCTCGCGGTCCTCGCGCGTCGTTCGGTTCCGCTCGACGGCCCCCGACTGTTCGCCCTCGACCAACAGCGGGGCGAAGGAAATTGGGTCGTACGTGTCCGTCTCGCCGTCGGCAGAAACCGCCTCGAGCCGCTGTTGCTGGGTTCCTCGCGGGAAGACCAGCCGCCCCTCATCGGACAATTGCTCGAGCAGCGCGCGGGGCGGATCGACGGCGGCGGCCTCGAGCAGGATGCGATCGAAGGGGGCGTACTCGGAGAGCCCGTTCGCGCCGTCGCGGCAGTCGACGAGGACGCCGTCGTATCCCGCCTCCGCGAGGTTCCGTCGCGCCTCGACGACCAGCGGGCGGGAGATGTCGACGGCGTGGACGTTCGTCTCGCCGACGAGTTCGGCCGCCAGCGCGGCCGTGTAGCCGACTCCAACGCCGACGATCAGTACGCTACCGTCCTCCTCGAGGGCGAGCGCTTCGAAGAGGCGGGCGACCGTGCTCGGTGCGAGAACGCGGGTGCCGAGCGCCTCGTGGTCGCGTTCGGCGTAGGCCGTCCGCTCGTCGCCGACGAACGCGTGTCGCGGGACGTCGCGCATCGCGACGGCGAGGTCCTCGTCGGCGAGGACGTCCCTGGGTGGGGACTCGAGGCCGTCGACCATATCCTCTCGCAGTACCGCGGGGTCCATACGCCAGCTATCGGAGCGGTCGTAATCAATGGCGCGCTTGCGCGGTCCGCGGATCTAGCCGCGCATCCGGACGAACCGAACGCCGCCGCGTTCGGTTCGAGCGAGCGAGCCGTCGGACCGCTTCGTCGCCGCCACGAGCCGCTGGCGACCGGTCCCGACCGGTGCGAGCAGCTGACCGCCGGGTCGAAGCTGGTCGACGACCGGCTCCGGAAGCGACGGCGTCGCGCAGGTGAGGTAGGCGGCGTCGTAGGGCGCGTGCTCGGCCCAGCCCTCGCGACCGTCGCCGACGCGGATCGAGACGCCGTCGTAGCCCAGTTCCGCGAGCCGGTCGCGGGCCTGCCGGGCAAGCTCTTCGCCGTACTCGACGGTGTAGACGTTCTCGTCACCGACCAGTTCGGCGGTTACCGCGGCGTGATAGCCACAGCCGGTGCCGATCTCGAGGACGTCGTCGCCGGGATCGGCCTCGAGCAGGTCGGCCATGATCGCGACCATGTGCGGCGCGCTGATCGTCTGTCCGTCACCGATCGGAAGCGGACGGTCCGCGTAGGCGCTGTCCCGACGGTCCGGCGGGACGAATTCGTGGCGCGGGACCGCCTCGAGGGCCTCGAGAACGCGATCATCGTCGACGCGCGGCGCGACCGTTTCGACCATCTGCTGGCGTCGATCCTCGTGGGTATCGGACATGGTGTGCGATCACGTACGGACTCGAGAATAGTAGGGAATCGGGTAGCGAGTACCGGTGTTCGACCGGTCGGGACGCGCCGCCGCGGATCGCTTACCAAGCAGACCAGGCGCTGCTCTGCTCGTCGTAGGCGTAGACCCGCTTGATGTCCTTCGCGAAGGCGGTATCGCCCGCTTCCTCGAAGCGGTCTCGGCGGTAGCCGTCGGCGTCCTTCCGGACGACGAAAGCGTCGATTTCGAACTCGTCGTCGCCGAAGGATTCGACTGCACCGACCTCGAACTCGTAGTCGCCCGGCACGTGGACCGTGATGCTCCGACTGTCGTCTCTCGAGCCGTCCTGCGGGTGAACCGTCACGTTGACGCCCACGTTGTCGACCTCGCGGGTCCAGACGGTCTCGATCTCGTCGGCGGGAGCCTCCTCGACACGCTTCTGTCCGTCGAGTTCAACGCTGGTCACGCGAACCGTCGAGAGCACTTCCTCGGTCTCGAGTATGAACTCGTCGCCGACCTCGATGGTCTCGTCTTCGGGGGTAGTGACGTTCGCAGTGAAGGATTCACCGCCCTGAGAGACGACGACGTCGAGCGTGACTTCGCGCTCGCGGTCGGGCTGGATCTTGTGGACGTGACTACACTCGCTGCACCGAACGGTGAGGGTCCCGCCGCCGTCCGTGAGTACTTCGTGGACCGTCTCGAGGTCCGGCGAGCACGACGGACAGACCGTCGGAACGCGCTCCGGAATATCGTTCATGGACGGTGTAGCGGCTACGTACCTAAAAAGCGATTGAACCCGTGGTAGCCCTCTCCCCGGCTACCGTCCCCAGCGGAGATCCCACGTGTCGGCCGGTGGAGCCGTACGGCCGGGTCGAAACTGGCTAGTGCCCCTGAATCGCGTCGATGACCATCGCCGCGGCCACGACGGGCTCTTTCGGGACGGAACTGGCGTCGTCGATCGTGATCTCGTAGCGGTCGCGCAGCGAGAACTGGCCGTCGATCGAGCCCACGTGAGCGCCCTCCTGGTCCGTGATCTCGTACTTGTGCGGAATCCAGCCGCCGAACGGAACATTGTTGCGCGCCAGGGTCACCATCGCACCGCGGGAGTTGATTTCGGCCAGTTTCTCCTCGGTGGTCGCGTCGCGGATCTTCCACGTGTCCTGCAGCAGGGAGTAGTCGTTGTCCAGAACGACCAGATCCTCGCCGGTCCGGGCGTCCGAGAGCACGTAGTTCCCCGCGACGTCGATGATACCGCCAGCCTTCACGGTGAACACCTCGTTCCCGTCGCCGTCGGTAAAGGGGAACTCCTCTTTCATCTTCAGCATCTTCTGTTTCCCCTTGAGAACGGTGTTCCCGTCGGCGTCGAGCGCCCTGTACTTGTTCCGGACGAGTCCCTGCTCGACCGTGTAGCTGTCATCAGTCAACTCGATTCCCTGAATGTCGTACCCCTGAGTATCGCTCATCGGTCCGAACTCACACTATCTCCACTTGAAACCACTAGGTTCTCACAGAAGCGGTGAAGATTTAATCGACTAACGTCGGCTGAATTTCGGCTCGAGACCGGAAGAAAAGGGAACCGAGCGTCGAACGGCGCGGAACCGATCAGGAATCGTCCGGCTGCGGAAGGTCGATAGGCTCACCCTCGGCGAAGACGGTCGGCTCTCGAAGGATTCCGTCGAGGTGAATCGGCGCTTCCGTCTCGCCGCCGATTCCCGCGTTGTCGCCGATCGCGATGTGAACGGTCCCGCCGGCCTTCTCGTCGAGCAGCACCGAGCCGACGAGTTCGGTGACGGCCACGTTCGTGCCGATACCGAGCTCGGCGAGGTTGTAGGCGGCGTCGCCAACCTCATCAGCCGCGTCCTCGACCGTCGCGCGGATTTCGTCGTCGGAGATGTGCGTGACGAGCCCGTCTTCGACATCGAACGTGAGCCGGTGGCCGTCCTCGAGCAGGCCATGGGGACGCATCGTCCCGTCGACGACGAACCGTCCGTTCGCCGTGGTCGGGCTGATGAACACCTCGCCGGCCGGGAGGTTCGACATCTGGCCGGGTTCGTGGACGATACCGGTGTCCGAGAACCACTCCCGACCGCCGACCCCGAAGGTGATGTCGGTCCCGGCGTCCGTCGTGACGCGGATCTCGTCGGCGTCGGCGACCTGCTCGCGGACCGCCTCGCAGTGGGCCGCGATGGATTCGTAGTCGGCGTCGAGCCCCGTCGTGAAGACGTCCTCGGTGATCCCGGGGAGCGTCGCGACCCGCGCACCTGCCTCGTTCGCCTCGGTGCGGGCCCGCGTGTGGCTCAGGCTCTTCGTCGTCGGCGCGAGGACGACGTCCGCGCCGGCCATCGCCGCCGCGACCGGTTCCGGCGGTTCGCTGCCGTGGGTCTCACCCGGCGGATAGCGGACGATTACGGCGTCGTCGGTGATCTCGGCGGCGACCTCGTAGAGCGCCTCTCCGATCGGTTCGCGCTCGTCGTCGGTGACGACCGCACACGACTCCTCGGCCTCGAGATTCAGACACTGGCGGACGGCCGTCTCCGCGGCGGCTCGAAGTGCTGGCATACGTTCGTGTGCGTTCAGTGGACCGATATGTCTTGCCTTCCCTGCGTTCACCGGCGTTCGATTCACAGTTTGCCCGACTGGTCGACCATATCGTCGATGACGAATGCGGTGACATCGCTGCCGGTGTCCTCGAGCTCGGTACAGACGTCGGGATCGCCCGTATCCTCCGTAGTCGTGATGCGCTCGTAGGAGAGCTTCTGGTGACCACTACTGTCGTTTTCTACAGCCATCAAAAAGTACGGAGCACTCGTTCGCTCCGGTGGGGTAATCGGGATACTCGGACTTACCACCCTCGTTTTTTGAGGTTATAATGTACTAGCATTACTGCCAACATAGCTGATATAGCTGATGCTGTTACTCGGATACTATCCGAGACCCCGAGAATCACATCGAATAGGATCCCCGATGCAAGTATCGAAATTATTACTCCAAGTACAACTATCAAATTCCCTAGTATCGGACGCTGCCAGTCCTTATTGGCCTGCTCCCAGAACTTAGATATCTTTTCTTTCATTTTTAAGTATTGGTTTTATATTTTTGTACTATGTTCTCTTCTATAAAAATGAAGGGGCTCTGATAGGTGTAGTGGAGCCAGTCACTGGGAAATCCGCAACGTCTCCCGGTACGGGGTACCCACATCGACTATTTCGCTGTTCATTCCGTAGTGAAGATGTTTCGTTTCTGGAGCGGGGGTTGGAATATGGAAGAGTTCTCGGCTCTCATCCATGAAGTATCCACTCGAGAAGACATCGATTTCAGCGTTATCGCACATTATTCCGAAGGAGCAGTTGTCCTTGTCTCGCAAGATCATCGTCAGGTTCGTCGATTGTTTCAGGTCTGCAACACCATCTCCGAGAATGATTCCAACTGCAGCACCAAATGCAGCCGTCCCAACACCACCGTAAGAGCCAACAATGGTACCAATGACACCTCCGACAATGCTCGAACCGTACTCCTCGATGTACTCTTCGTAATCGACTGCTGCTCCAAATTGGCGGTGAGGGCCTACAGCACCAAAAGCATCACAGTCCGTCCCTTTTGGACTATCGATGTAGTATGCCCCGATACGGTTGAGTCCATCCACGGCACCATCAGAGATCCGTTCCACTGCCTCCTTCAGGAGCGACTTCTCTTCTTGGATTGAGACTCCGTCCGATTCAGCAGAGACACCACCCGCTTCACCGAGTTGTACCCACAGATCGGTACTACTCGAGCTCGAGGCAGTCACCGCGTCCCCACTATCAGGCTTGAACGCACTGTTGTCGAGGTCCTCGAGGACATCGTTGGAGATTTCGTACATCCCCCCGCCATCGGATGAGAGGGGCTCGGCCGTCTGCGAAGAGGCAGAGAGACCGCCATTGGCCTCAGTAGGAAGGATAAAACCGTCCATCCCTCCAGTTTGAGTATTCCGGACAACGGATGCAGTGTACTTGACCCCGTCTGCAGTGAAAGACTCAACGTTGATGTCTAAGTTACTCTTGACATCGCTCTGACTAGCAGACGCCATGCCTGAGATGGCAGTCAGTCCGGCAGCTGTACCACTTACGCGCATGAAGCGTCTGCGATTTATTTCGCCATTATCGCGTTAGAAAGTTGTAGTTTGGCGGTTATAAATTTTATTGTTTTTGGATATTACTAATGGCCTATACACATCATATGGACCTAGCAGTACGTAGATATATAATGAAATTATTGGTTATTGAATATCAAAGAATGGGTCACATTCGGAAAACAGAATTGGATGTCGATCGTTTACGGCGTGTCAGTTATCCAGTAGGCTAAGAAGTGGGCAGGGAACATCATGAAGAATATCAGGGAGACAGGCCACCAGTTCTGGTTCCAGATGTGCCACGCTCCGAAGATGGTAGCGACTCCGAGGGCTGTTCGGTTGAAGACGGAGACTATCTTCTTCTCGATCGGGGGCTCCCAAAACAAGTCGATATCGTCCTCGAGCATCCCTATTCGTCGTATCGGTCGTGAACTTCCTTCTGGGAGGGAAATGCTGGGTCGCTGTCTGACATGGTAACGCGCTCGTCACGGCCATCGTCGCCGACGTTCGAGGAGACGATCGAGTCGTACTGGGCGTCGGAGACTATCGTTTTGGGCCCGGAGGAGAAGACGGCCATCCAGTCGGGGATCACCTCGCGGTCGACGATGCTGATGCTGATGGGTCCGTCGCGGATCGAGTCAATATGGGAACGACGGTCGGACCATTCCCCCTCGAGAGCGATCGAGAACTCCGAACCGAGTGAATATCGGCTGAGACGCCTCGAAACGATTATCCCGTTCGGTGGTCCACTCCCGAGCACATGCAACAGGTCGCGATCAACGGCTACGGCACGATCGGCAAACGCGTCGCGGACGCGGTTCGACGACAGCCCGACATGGAGGTGCTGGGCGTCGCGAAGACGCGCCCGAACTTCGAAGCCGAGACAGCGATCGACAAGGGATTCCCGCTCTACGCCGCCGTCGAGGAGCGCGCGGAGCTGTTCGCCCAGGCCGGCCTCGAGATCGCGGGGCCGGTCGAGGACCTCGTCGCCGAGGCCGACGTCGTCGTCGACGCCACGCCGTCGGGGATCGGCGCCCAGAACAAAGAACTCTACGAGGAGTACGACACGCCCGCGCTCTACCAGGGCGGCGAAGACGCCGACATCGCCGACGTGAGTTTCAACGCGCGTTCGAACTTCGAAGACGCCGTCGACGCCGACCACGTGCGCGTCGTCTCCTGTAACACGACCGGGCTCTCTCGAGTCATCGCGCCGCTCCGAGAGGCCTACGGCGTCGAGAAGGTCCGCGCGACGCTGGTTCGGCGCGGCGGCGACCCCGGCCAGTCCGACCGCGGTCCGATCAACGACATCCTCCCGAATCCAGTGACGATTCCGTCCCACCACGGCCCCGACGTCGAGACCATCTTCCCCGATCTCGATATCGACACGCTCGGGATGAAGGTCCCCGCGACGCAGATGCACATGCACAGCCTCAACGTCACGTTGGAAGAGGAGGTCGACGCTGCAGACGTTCGCGAACTGTTCGCCGACGAGTCGCGCCTCTTTTCGATCCCCGAGCGTATGGACATCGACGGCAGCGGGAAACTCAAGGAGTACGCCCTGGACGCCGGCCGACCCCGCGGCGACATCTGGGAGAACTGCATCTGGGAGGAGTCCATCTCGACCGTCGGACGGGACTTCTACTGCTTCCAGGCGATCCACCAGGAGAGCGACGTCGTGCCGGAGAACGTCGACGCGATCCGCGCCGTGACCGGCGCGGCCGACGCCCAGGAGAGCATCGAAACGACCGACGAAGCGCTCGGGATCGGTCTGTAGGCCGTCCGAGCGAACGAGCCGGTTCCGTTCCGAGTCGTCGAGACGCTACGAGCGAGCGAAGTCCTCACCCGTCGCGTCCGCCGGCGTCCGTCGTCGGTCATTTCCGCTCGTATAGCAACGACAGAAAGTTTTTGCCACGCCGCACCCTAGGTGGCCACATGCGCCGAGACGACCGCGACGAACCCTTCGACGATCTGTTCCGCGAGATCGAACGAATGATGAACGAGATGATGAACGGAGCCGATGCCAACGTCGATTTCGACTCCTCGAGGGACGTCGACAACGGGTTCGGCATGGACACGCACGTCGATATCCACGAAACCGACGACGAGGTTCGCATCATCGCCGACCTCCCCGGCGTCGAGAAGGACAACATCGAACTCGAGTGCGACGGCACAACCCTGACCATCTCCGCCGAGAGCGACCACCGCCAGTACGACGAGCGCGTCTCCCTGCCGACCCGGGTCAACGAACACACCGCCTCCGCGACCTACAACAACGGCGTTCTCGAAGTCGTCTTCGATCGCGCCGAACAGTCCTCGGACATCAGCCTCGAGTAATCGGGCCGTCGCGGTCGAATCGCTCGTTTTCGGTATTTTCAGTCGGCAGCAGTGCGTATCGCGGCCGCCAGCCGATCGTAAAAGTCCGGTTCGTACTTCGTCTCCTCGTCGATCGTCGGCCGCGCGTTTGTCTCGTTGACTACCAGCCGGTCGTCCGTCTCGAGCAGATCGACGCCCACGAACGGGATCTCGAGTTCGGCGGCGACCGATTCGGCGAGTTCGCGCCACGCATCGGGAAGATCGACGCCGGTCGCCTCCGCCCCGCGGTGGACATTGTGCTTCCACTGGCCCTCGCTGACCGCCTCGTCGGGGAGTCGCCGCTCGACCGCGCCGACGTACTCCCCCTCGAGTACCATCACGCGGTAATCGGTCGCGTTCGGCAGGTACTCCTGGACCAGAAACGACTGGTCGCCGGTCGCCCGGTAGTCGTGAACCAGCGAGAGGTAGTCACAGATCCCCAGAAAGGAGTCCAGATCGTGGGCCTTCGCGACGCCGACCCCCCGCGTCGTCGAGTTGGGCTTGACGACGACCGGTGGCTCGAATCGCTCGAAGACCGCCGCCAACTCGTTCTCGCCGACCTCGTTCGAGACGTAGACGGATTTCGGGACCGGTAGGTCGGCGCGCTCGAGTCGCGCCAGCACCTCGCCCTTGTTCCGCGAGGTCAACACCGTTTCGTGGTCGTTGAGCCACGGGATCTCGAGCAAGGCGTCGGCGACCCCGCCTTCCATGAGTCGTCCCGGATAGACGAAGCCGACGTCGTACTCGTCGGGACCCCACGGCGGTTCGTCGAGCGGAATCGTGCGCTCGCGCACGGGCACGTGGTGAACCCCTATTCCGCGCTCGGCCAGCGGCTCCCCCATCCGCTCGAAGGTTTCCTGGTCGTTCGCGACCGCGAGATCGATCATACGCGGTACTCGGGAGGAGATGGGGAAAAAGGTGTCTCGTGGCTCGAGCAGGAGGGCGGAACCGAAACGAGGAGTGCTCGAGCACCGGCGCTACTGGTCGGCTGCCTCCGCCCGCACGTCGTACGCTTCCCGCATGAACGCCCCGTCGAACGAGATGGTCTCGGTCGCGTCCGCGTCCAGTTCGAGCGTCCGCCGTTTGCCCGTCGGTTCGCCGTCCGGCGAAGTGAGCACGACCTCGACGAGACCCTCCTCGCCGTCGTTTCGGACGTCTGCCTCGACGCTTCCGATCTGTGCCTCGAGGTAGTAGGCATCGTCCCCTTCCGGCGCCACGTCGTCGAAGGCGACGTCGCGCCGTTCGCCCGCCGCGAAGTGGACGACGGTCACGCGAGCGGGAGCGCCGGCCGTGAGGACGTCCTCGTCGTCGTCCGCCTCGAGGAGGTACAGCGAGATCGCGGCGTCACCGGCGTCGCCGGCGTTTTCGAACGTCGCGGCGAACTCGCGGTCCGAATCGGAGCCCGCGTCGATCGACTCGACCGGCGGAAGGACGTCGCGGTCGACGTGCTCGACCGCCGGGACCCGAACGTCTTCGACGACCGGTTCCGGCAGGTCCTCGTCGTCGGGTTCGGACTCGAACGCGGCACATCCTGCGGCCGAGATCGTGAACAGACTTCCCGCAGCGGCGAGGACTCCTCGGCGGTCCATACGCGATATGGCATAGCGACCCCACGTTATTCTTTCGTCTGAGCAACCAACGAACAAACTGGCGCTGGCGTAATCGCAACGTGTAGTCCGGCGACGAGCGGACCGCTCGAACGCTCGAATTCCCCGCGGCCGGGAGTGCGTCTCGAGCAGACGCGAGAGACGCAGGACCCGGGGAAGGGCAGGCGGTTCACCGAACCGACCGCGAGTGAGTGCCGAAGGCACGAACGAGCGGGCCGACGACCGATGTGAACGAACGACTGAGCGGCGCTTCGCGCCGCTCAGGAGTGATAGAACGGAGGGAGGAGTGCTTTTAATCGAATTTTTGCCGAGGGCGCGGCTTCGCCGCGCCCGCAGAGCAAAACTTCGGTTTATGCGATCAGCTGTTCTTCGCCGCGCTCGACGATGACGCGACACGGCGGCGAGATCTTGTTGTAGGAGCGGCGGAGCGCGTCCTTGGCGAATTCGGCGTCGTCGACGTCACACCAGATGGTGAAAATACGCTCGCCGGCGTCGATACGAGCGGCGGTGCCGACGATCTTCCCGAAGGCCTGGCGCATCCCGTCGGAGACACGGTCTGCCCCTGCGCCCGTCGCCTGCTTGTTCTCCCGGATGACGTGGTGGGGGAACTTGCGGAGAACCATCTTGTAGTTGTTCTCGCCGGCGTTTTTCAGCATGTGACGGTTCGCAGAGAGGCGCGAGGCCTCGAGGGAGCCGTGACGGATCTGGACCTCTTCTTCCGTGACGAGGCTGATCTGGACGGGGTAGTCGTCGGCGTCCGCCTGGGCATCGCCCATATCGTGCTGTGCGATCTTCGATCCGGGGATACCAGTAATGTATTCGCGGCGCGTGTAGGCCGGCTTACTGATTTCCCGGTACATGGAGGCAGGCTTGTCTGACATGGTTGTGGTTACTTACGAAAACGCAGGCCCACCGCGCGGATAAAGGCTTCGAAGCGCCGCGTCGGATCAGTTCCGGGGACGACAGCCGGTGACTGCGGCCGGGACTCAGTTGGCGAGGACGTACTCGGCACCGGGCCGTTCGATCAGCCCCTCGCTCGAGAGCGAGGAGCAGACGCTCAGAATCGAGAGTTTCTGCATGTTCAGCAGCTGGCTCAGGTCGTCGGTCGTGGCTCCGCCGGTGGCCTCGAGCGTGAGGTAGACGAGTTTGCTCTGTGCGGAGTCGAGTTCGGACGGCAGTTGGGTGATCGGATCGGTCGTCTGGGCTTCGTGCATCATACCACCACCGATGCCAAACACGCGTAAAAGTCTGTGGTGAAGTGGGTATATAGTCACTAGCAAGTATTATCGTGTTTATACACTATTCTCGAGACGGTCAGAAAAACTATAATGTGAAATTCGGTTGGGTGTATAGCGCGGTGCTGGCAGGACGTTGCGCGACCGAGCCGTCATCTCGTCGGCGTATTTAAGGTTCCGCCGCCGGAACGAGATGGTATGAGGAGTTTCCGGATCGGCTCCCTCTTCGGAATCCCGATCAAGCTCGATCTGACGTTCCTGCTGGTACTTCCGTTGTTCGCGTATCTCATCGGCGCGCAGATCGACGAGGTCGCGGGGATACTGAACGACGGACTCGGGGCGGGGATCGATGTCGGTTCGATCACCGGTGGGCTGTCACCGTGGCTGCTCGGACTGGCCGCCGCAGTCGGCCTGTTCGTCGGCGTCGTGCTCCACGAACTCGGGCACTCGCTGACCGCTCAGCGCTACGGGTTCCCGATCGACTCGATCACGCTCTGGCTGTTCGGCGGCATCGCCGCCTTCTCGGAGATGCCCGAGAACTGGCGACAGGAACTCACCATCGCCGTCGCCGGCCCGATCGTCAGCATTCTGGTCGGCGTCGGCTCCTACGGGCTCTTCGTCGTCACCCCCGAGAGTCTCAGCGGCGCGCGGTTCGTGCTCGGCTACCTCGCCATCCTGAACGTCGCACTCGCGTTCTTCAATATGGTCCCGGCTTTTCCGATGGACGGCGGTCGCGTTCTCCGAGCGCTGTTGGCGCGTAACCAACCCTACGCGCGGGCGACCCAACAGGCCGCCGGCGTCGGCAAGCTCTTCGCGGTCGCCATGGGGCTGTTCGGCCTCTTCGTCACGTTCAACCCCATCCTGATCGGCGTCGCCTTCTTCGTCTACATCGCCGCCTCGAGCGAAGCCCAGCAGGTGACCATGAAGGCCGCGTTTCAGGACGTCACCGTCGGCGACATCATGACGTCGGCGGCGGATCTCCACACCGTCGAGCCGGAGACGACGATCGCGGAACTGATCCAGCGGATGTTCACGGAGCGCCACACCGGCTATCCGGTCGTCGATAGCAACGCGTTCGAGGGGGAACGACTCGTCGGCCTCGTGACGCTGTCCGACGCCCGCGACGTCGAGCCGGTCGAGCGCGACGCCTACACCGTCGAAGACGTGATGACGACCGATCTGCAGACGATCACCGCCGATTCGGACGCGATGACGGCCATCGAACGAATGCGGGAACACGATATCGGCCGGTTGATCGTCATCGATGGCGCGGACCACCGGTCCGCTGACGGTTCGCGCGGCGAAACGTCGGGCGAAGACGACGACCTCGTGGGGTTGATCTCGCGGACCGACGTGATGACGGCCTTCGACATCGTACAACAGAGCGGTGCGGTCGCGCTCTCGAGTCGACTGCAGAGCGCGGATTAGGACGATCGGCGAGCGGGTATGAGAGCCGTTACCGGCCGTAGCGGCCGGCTAGAGTGCCGAGACCAACATTCTTAACCGCGGCCGGGGCCGATGCTGGGCCGATGCCACCGGCCATCGAGACCGTCGACCTCGTGAAAGAGTATGGTGAGTTGCGCGCCCTGCAGGAGCTGTCGCTGACCGTCGAGGAAGGCGAGTTCTTCGGTCTCCTCGGCCCCAACGGGGCGGGGAAGACGACGTTCATCAACACGCTGGTCGGCCTGGTTCGCAAGACCGGCGGTGAGGCGCGAGTCTTCGGCTACGACGTCGAGGACGACTATCGACAGGCCCGGGACGCGATCGGGCTCGCACCCCAGGAGTTCAACGTCGACCGGTTCTTCTCGATTCGAGAAGTCTTGAAACACAAGGCGGGCTATCACGGCGTCCCCGAAGACGAAGCCGCCGACCGAGCCGACGAGGTTCTCAAACGCGTCGGGATCTACGACAAGCGCGACGAGCGCTTCGACTGGCTCTCCGGCGGGATGAAACGGCGCCTGCTGCTCGCTCGAGCGCTGGTGACCGAACCCGATCTGCTCATTCTGGACGAGCCGACCGCGGGCGTCGACGTCCAGCTCCGGCACGACCTCTGGGAACTCGTGCAAGAACTCAACGAGGAGGGGACGACGATCCTCCTGACGACCCACTACATCGAGGAGGCCGAACGCCTCTGTGATCGCGTCGCGATCATGAACGAGGGCCGGAAGGTGACCGTCGCGACGCCGGACGACCTGAAACAGCGCGGGACCGACACGATCGCCGTGCGCCTCGAGTCGACACCGTCCACCGAACCCGACCTCGGCCCCTACGCACACGAAACGACGGTATCGGGCGACCGCCTCGAGGTCCGCGTCGACGACGGCGGCTCGACCGCGCCGCAGTTGCTCAATGACCTCGAGGCGATGGGCCACGAGATCGCCGACCTCGAGATTACGCGAACATCGCTCGAGGAGATCTTCGTCGACCTGACGCGAAGCGAGGATCGGACCGTGACTCGATCGTCGGCGGACAGCACGGACGAGGAACCGCCGGTGAGCCGCGAGCAAGAGCGGGAGCGCGAACAGGAGGGGGTCGCCTGATGCTGTCGGTGGGCTTCCGCGCGCTCTTCCGCCGCGAGATACTGCGGTTCGTCCGCCGGCCCAAGAACACGTTCATGCCGCCGGCGATCACGAACGTGCTCTACTTCGCCGTCTTCGGCGTGATCCTCGGCAACCGGATCGACAAGATCGCCGGCTTCGACTACATTCTCTTCATCGTCCCCGGCCTCATCGTGCTGGGCGCGATCTCGAACGCGTTCGAGAACGCCTCGTTCTCGATCTTCCACGGCCGGTGGAACGAATACATCCACGAGACGCTGACCTCACCGCTATCTTACGTCGAGATGGTCGTCGCCTACGTCGGTGCCAGCGCGGTGCGAGGGCTCGTCGTCGGCCTCATCATCGCCGCCGTCGGTCGGGTGTTCGTCCCGATCAGCATCGAACACGGCCTCTACCTCGTCGCCACGATGGTCGTCATCACGTCGCTGTTCGCCGGGTTCGGCATCATCGGCGGACTCATCGCCCGGGATTTCGACGATCTGACCGTGATGAACCAGTTCATCCTCCGGCCGCTGGTGTTCTTCGGTGCGGTCTTCTACTCGCTCGAGACGTTCGAGCAGGCCTGGCAGGTGAACCTCTCCCTGCTAAATCCGATGGTCTACATGGTCGACAGCGTCCGGTACGGACTGCTGGGCTACTCGGATCTGATCGGAGTCAGCATCCTGCCCGCGCCCTACACCGAGTTCGCGCCGCTGGTCTCGCTCGGGGTGCTCACCACGGGGACCGTCCTCGTCTTGGCGATCGACGTCTACCTGTTTAAAATCGGCTACGGGCTGACGGACTGAGCGACAAAAATTCGGGAACGTTCTCCGTCCGCGCTTACGCGTCTCGCTCGGCGACTTTGACGAGCTGTTTGCCGATGTTATCTCCCTCGAACAGCCCGAGGAACGCGTCGGGTGCGTTTTCGAAGCCCTCGACGACGTTCTCGCGGTACTGCAGCTCGCCCTCGCCGATGAACTGCGAGAGTCGCGTGAGCGCTTCGCCCCACCGGTCCTCGTAATCGCTGACGAGCAGGCCTTCGACTTTCGCGCGTTTCTCGATGAGCGTCGCGAGCTTTCGGGGGCCGGTCGGGACCTCGGTCTCGTTGTACAGCGAGATCTGGCCGCAGATCGCGACGCGAGAGAACTCGTTGAGCCGTGGCCAGACGGCATCGGTGATCGGGCCGCCGACGTTGTCGAAGTAGACGTCGATCCCGTTCGGGCAGGCCTCGGCCACGGCACCGGAGAGATCGTCGGTCTCCTTGTAGTTGATCGCGGCGTCGAAGCCGAGCTCCTCGGTGAGCCAGTCGATCTTCTCGTCGCTGCCGGCGGTCCCGACGACGCGCGCGCCGTTGAGCCGGGCGAGCTGGCCGACGACGGAGCCGACCGCCCCCGCGGCGGCGGAGACGAACACAGTGTCGCCGGGCTTCGGGTCGCCGACATCGAGCAGGCCCCAGTAGGCCGTCACGCCGGGCATGCCGAGGACGCCGAGCGCCGTCGAGACCGGGCCGAGTTCCGGGTTCACTTTCCGGAGTTCGTCCGCGTCGCCGACGGCGTGCTCCGCCCAGAGGAGGTCGCCGGTGACGACGTCGCCTTCGTCGAACCCGTCGGCGTTGGACTCGAGGACCTCGCCGACGATCCCCGCCCGCATCGGGTCGCCGACGTCCCACGGCTCGGCGTACGATTCCGCATCGCGCATCCGGCCGCGCATGTAGGGGTCGACGGACTGATACAGCGTCTTCACGAGGACCTCGCCGTCGCCCGGTTCGGGCCGGTCGACGGTGACGAGTTCGAAGTTATCGTGGGTCGGTTCGCCGACGGGCCGGCTGGCGAGTTGCCATTGTCTGGTTTCTGCCATACGTCCCTATGGAAGTTCCAGTAGGTTAATATTGGGCTCGCGGAAGTTCGCGGTAGAATGTACCTCCCCCGCGCCCGAAACCAACGGTTCAGGCCCTCGGCGGTCGAATCTTTTTGAGACGCGTCATTGTACGTCACGTATGGGGACTGATCACGAGATCCTCGAGCGGCTACTCGCGGGCAACGAGCGCCACGTCGCGTCGCTGCCCGACGACTACTTCGCGGACGTCCAGACGAGCCAGCACCCGACCGTCGTCGCGATCTGTTGTTCGGACTCGCGGGTCTCACACGAAGGTATGTGGGGCATCGACCGTCCGGGAGCGGTCTTCACGCCGAGCAACATCGGAAATCAGGTCTGGGACGAGGACGACGGCGAGCGGATCATCGACGGGGGGATCCTCTATCCGATCCACCACACCGGGACCGACGTCGTCGCCGTCGTCGGCCACACCGGCTGTGGCGCCGTCACCGCCGCCTACCGGGTCGCGACCGGCGAGCGGCCGCCGGGTCCGCAGGGGGTCGACAAGTGGGTCGACATGCTCGTTCCCGTCGTCGAGGAGGGGCTCGAGAGCGGTCTCGTCGACCCCGACGCGGACGACGTGCGCGTGATCAACCAGCTCGTCGAGTACAACGTCGACTACCAGGCGCGGTCCCTCCGCGAGGCCGACGACGTGCCGGACACCGTCGACGTCTACGGGTTCGTCTACGATTTCCAGGGGATTTACGGCGACGAACCCGGCCGAACGTATCTCGTCTCCGTCAACGGCGAGACCGACCCCGACGTCCTCGCGGCCCTCGTTCCCGAGGGCTACGAGGTGACGACCCGCAGTCTGCTCTCCCGGTAGTCGGTGGTACGCGTTCGGTAGCCAAATGGACGATAGGAACCAGAGAGAACGGGGCCTCAGTCGTCGGCCGCCGGCTGTGGGGTCGGCGCGGGCCCGCTCTCCGCCGTGGCCTCGACCTCGGCATCGGTCTCCCACTCGAGGTCGCCCCGATAGCGGAAGGTCGCGTTATCGCGTTCGGGATCGAGGACGGTCAGGTCCCCGATCCAGCCGTTGTCGAGCAGTCGACGGACGTCCTCGTGCTCGCGGAGAATCTCGGTCACGCGGTCGACCGGGGCGTGGACGACCGCCGTCAGGCGGAGCGGCTGGTGGTACGGGCGGTCGTCGCCAATCTTCAGCGACTGGAGTGGCAGGCCGGTCATCAGGTCGCCGCCGTTGCCCTGCACGACGCCGACGTTGCCGACCGGGTTCTGGGTGACCTTCGAGCCGCTCCCGTAGACCCCGTTGTCCACGGTCGCGAAGTAGTACTGGTTGTTGATCCACTGGGTGACGACCAGCGGCCCCGCCAGGATCGCCTCGAGCGCCTCGCCGTCCGGATCGGTCGTCCAGTCGTAGGAGTGGAGGAACGCCCGGCCGTCGAGATTCCGATCGTCGGTGAGTTCGCGCGGGCCGATGACGAAGGAGGCGTTCCCGGCCAGCCCCCACTCGGGGCGGGTTTCGGCCCAGTCGGCCGCTTTCCGTTTCACCTCGTCGACGGCCGCTTCGTCGTCGTCCACCGACGCAGTGCGCTCGGCCGCGGCCCCGGTCTGCGCGCGGGCGAGGTCCTCGCGGACCGTCTCGAGGTCCGCCCGGTGGCTGTCGGGCACCGCACCGTCGAACAGGGTGATCTCGTCGGTCGTCGTGTTGTGTTCGCCCGCGAGGAAGACGGTGTCCTCGGGGACGTCGAAGCCGCGGTCGCGGAGGCTCTCGCGGACGGCCTCGTCGTTACAGATCGTCGCGAGCACGCGGGCGTTCGGTCCGCCCGGATTCCCGGCGCAGGCGCCGCAGTCGAGGCTCGAGTCGAAGGGGTTGTTCGTCGTCTCGCTTGCGTGGCCGGTGAAGACGACCAGGCGGGCGAACTCCTCCCAGCCCATGAGCTCGAAGGCGGTCGCGGCGTACTCGACTTTCTCCTCGAGGCTCATCCCCTGCGGGAGATCGGCCGCGCCGTGGGCGTGATCGCCGTACTCGTCCTCGTCGACGGCGGGGGAACAGAACTCGTGACGGCTCGGCACGCGCTCGTCGAGGGCGTCCTCGAGCGCGGAGACGGTCCCGGGCGACAGCGTCCGCGTCGTCATGGCCGAACCGTAGGCGGCCCCACCGCCTTCGACGAACGTGAACGCGGAGACGACGTTGTGCTTGAGCGCCTCGAAGTGTTTGCGGGCCGCGTTCACCAGTCCGGTCCATCGATCGTGGGCGGTCGTGGCGTCCGAATCGTCCGCCGGACGGTCGACGACGCGATGGGCCGGGTCGACGATCGGCGGACAGGCGTCGATATCGGTCGCGGCGTCGTAGCCCCGGTAGCGCATCGGAACGCCGAAGAATCCCGCGTAGCCGTGCGTCTCGTAGGGACCCTGGGCTTCGATGTGGCGACGGATCACCTCCGAGCGAGTATCGATGCAGAACACGAGCTGTGCCGCCGGTCGCGAGCCCTCGCCGTGGGACGGATCCGTGACCGTATCGTCGATCCCCTCGAGGAGTCGTTCTCGATAGCTCCGCTCCCACGCGGTCAGCCAGATTTCGGGGAGCGGCACCTCGTCGCCCTCGCCGTCATCGTCGGCGGCGACGGCAGTGCCGGTACCCCCGCTGGCGGCGTCGGCGGCGTCGGGATCGATCGGCGCGTCCAACAGGTCGGCCAGCGTCAGCCGCACCGCGAGATACCCGTTCAGCGTGATCGGGTACTCCCGTTGCCACTGATCGGCGTCGTCGTCGGCCCGCTGTTTGACGAATCCGCTCCAGCCGGGGAGCGCGGCGAGGTGGTGTTCGACGATGTCCACCCAGCGGCCTTCGGGATAGTCGCTGAGGACCGCCTCGAGCGCGTCGATCGCCGTGTGGGGGAGGTCGTCGGGGTCGCTACAGCCGGGGACGTCGCCGTCGTACGGGGCGACCTCGCGCCAGGCGGCGTAGAATCCCTGCTCGCGGTTGGGCATCGACCACTTCGCCTGGCCGTGATCGAGAAACGCCGCGAGCCACTTCGAGAGCGCTCGGTCGACGGCCTCCGTCGCGGGATCGATATCAGTGCCGCCGTCCGTTTCGGCGTCGGCCAGCTCGTCGAGGAGCGTCTCGGGATCCCGATCGATCCCGCGGGCCTCGAGTTCGTCGCTCAGCACGTCCGGATCGATCCGACCGTCGTCCCAGGCCCGGCGGAAGACGGACGGACGCGGGTAGCCGCGGCCGCCGAACAGTCGCTCGCCTTCCGCGACGGCCCGGTGAAACGGCTCGTCTTCGAACCCCGAGAGGGGGTTGGCCGTGACGAAGGAGTGTAGCGGCCAGACCGAGCCGAGCGCGTCGGCCGCGCGTTCGATACTGTCGTCGATGCGGCACTGGTCGGCGGCGTGGTCAGATGTCATCGTATTCCTCCTTGTTGGTAAGGATGGTCGCCGGATCCGGTTTCGAAACGTTCAGCAGCGAGACGTAGAGGCGGGTGCTCGAGCGATGCCAGCCCAGTTCGGTCACGAGATAGGAGCCGACGAACAGGGCGACGGCGAGGTAGTGGGCGACGGTCAGCTCGGTCGACACGTACGTCATCGGCACTCCCGAGAGCATCGTCGAGACGGCGTTGAACAGCACGGCGTACCCGCCGATGGCGAGCAGGACGATCAACGGAACGCTGACGAACCGAACCGACGTCGGTAGCGTCGACCGTCGGAGGATGTCGCGGGCAGCGGTCAGCGTCGTCAGGACGACGACGATCGTCAGGACGGTGCCGCTGTTCAACGCGAGGCTGGTCGCCTTCCCGGTGAGGACGCCGAACAGAACGCCGCCGCCGACGGCCGTGAGCAGGCTGACGGCGACGCCGGGGAACCCGAGTCGGGTGTGGTCGGCGTGTCCGGGTGCCGTCTGCTCGACGGTCGCGCCCGACGACAGGAAGAGATACGCCTTGTAAAAGCCGTGCAGGATGAGGTGAGCGATCGCGGCGGCGAAGAAGCCGAGACCGGCCTGCAGTATCATAAAGCCCATCTGAGCCATGGTCGAGCAGCCGAGTTCGCGTTTGACGTTCGGCTGGACGAGCACCATCGCCTGGCCGAGCAGGGCGCTGCACGCGCCGACGAGGACGATCGCCGACATGACGACGAGTTCGTCGGCGAGCAGCGGCGCGAACCTGGTGAGTAGGATACCGCCCGCGTTGACGAAGCCGGCGTGCATCAGGGCGGAGGCCGGCGTCGGTGCGGTCATCGACGACAGCAGCCAGTTGTGGAAGGGAAAGAGCGCGGACTGGATGATCGCCGCGAGAACGATCGCCACGGCGGCGACGAACGTGACCGTTTTCGGCGCGCTCTCGAGGGCCTCGAGAATGCCGGTGATGGTGGTCGTCCCCGTCGCCCAGGCCAGGGCGACCAGCGCGGCTGCGAGCAGTCCGCTACTGGCGAGGAAGTACCGCCGAGCGAGCGCCGCGGCGGCCCGGGCCTGCGCCCAGTCGCGGACGTGTCCGATGAGCGACGCCATCACCAGGCCCATCGCCAGCCACGCGGCCGCAAACAGCGCGATATGATTCGCGGCGGTCATCGTCATGACGACGAGCGTGAACGCGAAGACGCGGCCGTAGAACCGATCGATAGCGCGGTCGCCCGCCATGTATCGTCGGGAGTAACTGTGGACGATCCCGCTGAAGAAGGTGACCACGACCCACATGATCGCTGTCAGCCCGTCGACTCGCAGGAGGTCCGAAAGCTCCCACCCGGCTCCGCTTCGGATCGTCAGGGCGAGTACCCCGACGCTGCACAGAAAGAGCGCCCAGACCGTCCAAGTCGACGCTCGCGGGACGAACGAAGTCGGTGGCCTCGGTTCGGAGAGTTGTGCGACGTCGCCGTCGAGTGATGGGTCATCGATCATACTTCGATTTCACGCGCGGACCAGCGAGGGGTCGTCCTGTCACAGCGCGCCGTTCGCGGCAACACTTGCAAAGCTGGTCGTCTTCAATCGAGATATGAACAGAGTGGTTATTATAGGCTTCGATTCGAACAATACGTTCGACATCTAGTTTGGTACTGAATAACACTCGCTGAGGCGAGGAGGCGGAGACGACCGAAGAGTCGGGCGGAAATCAGGCGGATATCGGGACAGAGCTGCTAACAGCGGGGATCAGGTCAATCAAGCGGCGTCCGTGCCGCACCGTCGAAGAGAGAGATCGCTGGCGGCATCGAGTTCACTGCGACGAAAATTCGTCGAACGACGTCGAGTGTTGACTGCGAACGAGCACTTCGTCGGTGATCGTCAACCCCATATCCGAAATCTCCTGGGCGATCGGCGTGATATCCCTATCAGTTTCGCCGACGACCGTCACGAGGAGGTTGCGCTCACCCGTTACCAGCTCCTGGACCGACACGACGCCGGAAATACCGAGAATCCCGTCGATGTATTCGCCCCGCTCCGGGATCGGTGCCGTACAGAACAAGAGCATTCGAATCGGATAGCCGGACTCCGTATAATCGATGTTCGCGCTGTAGCCCTTGATGACCCCCTCCGACTCCAGCCGCTGAATCCGCTTTCGAACCGTACTCGAGGACGCCTCGGTCCGCTCGGCGATCTCGCTCGAGGAGAGGTTCCGGGCCTCTTCCTGTAACGCGTAGAGGATTTCCCGATCGACCGCGTCGAGCTCGTACTCCGTCATACGGGTCGTTTGTTCGGAGTGCTATAAGGAACTTCGGCTGACAGAACCGAGCCGAGCGAGACGACCGCCGGATCCGGACCCGTCGACCGCGGTGAGCAGACCGCCTCGAGCGTGTCGATACCGTTTTGGTCGTACCGACGAAACACCGCACCTATGCGATCGTTCTTCGAGTCCGATCTGCGCTTCTACTACGGGGTCGGGGCGTTCATCATCGCGGTATTCGTCGTCGGGATGACGGCGTTCGCCGTACTCAACCCCGGTGGAGTCGGCACCGTCGAGCTCGTCGGACTGTCCGGCGGGTTCTTCCTGTTCATGCTGGTCTATTTCATCGCGATCTCGGTCCAGCGACTCGAGGGCGGCGACAGTGTGTGAGGTGACACCCACAGGGAATAGCTGGGCAGCGAACCGCCGTTCTATCCGCTTTTCGAACCGATTCTCGAGTCGCAGGCTTTATGTCTGCCTGGCGCTTCTCTTCAGAAGCAATGGCGAAAGGAACCGTTGATTTCTTCAACGACACTGGCGGCTACGGATTCATCGAGACTGAGGACGCGGACGACGACGTGTTCTTCCACATGGAAGACATCGGCGGCCCCGACCTAGAAGAAGGACAGGAGCTCGAGTTCGACATCGAGCAGGCCCCCAAGGGCCCGCGCGCGACGAACGTCGAGCGCCTGTAAGGCGGAATTCGTAACGGTATCGGCACTTGACTGCAGTATTTTACCACTCCCGAGCGACAGCGCCGTCGTCGGCGACGAACGCAACGCTATCGACCCTTGGTGAGTAGAAAATCAATACTGCTACATATCCAACGGCTGGGAGATTATTTTATGACTATGCTTGCGATCGGAATCCCGGAGCTCTTCGTTATCGCGTTCAATCTCGTTCTCATCTGTGGTATCGTCGGCAGACTCCGGTATCTTCTCACGGAACTTCGGCGGACGGCGTAGGGAAGGAACACCGTGCTGCCGGCGTCCGACCCGGACGGTTTTGTAGATCCGACGCCCACATCCGGTATGACCGAGCCTGTGTTGCGACGCGCCGACGAGATCGAGTACGAGACGGTCGACGCCGCCGACGGCCTCGAGAAGGGCGTCCTGATCGCCGACGACCACGGCGCGCCGAACGTCGCGATCCGGCGGTTCGTCCTCGAGCCCGATGCCGCCGTCCCGGAACACACCAACGAGGTCGAACACGAACAGTACGTCCTCGCGGGCGAGTACACGGTCGGGGTAGGGGACGAGGAGTACGAGGTCGAAGCCGGTGACTCGCTGCTCATCCCCGCGGGCACGGTCCACTGGTACCGCAACGAGGGCGACGAGCCCGGTGCGTTCATCTGTGCCGTTCCGAACGGGGACGACGAGATCCAACTGCTCGAGTAACGGCACTCGCTCGGTCGGTAGCCGTGTGCCGGATCGAGGGGGGACAGCCGCCCGCTCTCGGTCGGCGGAGGCACCCGATCCGACAATCGCAACTTCTATACGTATTTTAGGGATACCTAAACGGCAATGGCAGAATCGCAGTCAGTAGGGGAACGCGTATCCACCCGGAAGCGGGAGGGATGGGTCACGGGGACGCTCGTCCTCTTCTGTCTGGCAAGCATGGTCGTTACCATCGCCGCCGGCCTCGTGCAGGTGAGTTTCGGGGAATACTCGATGACGTTCCGCGAGGCCTGGACGGCGGTCTTCAACCCCGACGTAGTCTTCAACCTCGACGCCTGGTCGTCGTTCCTGTTCGGGACGGAGCGACCGGAGATGAGTACCGAGAGCGTCGTCGTCTGGAATCTCCGACTACCGCGGGTGTTCGTCGCGATCATCACCGGTGCGACGCTCGCGGTCTCCGGTGCCGTCTTCCAGGCCGTGACGCGCAACGAGCTGGCGAGTCCGTTCGTGCTGGGGGTCAGCTCCGGTGCGGGGTTCGCCGTTCTGGCGACGCTGGTCGTCTTCAGCGGCCTCACGCCGTTTTTGCCGCTGATCGCCGCGCTGGGTGGGACGCTCGCGTTCGCGATCGTCTATACGATCGCCTGGAAAGGCGGCACGAGCCCCGTCCGGCTCGTCCTCGCGGGCGTGATCGTCAACATGGTCTTCCAGTCGCTCCAGCAGGGGCTGTTCTTCTTCGCGGACGATCTGGGCGTCGTACAGACGGCGATCGCCTGGATCACGGGCTCGCTCACCGGCACCGGCTGGGAGGAAGTCCGTATCGCGGTCCTGCCGGCGGCCGTCTCGATCGCGATCGCACTCGCCGGTGCGCGCCAGTTGAACGTCCTGATGTTGGGCGAGAACACCGCCCGTTCGCTCGGGATGCGCGTCGAACGGGTCCGGTTTTCCCTCTCGGCGGTCGCCATTCTGGCCGCGAGTGCCGCGATCGCCGTCGCGGGCGTCGTCAGCTTCTTCGGTCTCGTCGTCCCCCACATCGTCCGGAACACGGTCGGGGGCGACTACCGACGGCTGATGGTCGGCTGCGTCTTCGCCGGCCCCGCGCTGATGGTGACCGCCGACGTCGGCGCGCGGCTTGCGCTGGGGGGAACGCAGATGCCCGTCGGCGTCGTCACCGGCCTGATCGGCGGCCCGTACTTCCTCTATCTGATGCGCCAACAGCAGTCGATGGGTGAACTATAATGGCACGCACACAGGGAGACGCGGACCGAGGGCAAGAACGAATCACTGACGACAACGGCGTCGCAGTCGACAGCGCACTGGTCGGCGACAGCCTCGAGCTCAGTTATCCGACGAGCGAGGAAACCGTCGTCGACTGTGCGCGCCTCGACATTCCCGAGGAGGCAGTGACCGCACTCGTCGGTCCGAACGGCAGCGGGAAGAGTACGCTCCTGAAGGCGCTCTCGAACCACCTCGAGCCGGACGCGGGGACGGTCAAAATCCACGGCAGCGATCTCGATTCGTTCAGTCAGAAGGAGCTGGCGCGCGAACTGGGCGTCCTCTCGCAGGAGAACGACTCGCTGAGCTCGATCTCGGTCGAGGACCTCGTCTATCACGGCCGCTACCCCTACCGGGGCTTCTTCGACGGCGTCAGCGACGAGGATCACGCGGCGGTCGAACGCGCCATCGAACTGGCGGGGATCGAAGAGCTCCGCGACGCCGAACTCGGCCAACTGAGCGGTGGCCAGAAACAGCTCGCGTGGATCGCCATGGTGTTAGCACAGGACACCGACGTCCTGTTGCTCGACGAGCCGACGACCTTCCTCGACGTCCACCACCAGTTTCGCGTCCTCGAGACGATCCGCCAACTCAACGAACGGAAGGGAGTCACGGTGGCCGTCATCCTCCACGATATCTCGCAAGCCGCTCGCTTTGCGGATTATCTGGTCGCGATGCGTGACGGTGAACTGTACGACTGGGGACCGCCCGAAGAGGTCGTGACCGAACAGCTACTCGCCGACGTCTTCGGGGTCGAAGCCACCGTCGAATACGAGCCCGAACTGCAGGTGCTCCCCAAACGAGCGCTTCCGGACCGGTGACCGGCCGTCGGCAGTCGGAAGGATTTTATATTTTTAGGCTAGCCTAAAAAGTGATGACCGACGAACGGAACTGGACGAGGCGAGACGTCATTCAAACGAGCAGTGCGATCGCCGGTATGGGCGTGCTAGCCGGCTGTACTGGTGGGGGAAGCGAGGGCGGGTCATCGGACGGCGAATCGTACACGGTGACGATGGAGCCGGTCGGAGAAGTCGAGTTCCCCGAGGTCCCGGAGACGTGGGTCGCCAATAACGGCAGCTGGGCCGATATGGGAATCGCGCTGGGACAGGAGCCGCCCGACGGAGTCTGGCTGCCGTCCCGATACCACACGCAGTATTACGACGAGATTCCCGACGTCAGTGTCAGCAAAGACGGTATGACGCGGCTCTCGGACGACGGTGTCGATCCGGAGACGTTCTACGAACTCGACGGCGACGTCCACGTCATCGATCCTAACTTCCTGACGAACCGGTTTGGCGACGATGTCAGCGAAAGCGACGTCGAAGACATCGAACGCGACATCGGGCCGTTCTTCGGCAACAGCATCTTTTCGACCGGCTACCCGTGGCACGAAGACTATGCGTACCTCTCCCTGTACGAAGCGTTCGGGAAGCTCGCCGAGGTGTTCCAGGAGACCGAGCGACACGAGGAGTTCGTCTCCCTCCACGACGAGTTCCAGTCGAACGTCGCGGATATCGTCCCGCCGGAGGGCGAGCGACCGACCGTCGCGATCATGTGGGCCGTCGAGAGCGATATGGGTTCGTTCTCCCCGTACCTGATCGGCGACGGAACGAGTTTCAAGCAGTGGCGTGACCTGAAGGTCAACGACGCGTTCGCCGAAACGGACGTCCGAGACTTCCACAGCACGCGCGGAAAGATCGACTACGAGACGCTCCTCGATATCGATCCCGAGATCATCCTGTTCCGCGGTCAGGAAGCCAAAACCGCCGCGGAGTTCCAGGACGAGATCGTTTCGCAGATGGAAGACGACGACACTGCCCGCGAGCTGACTGCGGTCCAGAACGACGACGTCTACCGTGGCGGCCCGCTCTATCAGGGGCCGATCACGAACCTCGTCGTCACGCAGCGCGCGGCCGAACAGCTCTACGACGTCGACGAGAAGCTGTACGATCCCCAGCAGGTCGGGGACATCGTCAACGGCGACTTCTAACTGTTCGACCGTCGTCTCCGATCGTTCGCGACAGACGGCCGAGTCCGAATCGCTCAAGTACGCCACCCGTCTATCGGGTATCGTGTCGAAGCAGGTCCAGCAGGTCGAAACGATCTTCTGTCACGAGACGGGCGACGACTATCTGATCGTCGTCGAACGTGACGGCAAACGGCTGTTCCGGGCGAAACTCGGGCTTTCCGAGACCTCGGCCGGCCCCCGGCCCGCGAAGTTCCGGCTGAAAGAGGGCTCGAGCGAAGAACCGCGCCAGCCCGACGAATTCATCGAGCTCGCCCGCCGAGCGAAGCGTATCCGCATCTCCGAGCAGACCTCGTCCGCGGGGCGGCGAGACCTGCGGGAGATGCTCGCAGGCTACCAGCTCGAGGACAAAGTCAAGACCGTCCGGACCTGCCGCTACTGCGCCGCTGCGGGGCGATACTCGCCAATTACGACCGATACCGCGGTCAAGGACGACGACGACTGGATCTGTCGGGACTGCGCTCGCCAGGAACTCGAGCGCCAGCTGTCCTTTTCCGGCGGCGGCGAGGTGTCGGGTGCCGCGAAAGACCGACTCGAGGACCTCATGATGGAGGTCCAGGACCTCGAGCGAATCGTCAACCTGCTCAAGGGCCAGCTCGATCCCGATCTGACGAAGTTCGATACCATCTCGGCGACGACCGACGAGGTCGATCCCGTTCGGACCGACTCGCTGAACCTGCATCCCGGGTTACAGGACCTGCTCGAGGATCGGTTCGATACACTGCTGCCGGTCCAGAGCCTCTCCGTCGAACACGGATTGTTCGACGGCGACGACCAGCTCGTCGTCTCCGCGACGGCGACCGGGAAGACCCTGGTCGGCGAGCTCGCGGGGATCAATCGCGTGTTGAACAACAAGGGAACGATGCTCTTTCTCGTTCCCCTCGTAGCGCTGGCGAACCAGAAGTACGAGGACTTTCAGGACGAGTACGGCCACCTCGTCGACGTCTCGATCCGCGTGGGTGCGAGCCGCGTCGCCGACGAGGGCGAGCGGTTCGACCCCAACGCGGACGTCATCGTCGGCACCTACGAGGGGATCGACCACGCCCTGCGAACGGGCAAGGACATGGGCGACATCGGAACCGTCGTCATCGACGAGGTCCACACCCTCAAGGAAGAGGATCGGGGCCACCGACTCGACGGCCTGATTTCGCGGCTCAAATACACGTGCGAGCAGCGGGCGAAGCGACGGGACGACTACGGCGGCGCGCAGTGGGTCTACCTCTCGGCGACCGTCGGCAACCCCGAACAACTCACGGAAGCGCTCGAGGCGACGCTCATCGAGTTCGAGGAGCGGCCGGTGCCGATCGAGCGCCACGTCACCTTCGCGGACGGTCAGGAGAAGGTTCGAGTCGAGAACAAACTGGTCAGACGCGAGTTCGATACCGAGTCCTCGAAGGGGTATCGCGGGCAGACGATCATCTTCACCAACTCCCGGCGGCGCTGTCACGAGATCTCACGGAAACTCGACTACTCGGCCGCCCCCTACCACGCCGGCCTCGACTACAAGCGCCGGAAGGAGGTCGAACGCAAGTTCGGCGAACAGGAGCTGTCGGCGGTCGTCACGACCGCCGCGCTGGCCGCGGGGGTCGACTTCCCCGCCTCGCAGGTGATCTTCGACTCGCTTGCGATGGGCATCGAGTGGCTCTCGGTCCAGGAGTTCCACCAGATGCTCGGCCGCGCGGGACGGCCCGACTACCACGACAAGGGCACAGTGTACGTCCTCGTCGAACCGGACACCGTCTACCACAACTCCATGGAGGGCACCGAAGACGAGGTCGCGTTCAAGCTCCTCAAAGGCGAGATGGAGTCGGTCATGACCCACTACGACGAGGCCGCCGCCGTCGAAGAAACCCTCGCGAACATCACGGTCGGCGGAAAGGCAGCGAAAGCACTCAACGACCGCATGCTCGGTGAAGTTCCCACCAAACACGCCATCGGGAAACTCCTCCAGTACGACTTCATCGACGGCTTCGAACCCACGCCGCTGGGGCAGGTCGTCACCGAACACTTCTTGGAGCCCGGCCAGGCGTTCATGCTCCTCGACGGCATCCGCAAGGACGCCCACCCCTACGAGCTCGTCGCGGACCTCGAACTTCGCGATACGGACCTCTAGCCGTCGCGTTCGAGGATAACGAGTCCGTCCGATCCCAGCCGTGGCCCGGCCGAAATCGTTTTTCGGACCTGTCGCCGGCCGGAACGGTAAAGAACGAGAGGAAACAATCAGTGGTCAACGACGGGGTACGACCCCACCACTGTCACCATGGAACCGACTACGCCAGCCGCGATCGATCCACCGGCGAACGTCTTGCTCGTCCACTCGAGACACGACGAGCCGGACGCCTGCGAAGCGTTGTGTCACGACGACGGCGGCACGGCCCATCTCACGGTGACGTTCGACGACGAAGTGCCGGCGTATCCGGACGAAGAAACGGTCGACCGCAAACTCGGACTGCTCACCGTCGGGAACGTACTGACCGACGACAGCGCCGAGTCAGTCCCGGATTTCACCGAGCCGGTCGTCTCCGACACGGTAACCGATCCGACCGACCTCTCGGAAATCGGCGTCGCAGTCAGTCGATTCTGTAAACACTGGGCCGAGAACGACGAGGAGATTACGGTCTGTTTCGACTCCCTCGATGCCCTCCTCCGACACGCCTCACCCAAGGACGTCTTCCAGTTCACACACGTCCTCACGAACCGGCTCTCGAGCGTCGACGCCTACGCACACTGTCACTTCGATCCGAACCGCCACGAGGATCGGGTCGTCTCAACGTTCGGCACGATCTTCGACAGCGTCGTCGTCGCCGACGACGCCGACGATTCCCTCCCGGAAGCGACCGACGACGAGGTCGCGTCGCTACTGGCCGAGTGGGAAGACGAGTCGGCCGTGGACCTGACGCCCGATCCGGACTCGGTCACCGAAGCGACCGACGAGGAGATCGCACAGATGCTCGGAAAGTGAGCCGGTCGTTCGACGGACTCAGGGGACGAATCCGACGCCGAAAAACGATAGCGCGAGGACGAGCAGCGACCCCGGAACGCCACCGACGGCGACGATCGCGATCGTTACCGGCGTCACTGCCACCGCGAAACCGAAGAGCGCCTGTGCGAGGTACAACACCAGGAGTCCGACCACCGCGTTGACGATGAACGGGCTGATCGCCCGCACGATCCGTGCCGCAGCGAGGACGAGTACGAGGACGAGGACCAAAACCAGGAGCTCGAGGCCTGTCATGGCCGGCGCTACCACAGCGGCAGGCAAAACGGTTCGGACCGTAACGAAACCCTTTATGACGTGCGACCGGTAGGGGGTGATACGGGATCGTGGGTTAGCTTGGTATACTTCGGGCCTTGGGTGCCCGTGACCCCGGTTCAAATCCGGGCGATCCCATACGGTATACAAGCAAAGCAGGCGTTTTTGCCGCTTTGCCTCGGGCGCTCTCACACTACTTAGCAATCGCTTTCTGGAAGTGGTTGGCGTGACGGTTGCACCGTGGCCGTCGGTCGACAACTCGACGTGTAACCACTGCGGTGTCCACGTCACGGATGGGTTCCGTCGCGTCTTCGGTGACGACGACGATCGGGCCTACCGCCGTGGCGATTGCGATACCTACGCTCGGTCGAGTCGGGGCTCTGCAGCTGGCATCGACGTTTCGGTTCCAGATCCAGAGACGTCACCCGGCCGACACGGAGGAGAGGCCGATGAGTAACGTCTTTAGCGGTACTGACCGCGGTCGACCCTCGCTTGAGGACGAAAGATCGAAGTTCAGTCTCGACACCCAGCGTGGGTCATACGATCGTTTTATCGAGTTCAAATTCCGATACCTGCTCTCTGACATCCACAGCTCCGGTACTATCGACAACCACTGTATAGCCTTTGTATTCGAACTCGACTGTAGGAGAGCTCCGATCAGCGATACTCGATTGATAGAGCGAGTCGAGTGCGTCCGTATCGATAACGTAGTGGATCGGTGGTTGGAGTTCTTCTGGTGATACCTGTTCGCGTTCGGCAATTTTCTCGACGATCTTGAGGCTGACCGATTGAGTGGAATTCACAGCTATCGCTGCCAGATTCCTACATATAAAACCAGATGGTCCTCTAATGACGTGCGTCAGACAATCGGATATGAACGGTTTTCGTGGGTACTCTGCCAGTTATGGAAATCCGACATCGAGGACGATGAGAACACGTATTCAGAAAATGGCATCAGTTGGAACTGTCGCTTGCCTGGTTCCGCGGTGATCACCACCGCCGTGCCACCGGAGAACCGGGAGATCACACGGGCGTACCATCTTATCATGACGTATCGTGTAGCCAGAGCGTCCCTGCGGCCGGTAGACGACGAAACAGTACCGGCCGTCGTGACTCCGTAGTTCGTCGTGATATGCCCTGTAGACGGTGAAGTTCCCTGGCTGGCCGTCACTGTGCTCGAGCATGGTCGACGTGATTTCGACCGGCGTTCCGCTCCCGAATCTCCCATCGTGCCGGCTGGCGCGCTCGAGGGCGAACGCCGATCGTTCGTGAGCCCGACCGGGCCCGCCGGACGACGGATCAGTGGACGGACACGGCGGGTTGCTCGAGCCGAGTAAAGGTTCCGTCACCGCAGACGCAGTCCTCGCTCGTGCCGAGCGGACGGACGGAGCCGTCTCCGGCAATCTCGGCGACGAGGATCGTATCGCAATTCTCGCATCGGACTGGGACTCGTGCCCGTTCGGATTGGGTTGCCATTGATCTCAGCGAAGCATCCAGCGGCTATCACTGTCGCTCCAACGTGTGATGGGAGCCCGACACGGAACGTGCTACCGAATCGGTCCGTCCCGGCGCCGTTCCCCTCGAGCAGCGTCGATCGACCGGTCCGCTCGGCCGATGTCGCAGGAACGAAATTGCGTCTCCCCGTGACGACTCGAGGAATCGATCACCCGTGACCACCTGTGTGAGTAGCGGTTACGCTCGTCCGTCGACAGATCGATACCCGATCCGCCCGCAAGCCCAACGATTTCGGAGTCAGCGCAGTTGGCAAAACACATGGCAGCTCTCGTTTCGAGACTCAAGCGGTTGCTCATCAACGGTGTTGTGATCACGATTCCGCTGGTCGCGACGCTACTCGTCGTCCTCGTCGTGCTCGATTTCATTCTCGGCGTGCTCTCGCCGATTATCACCGGCGTGACGTTCATCTGGGCCGACGAGCCGCCGGTGCCGGTGATCCAGTTTGCAACGCTGCTCTCCGTACTCGGGGTGTTCCTGCTCGTCGGTATCGTCGCGGAGTACACCCCGGGAACGTACCTCTCCAAGCGAGTCCACGCGACGATGGAGACGATTCCCGGGGTCAGCACCGTCTACGAGAGCATCCGGCGGGCGAGCAGCCTCCTGCTGGACGACGAGACGGACCAGTTCCAGGACGTGAAACTCGTCGAATTCCCCCACGAAGGGGCGTACATGCTCGGTTTTCTCACCGCAGAGACGCCGCCCGTGGTCGAAGCCAGCGCCGGCGAGGACGAGATGGTGACGATCATGGTCCCGCTCGCACCGAACCCCGCCACGAACGGGTACGTGATGCATATGCCCACCGAGAAGGTCCACGAGGTCGACCTCACTGTCGAAGAAGCGTTCCGATCGATCGCCACGCTCGGCGTCGCCGCCGACAGCCTCGGCGACACGACGGGCGGCGACGAGTGAGTCAGAGACGGTATCCAGCGTCCGGTCGTTCGTCGGCTTCCAAAACACGTTGGCCGAGGATACATAACTGTCCGGAGTAAAGTCACCGGCGGAGAGACGATCCGTCGACAGGGAACGGACACGGCGTGTCGAATTCCACCGCGACCCGCTCGGATACAGACGGGTCGACGTGGTCGAACTCGACCTCACGATTTCTCGGGTCGCAGATGCAGGGAACGACGCCACCTCGAGCGGGTTCGATAGCGAATAACTCGGAACGATTCCCTGCTTCATCGGCCGCGACAGTTGCTCGTCGAGTGTCAATCGATCGGATCAGTTTCACCCCGGTATACGACCATTTATACCGGATGGCAGTCCTAGGACAGTGCAATGGCGCAAGCGGGAAATTCCGAACTCGTCGACTCTTTCGAGCAGTTCTTCCGCAATTACTACGACAACGAGATCAAGCAGCTTGCGCAGCGATATCCGAACGAACAGCGATCGCTCCACGTCGACTGGCAGGACCTCTACCGGTTCGATCCTGACCTCGCGGACGACTTCATCAACCAGCCGGAACAGCTCCAGCGCTACGCCGAGGAGGCGCTGCGGCTGTACGACCTCCCGATCGACGTGAGTCTCGGACAGGCCCACGTCCGGGTCCGGAACCTCCCCGACACGGAGTCCCCCGAGATCCGGGAGATCCGCGCCCGGGACATGAACTCCCTCGTGCAGGTACGGGGCATCATCCGGAAAGCAACTGACGTCCGTCCGAAGATCGAGGAAGCCGCCTTCGAGTGCCAGCTCTGTGGCACGCTCACCCGGGTCCCCCAGTCCAGCGGCGACTTCCAGGAGCCCCACGAGTGTCAGGGCTGTGAACGACAGGGGCCCTTCCGCGTCAACTTCGACCAGTCCGAGTTCGTCGACTCGCAGAAACTTCGGATTCAGGAGAGCCCCGAAGGGCTCCGCGGCGGGGAGACTCCGCAGTCCCTCGACATCAACATCGAAGACGACATCACCGGCGAGGTCACCCCCGGCGACCACGTCTCCGCGACCGGCGTCCTCCGGCTCGAGCAACAGGGCGACCAACAGGAGAAGTCGCCCGTCTTCGACTTCTACATGGAGGGGATGTCCGTCGAGATCGACGAAGAGCAGTTCGAGGACATGGACATCACCGAGGAGGACAAGAAGGCGATCTACGAGATCTCGAACCGCGAGGACATCTACGAGCAGATGGTCGCCTCCATCGCGCCCTCGATCTACGGCTACGATCAGGAGAAGCTCGCGATGATCCTCCAGCTGTTCTCCGGCGTCACGAAGAAGTTACCGGACGGGTCGCGGATCCGCGGCGACCTGCACATGCTCCTGATCGGTGACCCGGGTACAGGCAAATCGCAGATGCTCGGCTACATCGAGAACATCGCACCCCGATCCGTCTACACCTCCGGGAAGGGGTCGTCCTCGGCGGGTCTCACGGCCGCCGCCGTCCGCGACGACTTCGGCGACGGCCAGCAGTGGAGCCTCGAGGCCGGCGCGCTCGTCCTCGCCGATCAGGGGATCGCCGCCATCGACGAACTCGATAAAATGCGCTCGGAAGACCGCAGTGCCATGCACGAGGCCTTAGAGCAACAGAAAATCTCGGTCTCGAAGGCGGGGATCAACGCCACGCTCAAGTCCCGGTGTTCGCTGCTGGGCGCGGCCAACCCCAAGTACGGCCGCTTCGACCAGTACGAGCCGATCAGCGAACAGATCGACCTCGAGCCGGCGCTGATCTCGCGGTTCGACCTGATTTTCACGGTCACGGACACGCCGGACGAGGAGAAAGACCGCAACCTCGCGGAACACATCATCACGACCAACTACGCGGGAGAGTTGACGACCCAGCGCAAGGAGATGAATCAGCTCGAGGTCAGCACCGAGGAGATCGACGAGATGACCGAGCAGGTCGATCCGAAGATCGACGCCGACCTCCTGCGGAAGTACATCGCCTACTCGAAGCAGAACTGCCACCCGCGGATGACCGAAGAAGCCCGTAACGCGATCCGGGACTTCTACGTCGATCTGCGGTCGAAAGGGACCGACGAGGACGCGGCGGTGCCCGTCACGGCGCGAAAGCTCGAGGCGCTGGTTCGCCTCTCGGAGGCGAGCGCCCGCGTTCGGCTGTCGGATACGGTCGAGCAGGACGACGCCGAGCGGGTCATCGAGATCGTTCGCTCGTGTCTGCAGGACGTCGGGGTCGACCCCGAAACCGGCGAGTTCGACGCGGACATCGTCGAAGCCGGCACCTCGAAGTCCCAGCGCGACCGGATCAAGAACCTCAAACAGCTCATCAGCGACATCGAGGAGGAATACGACGACGGCGCGCCGGTCGATATCGTCATGGAACGGGCCGACGAGATCGGGATGGATCAGTCCAAGGCCGAACACGAGATCGACAAGCTCAAACAGAAAGGCGAGGTCTACGAGCCGAGTACGGACACGCTCCGGACGACGTAGCGCCGACCGGCGGGCATCGATGTTGCCGTCTCGAGAATCGAATCAGAGGTCGTCGAGATTCGAGACCGTCGATCGAATGGTCACCGGTGCGACACCGGCGACCTCGGCCGCCGCGACCTGCGTGATCGACGGCCACTCCTCGCGATCCCCCGTGGCCTTGTAGAGACACGCCGCTGCGACGCCACTGGGATCGCGACCGCTGACCAATCCCGCCTCGAGCAAAGCGGTGACGTACTCCCGTGCGTGACACTCGACGGCCGTCCCGAGCTCGAGCTTCGAGGCGAATCGGGGCAGGTACTCGAGTGGGTCGATCGGCCCCGTCTGCAGGCCGAGTTCGCGGTTCAGTGCGTCGTAGGCGACCGTGAGCTCGTCACTGTCTGCGCGTGCGACGGCGGTGATCTCGTGGATCGTCCGAGCGATCGATCGAGTCCGACAGGTCGCATAGATCGCGGCGGCTGCGAACCCCTCGAGCGATCGACCCTGAAAGAGCCCTTCAGATTGGGCGGATTCAAAGAGTGCGCAGGCCTGCTCTCGAACGGAGTCGGACAGTGAGAGCAGGGCGGTAACCCGTTTGATCTCGGTGAACCCGTAGACCTGATTCCGGTCGGCTTTCGAGGAGATTCGGGCGCGGTTGTGTTCCCGGCGGAGTCGGGCGATCTGTCGGCGCTTTCGGCCGGTGAGCCGAGCGCTGTACCCGGAGTCGGAACCGTACCCGATCTCCGTCGATAGCCCCCGGTCGTGTCTCGAGCGGGTCAGGGGTGCGCCGGTCCGTCTTATGACCGCAGACTCTCGACGGAGATCGGCTACGGTTCCGCCTCTTTCCGACGAATTCACCATACTGCCGTTCTCGACGTCGACCGATTTACTCTCCATTCGTTCGAGAGATGAACGGCCCCCACTGCCGTCATAGGGTTGTAGTTATCGACAAAGCAGATACCGCTCTTAACTCTCTAGGATCGTGTATAGCACCACAGGTCCGAAAAGGAGTTTCTGTGTTGACCCTTCATATTGGAATCTACAAACCCTTAGAGATCCATCGCTGAAGTAGTTTCAAGGCAATTTACTGAGTTGTAGGCTGCATGGGAGAGCGACTTTCATGGCTTTGGGATAAGGTGGGAGTGTTGTATGATTTAATGTCTGGTCTGGATCGACCTATTGAGTACATTATTGAAGGAGGAATGATCATACGGGGAGTAGTAGGGGTCGTCGTGCTGATTCCTTTGATTTTTGCTGCTTGGGTGGTCTCTGGAGATTTGACTACCCTTCAGAGTTCTCGTGTCAGCTTGTTTAGCGGCCTAACAAATATCCTCCTCACGCTTGGTCTCTTGTGGGTTTATCTCTCTATCGCGCGATCTGAACATCTCCAGGCCAAGTTAGAGAACGACCAAATCAGCCTACAAAATGACATCCAATCATTGCAGCAAACTCAGGTGGGGATTATGGGCGCTGAATTCGAACCAGTCGTTGAAGTGCTAAAATTCACGACCGGAGACAATCCTCCGTCAAACACGCCGTTTCTAATGCCTGATGACCACCCTTTCCCAGGTGACGTTGTCAATCTCACGCTCTCTAACCCAAGCACAGCAATCGCTACTAATCTTCGTTTGAGGTTTGTAACCGATATCCAGGGGCCGGGGAGAATCGTTTTCGGGAGAGACGTGCCTTTATCACGGGTTGGACGAGATGAGACTTGGACCGCGAAACCCGGCGGAACCCTCCGGGGAGAAAAACTTGAAGTCGAATATGAGACTGTTGCTGGATTGAGCCATCCAGCCAGTCTTCCTGATGCTACGTTCCCTTTCTCGTATTGTATATCACAGTTGGTCAACAATAGTGACGTATCCCGATTTCGAGTTGGAATCATGCTCGTGTATGAGGACAGAAAGAACGAGGAACATGAGATCCAATTAGAGGGGCTCGATTTATCGCCATCGGATCTTCCGGATGACGATCAACCCACACTTGAGGTAGTTCGTAGGGAAGCCAATCGCGTACCTATCGACTTGATTAGTGAAGAGTACTTACGAGAAGGAATTCCAGTAATTCCGCCTGCCTACGAGCGACAAATGTATCGTTGATAGATAGGCTACTTAAACCATCAATGTAGAGAATTTACTCGACTCGCTCCAGCACACTCGCAATCCGTTCCAGGGCATCAGCTGTCCGTTCTTGCGCTCTCACTTCTCTTTCGCGAATTGATTCATCCGCGTTTGATTCGACTTCTTCATCGAGTGGTGTGGGAGTTTTCAGATTGCACCGGGGACACGTTGTTGTCATGAGCTCGCCTGTATAATCCCACTCGTAACCGCATTTCTCACACTCAATATCAACCATCGAAACGGTTGTTTAGGAGAGATTGACTTAAAATCGGATTATACTACTGTTAGACAGACCGAAGAGGGAAGAGTTACACGGGCCTGGACACCGGCTTGGACTCCGAACTCGTTCAACCGTGGAAGTGGAAATGAACGTGTAACTCTTTCCCGTCGCCTTCGATCGTTGTCAGCGTGTCTCTGATCGTCTCAGGGACGCTTTCGTTGGCCGGAACCTCAAGAGTCCCGCCGTCCGTCTCAGCTACTGGTGGGCTGTTCTGTTTCCCACACGACGGACAGCGCATCGAGTCGAACGACGATTGTGACGTCTCGCGGTCCGTGTCGTACTCTGTCCCGCAACGGTCGCAGATTGTGTCTGGCATAGCCTTCTGAGCCTATAGACCGCTCTCTGAGAGAGATTTCGACACTGCGTTACGCACGAATTCCTGAACATTGGCCGCATCCTCAGAGACGTTCACAGCGTCGACAATAGCCTCGTATTGGTCTTCGGTGACGCACGTGTACAGAGCGCGGGTCAAAGGCTCGCCGTACTCAGTATGCGTAACGTCACGGGTCAGGAACTGCGGTTCGATCGCGACGTAGTCCCTCAAGTAGTCCTCGAGCTGGAGACGTTCGTCGGACAAATCGAAAGTGTGTTCTTGCTGCTTGGCTCTCTCGTGGCGTTCACGAGCTGCGTGTTCGACCGATTCGGGAACTGTTACCGGAACAGGCACTGTAGTCCGTGCTGGTTGGTTTCTAGGCGATCCATCGGTTTCATTACCGTGGGATTCGTTGGTTGACATGGTTGTCGCTATCCACTGCGGCACACGCGGTCGGTGTTGTAGCACCGGCCGCCTCATTCATACCGAGAGATGAGACGGCGAGCGTGTGCTATCAGATACGTTAGTGGCCATCTACATATATCTTACTCTGAGTAAACACACAGGAGTAAACTATACGGAGATAGAACGATGAATACTGATAATGGCACCCCAACAACAGCCACTAATGGCTGATATCGAGTTTAATGAGGCTGATGAGAGGATCCTTCAGAAGTTAGAGGAGGGGAGAAATGTTCCCAGCAACATAGCAGATGATCTTGGATATACACGACAGTACGTCTCGAATCGGCTAAAACGGCTCCGAGAGCATAATATTGTTCGGAATATCGGGAATGGGGTTTACGAGATCGTTGATGAAAGCGTTCTCGAGGAATCATAGAAACACCACTACCTATAGAATATAATGTGTTAATATGTGTTTATACAATGCCGATGGCCATAGGGGAATCTCCGAATAACATTAACAATATGAACATGGTGCTTATGTCCATGTATCCTTAGTAACCTGTAACGAGCGCAGTCAAAGTATTCTAATTGGTCTGACCGAACGGTTCCGCACCGATCATCTATCTAAAGAAGTGGTCAGCAACCGATTGTATTCGTAAGGAACCGTGAGGGAAGAGGAGCGACATGAAGTGAACGACCGACCGCGCATCCGACGAAGGAAGGCCGCACGGCCTGACGGAGGAAGGATGGGAGGGAGTGAACGAATGGACCGTCTCATTTGCTGTTAGTGATCTACAGCACACTATTGGCGGCTGAAAGAAGAAAGAGGTTCGAGAGTCCACTTGATTAATCCTCAACGATCTGATTGCCACAGTGGGGACAATGGCCATCATACGAAAAGTACGTCTCGAGGGCAGCTCGTACTACTTCTGACTTCGGAATCTCGTACTGATAGTCATTGCATTCCTGCTCGATCTCTTCCATCAATTCGTCGCTGAGTCGGACGGTAAGTTGGCTTCCTTTCATACCCCGATGACGAAACCCTACTCACTACTGTCCATCGATAAATTGCTATTAGAAGTGGCGAGAGTGTCCGATGCTTGCCGTCTGATCTAGTCTTTCGCGGGATGGATATCAGCCATCATCTTTGTGAGAACCGTCTGTAAACGGGTACTGTGTCTCATCTTTCGGTTCTATCAACTCTACACCGTGGACAGCAAAAGCTATCGAACGGTTAAAATCCCGTTCGTCCCGTTTTCCCGGGTTACATCACCCGAGACGTGTGTTTTTGGTCCACGAGTTGGACCCTATGTCTCCCTTCCCTCCGGGGGGCCGTATGATTATCTATATTTTGTTGGTGTGGGTATATTCCCTCTGTGTATTCTTCCAATTCCGTTGTCCTAGCCGTTTTCCCCTATTAATAAGGGTAAGACGGGACAGTTCCCGTCCCTCATTAATGGGGGGTGTCCGTTTAGGTGTCCGGCCCGATCGGAGTGATCGGGATGGGAAGTTTCCACAGTTGGGTTTCTTACCAGTGGAGCATTGCACGTCGTCATACCTGACGGCTCCACCCATCTCTGATACCTTTATTGGCATCTCAGGTTAATAAGGGTAGGGACGTTCTCGAATGGTTATGAACAACTAGCGAGTTGTGTAGAACCGCCATTATTTTGTGAATGCAGCCCATACCCGAAATTGGCAGGTATTCCTGCTCCACCCATCAAAGCCTGCCAGATCACGATACTTCCAGTAGGTAGGGATTCGGTGTGGACTTCTTTCGAGGATGCGCGGTCGGTGCGGTCTATCCTTCTGTAAACGGCAGTCTCCCCACCTTCTTTAGACAGATGCTCGGTGCGGTCAGCTGTATGTCTCGTACACACGATTCCCGATAGGTAGTGTTTTGCGGGTAACTCGAGCGGCCATATGAGCAGATATCCCGGTGTTAGTGTAGAGGTTCCTATACTATTCGTGTCCAGATGCCCGGTGATCGGTGGAGTATGCACACGGTAGTGAGTGGGTTCGTGTGCATATTCGCGAAATGGGTTTTGTCGACGGCCGACCGCTGGGAGTCAGGTCGTCGGTAGCAGTGAGACGAGGACCATCACCACCTTGGCCAGTTCAGCAAACAAGAGTATGCCCGGGATCGCGACGAACACCGCAGCCCACGAACCGGCCCCAGAGACGATCCCAGTGTACGCTGTGATCATCCAGGTGAACGTACCGATGAAGTAGGTCGCCACGTCGAACACCAGCCCCACAACGTTCACGATCGTCTCGAACGCGACCGCCACTCCCCACCAAATGATTGATCCGATCCAGCCTACAACGTTGGCGATCGCCTCGCCACTACTGACGATCCCGCCGATGATCGGCACCCGCGTAAGCCAGCCCTCGTCTCCCGGCTGACTAACGATCTCATAGTCAACGACTGCCGTCTCGTCGCTTTGGTCTGCATTTCTCGTCGACGTCCAGGTGAGCTCCAGCTCGTACTCGAATGCCTCGAGGATTGCCTCGTCTCCGAGATACTCCAGCGTAACACTCTCAAGTTGTGGACTCGACGACGAATCGTTGTACTTGCCCAGATACACCTGCGGCGTCAGGTTCGGACTGCTGGTGTTATTGACGGCACTCAGTTGGACGCTATGCGTCCCATTGTCGTGTAACGTCACTTGGTCCCCATCCCCGTCAGATACCTCTAAGCTGCCTTGGGACGGCGTTCCCGGATTCTCTGGAAACTGGCCCGCAAAGTCAAACCGGTCCGACTCGATCTCGAACTCCGGGATGTCGTTTTCGTCGACCGATGAATCAGTGAGTCCCAACGCCGGAAACGTGTAGCTCATGCTGACCACCGCAATTGCCATACAGACCATTACCATCAGGTCGAACCCCGTAATATTCATATCTGATAATCGGGTCTAGAGAACCATGAAATGTAGGATTGGGTACCTACGCGGCACCGCCTTGATCGACTAACAAACAAGCCCCATAGACATATACATACATACAACGCAAAGGCCGAATCAGACGGCCTCAGTAGTCACGACGGCCGGTCAGACTCGTAATCATCTGGAAGTAGTTGCTGGCCACTACGTAACGTGAGCAAATCAGAGGGGCAGAGGGGATCGAATAGAAATAATCGGCTGTACGGCCACTGTGCGCGTCTCGTAGCCGTCTTTTGGCGAAGGTCGGACTCTCGCCGCTCCTTCTTGTCTACTAGATATATACTTGCTATAGGTTGCTTGCTTGCTCCCTCTCCAGGGGTAGTTGACTCAGTTTGACCTTCCCCATTACGTGTTTACATCTCTTACCGTAATAGAGATAAGCAGGTTATTTAGAGCTTCTTCTAAGATATGTAATTACGATGGCAAGCACAGGACCGGACCTAATAGCAGCTTCCAAATTCACACCCTTGTATATACCACCGACCGCCATCGGATATGGGTATTATATTACAAATGAGAGCTACTATTTGGGAATCGCTGTTGCAGTTCTTGTATCAACTGTCTGGATGCATGGTATGTACCAATCTGTGTACGGCCCGGAGGGACCTAATGAAAATCCCTTGGATAAGACAACTCGTCTACAAAGACTTCAGGCTGCCGTGTGGAAAGAACCGCCAGCAGACCAATATCCTAAAGATCTCAGAGCGGTCGCTAAGAGAGAGGATGTAGTCAACTTATCACGTCTGCCCGTACTCATAGTTTCAATTGTATTATTATTGTTGTACCTTCCTAGCGTGGTATTCGGCATATATGTGATTTTGAAGAATAGAGGAGAGATCGATTTTATTGGTGTTCTGCTTCTGTTTGGGTTAATCGCAGGAATACTTAGGATGGTGTTTTGGAGGTTTTGGCCAACAATACACCAATTTGAAGAAGAGTTTGAAGACAAACCAGAAACTGATCCACAACTCTCAGAGAGCGTAAATAATTTTAGATCGTTTATTAAAACTTCGTCTGACATTTCGTTGAAACGGTGCAGATATAACCCTGTGGCTGGCGCCCTTCAAGCGAAATACCAGACAGACAAATCATTAGAAAAGAACCCTGAAGACTACAAAGCAGAACTCAAAGCGTGCATCAATGGATTTGCTGCATTCTTAGAAAGCACCAACTATCCATGTCACGAGCTGAAGTTAGAAATTGTTGACGATAAGAACGTTGAATGTTCTTTCACAGCCAAGGCAGAGTCTGCAAACCGATGTATGGAAGAACGAATAACTCTGCAGGAGGTATTCTCGAAGGCGGAAATCGAAGGTGAGAGTTTGAGCTTGAATCAAACAGAGGATGAAGTGCTAGAATTTCAGGAAACAATACCAAACGAAGGTCAACAATAGCGGTCCTCTATACTCTCTGGATCAGACAGCTGGCTCTATAAAGACTCCCGCTATAGTCCCAGGAATACCCGCACTTGCCGCATGTGAGGGAGAGAGCATCCAGATCACTCAGATATTCCGTTAGAGGTTATCCAGATAGTTCCGTCGCTGTTCCATTTTCTCGAGGTCCGATCGTTGATCATAGTGTTTGTCAAGCACATCAGGACTTACATCGCATCGATCGGAGACAATCGGTTTCGGCACATCGTTTCGGAGAAGGTGGGTTATCGCACCACGTCGGACGTCATGCGGTGATACCGTTGACGGACACAGAGACGCTTTGTCGGTGTTCTCAGTTGCTTCGCAGTCCGATGGCGTACGATCATGCGGACAGTCTTCACCGACTGCACAGGGCCGCGTGTATCGGTACACGGTGCGTCTGAATGTTGCTATTCCTGGTCTCCCTCGCTTGGTCGTTAGTAAAGATGCCCGTCCGTTGTTGTCTGTGATATCAACTCGGTTATTCTCGAGGTAGTCGTCGATCAATAGCCGTGTTTCATCTGATATCCCAACTGGCCGTTCCCCTGCTTTGCCGTTCTTCAACGGAGTGCCTGTGTCGGGGCGGTGATGCAGCTGGAGAAATGGCTCATCCGTTTCGTCGTTTCCACTGGGAAAGTAGTCATCAAGATCGAGGCCGCGTAACGCTCCGAGACGCATCCCAGTACGCCAGAATAAGCGTATGACGAGATGATCCCGACTGGCATACTCGTACCGTCTCAGGTATTCTAAAATCGTCTGAGCGCGGTCTGAGTTGATCATACTGGAACGTCTGCTGTCCACATCGGGAACGATTACCTTCTCGTGGAATCCTTGCTCAACAGCTCCAATTGATTCGGCCCATCTGAGGAAAACACGGAGTGAAGAAAGCCGAGAGACGAGCGTACGGCGAGCTATTCCCTCTGCCTGTTCAATTCGATACTCGTGCAGATCAATGCCGTCAAGATCCGTCAGAGACGCTATGTCGTTCTCTCTACAATGGTCGACGAACATCCCTAAGCGGGATCGCTTACTTTTGATGGTAGATTCTCGCAGTTCGTGGCGCTGAGACTCAATATACATCTCGAGTGCCTGTTCAGGTTCAAGTTCTTCCAGTTCGTCGTGTGACATGGGTTGTAGTCCTTCAATTCACAACCCCATGCTGGCAGATCGATTGCGGACCGAGTGGCGGTCATTTGAGGCCGATGATTCCGATTAAGGGAGTGTCTCGAGCGGGTCAGGGGTGCGCCGGTCCGTCGCGGATCGGTATCGTCGTCCTCGAACGACCGCCATTCGGGGCCGCGATCGATCGCGTCTTCGGCCGAGACGAGTCCGCAGTCCTCACAGACGATTTCGGTGCCGTTCTTTCGTAATCTGCCGTCGCATTCGGGGCAGATCGCAGACGAATCAGTATCTGCCATTGGTTATTAGAACTCCCTATAGCAGGATGCTTCCCTTTGACATTTAAATTATAGGGAGCGGTTGCGAAAGGAGAATGTGGTCGTATGCGATACCGTGGTGGGTATCAGTCGATTAGACGTGCCAACAACGTTCGTGACGCGGTCTCGGTAGCTGCTGCTGACTCGGTCGTCTCGTCGCGGTCGGCCAGGAGTCGTTCGTACCGATCGATAACGGCCTGCCGGCGATTCTCGCTCGTTTCTACTGCGCGCTCGAGGGCAGCGATCCGAGCGAGGAGCTGCAGCCGTTCGATCCGGTATGAGAGTGGCAGCGCTCGGCGTTTCGGCTCGATATCGAGCCGCCCCAGCGGATCGGTGGTCGAGTCGTTCGATGCGGGAATCACGTGCGAGTGGGGAAGTCGCGTCCGTCCGTCGGCGGAACGGGTCGGAGTGGGTCCTCGTTGCTCGGCGGACATGGTTCGGTATGAGTTAGCACACTGGTACGGAAAAAGCTCAGTCAGTCGGGTGTCAGACGCGTCTGACGGGGGTCGTGCGTCCGGCCGACGTTACTCCTGGAGGTGCTCGAGCACGCCCTGCGTATCGCCCGGAACGGGTTCGGGGTCGCTGCCCGCGGCGGCTGCCGCGTCGGGGTCTTTGAGCAGATGGCCGGTGGTGAGGCAGGCGACGCGTTCGTCGTCCTCGACGATGCCTTCGGCGCGGAGTTTTCGCAGGCCGGCGACGGACGCGGCGGAGGCGGGTTCGACACCGATCCCCTCGCCGGCGATGTCGCGCTGGGCCTCGGTGATTTCCTCGTCGGAGACCGCGACGGCGGTCCCGCCGGTCTCTCGGATACCGGGGAGCGCCTTCGGTGCGTTGACCGGATTCCCGATCCGAATCGCGGTCGCGCGCGTCTCGACGTCCTCCCAGCGGCGGGTCTCGTCGGCACCGTTCTCGATCGCCTCGACCATCGGTGCAGCGCCCTCGGCCTGGACGCCGGTCAGTTTCGGCACGTCCGCTTCCGCGAGCTCCCCCGCCTGGACGAGTTCGCGGAACGCCTTGTACAGCGCCGACGTGTTGCCCGCGTTGCCGACCGGGAGCACGATCCGGTCAGGAGTGGTGTCGTAATCCGCGAGGAAGCCCTCGAGGATCTCGAGGCCGATCGTCTTCTGGCCCTCGAGCCGGAAGGGGTTCAGCGAGTTCAACAGGTAGGCCTCGCCCTGTCCCGCGAGGTCCTGGACGATGTCGAGGCAGGCGTCGAAGTTGCCGTCGACCTCGAGAATGCGTGCGCCGTGGAGGCTCGCCTGCGCGATCTTGCCGGCGGCGACTTTCCCCGCGGGGAGGAGCACGAGCGTCTGCATTCCGCCGCGAGAGCCGTAGGCCGCGAGTGCGGCGCTGGTGTTGCCCGTCGAGGCACAGGCCAGTCGGCCGACGCCGAGTTCCTTCGCGACCCGCACGCCGACGGTCATCCCGCGGTCCTTGAACGAGCCCGTCGGATTCATTCCCTCGTGTTTGATTCGCAGGGCCTCGACACCGACCTCGTCCTCGAGGCGGGGCACCTCGTACAGCGGCGTCGCGCCTTCCTGTATCGAGACGCCCGATTCGAACGGCAAGGCGTCGGCGTAGCGCCAGACGCCGTGTCCCTCGAAGTCGTCGAACGTCGGCAGCTCGGCGTAGCGAACCTCGAGCAGGCCGTCACACTCGTCGCAGGTGTACCGGACGTCGTCGAAGGGTGCGAACGTCTCCCCGCACTCGATGCACTCGAGCCAGACGCCGTCGTCGGCGTCGGCGGGTCGTTCCGGCTGGTCGGCCGAGAGACTGAGACTCATTGTCAGTCGAGAGGGAGGCGAGAGGCAAAAAGCACGTGGATTCGGCGGTGGGCTCGCTTACTGTGCCCCGTCGTCGAAGTCGTCGATCACGTCGTGGACGGTCGCGGTCCAGGCGTCGAGCGCCTCGTGGAGCATCTCCTTGGCGTTCGGTAGGGCGATGGCGGTGTACTGGTAGACGTAGCCGCCGCCGTCGAGCAGGCGGCGGTTCCGGCGAACGAGTCCCCGTTCCTGCAGCGTCGACAGCGACCGGTTGACCGTACTCCGGTCGCGCTCGAGCGTGGTAGCCAGCTCTTCGATCGTACTGCCGGGCTGGTCACACAGGGTGAGATAGGTACGAGTCTCGTGATCCTCGATACCGAAGACGCAACTCATCACCTCCTCGAACGCCGGGTTCGATTCTTCCATCAGTTCCCCGAGTCGGTGCTGGGGGGCGTCGGCCATACCAGTCCGTACGGACGAGAGCGTAAAAATACCCGCCGCAGTCGACCTCCACAGTCACACCGCTGTCACGTGTCCTCGACTACCGCTCCGTACCCCATCTTCCGGATACAGCTCCGCATTTCGCCCTCGCTCTCGTGACGGTGGAGTCGCGTCGGCGTATCGCAGTAGTACACCGACCCGTCGTATCGCAGCGTCACTTCGTACTCCGTCTGCGCCGCCGTCGTCGTAATCACGACACGTCGGCCCTCCTGAATCGCGGCCATGATCGCATCGATTTCGAGTTCACCGGCCGAGACACGGAGCGGGTTCGACATCGAGTGAAACTGGACGCGCTGGACCAAAGAATCTTCCCGTCGTTACCCGCCGCTGCCGGGACCGCTCTCGTCGAACGATCGGAAAACTGCCCGACTGAACCGAATCGAGTGCCGGGAAACGGCTGTGTACGGCCGCCGTCAGACCGGGATAGTGCTACACGAGTGCGAGAGATATGGTACCATATGGCATCAGAAACGATGACCCAGCGACCCGAACGAACCGAAACGGCACTCGAACACTGGCAAGCGGGAGCCGTCGGCGGTATCGTCGGCGCGATCGTGTTCGGCGCGATGATGGCGATGCAGACGCCTGAAGTGCTCGAGATGGTGATCCCGGCGAAGTACGGCCTCGAAGGTGGCCTCGCGGGAATGGTTATTCACGTCTCGCACGGAGCCGTTCTCGGCGTCGTCTTCGCAGCGCTGTTGGTCGCGACGGGACGAACCGAACTCGGTCTCGGGTCGAGCGCCGCTGTCGGACTCGTGTACGGGCTCGGTGTCTGGCTCGCCCTCGCCGTCGTCGTCATGCCGATCTGGCTCTCCGCGGTCGGGTTCGGAATGGCACCCGACGTTCCGAACGTCGCCGTCGAAAGCCTCGTCGGTCACGCCGCGTACGGGCTCGTTCTCGGTGAGGTCTACGCAGTGCTCGACTGATCCACCGTCCGGACCACAAAAACGGAGGGCGACACGCCCCGTAGTCGGTAGTCGATACCCCCTACCCCTGCTTTACAGGACGTAGAGCACGATCAGCGCCGCCGGCCCCAGCAACATGAGGATGGTGGCGAGTATCAGTCTGAACGACATCGTCGTCTTCGCATTCGTTGTCGAAGGTATAACAACAGTAGACCGTTCATCTATCCGATTTCGAGACAGGAAACTATCAACATCGAATTTACTGAAGAAATAGCGCATTTCTAAAATCTGGACCAAAAAACCGATCGCTCGCTTCGCTCGCGATCGAACACTTACTCCAGCAACCAACTCAACAGCGCCTTCTGGGCGTGCAGCCGATTTTCCGCTTGATCGAAGACGATCGATCGGTCGCTCTCGATGACCTCGTCGGTGATCTCCTCGCCGCGATGAGCCGGCAGACAGTGCATGACCGACGCGTCGGGGGCGTGCTCGAGCAGGTCCGACCCGACCTGGAACCCGTCGAAGTCGTTCATTCGGACGTCGCGTTCGTCCTCCTGGCCCATCGAGATCCAGACGTCGGTGTAGATGATATCGGCGTCCGTGACCGCTTCGACCGGATCGGTCGTGATCGTCGGATCGCCGCCGAGGTCACGAGCGCGTTCGACGACCTCGTCGTCGATCCCGTACCCCTCGGGTGTTGCGACCGTCAGGTCGATGTCGGTCAGGGCACAGCCGAGCGCGAACGACTGGGCAACGTTGTTGCCGTCGCCGATCCAGACTGCCGACACACCGTCGAACGCGTCGTTCGACGAGCCTCCGGTCGCTTCGCTCCCGGAGACGTCGTCGAAACCGCCCTCGTGCTCGCGGATCGTCAGCAGATCCGCGAGCGTCTGGCAGGGGTGGGCATCGTCGGTGAGGCCGTTGACGATCGGCACCGAGGAGTACTCCGCGAGTACTTCGACGTTCTCGTGTTTGAAGACGCGAGCCATTACCGCGTCGACGTACCGCGACAGCGCCCGCGAGGTGTCTTTCAGTGGTTCGCCCCGCCCGAGCTGGATGTCGTCTTCCCCGAGGAAGATCGCGTGCCCGCCGAGCTGCGTCATCCCCGTCTCGAAGGAGACGCGGGTACGGGTACTCGCCTTCTGGAAGAGCATCCCCAGGGTCTGACCGGACAGATCGGCATGGTCCTCGCCGGCTTCGACGGCGCGTTTGTACTCGTCGGCCCTGTCGAGAACTGCGAACAGTTCCGCCTCGGAGAGGTCGTCGACGTCGAGGAAATGTCTCGGCTGTGTATCGGTCGTCTCTGGTGTCATAGTATGATATTCGTCTGGAAATACGCGGTGTTCAGTCCTCACTGAGCGTCCGCGCGACGCGCTCGAGGATCGACACTGACTGGTCGAACTCCGACAACGGCAGTCGTTCGTCCGGTGCGTGATCGAGGTCCGAGTTGCCCGGCCCGTAGGTGACCATCGGACAGTCCCAGGCCCCGGCGTAGATGTTCATGTCGCTCGTTCCGGTCTTTCGCACCAGGCGGGGGTCCGCGCCTTCTTTGCGGATGGCGACGCGAAACGCCCGTGCGACCTCCGTTCGCGAGCTCATCATCACCGGCGGGACCCTGTCCTTCCAGGTCACGGTCCCGACCTCGAGTTCGGCCTCCGCGGCTTCGCGGACGGCGCCGACGGTGAGCGCCGGCGGGACGCGCAACTGGACGTCCATCGTCGCCTCGACGGAGAGGCCGTCGTCGCTGACGCCGCCTTCGATATCGACCGGCTTGGTCGTCACCTGTTCGAAGACCGGTTCGTACTCGTCGCCTTCGAAGCGGTCCTCGACGGCCGACCACCAGCGGACGGCGTGTTGGATCGCGTTCGGGTCCGGCCGAGAGGTGTGCCCAGACTCGCTGGTCGCGACGTACGTACCGGCGATCAGGCCGCGATACCCCAGCGTGATCCCGTCGGCTCCGGAGGGTTCGCCGTTGACGACGGCCGCCGGTGCCTCGGCTCGGTCATCGACCAGGTAGCGCGACCCTTTCGAATCGACCTCCTCGCCGACGACGCCGACGAAGGAAACGCCGGTGCGGACGGCGGCGGCCGCCATCGCTGCGAGCGGCCCCGTCGCGTCGACGCTGCCGCGGCCCCAGAGGATCTCGTCGTCGCCGGTTTCTTCGACTTCGACGGGGATGTCCCCCGGGACGGTATCGATGTGTGAGGTCAACAACACGGCGTCGTCCGCCGGCGCGCGGACGTTCCCGACCGCGTCGATCCAGACCTCCCGGTCGTGGGCCTCGAAGAAGTCCACGAGGCGTTTGGCCGCCTCGCGTTCCTCGCCGGTCGGCGATGGGATCGAGACGAGATCGACGAGTAACTCGCGGGCCTCCGCGGCCGACACGTCGCTCGAGGAGTCGGCGTTCGTGCTCATGGGTCGTCGTTCGATCCGAGGACGTCGGCGATCGCGTCGACTACTCGATCGGCGTCCGATCGCTCGAGGACGAGCGGCGGGAGCAGTCGCAGGACGGTTCGTCCGGCCGGCAGCGCCAGCACCTGCTGCTCGATCGCCAGATCGCGGGCGACGCGGTTCGCGCCGCGTTTCAACTCGACCCCGACGAGCAGGCCCTCGCCGCGGACCTCGCGCACGTCGTCGCCCACTGCGGCCTCGAGTTCGGACGTGAGATAGTCGCCCATCTCGGCGGCGTGGGCGGGGTACTCCTCCTCGACCAGCGTCGAGATCGTCGCGTGGACGGCCGCGGTGACGACCGGGCCGCCGCTGAACGTGGCGTTGTGGGAGGCCGCACCGTCGGCGATCCAGTCCCGCACCGCGACCGCGCCGACGGGCAGACCGTTGCCCAGCCCCTTCGCCGTCGTGAGGATGTCGGGCGTGACGCCCGCGTTCTGGCAGGCCCACATCGAGCCCGTCCGGCCCATGCCGGTCTGGACCTCGTCGAAGATCAGCGCAGCGCCGGCCTCGTCAGTGACCTCGCGGGCGGTCTCGAGGTAGCCCGCGGGCGGGACGTTGATCCCGCCCTCGCCCTGGATCGGCTCGAGGATGACGGCCGCGGTCTCGTCGTCCACGGCGGCCGCGAGTTCTTCGTCGTCGCCGTAGGGGACGAACTCGACGTCGCCGGCCAGCGGCTCGAACGGCTTCTTGTACTTGTCCTTCCAGGTCGCTGCGAGCGAGCCCATGGTCCGGCCGTGGAACGACCGGGTCGCGGCGACGATCGTCGACGCTCCCGTTGCGGACCGGGCGAACTTCAGCGCGGCCTCGTTGGCCTCGGTCCCGGAGTTACAGAACCAGGCCTGTTCCAGACCCGCCGGTGTCGAGGCCACGAGCGCCGCGTAGGCGTCCTCGCGCGACTGGACGGGGTAGGAAGAGTCGACGAACGTCAGGTCGCCGACCTGTTCCTGTACCGCGTCGACGACCGCGGGATGGGAGTGGCCCAACGGCGTACAGGCGTAGCTCGCGCCGACGTCGAGATACTCCGTGCCGTCCGTCCCGTAGAGGGACGGTCCCTCGCCACGTTCGATACCGATCGGCTTGCCGCCGGAAACGAAGTCGTGATCGCTCATTCTGTGGCCTCCGGTTCGGGTTCGTCGTCCGCGAGCACGCCGGGCTCGAGCGTCGTTCCCTCGCCCGCGAGCGCGCTCGTGATCGGCTCGTCGGCGTTGGCCGTCGCGACGATCACCGACGCCGCGCCGCCCTCGAGGGCCTCCTCGGCGGCCATGACCTTCTTCGTCATGAACCCTTCCGCAGCGTCTTTGACGCCCTCGAATTCGTCGGGTGTCGCGGCCGACTCGATCTTCGTCGACTCGTCGTCGGGGTCCTCGTAGATCCCCGAGACGTCCGTGAGGACGACCAAGTCGGCACCGAGCGCACCGGCGACCGCTGCGGCGGCGCGGTCGGCGTCGGCGTTGACCGCGGTGTACCCGCCTTCCTTCTCCCGCCCGAGCACCGGGACGGAGACGACGGGCGTGTAGCCGCCCGCGATGACCGTCTCGAGCAAGTCGGCGTTGACCGACTCGATCGTCCCCGAGTGGTCGCCGCGCTTGATCTTCTTCTTGCCGTCCTCTTTCACGCGGACGGCCGATTTGCGCTTGCCCTCGAGCAGTTTGCCGTCGGTTCCGGAGAGGCCGATCGCGTTCACGCCCTCGTTGTGCAGGCTCTCGACCAGATCGGTGTTGAGCTTGCCCGGCATCACCATCTTGAACACGTCCATGGTGCGTTCGTCGGTAAATCGGCCGACGACGCCGCCGGGGGTCTCGACGTACGTGGGTTCCTCGCCGAGTTCCTCCAAGGTCTCGTCGACGGCGGTCGACCCGCCGTGAACGACGACGACGTCCTCGCCGTCGTCGACGAGCGAGGCCACGTCGGCGAGCGCGCCTTCGGGATCGACGGCGCGTGCGCCGCCGATCTTGACGACGGTCGTCATTTACGGTGCCCCCACGGGGTGGAGTCCCGTAAACTCGAGTCCGGCCGTCTCCTCTAACCCCAGCGCGACGTTGGCGGCGTGGACCGCCTGTCCCGCGGAGCCTTTCATCATGTTGTCGATCGCCGAGAAGACGACGATGCGCTTGTTCGACGGGTCGAGTTCGAAGCCGACCTCGGCGAGGTTGGTCCCGGCGACCGCCTTGGGTTCCGGATACCGATACACGCCGGAGCCGCCGGCGGCCATGCGGACGAACGGTTCGTCCTCGTAGCAGTCCCGATAGGCCTGCCAGAGGTCGCCCTTCGAGACGGGCCCCGAGGGGAAGACGTGGTTCGTCGCGCTGGCGCCGCGGATCATATCCACGGCGTGGCAGGTGAAGGCGACCGAGGTGTCGAGGAACTGCTCGATCTCGGCCTCGTGACGGTGGCCGGTCGGCGCGTACGGGCGCACGACACCCGAGCGCTCGGGATGGCTCGAGGCCTCGCCGCCGCCGGCTCCCCCTTCCGAGGAGCCGACTTTCACGTCGACGACGATCTGCTCGCCGCCCTCGAGAATATCGTGCTCGAAGAGCGGATAGAGCCCGAGGATCGTCGCGGTGGCGTTACAGCCGCCGCCGGCGATCAGTTCCGCGCCCTCGAGATTGTCGCGGTTGATTTCGGGGAGCGCGTACTCGGCCTTCTCGAGGTACTCGGGGGCCTCGTGGCCGTCGTACCACTCGTCGTACTGGGCCTCGCTCTCGAGGCGGAAGTCCGCCGAGAGGTCGACGACGGTGTCCGCAATTTCGAAAAAGTCGTCGATCTGCCCCATGCTAACGCCGTGTGGCGTCGCCGCGAAGAGGACGTCGACGGACTCGAGGTCCTCGGGTTCGGTAAAGCGCAGGTCCGATCCGCGAAGCGGCGGGTGGACGGAGCCCACGCTCTTGCCGGCCTTCGAACGGCTCGTGACCTCGGTGATCGCGAAGTTCGGATGGCCGGCGAGCAGGCGCAGGAGTTCGCCGCCGGTAAAGCCGCTGCCACCGATGACGCTCGCGGTGATCGTCTCGGCGTTTTCGTCCGCACCGGTCTCGGTGCCGACCGCCATCAGGCGGTCACCTCGAGTTCCGGATCCGCCGCCTCGGCCGTCTGCTCGAGCCAGTCGACGACGGTGCCGGCCACGTCGGTTTCGACGGCCTCGTCGAGGGCCTTGAATTCGACGGTGTGGTTCACTTCGTGAACCGTATACGAGTCACCGGTTTCCATGAGGTCGACGCCGAGCAGCCCGCCGCCGACGGCGTCGCTGGCTTTCTGGACGAGGTCGAGCGCCTCGTCGTCGAGGTCGAAGACGTCCGTCTCCGCCCCTTTGGCGGCGTTGGTGATCCAGTGATCGGACGAGCGGACCATCGCGGCGATGGGCTCGCCGTCGACCGCGAGCACGCGAATGTCGCGGCCGGGCTTCTCGACGAACTCCTGGATGTAGAACACCTTGTGCTCGTAGTGGCCGAGGGTCGCCTTGTGCTCTAAAATCGCCTCGGCGGCCGACTCGGAGTCGATCTTGGCCATCAGGCGGCCCCACGAGCCGACGACTGGTTTGAGGACACACGGGTAGCCGAAGTCCTCAATGGCTTCCATGGCCGTCTCCTTCGTGAAGGCGACTTTCGTCGCCGGCGTCGGGACGCCCGCGCTCTCGAGCGCGAGGCTGTTTTTCACCTTGTCGGCGCAGATGTCCGCAGTCTCGTGGCTGTTGACGACCGGGATGCCGTAGGCCTCGAAGAACTGCGTGGCGTACAGGCTCCGGCTCGTGGCGAGACAGCGGTCGACGACGATATCGAGGCCGTCGAACGCCGCGGGCGCTTCCGAGATGTCGAAGGTCTGTTTCCGAACGTCGATCTTCGTGATCTCGTGATCGCGTTCGCGAAGCTCGTTGAGGAGGAGCTTCTCGTCCTTGCGAATCCGTGAATAGAGTATGCCTACGTTCACGCGAGCCACCTCTGATTGGGGATGACGGAGCTACGCGCTCCGCGAGCCGTGTGTGCAGCGCGGGTCGGTATCGCGCCCGTCTGCAAGGTCACTCACCCCAGTCCTCTTCGAGCTCGGGGGCCCGCTCGAGGACTGGCGGCTCCGTGTCGACGACTTCCAGCTCGGCTCCACAGGTCGTACAGTCAACGATCTCTCCCACTTCCAGATCGTCGCGCAGGGACACTTCAGCCCCACACTCGACGCATTCGGTCATTGTACTCGCACGTGGGTGCCGGGATCCCTTAAACCCTTCGAACTTAACAGCAAAATTACACTAACTGCACTACCCACTAACGGCCCGTAGACGCTATAATACCGCGCATTTATTTTGACATATCATGAAGTAGGTAGGTAGTCCCCTCGCGGGGACCGTCGTCGAGTCGGTCGAGCGACGGCCCGGGAACTCGCGAGGTGGACGGTCCGTCGCGCTCGAGCGAGCGGCTCAGACATAGCCGTTCACCTCCGAACGGAGCGTCTCGCGTGCCGTCTCGAGCGCGTCGGTCGCGTCCGCGAGTGCGTTCCTATCAGCCCCGAGCGCCTCGACGGCCGACTCGACCTGCGCCTCGACCGCTTCCGGGGCGGGACCGCCCTGCGAGTCGCGGCTCGCGACGCTGTTCGCGGGATCGAGCGCGTCTTCGACGGCTTCGGGGTCGACGTACGCCTCGAGCGACTCGCCGAGCACCTCTCCTGCGGCGGCCTCGAGCGCGTCGTAGTCCGCCCCGTTGTCGGCTGCGATCGCCACCAACTCGTGTGCCGTCCGGAACGGCAGGCCGTTCGCCGCGAGCAGATCCGCGACGCCGGTCGCCGTCGAGAACCCCTCGCCGGCTTCTGCGGCCAGCGTCTCTTCGTTCCAGTCGGCGGTGGCGACCGCCCCCGCCGCGACCTCGCTGGCCTCGGTGACCGCGTCGACGGTCTCCCAGGCGTGGGTCGTCGCCCGCTGGAGATCGCGGTTGTACGCGCGCGGCAGTCCCTTCAGCGTCGTCGTCAGCCCCTGGACGCCGCCGGCCGCGTCGCCCGCGACCGCGCGGACGAGTTCCAGCGTGTCCGGGTTCTTCTTCTGGGGCATGATCGACGACGTCGAGGAGTAGTCGTCCGCCAGGGTGACGAAGCCACGGTTCGCGAAGATGATCACGTCCTCGGCCAGCCCCGACAGCGTCGTCGCGTGGGTCGACAGCGCCTGCACCGTCTCGAGCAGGAAGTCCCGGCTCGAGGAGGCGTCCATCGAGTTCTCGACGATTCCATCGAAGCCGAGCAATTCCGCGGTGCGCTCGCGGTCGATGTCGAACGTCGTCCCCGCGAAGGCGGCCCCGCCCAGCGGCGACTCGTTGATCCGCTCGTAGGCCTCGAGCAGTCGTTCGGTGTCGCGACGAACCGCGCCCTCGTAGGCCAGCGCCCAGTGTGCCACGGTGGTCGGCTGGGCGGGCTGGAGGTGGGTGTAGCCGGGCATGATCGTCTCGGCGTGCGCCTCGGCCACGTCCACCATCGATTCGCGCAGCGCGAGCGTCGTCTCAATTGCCTCGAGGACGTCCTCGCGCAGGCGATAGCGGATACAGGCCGCGACCTCGTCGTTGCGCGAGCGCGCGGTGTGCATTTTCCCGCCGTCAGGGCCGATGCCCTCGATAACGGCCGTCTCGATGGCCTCGTGGACGTCCTCGCCGTCGGGCAGGGAGCCGTGGCCGTCGACCTCGATCGCGTCGAGCGCGGTCAGGATCTGGCCGGCGACGTCGTCGTCGATGATATCCTGCTCGGCGAGCATGACCGTGTGTGCGCGGTCGACCTCGAGGTCGGCCTCGAAAATGCGTTCGTCCGCGTCGAGCGAGGAGAGGAAGCTCCGGGCGGGGCCGCCGCTGAAGCGGTCCCGGCGGACGACCCCTTCGTCGTCAGTTCCCCCGTCGGTGAGGGGTGCTTCGGATCGGGGCGAATCGTCGTGAGCGCTCTCCTCGGTCATCGTTACTCGTCGTCGTTCCCGCTGCCGTCGGTCGCGAGTTCGACTTCATCGTCCGCGTTCGCGGCGATCGCCTCGTTCGCGAGGCGGCGCTGGAAGCCGTGGTACTTCGCGACGCCGGTGGCGTCTTCCTGTTTGATCTTCCCGACCGTCTCGGTGTCGAACGAAGCGTGTTCAGCGGAGTAGGCCGCGAACTTGCTGTCGCGAGCGACCGGACGTGCCTGGCCGCCCTCGAAGCGGATCGTGACGGTGCCCGTCACGCGCTTCTGGGTCTCGTCGATGAAGGCCTCGAGCGCGCTCACGAGCGGCGCGTCGATCAGGCCCTCGTAGGCCTTCTGGGACCACTGCTGGTCGATCTGTTGCTTGAACTGACGCTCCTCCTGCGTGAGGACGAGACCCTCGAGGGCCTCGTGAGCGTTGAGCAGCGTCGTCGCGCCGGGGTGCTCGTAGTTCTCGCGCACCTTCAGCCCGAGCATGCGGTCTTCCATCATGTCGGTGCGACCGACGCCGTAACTGCCGGCGAGCTCGTTGAGGTACTCGATGAGTTCGACCGGCTCGTACTCCTGCCCGTCGACGGCCACGGGGTAACCGTTCTCGAAGGAGATCTCGATCTCCTCGGTCTCGTCCGAGGGATCCTCGGTCCACGCGTAGATGTCCGTCGGCGGGACATAGTTGGGATCCTCGAGGTCGTCGCCCTCGACCGAGCGGCTCCAGATGTTGGTGTCGATCGACCAGTCGCCGCCGCTGCCACCCTCGACGGGGAGGTTCTTCTCTGCGGCGTACTCCTTCTCCCACTCGCGGGTGAGCCCGAGTTCGCGCACGGGAGCGATGACCTCGAGATCCGAGTCGCGCCAGACGGCCTCGAAGCGCAGTTGGTCGTTGCCCTTGCCCGTACAGCCGTGGGCGATACCCGTACAGTCCTGTTCCTCCGCGACCTCCAGGATCGCCTTCGCGATCACCGGACGGGCGAGCGCCGTTCCCAGCGGGTAGCCCTGATAGGTCGCGTTCGCGCGAACGCTCTCGAGACAGAGTTGAGCGAATTCCTCTCGCGCGTCGACGACGTAGTGTTCCAGGCCGAGCGCCTCGGCGGTTTCTTCGGCTTCGTCGAACTCCTCGGCCGGCTGGCCGACGTCGACGGTAACGCCGATCACGTCGTCGTATCCGTATTCCTCCTCGAGCAGCGGGACACAGACGGTCGTGTCCAAGCCGCCCGAGAACGCAAGTGCCACGCGGGTCATATCGTACTCGAGTGAAACCCCAGGAGAGACTTAAGGACGTTGGTTTAGATTCCGTAAAATGGCAATAGAGGCGCTGCTAACCGAAAATAATGGGTTTTCGGGAAAGGTGAAACAAACCGGAACAGGGGGAGTAGTATAGTACGGGCTCAGAGGCCCGGCCGGAGTCGCCGCGGTCGCCGCCGAGCGACGGTCCCGTCGGTGCCGGGAACGGCAATCGCGGTACCGACGGGGTGGCTCATTGGTAGGACACATCTGTCCCAGAGTATTAAATCCTGCTACATCGCACTCCCTGCGGTCCGCAGCCGGGGATTCGGCAACGGAGCGGAGAACGCGGCGGGAACGGAGAACCGAACGCGGACGCTACTCCTCGTCGGGCAACGCCAGCACGTTCTCCCGCCCGATTCGGAACACGTCGATCTCGTCGTTCTCGCGCAGCTCGCCGACGACCTGGCTCGTCTTGGCCTCGGTCCACTCGAGTTCCGACACGACCTCCTGTTGTTTGACCCGACCGCCGCGTTTCTCGAGCAGCCGCAGAACCCGTTCCTCGTTGCTCAGCAGTTCGGGCGGCGGGCCGCTGGCTGCGTTCGACTCGGCTTCGACGGACCCGTCGGTCCGTTGGATGGTACCGGACTCGGCCTCGATCCCGACGTCGCCGGATCGGTTCCGCCCGATCAACCAGCCGGCTGCGCCGACGACGGCCAGCAGAGCGAGGGCGAGAGCGACGATGGCCCACGGCATCGACGGTCCGTCCTCGGACGGCGACGGTTCAGTGGCCGCGTCACCGTTCTCGATCAGGACGATCCGCGGCTGGTCGTCCGTGAATTCGGTCTCCTCGCCGTTCCAGGTGACGGCCCCATCGAGCTCGGACGAGTCGGCCGGCGACGGATCGACCTGTGGCTCGCCCTCGTTTTCGTAGACGGCGTACGCTTCCGGCCATCGGAGTTGCAACGTCGTGCCGTCGGAGAGGGTAAACCCGGAGAGCGCGGCACCGGCCTCGATCCGGTTGAGTTCGACGAGCGCGAATTCGGACCACTCGAAGGTGACGATCACGTGGCCGATCTCCTCCGGTGCGGAATCCGTCTCAGTGGAGATGGAGACGTTCGAGATCGCCATATCCCGTCCGGTTTCGTTCTCCCCTTTCGAGAGGGTTTCGTTCCACCCTCGTCGCTCCTCCTCGACGTACCAGTCCGTATTGTTGGAGACGTTCGCTTGCAATTCCTCCCACTCCTCGGCGGAACGGTTCTCGTCGGTGAGCTGGAACTGATAGTCGACGGTCACCACTGCCGACCCGTTCTCGGCGATGAACACGTCCGTGTGGATCTGATCCGCCTCGCCGAGTTCCGGCGTCGCATTCGTGTCCTCGCCGTCGCTGGTCGGCTCGTCCTGTAGCGTCGCTCGCTGCGCTCCGGCATCCGCAATGGCGATCGAGGCCGGAGCGAACGCGATCGAAGTTGCGACCACCACGAGCACACAGATCAGGGCCCGCAGCCCCCTCACGTCCATTACTATGATATGCCAGAGCCGTTCAGATAGGTCTTTCCGACCGCGGAGCGGTGTGTTTTTCAGACTGTCACTCGTGTGTGACCGTATGGCCGATACACGCGGTGAACTCGAGGTCGAAACGCTGTTGAAGATCGTCCTCGGACTGGTCGCCGTTTTACTCGTCCTCGAGATCGTGCAAGCGGTACTCGGCAGTATCGCGGGATTGCTCGGCCCGTTCTTCATACTCGTCCAGCTCGCGATCGCGGTCCTGATCGTCCTCTGGCTGCTCGACCGGCTCTGAGACGATCCGCTGGCGGCCCGTCTCCGCCGTGAGAGACCACCAGACTGATAGCTACATCGATCCAATATCGGCCGAAGTGTACAGCGTCACCGTCCCGGTCCCCGGCCGCGTCCGTCAGCTCGCGAACCGGCTCCACCCCGATCTGATCGGGTTCGAGACCGTCCGCGAGGACCACTCGTGTCTGCTCAAGCGACTCGGCGAGGGCGACCACGTCGCACAGCTCCAGCACCGCGCCCACCGCGCCCTCGAGGGAACCCCAGCCGTCGAGGCCGAAATCACGGGGATCGACTACTTCGAGGACCCGCCGCTGGGCTCCGCACCGGTCGTCTATCTAGTCGTCGAAAGCCCCGGCCTCGAGCGGATTCACGCCGACCTCACCGAGGCGTTCGAACCTGTCGAAGGGCTCGAGGGGAACGATTACGTCCCGCACGTGACGCTCGCTCGCGGGGGCGACCTCGAGACTGCAACGCGGCTGGCCGACCGCGAGATCGACCCGATCCGGTGGACGGTCGGCGAACTCGAGTTTCGGGACGGAACGGACGAACTGCCGGTGAGCCGGGTTTCGTTGTCGTCATAGCTCGCTGCCCGGTCTCGAGAAACGGACGAAGCACACGGACGATCGGCCCGGGGTTCGAAGACGCCGACTCCACCGAAGGTCGCTTCTGTCGGTACTCACAAATACCGCAGCTACCTGCGGCGGAGAGTCAGCGAGGTTTTTCGAATACTGGCCGCGTTCGGCCCCCGTATCGCCCGTATTCGGATCTAATCCCCGTCAATAGTCAGGGTAGACCTGTCCGACTGGCCGTGCGTTAAGTCGTCCGAGCGGCTTGCTCCGGTGTGGTCGCAACGCTACTCGTCGCAGCGGTCGTCGGAATCGCCATCGGGGCCTTCCTCCAGAAGGGGCGATTCTGTTTCGTGAACGCCTTCCGGGACTTCTTCGCGTACAAGGACTCCCGGGTCACGAAGGGCGTGCTCGCTGCGACGCTTCTGACGATGGTCTTCTGGGGTATCGCCTATCAATTCGGCTACTATCAGGGGTTCTGGACGCCAGATTGGGGGCTGACCGGCCTCCTCGGTGGGTTCGTCTTCGGCGTGGGCATGACCTACGCCGGCGGCTGTGCCAGCGGCACGCTCTACCGCGCCGGTGAAGGGTATCTCCAGTTCTGGCTCACCCTCCTATTCATGGGCGTCGGCTACGCCGGGTTCACCGTCGCGTTCCCGACGCTCGAGAGCACGTACTTCGAGGCGCTCACGTTCGGAACGGGGGCGACCCTGTTCGAACTCACGTCCGTTCCGGGCGGGCTCGTGGCCCTCGCGGTCGCGATCGTCGGCCTGCTCGTCTACGCCACGCTGACCGGGCGGTCGTCGACCGCCGCTGCGTTCGGCGAGCGCGCCGACGTGGCTCAGCTCAATCCGACCGCCCTCCTCGCGCCCGTCGTGGGACTCCGGCAGTTCGGTCGCGGAACGGCGGCGTACGTCCGGGGCCTCGTCCGCGCGTGGCGCACTCCCATCGCCTCGAGCAAGCAGCCGTGGGATCCGCGGACGGCCGCGCTCGGGATCACCGCCGCCGCAGTTCTCTGGTTCAGTCAAGTGTCCATCGTCGGCGTCACCGGTCCCGAGGCGCGCTGGACGGGGTATCTCCTCTCGCAGGTCGGCGTCGACGCAGCGTCGTTCGACTACTGGGGCTCGGTCCTCTTTCAGGGCCAGGGCGTCGGCGTGACCGTCGACATGGTGATGATTGCGTTCGTCATCGTCGGCGCGTTCGTCGCCGCCCTCTGGAGCGGGGACTTTTCGGTCCGGGTCCCGAAGCGTCGACGCCTCCCGAACGCCGTCGTGGGCGGCCTCATGATGGGGGCAGGCTCGCGGCTCGCCCCCGGTTGCAACATCGGCAACATCTACTCCGGCATCGCGGAGCTCTCGATCCACTCGTTCATCGCGGCGGTCGGCATCGTCGCCGGCGTTTACGTGATGACCCACTGGATCTACCGCGACGTCGGCTGTGCTATCTGAAGACGAATCGTTCGCCAACTACAAATCGATCCGACTACGGACACACGATACAATGCCATCCATCGACGACGTCACGAACGCGCCGGACGAACTGAGCGACGACCGAGCGGACGAACTCCTCGAGGAGGCCGATCTCGTCCAGGACATGATGGGCGAGGTCTGCCCATACCCGCAGGTCGAGGCGAAAAAAGGGCTCCAGAAGATCGACTCGGGCGACCTCCTCGTCCAGGAGACCGATCACGTCCCGTGTACCGAAAACGTGCCGCGGGCCGTCGGCGACGACGCCGACGCGCAGGTGTGGCGCAGCGGCGACGCGGTCTACCGCATCTACCTCCGGAAGCAATAATGGTCGAGGAACTCGCCCCCGAAACGGTCCGCCGACGCATCGACCGGGACGACGAGTTCGACCTGCTCGACATCCGCGACGACGAGGACTACGCCGAGGGTCACCTCCCCGGTGCCGAACGCGTCAGCATCGAGGAACTCGAGGAGACCGTCGTCGACCGAGACTGGGCCGACGACGTGGTCGTCTACTGTTACATCGGCCAGACCTCGGTCCAGGCCGCTCGCCTCATCGAGGAGTACGGCGACGCCGAGCGGGTCGCGAGCATGGACGGCGGCTACGACGCGTGGGAGCCCCTCGAATCCTCGACGGCCGACTGATTTCCGGCGGGCGAAGCACCCTACCGGTAGTCTGGCGGTCGGTCACGGCGCCGGCGGTTCGCCGTCGTACTCGTCGTGGCCGCCGTAGAAATTGAGCATCGCGAACTTGAGCTTGTCCGGACCGATGTCGATCAGTTCCTCGCGTTCCTCGTGTGGGAACGTCCCGTTGACGCTGTACTTGCCGAGATCCGATTTCGCATCCCGTGAGTACCGCCGGTCGAGCAGCGCGCGGACGCCCACTTCGTCGGGTGAGCGGATGACCCGCCCCAGGGCCTGTCTGGTCTTGCGAACCGTCGGAATCTCGACGGCGTAGCGCCAGCCCGTGTCGGTGCCGTCGAAGGCCACGTCGTAGGCCTCCTGGACGGCCTCCGCCCGATCGTCCAGATGCGGATAGGGAACGCCGACGACGAGCACCGTGTTGGCGTCGTCGCCGTCGAAACTCACGCCCTCCGCGAGGGTCCCCCACAGCGACGTACAGAGCACCGCGTCGTCGTCCGCGACGAACTGCGTGCGGAGTTCCTCGACGGAGACGCCCGGCTCGTCCAAATAGACCGTCCGGTCGGTCCGGCGCTCGAGCCGGTCGGCATATCGACCAGCCTCGCCGTAGTTGGGGAAAAAGGCGAGCGTGTTGCCGGGCGTCATGCGGACGGCGTCGTGGATGGTCTCCGTGACGTCCTCCTGAACCGCCGGATCGTCGCGATCCGAGGAGAACAGCGGCGGCGTCTCGACGGCGTACGTGCGCCGGTTTGCCTCGGGAAACTGCAACCCGTAGGCCATCGTCACCGCGTCCTCGAGTCCGAGGACGTTCTCGGTGACGTCGAACGGCTGCAGCGTCGCGCTCATGAGGACGGTGGCGTAGACCTCGTCGAACAGCTGGCCGGTCACCTGCCGCGGCAGACAGGAGTACAGTTCCGCGCGGCCGTAGATCTCGTCGGTGCCGGCGTCCCGGGTGACCGAGACGACCGGATACAGTCCCTCCGCCGAGCTCTCGGTCATCCACGCGCTGACGAAGCCGGCGGCCTGCAGGGTTTGACACTCCGTTCGCGTGGCCGTCTCGCCCTCGCGATAGGCTTCCTCGTACTGTTCGTCGAGTTCCTGACCGAGTTTCATCGCGGCCTCGAGGTCGTCCTCGATCCCCCGGCCGGAGTACCGCTGCAGGAACTCGAGCGTGAGGTCGTCTTTCCGATCGTCGTTGGCGATGGGGACGTCGGACCAGTTCTCGCCGATTCCCTCGCGGTCACCGAAGCCGAAGGAGTCCTCGTAGGTCTCGACGAGCGCGCGGTGGAACGCCGAGAGGACGTTCGCGGCGTCTTCCGAGCGCGGATCGTCCGCGTCGGCCAACTCGTCCAGCGCGGAGTCGAAGGTGCGCTCGGAGCAAGTTCGGGTCGCGTGCTCGCGGGCCGCATCTTCGACGTTGTGGGCTTCGTCGAAGACGGCGATTACGTCCTCGGGATCACGGCCAAGCCACCGGAAGAACTGCTCTCGAATGGTCGAATCCAGCAGGTGGTGGTAGTTGCAGACGACCAGATCGACGCCCTCGAGCCCCTCCTTCAGGAGCTCGTAGCCGCAGAACTGCTGTTGTTCGGCGTGTTCGTAAATATCGTCCGGCGTGCGGACGTCCTCGAAGAGCCAGCCGAAGAAGTCGTCCGTGTCTCCCGTGAGATTATTGCGATAGTAGTCACAGACGTTCTGCTCTTCGAGGTCCTCGAGGCGCTCCTCGATGTCCTCGAGTTCGTCCATCACCGCCGAGCGGGCGTCGGCGGCCGAGCCGTCGCCGTCCTGGCTCTCCGCGAGCAGTTCGCGCTGTCGGCGCTCGAGTTGCTCGCGGTCGCGTTCGGCGTCGACGACGGCGCGAGTGTTGTCCCGCAGGGCCTGACACTCCTCGTAGCCGACGTCGATGTGGCACATCGTGGCCTTTCCCTTGAACACGACCGCCCGGATGGACTCCTCGCGGGTGATCGCGCGGGCTTCGGCGACGAACTGGCGCATCTGCTGGTGGACGTTCGTCGTGATGACGACCGTCTTGTCCTGCTCGCGAGCGATCTCGAGGGCGGGGATCAGCGACGAGAGGGTTTTGCCGGTCCCGCAGGCCCCCTCGAAGAGGACGTCCCGTCCCTGGTGGAGGGAGTTGTAGATGCGGTCCATCGCCTTGCGCTGGTTCTCGTACGGCTGGTCGTACGGGAAAAAGCGCATGTACCCGGCTGTCTCGGACACACGTGACGATAGGTTCGCGATGCGATAAAAGGATTCGTCTCGATTCGGCCGGCTCCGCGACCCGTCGGGAGGTGGCACCAAATACCACCGGCCGGCGAACGCGCGCTACAGGGCCATGTGTCTCGCGTCCCTGTCTCCGGTATGGCTATTCCGGGCTACGATTCGAACAACGTCGCGGAGTACACACTCGAACAGGTGGGCGCTCGCGTCGAACTCGTCGCGGGCGTCGTCCCCGACGAGTTCGGCCTCGCGAAGAGCGGGGGTGAGCCACCGGTCGATGCGCTCGCCGATCCCGTCGACTTGGTCGATCTCGAGACCGTAAAGGCGGTCGAAGCGGTCAGAATCGCTTTGGTCTACGATCCCTCGAAGCTGCCCCCCGGCGCGAGTCCGACCGACGTCGCGGTCGCCGTCGAAACGGAGGACGGCTGGGAGCCGCTCGAGTCGACGGTGGACTTGGACGAGACGACGGTGACGGCGGTGTTGAACGATCGACCGGCGGGATCGACGGTGGTGGCGGGGTACGACGACACGGACGAGGAGCGCGAAGAATAAAGCGATCGGCGCGGGCGAAACGGCTACGTCTCGGGTTCGATGTAGATCTTCTGGATCTGATCGTCGTGATCCATCAGCGCGAGTTCGATCTCCGTGATGCGCTCGTTGATCGTCTCGGCGTCGAGGTCGGGTTCGAACGCCACGTCGGCGGTGACGAGCAATTCCTCGGCACCGAAGTAGACGGTCCGGAAGTCGACGAGTTCGGTAACGCCGTCCCAGTCAGCGATGATCCGTCGGAGCTCGTCCTCGTCGTCTTTCGCGAGGCTCTCGCCGAGGATGAGCCGCTTGTTCTGCCAGCCGAGCGCGAGGGCGAAGCCCATGAGCATGATCCCGATGATGAGGGCCGAACCGGCGTCGTACATCGGGTTTCCGGTGGTTCGGGTGAGGTAGATGCCAAAGAGCGCGATCCCCGCACCGGCGAGTGCGATCGTGTCCTCGGTGAGCGCGGTCAGCGTCGTCACGTCGCTGGTCTTTTTGAACGCTTCGCGGAGGGTCGCCCAGTCGTGCTCGTCCATCTGGCGGCTGATTCCCTGATACGCCTTCCAGAGCGCGTAGGACTCGAAGAGGATCGCGCCGATCAACACGGCGTAGTTGACGTACACCGGGTCGAAGGTCGCACCGAGCAGCGTGACGTCTTCGCTGGCGCGGTGGACCCCGCCTTCTCGCAGCGCACTGAGACCGTGACGAGCGCTCTCCCAGCCGGCGATGCCGAAGAGCATGATACTCACGAGCAAGCTGTAGAAGAACTGCGCCTTCCCGTGGCCGAAGGGATGTTCTCGAGTCGCTTCCTGCGCACCGTACTTGATCCCGACCAACAGGAAGACCTGATTGCCCGTATCCGAGATCGAGTGGTACGTCTCCGACAGCATGGCGGGGCTCCCGGTGAGCGTGAAGCCGATGAATTTGAGAATCGCGATCGCGCCGTTCGCAAACAGTGCTGCGAGAACGACGGAAGTGCTACTGGCCATCGGCGGCGACTACGAAGGGGTTCCCTAAAAGTGTAAGCGGTTCTAGAGCCGGTCGGCCTCGGTTTGGAGTCGGCTACGTATCCCGACCGCAGTGGCGATCGCATCCGAAAGGGACCTGTCAGTGACGGGCGAAGTGCGACCATGATCGCGATCTTCTCCGACACGCACAGCAGCGGCGGCCACGAACTCGAGGGCGAGGCCCTGATCGCGGCCCGCGAGGCCGACACCGTCATTCACGCCGGCGATTTCACGAGCGAGACGGCGCTCGAGGCCTTCCAAACGGAGTGCGACCGCCTGTTCGCGGTCCACGGCAACGCCGACAGCGCGGCGGTTCGCGACCGGCTGCCGACGGCCCGCGTCGTCGAGGCGGGCGGTGCCCGGTTCGCCGTCACTCATCGCCGGGACGGCGGCGAAACCGGCCTCGCGATGTTCGGGCGGTCTCGAGACGCCGACGTCGTCGTCTTCGGGCACAGCCACCGACCGACGGTCGTCGAGACCGAGGACGCCGTCCTGCTGAATCCCGGGAGCCACGCCGACCCGCGCGGAAATCGACCGGGGTTCGCCACACTCGAACCAGGGGAGGAGGGGGCGGGGACACTCGAGGGCGAGATTCGAGAGCCGGACGGAACGGTCCTCGAGACGTTCGAGATTCTGACGGAGTAAGCAAACGTAGCCGTAGCGCTCGCGGACAGCGCCAGCGGGGGACTCGGACGGGAGACCGGCGAAGGGAGGGTGCCGCGGTACCGCGAGGGTGTCAGAGGCCGGCGGTCCACGGGCGATCGGCGCGATCGGGGACGGGTGATCCGGGCAGGTAACCTCGATCTCGGAGGCGGCCCGCGGAACGTTCGGGGAGGGCACACGGGCCGACGATCGAGGCGCATCTCGGTCTACGACTCGGCCGAGATTATAACCGGTGCAAGCTGAAACTCGCGTTTCAGCTACCGAAACCGGACATGGATACAGCCGATCGAGGTCGAAACGATTAACCTCACTGACAGAGTAGCTGCGGATATGCTGGATCTCATCACCGGTCTCCTCCCGGACGATCCCGTCATCATCGCGGTCGTCCTGATCCTGCTCGGGTTGGTCTTCTTCGCGTACCTCCTCCTCCGCCGGACCGTCCTCGAGTTCCGCGACGGCATGCGCGGCAACCAGTAGCCGCCACGACCCGAGCCACACTCAACCGAACGACGCTTCTATCCGTTCGAGCGCCCGCTCGATATCCTCGCGAGCGACATCGCGGTGCGTACAGAAGCGGATCGTCGTCGGTCCGAAGGGCGTCGCCAACACGTCTCGATCGCGGAGGCGATCGAGGACGCCCGCCGGCTCGAGTCCCGTCTCGGAGACGTCCGCGAGGACGATGTTCGTCTCCGGCTCCTGGACGTCGAACCCGTCGACGTCGTCGAGTCCAGCGGCCAGGAGGCGCGCGTTCTCGTGATCGGTTTCGAGGTCGTCGACGTTCTCGAGGGCTTCGAGCGCGGGGCCCGCGATGATCCCGGCCTGTCGCATTCCACCGCCGAACAGCTTGCGAGTTCGACGTGCGCGCTCGACGAACGCCTCGCTGCCCGCGAGCATCGAGCCGACGGGCGCGCCGAGTCCCTTCGAGAGCGAGACCATGACCGAGTCGACGGGAGCCGTGAGTTCGGTGACCGGGACCTCGAGCGCCGTCGCGGCGTTGAACAGCCGCGCACCGTCGAGATGGACGGGAACGTCGCGCTCGCGGGCCGCCGTCGCCGCCGCGTCGATTTTTCCGGAGTCGATCGCGAGTCCGCCGCGAGCGTTGTGCGTGTTCTCGAGACAGAGCAAGCCGGTTCCGGGCCGATGCAGGTCTTCGTCGATCACCGCTGTGGCGACCTGCTCGGGGGAGGGGACCCCACGATCGGTATCGAGCATCCGCACCTGTAGTCCCGAGTGCTGAGCCAGCCCGCCGAGTTCGTACTTCACGACGTGGCTCTGGCGATCGGCGACGACCTCCTGTCCGTGTTCGGTATGGACGCGGGCCGCGGTCTGGTTCGCCATCGTCCCCGTCGGGAAGTACAGCGCCGCCTCGGTCCCGAGCCGGTCGGCGACGCGGGCCTCGAGTTCGTTCACGGTCGGGTCCTCGCCGTAGACGTCGTCCCCGACGTCGGCGGTGGCCGCTGCCTCGCGCATCGAGTCGTCGGGCGTCGTGACGGTGTCGGAGCGCAGATCGATCATACGTCGCCGTAGACCCAGAGCGTGGAAATAATCGATGGTCCGTCGGTTCGATTCGTGCGGACCGAACGGACGAGTTTACTTTCACGTTCTCCAATAGGTTCGTATGGACGGCGAGGGGACGACCGACGAGATGACGACTACGATAGAGACAGGCACCGGCTCGGAACACGAGACGGCGGCCGGTCGGGTAACGCTGCGAACGACGCACCCCGGCGGCAACGGGCGCGTCCTCGAGGTCGACGGCGACACGATTCGACTCGAGCCCGAGATCCGGGATTCGACCCGGCGGTGGTTCTACTGGTACGTCGACGTCGAGAGCGATGTGGACCAAACGCTCCGGTTCGAGTTTCCCCGCGACGAGGTGATCGGCCCCCGCGGGCCGGCAGTGCGAACGGCGATGCCCTGCGGCGATCCGATCGGGAACGGCGCGTGGAACGAGTGGCGCTGGCTCGGTGCCGACCACCGTATCGACGCGACGGCGTTCCGATACGCGTTCGAGGCCGGCGAGGAGACGCAGTTCGCGCTGTCGTTCCCCTATCAGCGCGCCGATTTCGACGCGTTCGCGTTCGAATACGAGCCGGACGCACGACTGTCTCTCGAGACGCTGACGACGACTGCGGGCGGCCGAGACGTCCCAGTCGTCCGACTCGGGCCGTCCGACGCCGACCACCACGTCGCGCTCGCGGCCCGCCATCACGCCTGCGAATCGACGGCCTCGTACGTTCTCGAGGGCGTCCTCCGAGAACTCCTCGAGAGCGAGGCGGCGGGGTCGCTGCTCGAGACCCATCGGGTCCACGCCTACCCGTTCGGCGATCTCGACGGCGTCGAGCGCGGCGACCAGGGAAAGTACCGCGGACCTCACGACCACAATCGGGATTACGTCGACGCGAACGGGATCACCGAACTCTCACCGCTGTACCCGACCACGTCGGCGATCGCCGACGACCTGCGATCGCTCGAGTCTCTCGCGCTCGCGGTCGATTTCCACTGCCCGTTCAAGTGGGGCGGCGATATCAACGACCGGCCGTTCTTCGTGACCGAGCCGTCGACCGCGAGCGATTCGCTCCGACGGCTCGCCACGATATTCGAAGAAACCACGCAGGCCCGTTCGTCGACCGACGAGCCGACACTCACCTACGACGCGACTCCGGGCGTCGGACTGGCCAGTTTCGACAGTCAATCGGGGTTGCTGCATACCTTCCAACGGTACTGTTCGCAGCTGGGTGCCGAGCCGGCCGTCTCGCTCGAGGTTCCCTACGTCGGAACGGCGACGGATCCCGTGACGCCGTCGACTGCACGGCGGTTCGGGCGGGATCTGGCCGTCGCGCTCGAAGCGTGGACGCCGTCGGATAGTCGCTAACTCGAGTGCTATCGGACTGTTGGCCCTGTCACACGGGTACGGTCCGTGACTCGAGCAGGTGCAACTCCTGTCGAAAGTCATGACTAGCGAAACGTTCAATGGTGCGTCATTTGTATCGCGACGTATGGTCCCCGCCCCCAACACCGGACCGCCTACCGACGACGGTCCGTCGACGACCGCCGGCGGCTCGAGCGGCGGTCGCTCGAATTCGTTCGCGCGCCACGTCTCCCGGGTCATCGACCGATTCGGCGATCTCGGGGGATTCGCGGCCGTCCCGCTACTCCTCGCGCTCGTCGAGTTCGAGAAGGTTCGACGAGCGATCGACCCCGTCGGTCGCGGGTTCTCGATCAGCCTCGAGTTGCTGTTGCCGAGCCCGCTGGTGACCCTGTGGCGGTTCGCCGAGCCGCCCGAACCGTTCACGGGATCGCCGCGCGACGAGTCGTTCGGTTCTCCCTCGTTCGGCGAGTCGGCACCGGGGAGCGGGTCGACGACCCCCACGAGATCGACCGGCTCGAGCAGCGTCGACGTGACGATCGAAACCCCCGTCGAAACCGTCGATATTCCGCTCGAAGCGGTCGATGCCGAGACGATGGTCTGGCTCGGCCTCGCGCTCGTCGCGTACGGCGTGATTTCGGCGATCCTGATGGCGGCGTACGTCGGCGGGATCGATCGACGACTCCGGCGTGAACCGATCGCCATCGGCTCGTGTCTCGTCACCTACGCGCCGCGGTTCGTCCTGTACAATCTCGTCGTGTTCGGCGCGTTTCTACTGGTCGTCCCGGTTTTCGTTCTCGTACCACCGCTCGCCGTGCTCGCGATTCCGGCGATCATCGTCCTCGGGTACGTCTTCTATCCGGTGCCGTTCCTGTTCGTCGTCGACGATACCGCGTTTCTCGAAGCGTTTCGTCGGTCCGTTCGGCTCACGACCGCGGGCGGGCCGGTGCTCAGCTTCGCGTTCTGGCACGTCGTCGTCGGGGCCGTCTCCTCGCTCGTCCTGTCCCTGCTGGTGAGCGCCGGTAGCGCGGGCTTCCTGCTCGCATTGCTCGGTTCGGCACCGCTCGCGCTGGTCCTGACGGCCGCGACCGTCTCGTTCTTTCAGGAACATCTCGAGAGCGACGGTCTCGAAACCACGGACGACTCTCGGAACGACGGCCGCGGAACGGAGGAGACCGACGAGTACGAATTTGTGGTCGACTGAGCGATCGACGGGAATCCGGTCGCACCTCGATCCGACACGTTCCAAATCACGAACCGTTTTTTCCTCCCCCACCAATACTGAGGTATGGACCCCCGAATCCGCGAACACGCTGAGATCATCGCCACCCACTCGGTCGACCTCGAGGCGGGCGACAACGTCGTCGTCGACGCCCACCCGGTCGCCGAGGACCTTGTCGTCGCCCTCCACGAAGTGATCGGTGATATGGGAGCGAACCCGGTCACGACGAGCCAGCGAACCGGAAAGCGCCAACAGCGGGCGTATCTGCGTTCCTCCGATGCGGAGTTCGACACTCCCGAACACGAGCTCGCGCTCATTCAGAACACGGACGTCTACATCGCCATCCGCGCCACGGACAACGCCACCCAGACCAGCGACGTCGATCCCGAAATCAGCGCGGCCTACCAGCAGGCCCAGCGGCCGATCCTCGAGGAACGGCTCTCCAAGCGCTGGTGTCTCACCCAGTACCCCGCACCGGCCAACGCCCAGCTCGCCGAGATGAGCACGGAAGGGTACGAGAACTTCGTCTGGGACGCCGTCAACAAGGACTGGGACGAACAGCGCGAACATCAAGAACACATGGTCGAGATCATGGATCCCGCCGAGGAGGTCCGGATCGTCAGCGGCGACACGACCGACGTGACGATGTCCGTCGCCGGCAATCCGACGATCAACGACCACGGCGAACACAATTTGCCGGGAGGAGAAGTCTTCACCGCCCCCCAGCCCGACAGCGTCGAGGGCGAGGTCCTGTTCGACATGCCGCTGTACCATCAGGGCCGGGAGATCACGGACGTGTATCTCGAGTTCGAGGGCGGCGAGGTCGTCTCCCACTCGGCGGCGAAGAACGAGGAAGTACTGACGGAGGTTCTGAATACGGACGTCGGTGCGCGCCGGCTGGGCGAACTCGGCATCGGGATGAACCGCGATATCGACCGGTTCACCTACAACATGCTCTTCGACGAGAAGATGGGCGATACGGTCCACATGGCCGTCGGCCGCGCCTACGACGACACCGTCGGCGAGGGCAACGAGGCCAACGACTCCGCGGTCCACGTCGACATGATCGTCGACATGAGCGAGGACTCGTTCATCGAAGTGGACGGCGAGGTCGTCCAGCGGGACGGGACGTTCCAGTTTGAAGACGGCTTCGAGGAGTAGTAACCGCGAGCGTCCGACGGGAACAAGCGGTCTTTTTCATCGAAGTTTTTGCGCGAGGGGTGCCTGCGGCACCCCGAGCGGAAAAAGTTCGCTACGAATCCACGAACAGCTCCGCCTGGGCCTGGGCTTCGGACTGGGGATGTTCGTCGCTCCGGTCGACGATCTGGTCCGTGACGGCATTGTCGAGCGTCGCAGCAGTGGGCCAGTCGACCTCGATCAGATTGCCGGCCGGATCTCGAAGGTACATCTGGACGCTCCCGTCGGGAAGTTCGAATATCGGGAGTCCGTCGTCCGGAGCGAGGTGTTCGTCGAACAGGTCGTCCGCTCGAGCGAGCCGATAGACCGCTTCGAAGTCGTCTACCGTCAGCGCGAAGTGGTGGTATCGCGGGGCATCGGTGTCGCGACGGACGATATGCAACTGACCGTCACCGCAGCGTAGCCATGCGGCCGGGACGCCGAGGTTGGGTGCCTGGACTCGCTCGAGATCGAACACTCGCGTGTAAAAATCCACGAGTTCGGTGACGTCGTCACCGTACACCGTGACGTGGTTGAAACCGGTTGCGGCCATCGTCTTCGGATCACCCGCTACCCAGTTATATGGAGAGGGTCGAACCGGTCACCCGATCGCTATCCGGGTTTATAGTTCTGAAAAACGAGTTACGGATATGGCAATCCTCGTCGCGTACGACGGCTCGGAACCCGCACAGAAGGCGGTCGAACACGCGTTCACGACGTATCCCGACGAAGAGATCGTGCTGTTGCGCGTCATCGAGGCCGCGGACGGCTCGACGGGAGCAGGGATCATGGCCGCACAGGAGTGGCTCCGGGACCGCGAGGAGGAGATCTCGACCGAACTGCCCGAGGAAATCGCGGCGATCATCAGCGATCCCGATCGCGACTTTCGGACCGAAACCGCGGTCGGGAAACCCGCGCGCGAAATCGTTCGCTTCGCGGAGGACAACGACATCGACCACGTCATCATCGGGAGCCACGGCCGGTCGGGGCTCTCGCGTATCCTACTCGGCAGTGTCGCCGAAACGATCGTCCGTCGTTCGCCCGTCCCGGTCACGGTGATGCGCTGAGTCGGAGCGCAGACCGCGGTCAGTCCACCAACTCGGCGACCATCCCGGAGACGTACTGCATCTCGTCCTCGTTGATGCCGTGGCCCATCCCCTCGTAGAGCCGCTTGGTCACGTCAGCGTTCATGGATTCGAAAACGTCGGCCGTGTCGTGGACCCGCTCCTCGGGAATGTGCGGGTCGACGTCGCTACAGCCGAGGAAGATCGGCGTCCCCTCGAGATCGCCGGGATACTCGTCGTCCAGTTCCTCACCGATGAGGCCGCCGCTGAAAGCGGCGAGGCCGCCGTAGCGCCGCGGGTTGCGGGCGAGGTACTCGCTGGCGAGACAGGCACCCTGCGAGAAGCCGATCAGCATGACCCGCTCGGTCGGGATGCCGGCGTCGTTAGCTTCGTCGATCGCGTCGGAGATCGCCTGCAGGCCCGAGGACCGACCGGGCTCGTTGCGTTCGACGGGTTCGAGAAACGAGTTCGGGTACCAGGTCTGGCGAGCAGCCTGCGGCGCGAGGAATGCGACGCCCTCCTGCTGGAACTCGGCGGCCATCTGGATCATGCCGCGAGCGGTCGCCCCGCGGCCGTGAGTGAGCACGAGGGCTGCCTCGGCGTTTGCGAGGTCAGTACCGCCCGTAACGAGTTGCTGATCCTGATGCGGGCCGTCGACGCGGTCGTCCGCGCTCATTCGACACCACCGACGCCGGTGCTGGCCTCGGGCAGGTCGTGCTCGATGAGTTCGAGGCCCAGCGCCTCGATGGCACCCCGGAGGTGCTCGTCTTTCGCGTACTCGGCCCCGTCTTCCTCGCGGAGTTCCTGAGCCTTGGCGAGCACCTCGCCGCGGCGGTCGTCGGGTACTTCGTACTTGTCCGTCGAGAGCTCGATGACGAGGCCGTTGTTGTCCGTCGTGTAGATCGAGTGGAAGATGCCCCGGTCGAAGACGTTGTACTGGTGGCCGGCGTCCTCGAGCGCCTGCATCGTGTCCTCGTAGTCGTCGGGGTCGACGCTGAAACAGAGGTGGTGGACGGCACCGGTTCCGCCGCGCTGACCGCGCCGGTTCGACGGGCGGTCGTCGCTGACGAAGAAGGTCAGGATGCGGCCGTCACCGGTGTCGAAGAACAGGTGCGTCTGCGAAGGGTCGTCGAGGTTCGGCTGGCGAAGGACCAGCGGCATGCCGAGGAGGTCCTGATAGAACTCGATCGTGTCGGCCTCGTTGCTCCCCCAGATGGTGATGTGGTCGGTTCCCGTCGTGTGGACGGGGCTGTCGGGCAGTTCCGGCGTGACTGGATTCTGTGATTCGTTGGACATTGTCGTGGATGAAATTCGGTCGGTGAGATCCTGCAGCGCGTTACTCCGAGATCAGGTCGCCGAAGACGCGCTCTGCGTCCGCGGGAACGTCGAAGTCGTGGTAATGTTCCCCACGTACGTTCGACAGGATGTTAAGTCCCGCGGCGGCACCGTCGCCGACGGCGATCGCGGCCTGCCACTCCTCCGGGCGGACCATCGCGCCGGTCGCGTAGACGCCCGCCACGCTGGTCTCCATCTCGACGCCGACGTCGACGGTCTCGTCCTCGGCGAACGCAACGCCGAGATCCTCGGCGAGATCGCGGTTCGCGCCCGTCGCGAGGACGACGAAGTCGGCCTCGTACTCGCCGTCCTCGGTCTCGACCGCGAAGCCGTCGCCGGCTTCGCTGACCGCAGTCACTTCCTCGCCCTGTCGGCGATCGACGCCGAAGTCGTCGACCTGCTGACGGGCCGTCGCCATGAACTCGCTGCCGCCGACCGAACCGATTCCGAGGTAATTGAACAGGTGCGCCTTGTGCATCCACGTTCCGTCCGTATCGAAGACGGTCGTCTCGAGGCCGTTCTTCGCGGTAAAGAGGGCCGCACTCAGTCCGGCGGGGCCGCCGCCAACAACGATCACTGTCGTCTCGTCCGCAGTCGTCTCGTCGCTCATGTAGTTACATAGTGTTACCACAGGAGTATCAATACGGTAGCAACCCCGGAGCCACCACGTAACATCAGTGTTAGTGGCCCTGAGGAGCATCGTACCGTGCCGCTAACGGACGACGTGAACCGTGATCGGGCCAATACGTCACTAGAGGTCGTTCGGCCATCGGCTCCGCGAAGGGAGCGTTCCGTGGGCGTCGTAGCCGAAGTGGATTCGACAGCGCGGAGATGCTGGCGTGCGGCCGAGACCCACCTGCTCGGGACGTAGACCCGAACGGAGGGGTATTCACTCAGGCGATTCGGTCGAGCGCAAACACCGGCGGCTACTGCTGTCGGGTATCGAAAGGGTGTACACGTGTCGGCAGCAGGGATAGAGACTGTCGTGTGACGATGATCAGTGCCTCCCCCGTATCCCCTGTGATGCCGTCGGACGGCTCTGCCGACGTTCTATTTAACGTTAGTGGCCGACATTAGTGTACCGAAATTGTTCGATAATTCAACATTTTCTGGACTACTGATTCGTTCCGAGTCGCCTCTAACTCGTCTATGGGTTAGTCGAACAGGAACGGAGCCTCATCGATGTGACGCTACTATCGAGCTACTCGTGCGTGACGGCCGTCGAATCACCCGTTAATTGTGGTGGGTATTTCGTATCGATCGTTACACGAACTCTCGGGTCCAGCCGAGCAAAAACCGTACTTCTCCGTTTTTCGGGTTCACTTCGGGCAGAACACGCCGATACGATCGGGGATCACCGCCTGCGAACGGGCTAATCTTCCGTCCATCCTTCGTTCTGTCGCCACCCACAAAAGTAAACTGCTATGGTGATTTCCACCAGTAAATTTCGTATTTCTTCAGCGGGAACCGTTCGGTCGAGAACCTAGTGCGGTCGCTGCTGACCGTCGACCAAGGGGCGTTCACGCTACTCGTGCAGGCGAGAACGCCCAACGGACATCCCATCCGTTTGGGACCAGCGATTCGTTTAGAGGTCCATCTCAGAACCGCTGGAGAGCATTTCGACCGACAGGGATGTCCTCAAGAACGATACGGTTCCCGATGGTATCTAGAGTATGTACTGTCATTAGTTGGTGTATACTAATATTTGAATGTATATATTTTGGGGACGGATACAGTCCGCATGCAACGGAACGAGAGACCGGCCGGGAAACGCGCGATGGCGATACCGATGCTACCGAGGAGCCGTACCGAACTGTCGTTCGGACGGCCGCTTTCCGGATCGATTCGCTCCGTTTCGGCCTGCTGGAAACCGCTTCGAAGCAGCTCGTCGACCGTCTCGTCGGGCACGTGAATGTATCCGTAGACGGAATTCCGTACGAAGTGATACTATGGTACAAAATCCGAATCCGACACGACGAACCGTGGTAAAAGGACTCGCTGGGACCGGCCTCGCAACCAGCGCCGTCGGCAGTGCGAGCGGTGCGGGCAGTGATCGATCCGGCGGCGACGACGATGCCCTGACGCTCGTTGCAGCGGCCGGCGTCGAGAACGCGATGGAAGTCGTCGCCGACGACGAGTACGCGTACGTGGCGACCGGCCGCGGAATGGCGATCGTCGACTGGGAGGACCCGAACGAGCCGGACGTCGTCGCGGACATCGAAGCGTCCGATCCGGAAGCGATCGGCGGTGACGACAGAGGGGCCACCGGTGGCGTACTGGACGTCAAGGTCGACGACGATCTTGCGATCATGGCCCACGACGACGGGACGGGAATCACGACGGTGGACGTGAGCGATCCATCGGATCCCGAGGAGCTGGCGTTCTATCACACTCTCGACGCGGTGGGTGTCCACAACGCCTTCCTCACCGACGAGACGGTCTACATGACGATCAGCGGAGACCGGATGATTCAGGACGATGCGGGCGTCGGCGTCCGAATCTTCGGGAACGCCGGCGTCGAAATCGTCGACGTCGAAGACCCGAGGCGTCCGGAGCGCGCGGCGACGTGGTACCTCCACGAGGCGCTCCCCGACTACGCGGACGCCGGTATCAACCCGAATCACGACCTCTACGAACAGGACGGGTTCCTCTACAACGCGTTCTGGGACGCCGGCGTCGTCGTCCTCGACGTCGACGAGCCGACCGATCCGAGCTTCGTCACCCAGTTCGGTGCGGCACCCGACGGCGACGAGGAACTCAGACCCTGGCGGCCCCGCGAGGAGAGCCGCTCGGAGTTCTTCGACGCGGCGTTCCCCTCCGAACGGTACTCCGCCGGCGAGGGCAACACGCATTACGTACAGCCGTCGCCCGACGGCGAGTACGTGTACGTCGGCGACGAGAAGTTCCCCGGACAGGTACAGGAAAACCCCCCGACCGAAGCGTTCGGGGGCATCCGAATCTTCAGAACGGAGGAGCTCGACGACGACGGCAAACAGCACGTCGAACGGGTCGGCTACATTTCCCCGCCGGACGCCGAGGGACTGCGAACCGCTCACAACTTCGACGTCACCGACGACTACCTCCACGCGTCCTGGTACAACGGTGGCGTCCGACGCTACGATGTCACGGATCCGTCCAATCCCAAAGCGGCGGGCGTCTACAACCCCGACGGCCAGTCGTTCTGGACCGCAGTCGCGAGTGACGACTACACGCTCGGCGGGATCTACGGCGCTGGCTCCGACGCACACGAGGGCGGCGTTGCTATCCTCTCCTCCGACGACTGAGCCTCGAGGACCGACGAGCTACTCGCGGTATTCGAGCCGCGTGATTTCGCGCTTTTTGCAGCGTTTCCGGCGTTCGGCGGACTACTTGACGACGCCACCCCAATCGCATCGATCGGTCTCTCGACGGTCGTCGAACGGTGACCGATCGCGTACGTACCGGACCCGAACCACGGTCGCAGCACGCTGCTCCCCCATTCACCCCATCTCATCGAGTGCTGTGGCTCACGAATTGTTCGCGACAGCAAGCGGGCGCGATGGGATTATGAACCGAAGCCAGACGATCGTCTCACTCCGTTCGACGCTGTGACTGGCAGGGTTCAAACCCATCTCTGTCGGTAATTTGTTCCTCACGTCCGTTCGTCGCAGAATCACGGGCGCAATGGGATTTGAACCACGCCCGAGAACCTGCGCTTCGCGCAGAACCTCGGTCTCATTCAAATCCCACGTGCCGGTTCGCTCACTTCGTTCGCTGTACGGGCGCGATGGGATTTGAACCCACGACCGTCGGATTAGAAGTCCGACGCTCTTTCCGGACTGAGCTACGCGCCCTCGAGTCCGAATCCGCGGTGGACCCTGATAAGCGGTGTGGATTTCGGTTTTCATCGGGCCGTAGAAAGGCGATAGGAGTTCCCGACCGGTACCCAGATCGCCGGTCGGCGAAACGTCGAGTGACGCGGCCGGACGAGGACGCGATAGACTCCCGTCACGTTACTAGAAGCGGTGATTCCCATCCGTACCTCCCGAAACGAACGGAGAGGGCTCCGGCGGGGCGTCCGAAGCCGAGAGCAAGGAGCGGTGTCTCGGAGCCGCCCGCGACTCGAGCGCCGAACACAGCGTTTATGCACGTCTCGCCGGTACGTGTGCTCGATGCACGTCATCGGAACGGTGGGACTCCCCGGGAGCGGCAAGGGCGAGGCCGCCACCATCGCACGCGAGGACGGGATCCCGGTGGTAACGATGGGCGACGTCGTCCGCCAGGAGACGGCCGATCGCGGGCTCGACCCCGCGAAGGACCACGGGACGGTCGCGCAGGCGCTGCGCGAGGAGAACGGCCCGGCGGCGATCGCCGAGCGGTCGCTCCCGATGATCGAAGACCGACTCGAGGCCCACGACACGGTGCTGGTCGACGGCATCCGCTCGGACGTCGAGGTCGACGCCTTCGAGGAGCGGTTCGGCGACGCGTTCACGCTGATCAGTATCGAGGCACCGTTCGAAGTCAGGGCCGAGCGGGTCGACGAGCGCGGCCGAGATGCCGGCGAGGCGGACGGCGGTGAGGGGCTAGCCGCCCGCGACGAGCGCGAACGGGGCTTCGGGATGGACGACGCGATGGATCGGGCCGACGTCGTCGTGGAGAACACCGACTCGCTCGAGGCGTTCCACGAGCGGATCCGATCGATCGTCCGGACCGGAACCGACGACGGGAAACACGCCGAGGCCGAAGCCGACCCATGAGCGAGATTTACCGCGTCGACGTCGAGATCACGGCACCGGTCTACGACACCGAAGTCACGAGTCGCGTCGTCGACGCCGTCGCCAACGTCTTCCCCAACGCCGACCTCGAGGAGGAGTTCGGCGAAGTTCGGGGCGAAACCCACACGCTCGATCACTTTTCGGACCTGCTCCACCGGCAGGAGATCCTCGACACCGCCCGGGGCGAGTTCTTCGCCAACCGCGAGGGTGACACGTTCACCTTCGCGCTGAAGAAACAGGCGGCCTTCGAGGACTACGTCAATTTCTCGGTCGGGAAACCGGACGAGCTCGGCGAGATCGCGGTTCGCGTTCGGGTCGAGGAGCCGACCCTCGAGGAGTACGTCGATCACATCGCGCCGCCGACGGAGGACGGGCGGCCGGTCGACGCCTGATTCGACGGCGATTCGCGGCACCGTCGTTCGTGGTGTGTGGTAGCGTCAGTCATTGGACACTGATAGGGATCGACGGTGAATGGTGGTCAAATGCACGACACCATACCCGTCGCCGAGATCATGGTCGAGGACGTCGTCACCGCCTCGCCCGACGCGACCGTGACCGAAGCGGCGACGCTGTTGCGCGCCGAGAGCGTCAGTTCGGTGATCGTCGAGCGGGACGGCGAGCCGGTCGGCATTCTCACCGAGGGCGACTTCGCTACCCAGCTCTGCGAGCGGTCGCATCTGGGTCACGTCGCGGTGCGCGACGTCATGTCGACGCCGCTGACGGCGATCGAACCGACCGCATCGATCGTCGACGCCGTGGATCTGCTTCGAACGACGGACATCGAGCACCTGCCGGTCGTCTCGAGCGACGAGGCAGCGACCGGCGGGGACGACGACCCGACTCCGATCGAGGGGGACGACGCCGGCGAACTGGTCGGCATCGTCACGACGACCGAGCTCACGTACTACGTGCCACAGCTCGCCCATCGCGCCAGCGAGTCGCGCCAGCGGCACCCTCGCAGGCGCGTCCGGTCGGACACGCTGTACGAACGCGACGACTGGGACTTCGACTACCGCGGCGCGGACGAGTCGACCGTTTCGGTGGGCGACGTCGCCCAGTTCTCGAAGACGATCTCCGACGACGACGTCGAGGCATTCGCCGAGGTAACCGGCGACACCAACCGGGTCCACCTCGACGCGGCGTACGCCGCCGAAACCCGCTTCGGCGAGCGAATCGTCCACGGCGTCCTCGCGAACGGACTGATCAGTGCGGCGCTCGCTCGATTGCCGGGATTGACGATCTACCTCTCGCAGGAGAGTAGCTTCCGCGCACCGCTCTCGATCGGCGAGCACGTAACCGCCGTCTGCGAGATCGTCGAGGACCTCGGCCGGGCGAAGTACCGGGTCGAAGCGACCGTATTCGACGGCGACGACGCGATCGTACTCGAAGGTGACGCCGTCGTGCTCGTCGACGATCTCCCGCCGATAGCCGCCCGCGAAACCGACGCAGCGACGACGCAGTAGCCGAGACACGCAGACCGGGCAGTAGCCGAAATCAGGCCGTGCAGTCCCCGACCCTGTCGAGGGCGGCCTCGGCCTCGTCCCGATGGGCGGCAGCTGCGGACAGATTCCCGTCCGACGCGTCCGCTGCCGCCGCCGCGAACGATTCCGCCGCCGACGCCAGGTGCCGATTCTGACACTCGGCCGTCTCGAAGTAGCCGGCGAGTCCCTCGGGGGCATCAGCCATGCCGGTGTCGAGTTCCGCCTGGGAGTTCGAAAACGTCGACTCGGCCGTCTCGAACTCGGTCTGTGCGGCATCGTACTCCCGCTTCTCCGAGTGCTTCCGGCCGCGCTCGAGTGCACCGTACCCGTCCTCGAGATCCAACGTCCCCGCGTACGCCCCGGCGAGGGTTTCGAGCGACGCCACGACGGTTCCGAGCGCGGCCGCTCCCGCCTCGAGTTCGGCGACCGAAACACCGGTCAGTTCCTCGAGCGTGTCGGCGTCCAGATCCCCAATCGTCGCGTTCGCTTCCTCCCAGCGCTCGTGGGCGTCGGAGATTTCGGCGTAGCGGTCGTCGACGGTCTCGCTCGCGCTCTCGAGATCCCCTTCGGATTCGATCGCCGCGGTGACGGCGTCGATATCGTCGGCGATTCCCCCGTCGGTTACGGTGGCAGTCACGTCGACGAGTCCCTCGAGGGCGTCGGCGTAGGACCGGAGCGTGTCGATATCCCCCTGTCGGTCCTCGGGCAGTTCGGTCGCCGCAGTCTCGAGGTGCTCCCGAGCGTCCGCGAGATGCGATCGCGGCGCTTCGGGGTCGAATTCGACGGCGTCGGGGTCCTCGAGGCCACCGACCTCGTTCAGCGCCTGCGCGGCTTTGTTCAGGTCGCCGGCGGCGCGGTCGAGCGCTCGTTCGCCGGCCCGACTGCCGGCTTCGTCGTCGGTGCCGTCGTTCGTGTCGGACGACCCACTGAGGTCGTCGATACAGCCGGCGAGTCCCGTAAGTAGTCCGACACTCGTCCCGGCCGCGCCGGTCCGGGCGAGATACTGTCGACGGTTCATTCGTACTCGAGGATACGTCTAGAGACGTATTAACGTAGTGGCACGGAGATTTTCGGATGAGTTGAAATATCGATCGAAAACCCGTCGCGGTTCCGAAACGGCTGCTCGGCGGATCGTACTGCTCGACGGTATTAGCCGAACGGTCCCATCCCGCCCATGCCGCCGCCACCGCCACCGCCGCCCTGTTGCATCTGCTGCATCATGCGTTGCATCTCCTGTTCGGAGCCCATGCCCTGGAACTGCTTCATCGTGCGCTCCATCATCTTGTACTGCTGGAGCAGCTCGCGAACCTGTTCTTCCTCGGTTCCCGAGCCGCGGGCGATGCGTTCGATCTGGCTCGCGCCGATCGCCTTGGGGTACTCCTTCTCGGCCTCGGTCATCGAGTCCATGATCACCGTGAACGTCCGCATCCGCTCCTGGGTGACGTCCATCGCGTCGTCGGGCAGCTGGTCCTTGATCCCGCCGCCGAGGCCGGGGATCATGTCCATCACCTGATCGAGGGGGCCCATGTTGTTCATGGCCTCCATCTGCTTTTGCATGTCGTTGAGCGTAAACTGGCCCTGGAGCATGTCCTCGGGGTCCCAGTCCTCTTCTTCGATCTCGGTCTGCTCCATCGCGCGCTCGACGCGCTCGGCGAGCTGACTGAGATCGCCCATGCCGAGCAGCCGCGAGATGAAGCCGTCGGGCTCGAAGCGCTCGACGTCCTGGACCTCCTCGCCGGTCCCGAGGAAGGCGATCGAGGAGTCGGTCTGGTCGACAGCGGTCAGTGCACCGCCACCCTTCGCCGTTCCGTCGAGCTTCGTGATGACGACGCCGTCGATCCCGATAGACTCGTCGAACTGCTGGGCCTGGTCCTTCGCGCCCTGCCCGATCGCCGCGTCGAGGACGAGCAGGGACGTGTCGGGCTCGACGACGCCCTCGATCTGCTCGATCTCGTCGATCAGGTCGTCCTCAAGCGCGTGGCGACCCGCCGTGTCCACGATGTGGACGTCGGCGTCGCTCGTCTCCTCGAGTCCCTTGCGGGCGATTTCGACCGGATCCTCGCTGTCCGGATCGCCGTAGAAGTCGACCTCCGCGCGCTCGGCCATCTCCTCGGCCTGATCGTACGCGCCGGGTCGGAAGGTGTCGGTCTGGATGACCGCCGGGCGCAGGCCCTTCGTGGAGAACCACCAGGCCATCTTCGCCGCGGAGGTCGTTTTACCCGACCCCTGAAGCCCGGCAAGCAGGATGGTCTGTTCCTCGAGCGGCAGCTCGGTCGACTCGCCGATGAGGTCGACCAGTTCCTCGTAGACGATGCGAAGGACGAAGTCCCGCGCCGGGGTGCCGGCGGGGGGTTCCTCCTCGAGGGCGCGCTCCTTGATATTGTCCGACAGCTCCATCACGAGCGAGACGTCGACGTCGGCGGAGAGCAGCGATCGCTGGATCTCCTTGACGATCTCCTCGATGTCTTCCTCGCTGAGTCGCGACTTCCCGCGGAGCTTGTCGAGGGTGCCCCGCAGAGAACTCCCGAGATCGTCGAGTACCATTTGCTGGGTATACGAGACGGCGGCGTTAAAGGCTTTTTCTACGGCCGACACGATAGATCCGATTCGACCGCTAGCGGATCGGCCTAGTCCCGTGATTGGGACCCGCACTCGGTCGCCACCATCACAACGACTCGAGCGGCGTCGATGCGTATTTCACTCGAGCGCGACAACTCGTGTCCATGAGTTCCGACGCAGACGTCGACCCCTCCGACTACGAAGGACTCGAGGACGCGGACGTGACCATGCGAGTCAACGACCACGGCCTGCACATCGCCGACGACGAGGAGACCGGCGTCTCGAGTCAGGGACAGACGCCCGAAGAGGCCCTCGAGAACCTCGCTGAAGCGGTCAAGACGTACACGGAGGCGACGTCGGACGATCCGGGCGACGACTGGCTATAGGTAGATACGACTCACTGTAGTCGAGCGAATCGGGGCGGCAGGCAGCGCCATTCGTATAGCAGGCTCCCATTTTACGCGGCTGTCCGTGGTCGACGCCGGCATGGAGGAGTACGACATCGTCGTCCTCGGCGGCGGATCGGGCAGTCAAGTCGCGACCGCGGCGGCCCAGCAGGGACTCGAGGCGGCCGTCGTCGAACCCGGGCCGCTCGGCGGCGCGTGTATCACTCGCGGCTGCGTTCCCTCGAAGGCGCTCATCCACCGAGCGGACGTCGTCGAAGACGTTCGAGGGGCGGAAGCGTTCGGCGTCGCCGCACAGGTGGACGACGTCGACTACGGCGAGATCACGGCCTCGATTCACGACACGGTCTACGAGAAGGCGGGGAACCAGGAATCCAGTCTGGAAGACAGCGAGCACGTCACCCTCTACCGCGGTGAGGGACGGTTCGTCGACGATCGAACGGTCGAGGTCGTACCGAACGACGAATCGACCGATACGCGGGAGATCGGCGCCGAAACCGTCGTCATCGCGGTCGGCGGCCGACCGATGGTCCCGCCGATCGAGGGCCTCGACGACGTCGAGTTCCTCACGAGCGACGACGCGCTCTTCCTCGAGGACCGGCCCGACGAGCTCGTGATCGTCGGCGGCGGGTACATCGGTGTCGAACTGGGCTATTTCTTCGGCGCGCTCGGGACCGAGGTGTCGATCGTCGGTCGCAGCGACCGATTGGTTCCCCGGGAGGACGACGATGTCAGCGCGGTCGTGACGGAGTCGATGAAGACCTACTGCGACGTCTACACCGGCTACGAGGCGGCCGAGGTGAGTCAGGACGACGAGACGGTCGCCGTCACCGCGAAGCCGAGCGACGGTGACGGCGGCGACGGTGATGGGGACGGCGACGCAGTCGAACTCACCGCCGACGACCTCCTGCTCGCGACCGGCCGGCGGCCGAACACGGACACGCTCGCCCTCGAGGAGACGGCGATCGAAGCGGACGAGCAGGGCTACGTCGAAACCGACGACACGCTCGAGACGACCGTCGACGGCGTCTGGGCGCTGGGCGACATCCTCGGCGAGCAACCGTTCAAGCACACGGCCGACTACGAAGCGCGCATCGTGACGAGAAACGTGCTCGATGACGCAACCCAGGCGGTCGACTACGGCGCGATGCCCCACGCGATCTTCACCGAGCCGCGGGTCGCAAGCGTTGGTCGAACGGAGGACGACCTCGCGGACGAGGGACGTGACCACGAGACCGCAACCGTCCCCTACGACGCCGCGCCGCTGGGGATGATCCTCGAGGCCGACGACGGGTTCGTGAAGGCCATCGCCGCGCCGGACGGCGAGATCCTGGGCTGCCACGTCGTCGGTCCCCAGGCTGCGACGCTGATTCACGAGGTGGTCGTGGCGATGGACAGCGGCGGTGGTACCGTCGACGACGTCGCCGAGCCCGTCCACATTCACCCCGCGCTGAACGAGGTGGTCTACGCGACGTTCGACGAACTTTCGGACGCGACGTATTCGACGGCTCCGGACTGGCGGGACGTGAGCAACGGATAGCTTATCCGTTACAGAACCCTCGACGGAGTACATGCCCGAGCAATCGAACCCATCCGAGCAGCACGACGGTGATGCTGCAAGGGCTTACGGGCGCATCTCCGATGCCGTCTTCGCGCTCGACGAGGAGTGGCGGTTCACCTTTTGCAACGAGCGAGCCGAAGGGCTGCTCGAGCGGTCCGAGGCGGAGTTGCTCGGGACGGTCATCTGGGACGGAGTCCCCGACGCGGTCGGGTCGGCGATCCGTCCCGAGTACGAGCGTGCGATGGCATCCCAGGAGCCGGTCACGTTCGAGACGATACCCGAGTCGCTCGATGCCCGCCTCGAGGGTCGCGCGTATCCCTCCGAGACGGGGGTGACGGTCTCCGTCCGCGTCGACACCGAGTGCGTCGGACGAACGGAACGGCTTCGAGCGCGCGAGACCGCGCTTCAGAACGCCTACGAGGTCATCGCGGACCCCGAGCTGTCGTTCACCGAGCAGGTCGATTCGCTCCTCGCGGTCGTTCGGGAGACGATCGGAACGGACTACGCGACGCTGTCCCGCGTCCGCGAAGATACCGACGAGTACATCTTCGAGGCCGTCGACGCGCCGGCCGACGCCGACCTCGAGGCGGGCGACACTACCGCACTATCGGCGACGAACTGCGAACACGTCGTCACCACTGAACGGACGCTCGTCCTCGAGGATGTCGACGCGGACGCGCCGGAGTTGGCCGACCGCGACGGGAACGCCGAGTGGGGAATCTCCTGTTATCTCGGGACGCCCGTCACCGTCGGCGACGAGGTGTACGGCACCTTCTGCTTCTACGATATGGAAGCGCGCGCAGCGGAGTTCTCCGACTGGGAGGTCACGTTCGTCGAACTGCTCGGTAACTGGGTGAGCGCCGAACTCGAGCAGCAACGATCCGAACGGGAACTCGAGGCGTCGAACGAACGGTTAGAACAGTTCGCCCACGCCGCCTCCCACGACCTCAAGGAGCCCCTGCGGATGGTCTCGAGTTACCTCTCGCTCGTCGAAGAGCGATACGCGGACGAACTCGACGCTGACGGCCGGGAATTCATCGACTACGCCGTCGACGGCGCCGACCGAATGCGGGCGATGATCGACGGCCTCCTCGCGTACTCGCAGGTCGAAACGCAGGGGGATCCCTTCGAACCCGTCGACCTGAACGCCGTGCTCGCGGACGTGCGAAGCGATCTGGAACTGAGACTCGAGGAGACCGACGCGGCGCTCTCCAGCGAGTCGTTACCTCGGGTCAGGGGTGACGCCGACCAGTTACGGCAGCTGCTCCAGAACGTGCTCTCCAACGCGCTCGAGTACTGCGGCGACGAGCCGCCGCAGATCCACGTGGGCGTTCGACGGGACGGCAGCGACTGGATCGTCTCGGTCAGCGACGAGGGAATCGGAATCGATCCCGCGGACGAGGAGCGGATTTTCGAGGTGTTTCAACGACTCCACAGCCACGAGGAACACGCCGGGACGGGGATCGGACTCGCGCTCTGTCGACGTATCGTCGAGCGCCACGGCGGCGAGATCTGGCTCGAGTCCGAACAGAGCGACGGGGCGACGTTCGAATTCGCGCTCCCGGCCGTCGAACCCGCGCAATCGTAGGGCCGCCACTGACGGCGGCTGTCTCAGTGATCCGTTCCGGCAGGCCCGGCTTCGATCTCACCGTCGTTGGCGAGCCATTCCGTGAGGCTCCCTTCGTAGAAGCGGACGTTCTCGTAGCCGAGCGCTTTGAGCACGACGTAGGTGTGGCTAATTCGGCGAGCCGTGTTACAGTAGAGGACGATTTCCCGATCCGGCGTGATGCCGTGGTCGGCGAGCAGCGCCTCGAGTTCGGCCTCGGGTTTCAGCCGCCGCGTCTCGTCGTCGACGACCTCGCGCCAGTCGAAGCGGACCGCGCCGGGCAGGCGGCCCTCCTCGAACTCGTCCTGCTCCCGCGTGTCGACGAAGACGGCGTCGCGATCGAGCGCGTCCGCGACGGCGTCGTAGCCCACGAGCGGGCTCTCCTCGGGCGCGAGCGGATCGGCTTCGTAGGTCGTCGGCTCGACCTCGGGCGTCTCGCCGGTCGTCTCGTACTCTCGATTCCAGGCGCTGTAGTCGCCGTCGAGCAGACGCACGTCGTCGTGGCCGTACTCGAGCGCGGTGAGCACGAAGCGAGCGGCGAAGACGCCGTGGGTGTCGTCGTAGGCGACGATCGTGTCGTCGGGGGTAATTCCCACCTCGCCGAGCAGGTCCGCGAACGCCTCGGCACCAGGTAGGGTACCGCGGTCGACGTCGCTCTCGTCGCGGTAGCTGTCGAAGGGAACGTTCACTGCGCCGGGGAGGTGACCGATCCCGTCGAACTCCCAGGCGTCCCTGACGTCGACGAGACGGACCTGCGGATCGTCCAGACGCGATGCGAGCCAGTCGGGGGAGACGACGACGGATTCGTCCATTACGTCGCCGTTCGGAACGAGGACTCGAGTACGCACCGATTTCGGTCGCGCATGGAGTACCGGGACAGTGGCAACTCTTGCTTGTTTTTGGTGGAGAATCTGACCTATGGAGATTCCTATATATTGAACTCCCCGCGAATGTGGCGAATAGGGCCTCTCTCCGAACGATGTCGAGGATCGGTGCCGCCGGAGGAGGCAAATATTTCCGCCAGAGTCGATCGGTGTCCGAATTGACCGGTTAAGAAGTCCCTTTGTGTGTCGCCATTGTAGGAACGGGTATGGCAAACGACTACGCCAACGACGTACTCGTCACGGCCGACTGGGTCGCTGACCGACTCGACGACTTCCAGGACGACGACTCCGACCTCCGACTGGTCGAGGTCGACGTCGACACGGAAGCCTACGAAGAGGAACACGCCCCCGGCGCGATCGGGTTCAACTGGGAGACGCAGCTCCAGGACCAGACGCAGCGAGACATCCTCGACAAGGAGGACTTCGAGGACCTCCTCGGGAGCCACGGCATCAGCGAGGACGACACGGTCGTCCTCTACGGTGACAACTCCAACTGGTTCGCTGCCTACACCTACTGGCAGTTCAAGTACTACGGTCACGACGAGGTCTATCTGCTCGACGGCGGCCGCGAATACTGGCTCGACAACGACTACCCGACCACGGACGAGACGCCCGACTTCTCGGAAACCGAGTACGACGCCGCCGGTCCGCGCGAGAGCATCCGCGCGTACCGAGAGGACGTCGAGAACGCGATCGAGCGGGGCGTCCCGCTGGTCGACGTTCGCTCGCCCGAGGAGTTCTCCGGCGAGATCCTCGCTCCCTCCGGCCTGCAGGAGACCGCCCAGCGCGGCGGCCACATCCCCGGCGCGAAGAACATCTCGTGGGCCGCCGTGACCAACGACGACGGCACCTTCAAGGACTACGACGAGCTCGAGGAGCTCTACGCCGAGGAAGACATCGACGGCGACGAGACGACCGTCGCCTACTGCCGCATCGGCGAGCGATCGTCCGTCGCGTGGTTCGCGCTGCACGAACTGCTCGGCTACGACGACACCGTCAACTACGACGGCTCCTGGACGGAGTGGGGCAACCTCGTCAACGCGCCGATCGAAACCGGCAGCGGCGAGTAAGCGTCATCCCTCGAACGAGCCTCGCTCGTTCGTGAGTGGTCGAAAGCAGTTGCGGGACTTGCGGTTTTTCTCTTCGGAAGTGACCGGACGGTGAGACAGCGGAGTGAGTCAGCAGGTAACGGCGTTACTCGTACCCGAGACGTATCTCTCCCCCACCTTTCCGTTGTACTCACGGAAAGACGGCCGTCTCGAGTTCGAGAGAGGCCGGCCGATTACCCGCGGAGAGACGACTCGAGGCGACGCTCGCCGGCGCAATCGGGGCCGACCGAGACGGCGGGTTCGGGGACGCCGCCGAGAGCGCCGTCGCGACAAACCTAACTCGGGGCCGCCCGAAGGCCACTCTATGACCGATCCGGACGCGTTCGTCGAGACTGTCAGTGAAGGGAATCAGACCGCACTCTCGCGACTCGGCTCCTCGAAGTCGCTGTACGCCGACACCGGCGGGGAGATCGACACCGAACCCGTCCTCGAGGCGACCGCCGACGCCGAGTACGCCGCCTGGCAGACGTTCCTCGAGTGGGCCGACGACGAGGCGGACGGCGAGGCCCGCGAGGCCTTCGAAGCCACGGCAGCGGAGGAAGAAGATCACTACGAGACCGTCGCCGACAAACTCGCCGACGACGAGTTCGAGCCGAGTGACGTCCCGCAGCTCCACGAGTACCTGCGCGACCGCGAGGACACCGTCTCCCGCGTCGGCGCGCTCGTCGGCCGCATCCTCGCGAGCCAGCGCTCGAAGGATCAGGTCGTGGGCTACTTCGTCGGTGACGCCGACCCCCAGACCGCAAGCCTGTTCCGCGGCTTCGGCGAGGACCTGGACGACCAGCTCGAGCGTGCGAAGTCCCTCCTCACGTCGGTCTGCGAGAGCGAGGAGGACTGGGACCGCGCCGAGGAGGCCGCAAACGGCGCGATTCAGGCCGCCTACGACGAGTACGTCGAGACGCTCGAGGGGATGGGTGCGAACCCGAAGCCGGTCTGTTGAGGAACGCGGCCCGACAACCCTACCGACGATCCAACAGACGGGTGTAATCACCTTCTTCGGCGGGAACCCACGTCGTTTCCAGCTCCTCGTCGGTCGCATCGGACGGATAGAGAACGCACTCGTTGGGCGAATTCGGGTTCTCTATCACGACGGTGCTCACGCGACGCTGCGTCGACGCGTCCTCGAAAGAAGCGCTCATGCTATCGAAGTGGGGCGGTTACGGTCGCGGTGCGGGTTCCGGTGGCGGGAGCGTTCGAATGGATCGGTCGATCCCCTGGAGTAGGAGATCGATTCCTTTCTCGTGTGCTTCCTTCCGCCGGTGAACGTGAGACGGCCGAACCGGTTGCGCATCGTAGGCAGCAAACGCGTCGGGCGGAACGTCGCCGCCGTCTTCGAGTTCCGCACGCACCTCGAGTAAGAGCGCATGAAAGTGGATGAGTTCTTGGCTCCGCATACGCTGAGGCACCACATCATTCCGAATAAAGCATTTCGTAATATTTTCTTGGTGTCAAATTGTGAGTGACTGGTACGCCACGCAGTGAATCGGTGATCGACCCACTCCGAACGGTCGCCGTGTGAATTATCCATAATTCTGTCGCGGGCAAATCAGCGGACTGCCCCGCTGTCGGGACGAGGTCGGAGCCGCGTCAGCTGTCGTTCTATTCATCCTCTTCGATAGGACTGCGTACTGACTGAACGGCTCCGCTCGAAGCGTCTTCCCCCGAGCGGAGATTCGAGGGGACAGTGTTCAGTGAGGGGCTGCTCGAGGCTGCCCGGTAGAAAACGGGTTGCCGGAACAACCAATCGGGATCGCTCCGCAGACTGCGGAAAATCGGTATTTTCGAAACGGAACTCGCTTCGGAAGCCCTAGACGCCCTCGAGCGTCGACCGGAACTCGGTGATCGCCTCGAGGGCGTCGTCGACGTGGTCCGCGACGTCGCCGCCTTCCTCGTCCGCGATGTCGTGCAGGATGTGTTCGTGGCGTGCGAGCTGTCCGTGGTCCGGACCGCGATCCGCCGTGGCGTAGTCCTCGAACTTCGTCGCCTGGTTTTGCAGTCGGTCCCGTGCCTCGTCGTCGTCAGCGGCCGCTGCCGCGTCCGCGAGCGACTCGGCCGCGTTCTCGAGTTCGTCTCGAGTCATAGGGAACAGTTCACCCGGAGGTATTAAAACGGTTTCAGTACGTTCCCGATCGCTGGAAGCACTGCGGAGAGCGAGTCGCGCTCTGGTGCTGTCGGGGCCGGGTTCAGAGAGCCCGTTCGATCCGATCCGCGAGCGCGAGATCAGCGACGGCGTCACCGGTGACGCCGTAGACGGCATCGCGGAAGTTCGTCCGATAGCTTCCCGGACCGGCATACTCGAGGTCGGCGGCCCGTTCGCCGGCGATGCCGAACGCGAGCGTGCCGTGGACGGCGGCTTCGCGGGCGTCCTCGAGCGCGCCGCAGAACGTGGCGATCGTCGCGCCGAGCATACAGCCGGTGCCGACGACCTCGCCGAGCATCTCGTGGCCGGCGGTGAGCCGAACCGCGCCGTCGGCGTCGGCGACGACGTCTTCCACGCCGGAGGCGACGACGACCGCGCCGGTCGATTCGGCGACGGACCGAGCCGTCTTCTCGATGTCCTCGTAATCGCCGATGGACTCGACGCCCTTTACCTCCGCCTCGACGCCCGCGAGCGCGCTGATCTCGCCGTAGTTGCCCTTGATCGCGGCGAACTCGACCTCCGAGAGGAGGCTCTCGACGACGGCCTCGCGCGAGGGCGTCGAGCCAACGCCGACGGGATCGAGGACGACCGGGATCCCGCGCCGGTTCGCCTTCCGGCCGGCCTCGTGCATGGCCTCGACGCGGCCGTCGGGCACCTGCCCGATGTTGATCACGACCGCGCGGGCGAGTTCGGCCATCTCGCCGGCGTCCCCGAAGGAGTCGGCCATCACCGGCAGCCCGCCCCAGTGGAGGGTCAGGTTCGCTACGTCGTTGATCGTCACCGTGTTGGTCAGGTGCTGGACGAGCGGTTCCGTCTCCCGGACCGTCCGGACCGAATCCGCGAGGTCGTCGGCGGCGATATCAGTCACGCTCATGCTCCTCCTCCTCCGTTCCCGATTCCCTTCGTCGTTTCGACGGCGGCCGCAAGCGATTCGGTCGCCGCTCGCGGATTCGGGGCCCCCGTAATCTCGCTGATCACGGCGACGCCAGTCGCACCCGCCTCGACGACCGGGCCGGCGTTGTCAGCCGTAATCCCGCCGATACCGACGACCGGAATCGAGACCGCGTCCGCGATCGCGGCGACTCGTTCCGGACCGATCCCGTCCTTGTCCTCGTCGACGTCCTTCGAGGAGGTTCCGTAGACGGCCCCGACGCCCAGGTAGTCCGCCCCGTCGGCTTCTGCTTCCCGGGCGTCCGCGACCGTCGACGTCGAACAGCCGACGATCGCGTCCGGCCCGAGCAGGTCGCGCGCGACCGCGACCGGCAGATCCGACTGGCCGACGTGGACGCCGTCGGCGTCGATCGCCCGCGCGATATCGACCCGATCGTTGACGATCAGGTCGACACCTGCGTCGGCCGTGAGCTCGCGCAGCTCGAGGCCGAGTTCGTGCCGCGATCGAGCGCTCGTTTCCTTCTCGCGGAGCTGTACGACGTCGATCCCGCTGTCGATGGCCGCGCGGACGACCTCCACTGTCGACTGCTCGCCCGACAGCGACGCCTGCGTGACGAGGTAGGTCTGCCAACTCGAGATATTCACGGCAGATATCAGGGGGTGGTCACACTAAGTGACATCGATCGAGATCGCGTAGGGACGCGTTCGATCGTCCTCGAAGTGAATAGAACGGCCGACGTTCTTGGCCCTCCCCTCCGTAGGTATCCCATGGCCTTCGATCCCGACCGCGTTACGACGGTTACGTTCGACTCCTACAGCACGCTCGTCGACGTCGATGCGACCGTGGCCGCGCTCGCGGACCACGCGGATATCGACGATCCGGATCCGATCTCTCAGACCTGGCGGGAGCGGTCGATGCAGTACACGCTCGTCGCCAACCACCTCGAGGAGTACGAGACGTTCTACGAGATCAACCGGGACGCGCTCGCCTACGCCCTCGCGGCACACGGGATCGACCTCCCCGCCGACGAGCGCGAGGAGATCCTCGAGGTCTACCACGAACTCGAGGTCTTCGACGACGTCCGGGAAAGTATCGAGCGATTACACGAGGCCGGGTACGACACGTACGTCCTCTCGAACGGCAATCCCGAGATGCTCGAGTCGATGGTCGAACACGCCGAAATCGGGGATCTCGTCGTGGATACGATCAGCGCGGACGAGCTCGGGACGTTCAAACCGGACGCGGACCTCTACCGCCACGCCGCGGGGCGAACGGGAACGCCGATCGACGAACTGGTCCACGTCTCGGCGCTCTGGTTCGACGTGCAGGGCGCGATCCACGCCGGCATGCAGGGGGTCTGGCTCGACCGGAAGGGGACCCCGTGGGAGCCCTTCGGCCCGGAACCCGACCTGATCACCGAGGGCCTGGAGGAGTTGGCGGATCGACTGGAAGCGTAATCCGTCAGCGCGACTCGAGCAAGTCCTCGCCCGCCCGGACCAGCGACTCCCAGTCGGCGTCCTCGCGAACTGCCGAGAACGGGCGCGGCCGATCGGGTGTCTCGGTCTCCGATTTCTCTGCGAGCGATCGCCGCCACCAGGCCACGTCCTGCCACTCGCCTTGCGTGTAGCCGATTCCGGGGAAATCGACCAGTCGATCGAATCCCATGCGTTCGTGGAACCGCTCCGTCTCGGGGTTCGGCACCGTCGTCACGGCGTAGCCGTCGCGGATTCCCTGCCGCTCGAGGACGGCGAACAGCGATTCGTACAGGGCCCGTCCGACGCCCATCCCGCGAGCCGAGTCGGCGACGTAGACCGACAGTTCGACGACCCACTCGTAGGCCCGCCGCTTTCGCAGCGGCCCCGCGTAGGCGTAGCCGACGACGTCGCCGGCGAGCTCGCAGACGAGCCACGGATGCGTCTCGAGGGTCGACGCGATCCTGTCGGCCATCTCGCTCTCTGTGGGCGGGGTCTCCTCGAAAGTAACTGCCGTCGACTCGCAGAAGGGTGCGTAGATGTCGCGGATCGTGACCGCGTCGTCCGCGGTCGCGACTCGAATCCGCACGTCGGATGCCATGGTCACGGTTGCGACGCGCTCGAAATAAGTCCGCTGAAGCGACGTCGACATCGGCTGCAGTGCTGGTCGATGCGAACTGCCTCGAGAAGCGGACCGTTCCTCCGTCGTATCTTCACCTTGTGACCAGAGTCACATTAAACGCCAATCGATGATTACGGGACTGCATCGGCGGGCTCGAGTCGAGAAATCGAGCGGGCAGCCGCACGTGGAACTCCGGAATCGAGCGACCGGCGCAAACGATTTAGTCGGGGTGATTGTTAGCATTCAACAGAAGATGAGCGCGATGTTCCTCGAGAACGAATCCATCCCGGAGACGCCGACGTGTTCGCGGTGCGGAATCGAGATGGAGCGCAGGGGAGCAGGGACCGAAACAACGATCCCGCTCATCGGAAGCGAGCTCGAGTTCCAGCAGTTTGGCTGTCCCGAGTGCGGGCAGGGCGCACGATTCGAACGGAGCGTGGACGAGGAGGAGTGGTCGCGAGCGGGTGTCTGAACGGGCCGGACACGCGGGCCGGCCCATCCCGCGCTGTCGGTCCGGAACCGCTTCGAGACGCGAGAAGCATCGCAGTTCTTTGGGGCACATCTCTCGGTACCGAGAACCCGGAGTCAGTTCGCCCCGATCGCAAGTCCCATATCAGGTGCAGGAAGTAGCTGGCTGCGAATGCACTCCGTTACTGCCGCGCAAGCGCGGACTATTCCGAGTCGACCGCACCGAGACGAGGGTGACCGCTGATCGATGGCGAACCTCGTCGGGATTTTCGGCTCCGCGGTCGGGCCGATCGTCGCCATCGCGGCGGTCGGCTACGTGTTGGCGACCGTCAAAGAGATCGATCCGGAGCCGCTGAACACTGCCGTCGTCTACGTGCTGGCACCGGCGCTGGTCTTTCACAGCCTCGCCGTCACCGAACTCGAGGCGGCGACGCTCCTCCGGGTAACGATCGGGATCGTCGCCTTCACCGGGATCATGTGGGCGATCGCCGAACTCGCCGGCCGCGCCGTCGGCGAGGAGGAACCCGCACTGAGCGCGCTCGTCCTCGTCGCGATCTTCTGTAACTCCGGAAATCTGGGAATCCCCGTCTCCGACTTCGCGTTCGGCGAGGTCGGCAGACAGACGGCCGTGCTCTTCCTCTCGGTCCAGTCCGTGCTGATGTACACCGTCGGCGTCTACGTCGCCTCCCGGAGCAGCGGCTCCGCCGGCCTCGAGGGCGTCCGGCGCGTGTTCTACATCCCCCTCGTCTACGCCGTTATCGCGGCGCTGCTCGCTCGAGCGGTGGACATCGTCCCCCCTGCTGACACCGCCGCGATGGAGACGCTCCAGCTCGTCGGCGACGCCTCGATCCCGCTCATGCTGCTCATTCTCGGTATTCAACTCGCGCGTGCCGACACCGCCTCGGCCGTCTCTCGAGCCTGGCCCGCAACCGCGCTCAAGATGGGCGTCGCCCCGCTCGTCGGCCTCGGGGTCGCGCTCCTCGTCGGCTTCGAGAATCAGACCGTCGCGCGCGTGTTCGTCCTCGAGACCGCGATGCCCGCCGCCGTGACGCCGCTGATCCTCACCATCGAGTTCGCCGGCAGCGCCCGGACCGACGGGATCCTCGTCTCCGAGTACGTCTCGACGTGCGTGTTCCTGACGACCCTGCTGGCGATTCCGGTACTCACCGTACTGATCGCTGTCTTGCAGTCCGGCGCGGTGATCTGAGTCGGCACCAATTGATCAGTATCAGACCGGGCGAGTCGTCAGTAACTCGCCGTGTTCGTCCGACAGCCGTCAATCGAAGACGTATTGCGTCATTTGGTCGACCGCGGTATCGGTCAATTCAGTACTTACTCGAGCGATCGCTCGATCCACGTCGATATCCTGCAACGAGACGACGGCCCAGGGAGAGACGAACGATTCGCGATCCAGGGATCCGGTTTCGAACGCGCCCTCGAGCGGGATGCTCGCAACGTACTCTTTCGTCGTGATTCCGAGCGCGATGTACTGCCGGCCGGCGAACGGATGCGCCGCGTTGCTAACGATCAGATACGGCCGGCGCGGCGTGTTGCCGAACGGATCGGCCGCAACGACGACGACATCGCGCTCGTACATTACTCGTCCTCCACCGACCCGTCGGCTTCCTGCTCGCTGAGGTCGGGGAGTCCCGCATCCCAGTCCGGATTTTCGTCGTAGTAGTCGCCTTCGAACTGCTCGGCGACGGTTTCCAGTCCGATGAGACTCGCCGTGTGGGCATCGTACGCGTCCGGATCGATCGCCCAGTATTCGCCCTTGTGGCGAACGAGTCCCCGACTCTCGAGACGACTCAGCGTCGTTCCGACGCTCCCGCGGGGGATCTCGAGCTCCGCCGCGAGTTCGCCGGCACGATACCCCGTCTCGGGATTCGATGCGAGGAACTCGAGGATTTGCCGTCCGTTCGTCTCCTCCTCGGGGAGGTCGGTCGGGCGGTAGTTCTCGAAGTCGACGGGCATACGTAACAAGATGTAACAGAGCGTAATAGACGTATCGGTGCCATCGGTAATCGGCCGTCTCGCCGGCGGTCATCTCGGTGTGACAGCCAAACTCCGAATCTCGTCGTCCGCCATTTGCTACCCTTCTCGAGCCCGATTACGGGCCGACCGCCCGACAGCAACCGTCGATAGCGGCGGTCGCCGCTGGTGGATCCGAGTGGTGTGTCGTGGGATGCGATCCGACGGTGCACCGTCGAGTGATCGGCTTGCTGTCGAGACTCGAGCGCTGGCGCTCGAGCCTGTGGGATGGAGTTCGACCCCGAGTCAGTACTCGTAGTCGTTCTCGAGGAGCCCCGGCGTGACCGTACAGCCGCAGGGGGAGGCGCTGGCCTCGAGCGGGCCGATGACCGAGACGGCCCAGATGGGGGTGCCACAGAGGGGGCAGTCGGGGAGCGCGGTGTCGAAGCGCTCCCTCGCCCGCTCGATCGAGTACGGCGTGTCGCGGGTTTGAGTGGGTTGCTCGCTCGAGGGTTCAGCAGGCGTGCGCTCGTCGCTCATCGTGCCCTCCGAGGTCGCCGTTGGCAGGCCGTTCGATCGAGTGCTGTCGCTGGTCGTTGGAGTTGATTCCACTGTCGTTCGGGACGTTTATATCCCGATAGGATGTACGCAATCATGCTTTCAAATCCCTCGCTGGGATTGAAAGCCAGTCTCGGGTGTTTAGGGCACCCGGGGCGTTTCGTGAGGACGCCCCCTCCGCTCGCGCGTTTGAAGACTAGCTTTCGTTTGAATATTGTCACAACTATACTTATAACTAATGAATATGTTGAGGATGATTATTCAGTGATGGGCGTTGCGAGCATCAGTGAATTCCTCGATAATGGCCGTTAGAACGTGAAGAACTGCTAAAGCTGACCTACTCGTGCTGGAAGCAGGGAATCGCCACGCCCTCCCCAGCCGATTCGTTCCCTCCCTTCGGTCGCTCACTCATCCCTCGCACGGCTTCGAGCCGCGGTTCGTCGATGGCTCACGGCTCCTCCCGTCGCCGTTCGCAGTTCCGAGGCCTCACTTCGTTCGGCCTCGCACTCCTCACCGCGGCACAGCGTGCGCCACCGCTAGTGACTGACTGATTAGCTTGAGAAAAACGGCAGAATAACGACAGAGAAACTGGCTCGAGCCCGAACCCCCTCAGTGACCGAAGTCGTGCGGGTTCAGCTCGGTGCCGTAGTTCTCGGCGTGGTCCTTGTACTCGATGAACCGCGGGGCGTCGGGGTCGAAGGGCCGCTCGAGGCTCTCGAAGGCCTTCTTCTTGTCCCAGCCCTGGAGCTTGCCGACCGCGCTCTTGTCCTCGAGGTCGTGGTAGTCGAGGTTCGGCTCGGTCAGTTCCCACGCCTTCATCCCCTGTTCGGTGCGGATGATGACGCTGGAGTACTCGTCGCTCGAGCCGACGGAGCCGACGGTGATGTCCGAACAGAAGCCGGTGAAGTCGGCACACTCGTCGCAGCCCTTGAGGGCGGCGTCGTGGAAGTTCTCGATGTCCTCCTCGACGATCATCTCGCCGTCGTGGTCGTAGACCATCATCTTGCCGTTGAGGACGTCCATCTTGCCGATCTCCTCGGGCGCGATGTCCCGCTTCTCCTCCAGTTGCTCGCCCATGAGCTTCCGGTAGTTGAAGTTCTTCGTACACATCAGCGCGATCCTGTAGTCGACCGCGCGGAGGCCCTCGTCCTGGGCCTGGTAGTCCCACTCGAAGTCCTGCAGGGCGCGGAGGCCCTCGATCTCGCAGGGCGTCCCGACGACCGCGAGGCTGAGTTCGTCCCAGGACTTGTCGGGGAGCTTGTGCTTCCACTGCTCGAGGTCGAGGTTGCCAAGCGCCATCGTCTGGTTGTAGACGGTGCCGGCGTTCTCGATGAGCTCCTCGGTCGTCGTCGCGAGGAAGCTCTCGGCCTTCCAGGCGTCCTCCTCGCTCTCGGTCGCGACGAGCGCACCGTCGATCTCGCCCTCCTCGAGGAGGGTCGCGAGGACGCCGGTGACGACGCCGCCGTCCTGCGCTTTGTCGGTCCAGTCGTCTTCGACCTTCGCGGAGAACTCCGTGATCGGGTCGCCCGCGCCCTTGACGTTGTCCTCGCCGCCGGTGATCTTCCACTGGCGCTCGTAGCGCAGGCCGCCGCGGGGACAGAAGTCCCAACACATCGAACAGCCGGTACACATCTTGACCAGTTCCGGCAGGCCGTCGTCACCGATGCCGATCGAGTCCGATGGGCAGGCGGCGACGCAGGTCCCACACTGGATACAACGACCCTCGTCTATGACGGCCTCGTCCAGCTCCATGAACCAGGTCTTCTCGTCAGGCGTCTCGATGTCGTTCATCTGCGACCGGATCGAGTAATCGGGCGTCTCGAGGTCGACGCCGTCCGGAATCCCGACGCGCGTGTCGGGCGAGCCGTTGTCGACGTCCTGGCTGACGTTCTCCGCTGGCTCGGTGAACTCGAGGTCGCCGAGTTCGCCCATCTCGTCGACGTTGGCGACGCCGGCGCCGTCGGTCGCGACGGGCGGCGTTTCGGACTCGGCATCGGTGTCGGCAGCCGTTTTCTCGCCGCAGGTGCAGGTGTTCGGCGAGCAGCTCTCGCCGCTGGCTTCGGCGGCATCGTTACCGCCGTCCGTGGCGATGGCACCCTCTCGAGCGTGATCCGTGTTCTCTCGGGACCGGGATGCGCCACCCTCGGCGTCGGGGACGATGACGGCGTCGTCATCGTCGTCCGAGGCCGGAACGTGGGGGAAGCGCTGCTCGTCCTCGCGGCTCGCGTGTCGCTTCGCTCCCGCTCGCTCATCCGAGGACTCACTGCGTTCGTCCTCGCTATCAGTCCCCATGGGCGACACCTCGTGCAACCGGTGCGTCCGCCTCTTGCATGATCGACCGGAGTTCGCCGTTGTCGACGCCGCGGCACCACTCGTAGAACTTCTCGCCCTCATCACGGTCCGCGGAGTAGGCCTCGAACAGCTGCTCGAGGGCCGGGATCACGGAGTCGGCGGGTACGGCGCTCTCGACCCAGTCGAGGAACTCGTTGTCGGCACCCAGCGAGCCGCCCAGACCGAAGTCCATCCCTTCGACGATGTTGTCGCCTTCCGCGTTGGTACTGTTCTCGTCCTCGAGTTTGACCGTCTCACCACGGAACCCGATGTCTGCGATCTGAGGTTGGGCACAGGAGGCCGAGCAGCCGGACATGTGCATCCGGATGGCGCCGATGTCGTCGGGCACGTCGATGCGCTCGTCGAGCTCGCGGGCCCAGCGCTTGGTGCGTTTCTTCGTCTCGATGATGGCGTAGTTACAGAACTCGTTGCCCGTACAGCCGACCGCGCCCCGCGAGAACGGCCCCGGATCGGGGCTGTACTCCTGGGCGAACGGCTCCGCGAGGAGGTCGTCGACGTTCTCGTCGGGAATGTGCGTGATCAGGAAGTTCTGGTCGGTCGCGAGGCGCACGGAGGCGTCCTCGGTCCCGTACTTCTCGGCGGCGCGGGCTGCAGCGGCGAACTCATCGCCGCCCATTCGGCCCGCGATGACGTTGAAGCCGACGTAGTTGAGGCCGTCCTGTTTCTGCTCGTGGACGCCGACGTGGTCGCCCTGGTAGCCGACCGTCAGGTTCTCACCGGCCTCGAGCAGGTCGACGGTGCTGCGGTCGCGGATCGCTTCCTCGAACTTCTCGGGACCCATCTGCTCGACGAGGTAGCGCATGCGGCAGACGCCGCGGTTGTTGCGGTCGCCGAGCTCCTTGAACGTCTGTGCGACGGCGCGGCAGAACTCGACGGCGTCTTCGGGCTGAATGAAGACGTCGAGCTCCGATCCCATTCGCGGGCCGTCGGAGAGGCCGCCGCCGACGCGGGCGTGGAAGCCGTAGTAGTGCTCCCCGTCGATTTCCTTCTTTGCGGGGACGAGTCCGACGTCGTTGATCTGGGACTGCGCGCAGTCGTGGGCGCAGCCGGTGATCGTGATCTTGAACTTCCGCGGGAGGTTGGCGTACTCGCGGTTCTCGGTGAAGAAGTCCGAGACGGCGTCGATGACCGGCTGTGCGTTGAAACACTCGTGGTCGTCGAGTCCGGCCGCGGGGCAGCCCAGGACGTTCCGGGCGGAGTCACCGCAGCCCTGGACCGTCGTCAGGCCGACCTCGTCGTAGCGGTCCCACATCTCGGGGACGTCCTCGACGCGAATCCAGTGTTTCTGAATGTCCTGTCGGGTCGTGATGTCGAGATACGCGTCGCCCCAGAGTTCGTTCTGTTCCTCGCCGCCGTACTCTTCGGGGGCGACTGCGAGGTCGTCGGTGACCTCGCCGATCACTTCGGCCTGCTCCGGCGTGAGCTTCCCGCCGGGCACCTTGGTCCGGATCATGAAGTAGCCCTCCTGCTTCTGGGCGTACATACCGGCCCACTTCAGGCGCTCCCACTCGCCGCCGCCGGCGCGCTCCTCGATCTCGTCGAAGGAGAGTTCCTCGTCGGCGTAGTCGTAGACGTCGTCGATAACGTCGAGCGGATGCTTGTTCTGTTTGTATTGTTCCGTCGTATTCACGCGAACCACCTCGTGGTTCGTGCGGAGTCGGAAGAATCTGCGCTTTCGCTACGCATGCGAACCACCGCCGCTGCTCGATGCAGCACTCTCGTGACTGATAACACTATCTTCAAAGACCATTGTTTGACGGGTAATACAACCCCACACCTATACACCCCCGCAACTCGGCGAATCATGACGTGGATCGTTTTCACCGGCGAATATTGCTGCATCGTTCGGCTACCGACGACGGGGACGGACGGAAACCCCTTCGAACACGCCGGAACGCTCCACCGGCGGCCATCACCGGCGACGTACGCGTCGGTGATACGGGCAACACTATCCGCTACCATGACGTCGCTACACGGACGCGACGAACCGCCCCGGTAGACGGCACGACGTGCTCGAGAACAGCGGCGGGCGGGAGGGTGAGCGTGTCGAACGGCTCCCGGAAAACCATCGCTGGTAGCGGCCCTGACGGCCGCGCTCAGTCGACGCACGCGACGAGGTCGCCCTGCCTCCGCGGATCGGGATCGAACGTCAGTTCTTCCGCAACGCCGTCGTATCGCGCACGGAGCACGACGTTCTCGTCGACGTAGTACGTGACGCGAACGTCCCACTCGTTGCGGCTTCCCCCCATCGCCTGTCGCGTTCCGGTCGTCACGTCGTAGAGAATCACCACCAGAAGGGCGGCCCCGTCTGCAGCCGAATCGATCGGTACCGTTCGGGACGCCGTGTTCCGGAACTCGAAGCGCCGCGCGATGGGCCCATACTGGGCGACGAAGGCGTTCCGTCGATACGCCCGCTCGAAGTCGATGACGTACCGATCCGTCCCGTACAGCGGGACCGACGCCGGTACGCGGTCCGATACCTCGTTCGTTTCCTCGAGACGCGTCTCAGACGGTCGTTCCGGGTACGGCCGCGGCTCGAGTGCGTCCTCGTCTGCCGGCGGATCGGGCTCGGGACGGTCGACGTCGCTGCAGTCGTACCGGTCAGGGGGGAGGGCTTTCGACTCGAGCGACGGCTCGGGAGCGTCACTCGGGTCGGACTCGAACCCACCCGTCGCGACCGCCGTGGTCGTTGCGACCGACGCGAGGAGGGCTCGCCGAGACAGCGGGCGGTTCATACGCCGACTTCTTAGACAGCTAATAAGTGTCTTCTGTAATAGAGAACAGCTGACAGGACGGCGATCGAACGCAGGAGTCTACTCCTCGTCGGCGAGCAGCCGATCGACCATCTCGTCGGGATCGAACCGCTCTAAATCGTCGTACCCCTGTCCGACGCCGAGGAACAGGATCGGCTTCCCGGTGACGTGGGCGACCGAGATCGCCGCACCGCCGTTGGAGTCGGCGTCGGCCTTCGTCAGGATCGTCCCGTCGATCTCCGCGGCCTCGTTGAACTCGCGAGCGCGGTTGACCGCGTCCTGCCCGGCGACGGCCTCGTCGACGAACAGCGTCATGTCGGGATCGACGACGCGGCCGATCTTCTCGAGTTGGTCCATCAGGCCCTCGTCGGTGTGGAGCCGTCCCGCCGTATCGCCCAGCACGACGTCGACGTCGTTGGCTTCGGCGTACTCGACGGCGTCGTACAGCACCGCTGCTGGGTCACCGCCCTGTTCGTGACTGATACACTTCGTGTCCAGGGCGTCGGCGTGTTCCTGAATCTGCTGGTTCGCCCCGGCACGGTAGGTGTCGCCGTTCGCCATCACCGACGAGTAGCCCCGCTCCTCGAAGTAGCGGCTCAGCTTGGCGATCGAGGTGGTCTTTCCGACCCCGTTGACGCCCGTGAAGATGATGGTGACCGGTTTGTCCTCGGCGGCGATCCGCTCGTCGAAGTCGAACTGACCGACGCTAATCACGTCGTAGATCGCGTTACGCAGCGCCTCCTCGACGACCTCGCCGGTCGAGGTCGTGAAGGTCCGCGTCTCGCCGACCAGTTCGTCGCGGATGTTGTCGAGGATCTCCTCGGCGACGCCCATCTCGACGTCGCTCGAGAGCAGCGCCATCTCGAGTTCGTGGAGCGGCCCCTCGAGGTCCTCTTCTTCGATGACGAACTTCCCCTTGACGAGGGATTTAGCCTTCGTGCCGAACCCGGTCGAGTTGCCGCCCTCGTCGTCATCGTCATCCTCGGCCGTCCCCTCGTCGACCGGTTCTTCGTCGACGGACGGCTCCGTTTCGACGGCCGGCTCCGCCGGTTCCTCCGATTCTTCCTCGACCGACTCGGCTAATTCCGCGTCGGAGGACGCCTCGTCCGATTCGGACTCGTCGTCCGTCCCCGTGATGAGAGATCTGGCTTTGGCACCGAGGCCGGTCCTGCCGCCGTCGTCGGCATCGTCTTCCTCGTCCCCGTCGACGGCCGCTTCATCAGCCACGTCGTCGTTCCCATCCTCATCCACGTCCTCATCGACGGCCGCTTCAGCGGCCGCCTCCTCGTCACGGACCGTCTCCTCCGATTCCGGCTCGGAGTCGAGAGTATCGGGTTCGGGATCGGTCGCCGGCTCCTGTCCCGCGGACTCGGCCGCGTCTGCAGTAGCGGACTCGCTCGTCGCCGATTGCTCCGACGCTCCCTCGGCATCAGGCTCGACCGCAGACGACGATGGGGCTGCCGGTTCGGTCGGTTCGGTGGCCACCGTTTCGGAGGTAGTATCGGTAGCTTCCGCGTCGGCCGACTCCGCCGCTACGTCCGGCTCGACGTCCTCGTCCTCGAGTTCGTCTTCGTCGACCTCCTCGACGTTCTCGTCGGCGGCCGCTTCGGCGTCTTCGCGGAAGCTACCGAGTTTGTCCTTCAGGTTGTCGAACATGGTATCGATAAGACTGCCTGCGCCGCGTTACTCGTCGGGGCCCTGGCCCTGACCCTGACCCATTCCCTGCATCTGCTGTTGCATCGCCTGCTGCTGGAGCTGCTGGGCCTGCTGCTCGAGTTCGTCGCTTTCAGTCTCGAGTTCGGCGATCTCCTCGTTGAGCTCGTCGATCTGCTCGTCGAGGTGCTCTTTCTTGTTCTCGAGGGCGTCGACGGCGTCGTCTTCCTCGAACTCCGCGGCGTAATCGGCACCGAGGTCGACGATCACTTCGTCGATGTTCTCGATGGTCGTTCGGAGGTACGCGCCGCCGCCGAGGGGCATCTGGACGGTCGAACCCGTCTCGAGCGTGCCGAGGGCCTCGATGGCCTCGTCGACTTCGGTCTTCTCCTGCTGGACGGCCTCGACGTTCGCCTGAAGACCCTCGATCTGTTCTTCGATCTCCTGAAGCTCCTGGGACAGCTGCTGAAGTTGCTGCTGACTCATTGCTGGGATACCTCCTCAAGCTCGATCTCGCTACGTTTCAGCCCGTGCTGACTCCCGAACTGGGAGAGCGTGTGTTCGCGGGCGACGTTCTCGTTTTCGGCGTCGATCGTCGTCTCGAACTCCGCGAACCCGTCGCGGCTCTTGAACCGACCACTGACCGTAAATTGACTCATGCCTATTCCTCCGGCAGGCAGCCGGAAGAATCTTCCCTTCCCATCCCGACGGGCGTATCCGGCGGAACAGGCCGAGAGGCGCGCCGCAACCACGGATAGCCGACGAGCGGAGGGTCAACGATTTTACCACACGACGCCGAATCGGCGACCATGAGCGAACTCGATCCGAGCGAGCTGTTGCCCAGCGAGCGGATGCAAACGCAGGCCCTCGACGGAGACGTCACCCAGATCCACCGCGGGCATCAGTACGCGGACGAAGGGGACACGTTCACGATCGACGGAACGACCTTCGAAGTGACTGAGATCCGCGAGCGGACGCTCGGGGACCTGACCGACGAGGACGCCCAGGCCGAAGGGATGGACGACCTCGAGGGGTATCGGCGCATGCTCGAGCGTGCTCACGACAATTTCGAGTGGGACGACGACAGCGAGGTCGTGTTACACCGATTCGAACAGCACTAGGCGAAAACGAATCGCTCCAGCCAGTCGTCGAGCGATCGCAAATCGGGCTGCCTGTCACGCGCTATCGGGGCGGGCCCGAGGCGGGGACACGCTCGCAGTCCGTCTCCTGTGACGAACGCGGTGATACAGCCGAACGCGGCGAGCGGTAGGCGGCAAGCAGGAACCACATGCCCCCAGTAGCCAGCAGGCCGCCCGCAGCGAGCGACATCCCCATCGTGGCGAACGTCACCGCGTAAACGACACCCAGTGCCATCTTGGGGACCGTCGTCGCGAGGGGAAGCCGCGTGTTCACGTTCCGGAGCGCGGGCGCGAGAAAGACGACCGAGAGCAAACTACCAGCCATGAAGATACCGTCCTGCCAGACCATACAGCGAGTACTCGCTGTCGAGTGAATATAAATGTCGGTCCGAAACGGGCACAGTCGGATGATTTTCGCGGTCGCTAACCGGATCGAACTGCGTCGATGGCGGCCGCTCGAGTCCGGTCGAAGAGACGTGGAGAAATCGGGGTCGCACCCGGTTGCAGCGGGTCAGTCGAGATAGCCCAGCGCGTCCTCGATCCGGCCCAGTTCGGGGCCGGTCGTATCCTCGCCGACGACGTAGCCGGCCTCGTTGGCGATCAGCCCGGAGCCGACCAGCGGTGCGCCGTAGTTGACCGTGCCGACGTCGGCCCGGACATCGAGGACGTCCTCGAGCGTATCGAGTTCCTCGTCGGTCGCCTTAGGGTGACAGAGCACCCCGGTGTTGGTCGCCACCGCGGCGGTGCCGACGGTGCGGACGCCAGCGAGGTCGCCGCGCTCGACGGGAACGTCGAGGGTGTCCTTGACGATCTGGATCGCCTCGCGGGGCAGGTCCGGGTGGACGTAGGCCCCGTAATCGTTCGCGAGGACGACGTTACCGGCGGCGTTGATGTTTCCCGGCAGTTCGGCGACGGGAAGATCGACCGTCTCCTCGAGCGTCTCGCGCTCGTACTCGAGGACCCGGGAGCTGACGAGCAGTCCGTTCTCGTTACCCATCGCTAACGCGCCGACCGTCGAGGAACCGCCGACGGTCGTCTGGATGGCGGGCACCTCGAGTTCGTCGGTCAGGGCGGCGGCAACGTCGTCGTCGACGTCGCGGCGAACGAGTACGCACGAGTCGGTCGCGCGGGCGAAGACGCCGACGTAGGCCGACCCGGCGAATGCGAGGCGTTGCAAGTTTAGTCTGCGACCTCGGCCTCGACGACGGCTTCACCCTCTTCGTCGAAGCGGGCTGCGCGGACGCGCAGCTTTCGCGGCGGGTTGGAGCGCCCGTTCGCCCAGACCGTCTCGTTGATCGAGGGGTCCAGACGGATGGCGTCTTCGTCGACCGCGAAGTGTTTGGCGAGGTGTTCGCGGACCAGTCGCATCGCGTAGTCGGCGGCCTCGTGGTTGGCCCCCTTCTTGACGTCGCGCAGCGGAACGGTTACGACGCGTTCCTCGAAATCACTTGCACTCATCGTTACTCGTCAGTGTCGTTGCGCCGCCAGTTGCGTCGTTTCGGGTTGCGCTGGACTTCCATGTCCGTCTTCATCATAACCCACGCCGGGACGCGGCTGTTCTGGTTCTCGAGTTTGGCAAGTCGCTTCTTCTTGCCCTTCGATTTTTTACCCATAGTAGCCGGACGTAGCCCGCGGTGGCTTAAAATCTTGTCCATCTAAGCGGCGGAGTCCGGTGGGGCCGACCGAACACACGCCGAACGGGGTCAGTCACCTGTTCGGACCGACGTGAAACGCGCTACCGATAGAAACGAACGAAAGCATATGAATCCGACTAGCGACCCCCCTATTATTCGGCAATAATATTTCTATAAACTGTCACGGTGCGCTCCACCGTTCGAGAAAACGCGTCACGCCCTCGCACGTCGCGTCACTGAGTTCGGTGGTGTAGGTCCAGTTCTCGATGCCCTCGTTGCCGTCGTGGCGAGAGAATCGGTCCCGATCAGAGCAGCCGGTGCCGTGGAAACGGGTGCCGCCGCCGATCCGGTCCGGGCCGGCGTAGGCCGTCGCCATCGGAGAGATTTCCAGCGTTTCCTCCTCCGTCCGGACGGCCGTTCCGAGTTCGTGATCGCAGTACGCGTCGCCGACGGCCGCGACGATGTCGTTCGGAAGGAACGTGTGAATCGTCTCGTGAATCGCCATGTTTCTCGTCACCGCTCGAGAGTCCCAGACCTCGGTCGCGCCGACGTTCGCGACGGTCTGTGCATCGCCGCTGTCGCCGGCGCCCCCTTCGCCGGTGATCGAGTTCGGTGCCAGCGTCCCGCCGTAGCCGACGCGGAAATTCAGCGGCGACCAGGGCAGGAAGACGTGACAGGCCCCGCCGGTGAGCGCGTCGCGGTTCCGCAGCCGCTCGCGAAAGCGCTCGAGGAGAGTCTCGAGCGACGGAAGCACGGCATCGGCCGAGAGCGGCGTCGCCGACGGCGGGATCCGAATTGGCCTACCGCGCTCGACGCTGATCTCGAGGGACTCGAGTCGGGTGCGGTCGCGGGCGTATGTGAGTACCTGCTCGAACGCCGACTCGATAGCCGCCACCGCGTCCCGGAGTGGAACCGGCCAGTCGCGGTACAGGGCGTCGAGTCCGTACCGCAGTCGGGCCTGGTGCGGAACGGCACCGGGATAGACCCGGACGCGAACGGGGGCGTCGCGGTCCGGGTCGGTTGCCGTCCGCGACGTACCGATCGAGGACGCGATGGTCGCACCCCCGATCGCGGCGAGGGCCTCGCGCCGCGTCACGCGCCATCGACCGCTCGCGGGCTCCGACGGACGGTCGTCGAACACGGGACCCATGGTCTCGGACTCGCTACGACGGACCCGGTCTTGATACTCAGTTCTGTATTTCCTGACTATACCGGGTGCGAGCGACACAATACGTCATTTCAGCTAATAGTCGTCTCTCGAGAACGCAGCCGAATCGAACACCGTCGGCCGCCCATACCGCCCTCGACGGCCGCACACGATCCGACTGAGAGTCCACTCGACGACGGCAGGCTCACTCGAGCGGGAACGACTCGACCGTCGAATACACCGGCCCCTCGTCCGTGAGGGTGCTCTCGGTCAGCCGAACCTCGTCGACTCGAGTCTCGCCGATTGTCGGGTCGCGCTCCTGTACGAGTTCCTGGACCAAGTCCTTCCCGCCGGCGTGTTCCATTCGCGCGAGCGTGACGTGGGGCGTGAAGTCGTGATCCTCGGCCTCGAATCCCATCGCCGTCGTCCGATCCTCGATGGCTTCGTGGAGCCGAGTGAGTTCCGCGCCGCCGTCTTCGACGCCCAGCCAGACGACGCTGATGTAGTCGAGCGACGGGAAGACGCCCAAGCCGCCGTATCGAGCGGTGAAGGGTTCGACGGCGGCATCGTCGACGGCAGCCGCGAGTTCCCGCTCGAGGTCGGGTACTCGGTCCTCGTCTACCTCGCCGAGGAACTTCATCGTCACGTGGGCCTGCTCGGGATCGGTGACATTGAGCCCGCTCGCACCGTCGAACTCGGCTTGCAGGTCGGCGACCGCGTCGGCGAGATCGTCGGGGAGGTCGACGCTGACGAACAGTCGCATACACGAGGGTGTTCGAGCGAGCGGGTATTGAACGTACGGTCGACCTACCGTTCGATCCGTTCCATCGGATTCGATCGGTCGTTCTCCTCGATGGCACTGGTCAGCAGCTTCGACTGCGCCTTCCGGAGGTGCTCGAGCATCGTGGTTCGGCTAATCCCCAGCTCGTCGGCGAGCTCCTCGCTGTCGATCGTCCGCGGCCACTCGAAGTACCCCTCCTCGAGGGCGCGCGTGACGACCTCGAGTTGCCGGTCGGTGAGCATCGATTTCGATCGATCGAACTCGGTGAGTTTGCCCAGCGTGACGGTCCCGATCCGGTTGAAATCGTCGATCATGGCCCGCAGGTCCTCCCGGCGGAAGAACAGGACGGTGTAGACGCGGCGATCGCCGCGGACCCGGCTCTGTCGACGGAGGACGCCGTGGTTCCGATCGACCGCCGAGTACGCGCCACACGAGGTCTTCGTGATCAGGTAGGTCGACTCGTCGAGGCGTTCGACGTGCTCGACCTGCTTGGCGTTCCTGAAGAACTCGAGGAACTCCTCGCGTGACTCCTCCATCCGGATGGTAAACGTCACGAGGTGGTCGTGGAGTTCCTCGATGTTGACGTCGAAGGACGTACCGAAGTGATCCGCGAAGTCGTCGAGGACGCAGGCTTTCTCCTGTTGGAGGTGGATTTCGGCTTGAAACATCGTCGCCAGTCGTTGTCCGTATGCTACAGACCACCACGACATAACGGTTCCGTAAATACACCCGACCAGTGTTGGCTCGGACGGCGGATCCGCGTCGATCAGTCCCCGAACTCCCGCTTCGCGAGGGCGACGGCCTCGTCCAGCTCGAGCGGGCCGCGGTCCGCCAGCGCCGATTTGAACGCCGAGACGGTCGCGTCGTCGGCCTCGATGCCCGCCCGCTCAAGGAGTTTGCGCGCGCCGTCCTTTCCGGTCGATTTGCCGAACACGAGCCGACGTTCGCCGCCGAAGGCCGCGGGATCGAACGGCTCGAGCGTTGCGGGATCGCTGAGCATCGCCGCGGTGTGGATCCCCGATTCGTGTTCCGAGATCTCCTCGCCGAGGATTGCCTTCCGGTCGCCGTACTCTTCACCGAGCGTGTCGAGCACGTCCCGGCAGACGGGAACGAGTTCGTCCGTCTCGATACCGAGGTCGTCCCCCAGGTCGACGGCGCAGGCGACGACGACCTCCTCGAGCGAACTGTTACCCGCTCGTTCGCCGAGGGACGCGACGCTCACGTCGGCCTTGGCGACGCCGGCCTGATAGGCCGTCAGGGCGTTGGCCGTCCCACAGCCCATGTCGTCGTGGAAGTGGACGCCGACGCGGGAGAGGTCGACGTCGTCGCCGAGCCGATCGAGCGACGATCCGACGGTCGCCGGCGTCCGCGCACCGACGGAGTCCGCGAGGGTGACGAACGGCACGTTCGGGATCGCTTCGAACACCTCGACCAGGTCGTCGTGGTCGGTGCGAAACGCGTCCGCGAGCGTGACGTGCGGTGTGCCGCCCCGGTCGACGATGTAGTCGACCGCCTCGGTCAGCATCGTCAGCATCTCCTCGCGAGAGGCGTCGAGGAGGTGCTCGAGGTGTCGATCCGAGACCGATACGAACGTCTCGACCACGTCGGCGCCCGCGTCGACCGCGGCGTCGATGTCGCGCTCGAGCGCTCTGGCCAGAGCGACGATCTCCGCGTCGGTCGTGCCGCTCAGTTCGGAGACGACGGTCTGGTCCTTCTCACCCGTCGCGGGAAAAGCGGGCTGGACGAACGGAACGCCGAGGTCGTCGAGCGCGCGGACGCACTCGATCTTTTGCTCCGCGCTGTACTCGCGACCCGGCATCTGGTCGCCTTCGCGGAGCGTCACGTCGGTCAGCTGCATCTATATGATCCCCTTCTCTTCCAGTTCCGTGTACTCCTCGGCGGTCATCCCGAGTTCGCCCCGATAGACGTCCTCGTTGTGCTCGCCGTGTCCCGGCCCGAGGAACTCGACCTCGCCGGGCGTCCGTGAGAACTTCGGGATGGGAGCGAAAGTCTTGATCGATCCCACGTCGGGGTCCTCGACCTCGATAATGCTGTCTCGAGCCTGAAAATGTTCGTCCGCGAAGATGTCGGCCATGTCGTAAACGGGACCGACGATGGCGTCGTGGGCCTCGAGGATCTCGGTCGCCTCCTCGGTCGTCCGTTGGCTCGTCCACTCCTCGATCGCCGCGTTGAGCGGGTCGCTGTTCTCGACGCGGGCTTCGTTGTCGTCGAAGCGAGGATCCTCGATCAGTTCGGGCTTGTCGATTGCCGCGGCGACGCGCTCGAAGATCTTCTGATTCGACGCGGACAGCGTCATGTAGCCGTCGGCGGTCTCGTAGATGTTACGCGGGGCCGTGCTCGGGTGCTGGTTACCGGTCCGTTCGCGGACGTGGTCCATCCGGTCGTACGCCTCGACCTCGCCGAAGAAGAGCCGCCAGAGCGGTTCGATGAGGGAGACGTCGATCACCTGACCCTCGCCGCTCCCGCCGCGGCCCACGTCGCGCTCGAAGATCGCCATCATCGTGGCCTGCATCGCGAACTGGGCCGCCGTCAGGTCCGCGAGACTGATCGGCGGAAGGAGCGGCTCGCTGTCCGGGAAGCCGTTCGCGTGCGCCCAACCGGAGATGCCCTCTGCAATGGTTCCGAAGCCGGGCTTCTGGGACTTCGGCCCCGTCTGGCCGTACCCCGAGAGGCGGACCATGATCGCCTCCTCGTTGACCGCGTGGACGTCGTCGGGGCCGAGTCCCCACCGTTCCATCGTTCCCGGGCGGAAGTTCTCGAAGACGACGTCAGCGTCCTCGATCAACAGGAGGGCGATCTCGCGCCCGCGCTCGGAGCCGAGATCGAGCGTGATACAACGCTTGTTGCGGCCCAGCGACTTCCAGGCCAGCGATTCCCCCTCCTCGGTCTTCTGGGGCCACTCGCGGATCGGGTCGCCGGTCTCGGGGTGTTCGACCATCACGACGTCCGCGCCGAAGTCGCCCATCATCGTCGTCGCGAAGGCACCGCTTATCATGCCGGACATGTCGATGACCCGGAGTCCGTCGAGGGGACCGGTTCGTTCTCGTGCTGCCATTTCCCTGTACCACTCCCCCTCGACCGAAGACAGTTGGTCCACCCAGTGTAGGCCGTTTATATACTCGGACGGTGGGGCTCCGACCGGGATGCGACGAAGCGTCGAGACGAGAGTCAGCGCTACAACGCGGACCCACCGGACGCGTACCGCGTCCGAGAATCGGCCCCCGGTGTCGACTCGGCCCGACGGAAGTATATAAACGCCCCCCACTGGTTGGGAGAACGCTTACTCGAACGGCTACGGTGGAGATACCTGTACGATACCAAATGGCACACAACCTAGGAGTGGACGTGGGTGGGACGTTCACGGACGTCATCGTCTTCGACGAGGACACCCGCGAACTCACGATCGACAAGGTGCTCTCCACGCCGGCGAACCCGTCGGAGGGCGTGATCAACGGGATCGAGGAGGCCGTCGACAAGGCCGACACGTCCGTCGGCGAACTGAACCTGTTGTTTCACGGGACGACCGTCGTGACGAACATGCTGCTCGAGGAGACCGGCTCCCGAGTCGGACTGATCACCAGCGAGGGCCACGAGGACGTCCTCCATCTGGCGCGGGCGTGGACGCCCGGGCCGCTCTACGGGTGGATGGACATGGAGAAACCGACGCCCCTGGCCGATCTCGTCGATACGCGAAGCGTCGGCGGCCGGATCACGTCGCCCGACGGATCGGAGCAGGAACCGATCGACGAAGAAGCGGTCCGAGCGGCGGTCCGGGAGCTCGCCGACTCGGGCGTCGAGTCGCTGACCGTCGCCCTGCTGAACTCGTATCTGAATCCGGCCCACGAACGGCAGGTCCGGGACATCATTCAGGACGAGTGTCCGGATCTCCCGGTGTCGATCTCCGCGGAGATCGTTCCGGAGTACGGCGAGTACGAGCGGACGCTGACGACAGTCATCAACGACTACGCGCGGCCGCAAGTGATCGACTACCTCGACGACCTCGACGACTCGCTCGAGGCGGCCGGCTCGACCGCGAAGATGAACGTCGTGCGCTCGGACGGCGGGCTGATGAGCTCCGACGCCGCGAAACACCGGCCGGTGGAACTCGCCCTGTCGGGGCCGTCCGGCGGCGTCGTCGGCGCGGCGACCATCGCGGAGAAGAAGGGCGTTCCCGACGTGCTCACGCTCGATATGGGCGGCACCTCGACGGACGTCTCGCTGGTCGAGGACGGCAAACCCGAGACGACGCGCCAGACGAAGGTCGGCTACCGTGAGTTCAAGTCTCGAGCCGTCGACGTCAACACGGTCGGCGCGGGCGGGGGCTCGATCGCTCGCGTCCAACTGTCGGGATCGCTCCAGGTCGGGCCCGAGAGCGCCGGGGCCGATCCGGGGCCGGCCTGCTACGGACAGGGCGGCGAGGAGCCGACGGTGACCGACGCGAACGTCGTGCTCGGCCGCATTCCGTCGAACGTCCGGCTCGGCGGGAGCATGGAACTCGATCGCGAGGCGGCCCGTGACGCGATCCGGACGGTCGCCGACGAGCGCGACAGCACGGTCGAGGAGGCCGCTCAGGCGATCCTCGACATCGTCAACGAGAACATGTACGGCGCGCTCCGGGTCGTCTCCGTCGAGCGCGGCTACGATCCGCGGGACTTCGGGCTCGTCGCGTTCGGCGGTGCCGGCCCGATGCACGCGAACGCGCTGGCGGACGTGATGGACGCCTACCCGCTGATCGTCCCGCCGGGACCGGGCGTCATGAGCGCCTTCGGCTTCCTGACGAGCGACGTGCAAAACGAGTTCTCCGAGACCTACCTGAAGACGGATCAGGACGTCGACGGCGAGGAAGTGTACGAGGCCTACCAGGACCTGCGAGCGGAGGCGACCGACTGGCTCGTCTCGGAGGGCGTCGGCGAGGCGAACCACGCCTTCGAGTACTACGCCGACTGCCGGTACTACCGCCAGGACGTCCAGATGTCGATCCCGATCGACCTCTCGAACCTCCGGACCGAGGAGGGCATCGCGGAGATCAAAGACGACTTCGAGTCGCGCCACGACCAGCGCTTCGGCTTCTCCCTCGACGCGCCCCTCGAGATCGCGAACCTCCGAGTCATCGGCAAGGGAACGATCCAGGGCGTCACGTTAGAGGAGAGCGACCTCGGCGGCGAGGACGCGAGCGGGGCGGAAGTCGGCACACAGGAGGTCTTCTTCGACGACAGCTACCACGAGACGCCGATCTACGACCGCGCACAGATGCGACCCGGCAACGCGATCGCCGGGCCGGCGATCGTCACCGACGACGACTCGACGGTCGTCGTCCAGCCAGACCACACGGCGACGGTCGATCGGTACGCGAACCTGGAAATAACGCGGAGTGATTCACAATGAGCCAGCACGCAGCCGACGCCACCCCCGACTTCGTCGGGGACCACGACATCGACGCGACGACCCTCGACATCATCGAGAACACGCTCTCGAACACGCGCCACGAGATGGACCGCGTTCTCGAGACGACCGCCATCAGTCCGGTCATCCGTGAGCAGTCAGACCAGTTCCCCCTGATCGCCGACCCGCAGGGACGGATGGTCATGGGCCAGTTCGGCAGCGCCATCGACACGATTATCGAGAACGCCCCCTTCGGCTGGGACGAGCTGAACGAGGGCGACGTCATCGCCACCAACGACCCCTACATGTGCGCCGGCGCGGTCTCGCACACGCCGGACATGCTGTTGCTCCGGCCGATCTTCTACGAGGGCGACCTCGTCGGCTTCGGCAGCCAGTGGGGGAACCTGATGGACGTCGGCGGGAAGACCCCCGGCAGCATGCCCGTCCAGGCGACGACCGTCTTCGAGGAGGGGATGCGCCTTCCGCCGGTCAAGCTCTACAAGGGCGGCGAGTTCGACAGCGAACTCCTCGAAACGTTCGCGCACAACACGCGCCTCCCCGAGCACGCCGAGGCAGACATCAAAGCGCTCGCGGCCGGCACGGCCGTCGCCGAATCCCGCGTGCAGGAACTCTGTGATCGCTTCGGAAAGGAGACCTACCTCGAGGGCTGTGACGCCATTCTCGACCGCACTCGCGACGGCATGATCAATCTCATCCGCGAGTTCGTGCCCGAAGGCGAACGCTACACCTTCGAGGACTACGTCGACGACGACGGGATGGGCAACGGGCCGATCAAGCTCCACCTCGAGATCTACCGCGAGGGCGACACCGTCTACCTCGACTGGGAGGGGACCGACGATCAGGTTCCCGGGACGGTGAACTTCCTCCTGAACGAGAAGATGTTCAAGATGTTCACGGGGGTCTTCCTCATCATGGCCTTCGACCCGCTGCTGACGTTCAACGACGGCTACTACGACCTCTTCGAGGTCAACCTGCCCGAGGGGACCGTCGTCCAGCCGGAGTTCCCGGCCGCACTGGGCAACCGCCTGCCGCTGATGGCCCGCCAGTTCGACGTCCTGCAGGCCACCTTCTCGAAGCTCATCGACGACTTCAGCGTCGCCGGCAGCTACGGGACCTCGCCGAATCTGGTCTACGCGGGCACCGACTCCGAGGGCAACGACTTCCAGATGCTCGAGATCCTCTACGGTGGCATCCCCGCCCGCCCGGGCGGCGACGGCCTCGACGGCCACTCCTGGTGGCCGCTGTTCCGGACCGTTCCCGCCGAGTACCAAGAGGCCTACTACCCGCTCACGATCGACGAGTACAGCACCCGGACCGACACCGGCGGTGCCGGGGAGTTCCGCGGCGGCCACGGCATCACGAAGGTCTACACCTTCGAGGAGGACGGCGCGATCACCTTCCAGGACGACCGGGCGCACACGTACCCGTGGGGCGTCGACGGCGGAAAACACGCCCAGACCAGCGAGAAGAAGCTCCTCCGGACCGACGGGACCGAGGAGGAACTCCCCTCCAAGGTCGAGAACGTCGCCGTTGCGGCCGGCGACAAACTCGTCTTCCGAACCGCCGGCGGCGGCGGACTGGGGGACCCGCTCGAGCGGGACCCGGAACTCGTCGCCGAGGAGATCCGGCAGGGGCTCATCTCGACCGACGCCGCCCGCGAGGAGTACGGCGTCGTCGTCGGTGACGACGGGACCCTCGACGAGGCCGCGACGGAAGAGCGCCGGGCGGACCAGCGCGAAACGCGCGAGGACCTCGCGGAGTTCGACTACGGACCGCTGCCGGACGACGACGAACTCGCCGACCGGATCGCCGCCGAGCGCGACGAGTTCGACGATCGGCACAACTGAACCGCACCCGATCGTTCGCGTAGCTACCCCACAGACGCACATTATGGACTGGATCAACGACACCGAGGACCGCTACGACGACCGAGAGTTCGGCGAGAGCGTCGGCATCGGAGAGCGCCCGGCGCTGCTCGTCATCGACCTGATCAACGCCTTCACCGACCCGGACTCGAATCTCGGGTCGGACGTCGACGACGTCCTCGAGCAGACGGCGCGGCTGCTCGAGGCGTTCCGAGAACGCGACTTGCCGCGGTACTTCACGACCGTCGCGTTCGAGGAATCCTACGGCGACGCGGGCATGTTCGTCGAGAAGGTCCCCGCGCTCAAAGAGCTCCGCCTCGGGACCGACCGCGTCGAGGTGGACGATCGGATCGCGCCCCTCGACGACGAACGCGTGATCCTGAAGAAGTACGCCAGCGCTTTCTTCGGGACCGATCTCCAGTCGGAGCTGACCACCAGCCGCGTGGACACTCTCGTCATCGTCGGCGTCACGACCAGCGGCTGCGTCCGCGCGACGGCGGTCGACAGCCTCCAGCACGGCTACCGCACGATCGTCCCGGCCGACGCGGTCGGCGACAGAGCCGAGGGGCCACACAGGGCGAACCTCCTCGACATCGACGCCAAGTACGGCGACGTCGTGACGACCGACGCGGTCCTCGAGCACCTCGCCGGCGACGACTGACGACCGCGCATGGCCGGGGACGATCGTTTTCCATCTCGAGGGATTCGTAGTTAGGGACGCCCGTTATGTCGATCCGTGCCCCAAAACGGCTAATGACCGACGTTGCCGTACTCGGTGGCGGAATCGGCGGCCTCACGGCGGCGCACGAACTCGCCGAGCGCGGGCACGACGTGACCGTCTTCGAGGCGAACGACCGCTTCGGCGGGAAGGCCCGATCGATGCCGATCGCGGACGATCCGGCCGCGCTCCACGGCGAACACGGGTTCCGGTTCTTTCCGGCGTTCTACCGCCACGTCGTCGATACCATGGAGCGGATCCCCGACGGTGCCGGAACCGTCGCGGACAACCTCGTCGAGACCGAAGCGACGCTGATCGCGAGCACCGCGGATTCGGGGCGGATCGCGGAGACCCGCACGCCCGACTCGGTTCGGGGCTGGCTCGAGGCGCTCCGTCCGGCCTTCGCCGAGGACCTGCCCCGCAGTGACGTCCGATTCCTGCTCGAGCGACTGCTGTACCTGCTGACCGCCTGCGATGAGCGTCGCGAGGAGGAGCTCGACGACGTCTCCTGGTGGGAGTTCATCGACGCCGAGAACCGTTCGCAGGAGTTTCGCGACCGGCTCGCGTACGCGACGCAGGCGCTCGTCGCGCTCCGGCCGCAGGTCGGGAGCGCACGGACGGTCGGCACCATCTACCTGCAGTTGCTGTTCGGCCAGCTCGATCCGACCGAGCCGACCGAACGGGTCCTGAACGCCCCGACGAACGAGGCCTGGATCGATCCGTGGGTCCGCCATCTCGAGACGCTGGGCGTCGAGTTCCGACCGAACACCCCTGTTCGGGGCCTCGCGTTCGACGGGCGACGCGTGACCGACGCCGAGCTGGCCGACGGACGAACGGTCGCGGCCGACGAGTTCGTGCTGGCCGTCCCCGTCGAGGTCGCCCCCGAGTTCGTCACGCCGGAGCTACGCCGGGAAGCGCCGGAACTGGGGCGGATCGATCGGCTCGATACCGCCTGGATGAACGGGATCCAGTTCTACCTCACCGACGACGTCGAACTGAGCCGCGGCCACCAGGTCTACGCCGACGCCCCCTGGGCGCTGACTTCGATCTCCCAGCGCCAGTTCTGGACGGGCTACGACCTCGAGGGCCGCGGTCCCGACGAGGTCGAGGGCGTTCTCTCAGTTATCGCCTCCGACTGGGACACGCCGGGACTCTACCACGAAAAGCCGGCCAGGGAATGTACCCGTGAAGAGATCGCCGAGGAGATCTGGGCGCAGCTGAAGACCCACCTGAACGGGCCCGACCGGCGGCTGCGGGACGACATGCTGGTCGACTGGTTCCTCGATCCCTCGATCGTCGAAACGGATGCCGGAGTCGAAAACCGATCGCCGCTGTTGATCAACACCGTGGGGTCGCTCCGGAAGCGGCCGCCGGCCGACGTCGGCGTGGGAAACCTCACCCTGGCGAGCGACTACGTCCGAACGAACGCCGATCTGGCGTCGATGGAGTCGGCCAACGAGGCCGGCCGCCGCGCGGCGAACGCGATCCTCGACCGACACGGTGGACGGGGCCGGGCGCAGGTCTGGGAGCTCAGAGAGCCCGCGGTGTTCGACCCGCTCAAGCGACAGGATCGGGTCCGGTACCGGCTCGGACTGCCGCACCCGGCGGAGGTAACGCAGTCCCTTCGGGGAGTCACTAGACGCCTCGGCAACCGAGTCTGAGAGCCGCGTTCCGGAGGGAGTTCGCCGCTCTCCGAATCCCGCCGATACCCGGGTCGCAGCCCTTAACAGTCGTCGCCGCGACATTCAACTAATGACTGACCGAGACGACGATCGCGACCATCGCTTCTCCGAGGGAGAGGGATTCGGCGATCCGTACGAGGAGTTCGACCTGGACCCGCCGGAGCTCGGCGTCGACCCGTCGAAGGTCGACCCCGTCGACTCCCGCGTCGTCACCGACACGCTCGACAAGCACAACATCGATCAGGACGACGTCGACGCGAGCGAACTGCTCGACGTCGGCCTGAACTACATGCAGATCAACCGCTACGAGCAGGCAACCGACGCCTTCGAGCGGACCGCCCGCTACGCCGAGGACGAGAAACTCGAGCAGGAAGCGTGGGTGAACAAGGGCGTCGCCCACGGCGAACTCGAGGAGTGGGACGAGGCGATCGGCGCTCACCGTGAGGCCCTGCGGATCGACGACTCGAGCGAACACGCGGCCACCGCCGAGACGAACCTCGCCTACGCGCTCTGGGAGTTCGGCGAGACGAGCGAGGCCCTCGAGCACGCCGAACGCGCCATCGAGATCGACGAGCGGTTCGCGGCGGGCTGGTTCAACCGCGCGTTCTTCCTCTCGGAGCGCGGGCTGGCCGAAGAGGCGCTCAACTGCGTCGACAACGCGATCCGACTCGGCCTGCGCAACGCGAAGGTCCTCGAGACGAAAGCCGAGATCCTCGAGGAGCTCGGCGAGTTCGACCAGGCCGAGGAGATCGCGGAAGAGGCCAATCAGATGCGCGAGCAGGCCGAACAGGAGATGATGGACGACCGCGAGGAGATGTACGGGCAGGGCGGCGGCGGTGCTGGCGGCGGTCCGGGTGCCGGACGCGGCGGTGCGGGAGGCCGACCGGGCGGTGCCGGCGCCGGGCTGGGCGGTCGCGGCGCGAACCGCCAGTCGCCCCAGCGAGGTGGCGACATCGGACTGGACGATCTCGGCGTCGCGGATCTCGGTATCGGCGAGGAAGACGACGAGGAGGACGAGGACCGCGAGTGGGAGCTCGAGTGATCGGATGATCGTCAACGAACGGGAGACCCCGGAGGGGTTGCTGGTCGCCGTCTGTGACGAGGACGTCCTCGGCGAGACGTTCGAGGAGGGCGAGCTCTCCCTGACCGTCACCGAGGAGTTCTACGGCGGCGACGCGGTCGACGAACGCGCGGTCCTCGAGAGCCTCGGCGAGGCGGCCGTCGCGAACATCGTCGGCACCCGCGCGGTCGAACTCGCCGTCGAGGAGGGGTTCGTCGACGAGGCGAACGTCCTCGAGGTCGGGACGACGCTGCACGCGCAGTTGCTGCAGATGCAGTGACCGAAGCGGACCGCGACTGAGCGCCGGCGGGATCCGATCGAGCGACAGCGAGGACCGCTATTCTGCGACCGATTCGACGGATCGAGAGCCCGCGACTCGAGCGCCTAGAGATCGGTTCGCTGGAACCGATAGTAGCCGATCGCGACGGGCACGACCGCCCAGACGACCAGGACGACGATGCCGAACCAGTCCTGGAGATAGAACGGCGCGTCGCCCGGGTAGCGCTCGGCCGGCGTCATCCCGTTGGCCTCCATCGATTGGAGGCCGTACTGGAACTTGAACGGGAAGATCGAGCCCTCGACGATCGTGGTCGCCACGTTGGCGTACGCGAAGATCGGATTGAACTGCTCGAGCACCAGGTACCACGTCTCGGCCTCGACCGGCACGGGTTCATCGTAGATGAGGTAGTACGGCCCGGCGGTGAGCAGTTCCCACAGCGCGACGAACACGACGTAGAGCCCGACCACGATGGCCATCGACTTGCCCCGCGTGGGGACGCCGGCGGAGACGCCGACGGCCAGGCCGACGAACGCCGTCCCGAAGAGCAGCGACACGGCGGCGAAGCCGAGCCAGTCGAGGAACGGAACCGAGCCGAAGAGGACCGCCCCGAAGACCAGCGAGACGAGGAAGGCGAGCCCGATGGCGAGCCCCACGACGGCCGTTCGACCGAGCAGCTTGCCGAAGACGACGTCGGTTCGGTTCGGCGGCAGGCCGAGCAGGAGCTTGATGCTTCCCGACTGGCGCTCCCCGACGACGGCCATGTACCCGGTGATCAGCGCGGCGATCGGGAGGATCACTTGCAGCGGGACGCCGAGGAAGCTGAGGACTTCGGCAGCGGTGATATCGTCGACCGTGTACCAGATGGCGACGTAGCCGATGGCGACGAGTCCGACGAGCAGCCCGATCAGCGACCAGAGGAGCTTCGATCGGCCGGCGTCGTCGAACTCCTTGCGAGCGACGGTCGCGATGTGCGAGGTCATCGCGCCGCCTCCGTTTCGGTCGTCACCGCATCGTTCGTCCCCGCTCCCGTCCCGGATCGGCCCTCGTCGCCGTTCGTCAGCGCGGTAAACAGCGACTCGAGGGAGACCTCCTCGATCCGCAGATCCCGAATCGTCGCCCCCGCGTCGGCGAGCGCGGTTACGACGGTCGCCTTCGCCGCCGGATCGACGACCGATAGCTCGAGGGTGCGTCCGGAGGCCGTCGTATCGGCGACTCCTTCGATCGAGGTGACGAGATCGCGGGCCCACTCGGCGGGATCCGCGAGCGTCACCGTCATCGTCGCACCGCCGCCGAGCTCCGCGCGGAGTCCATCGATCGTGTCGACGGCGACGAGTTCGCCCTCGTTCAACACGCCGACGCGGTCACAGACCGCCTCGACGTGCTCGAGGATGTGACTCGAGAAGAAGACGGTCGTCCCGCGCTCGGCTTCGCTGCGGACGAGGTCCTGCATCTCGCGGATGCCGTGGGGGTCGAGCCCCGTGGAGGGTTCGTCCATGATGAGGAGGTCGGGATCGCCGACCAGGGCCATCCCGGTCGCGAGCCGCTGGCGCATTCCTTTGGAGTAGTCGCCCGCCGGCCGGTCGCCGTCCTCGGCCGAGAGCCCGACGCGTGCCAGAATTTCGTCCGGATCGTCGTCGGTCCCTTTCGTCTTCCCGGCGAACTCGACGTGGCGTCGACCCGACAGGCGGGGATACACGTCGAACCCCTCCGGCAACACGCCGACGCGAGGACTGATATCGTCGCTCTCGTCCTGGGCGTCGTATCCCAGCACCGTCGCCGATCCCGCAGTCGGGCGCGTCAAGTCCAGTAACATGTTGATCGTCGTCGACTTCCCCGCCCCGTTGGGGCCTAAAAAGCCGAACACCTCGCCGTCGGCGACGGTGAGGTCGAGGTCGTCGACGGCGGTGATGTCCCCGTACTCCTTCGTCAACCCGGACGTCTCGATCGCAGTCATTCCGGTCGTCGCTACGTGCTGTGGGAAGGTAATCCGGGACCCACGGTTTCACGCTCCGAAACTGTGGGTTCTTTTATATCATCCTGTCATACGAACGACCGAATGACCGACGATGAGGATCGGGAAGTGCTCGCACTCCTCGACGACGAGTACGCGCGCCGCATCCTCATCGCCGCGAGCGAGGAACCGATGTCCGTCGACCGACTCACCGAGTGTTGCGACGCCTCCCCGCCGACGATCTATCGGCGGATCGAACGGCTCGCGGACCAGGGGTTCCTCGACGAATACCAGGAGCTCGATCCAGATGGACACCACTACAAGACCTACAGCACCCGACTCGAGCGCGTTGCGATCGAGATCGCCGAGGGGTCGATGGAGATGGACGTGTATCGTCGCGACGAGGATCCGGCCGACCGGTTCACCCGGTTATTCGAGGACCTGTGATCGGCATGCTCGGCTTCCCTATTCAGACCGTCGACGGCGGCACGGCGGCGGTCGCGATCGCCGTCTTCGCCGGACAGGCGACCGCGTTCGCGATCGCGTGTTGGATCGCGAAACGCGCCTACGACGGGTACAGGGACTCCCGGCGGCCCCCGCTGCTCTGGCTCGCACTCGGCATTACGCTGCTCGCCGCAGTACCGACGATCCTTCGCTTCCTGCTCCCGACAGTCTTCGGAGCGGCGTCGGTAACCACGACGGTCCTCGCGAGCCTCAGCGAGATCGTCGGCCTCACGGCGATCCTCTACACCGTCTACGGCCGGCCGTGAGAGGGGACGCTACCGATCGCTCCGATCGCCGGAGGTGCCACCAGTGACCGCGAGTACCACTCCGCTCGGTGCCGCCGTCGTCTCCCTCCTCGAGGTGATGACGACGGTGGACGGGCTGGACGAGACGACGACGATCTTCTTCGCCGGGATGGCGAGCGCCGCGCTCGGAACGGTCGTGACCTGGACCGCCTATCGAGGGTACGCTCGCAACGCCAGCCGGCCGATGCTGTTCCTGGCCGTCGGTGTCGCCTTCCTCACCGTCGTCCCCTTCGTGCTGTCACACGCGATCGATTGGGCGACCGACGCGGCCGATGCGACGGTGCTACTCGTCGTCACCGCCTGCCACCTGCTCGGACTGCTCGCGATCGTTCGCTCGTTCAGGAGGCCCGATTCCAGATGAGATCGACACGTCCGTCATCGCCCCTCGCCGCGGTCGGAACAGCACTCGAACGCGCTCGAACCGCGAGCCGCTGGTTCTTCGGCGTCGCCGTTCGAGAACAGACGTACTACAACCTCCTGTATCTCTTGCTCGCGTTCCCGCTGGGGATGGGCTACTTCACCGTCCTCCTTACCGGATTCGCGATCCCGATCGGTCTCGCGTTCGCGTTCGTCGAGATGGCTACGTCGGAACCCGTCGCGATCCTGTTCGCCGGGATTCCGCTCGCGCTCGTATTCTTGTGCATGGGGGTTCCGAGCGTCCTGTTCACTCTGTTCGTCTCGATCGAGTTGACCGCCCTCGAGCGAGTCCTCGCCGGTCGGTTGCTCGACGCCGACATTCCGACGTCCGAACCGCCTCGAGGCGTTCGCGAGCGGGTGCGACGGCTCGTCTCGGATCGCGGGACGTGGAAGGGGCTCGGGTACCTGTTCAGCAAGTTCGTACTGGGATTCGTCTCGTTTCTCCTCCTCACCGTTAGTTTCGCGTTCACGTACGTGCTGGTCGCCGCACCGTTGCACTACCGGAACGATCTGGTCGGCATCCACGTCGGCGATCCGATCGAGTTGATCCCCGAGCTCACGTACCAGCACGACGGCTGGACCATCGACGTCTCCCCGGTTGCGCTCTCGATCGCCGACGGCGAGTTGGTTTCGCTGTACGTCGACTCGCTTCCGGCGGCCCTGGCCGTCACGGCGGTCGGCGTCCTCGTCGGACTCGTCGTCTTGCACCTTCTCAACGCCGTCGCGTGGTTGTCCGCCCGATATGCGGAACTGCTATTGGGGTACACGCAGCCGTCGATCGTCAGCCGAGCCGTCGACCGGTAACGCGTCGGCCGTTCGACCGCGGACGGTCGCTCCCCGGTGGCGATCCGACCGGTACCAAAATCGTTTGGGAACACTGATATGTCAAGGGAACCCTTACCGATGCATTGCGGCAGGGGCACCCACCAGACCACCCCCTCCCCCACCGACCCCTGCCGTTCACCTCCCCAACCCCGTCTCCGCCCGCTCCCACCCACCTACCGTTTCGCGTCGTCGACCGGGCTCGAGAACCGGTATCGAACTCCGACGGCGCAATTCGAGCCGGTTCGTCGAGATGCCGGAAAATCCCGCCACGTCCGGACCGAAGGAGTGTTTTGTGTCCGGTCCCTGCTAGTCACCAATGAGTCAACAGAACCTCGAGTCGCTCGACGTCGGGGCGATCCGGGAGGAGTTTCCGATCCTCCAGCGGGAGTTCAACGGCGAGCAGCTCGTCTACCTCGACAACGCGGCGACGACCCAGACGCCGGATCCGGTCGTCGACGCGATGAGCGACTACTACCGCGAGTACAACGCCAACGTCCACCGCGGCATCCACCACCTCAGCCAGGAGGCCTCGATCGCTTACGAGGAGGCCCACGACCGCGTCGCCGACTTCATCGGCGCCGACGGCCGCGAGGAGATCGTCTTCACCAAGAACACGACCGAAGCCGAGAACCTGGTCGGCTACTCGTGGGGGCTGAACGAACTCGGCCCCGGCGACGAGGTCGTCCTCACCGAGATGGAACACCACGCCTCGCTGGTCACGTGGCAGCAGATCGGCAAGCGCACGGGTGCCGACGTCAAGTACATCCGGGTCACGGAGGACGGCCGCCTCGACATGGATCACGCCCGCGAGCTCATCACCGACGACACCGCGATGGTCTCGGCGGTCCACGTCTCGAACACCCTCGGCACCGTCAATCCCGTCTCCGAGCTCGTCGATATCGCCCACGACCACGACGCGCTGGCGTTCATCGACGGCGCGCAGGCCGTCCCCAACCGCCCCGTCGACGTCGAGGCAATAGATGCCGACTTCTACGCCTTCTCCGGCCACAAGATGGCCGGCCCCACCGGGATCGGCGTCCTCTACGGCAAACAGGAGATCCTCGAGTCGATGCAGCCGTACCTCTACGGCGGCGACATGATCACGAAGGTCACCTACGAGGAGTCGACCTGGAACGATCTCCCCTGGAAGTTCGAGGCCGGGACGCCACAGATCGCCGAAGCCGTCGGCCTCGTCGCCGCGATCGACTACCTCGAGGACATCGGCATGGAGCGCATCGAGGCCCACGAGGAGGAGATGGCCCGCTACGCATACGAACAACTGGCGGCCGAAGACGACGTCGAGATCTACGGTCCCGAACCCGGCCCCGACCGGGGCGGGCTCGTCGGCTTCAACCTCGAGAGCGTCCACGCCCACGACCTCGCCTCGATCATGAACGACCACGCGGTCGCGATCCGCGCCGGCGACCACTGTACCCAGCCGCTCCACGATAAACTGGGCGTCGCGGCGTCGGCTCGAGCCTCCTTCTACGTCTACAACACGAAGGAGGAAGTCGACAAGTTGGTCGACGCCATCGACGATGCGCGTCAGCTCTTTAGCTGACGCGCGAGGGACGTCTTGCCGAGCACCGTCGTTCGAAACGGCTCCGCCGTTTCGTGAGTGAGCAAACGCGAAGCGTTTGCGATCTATGCAAGACCTCCGGTCTTGCAGCATGACGAGAGACCTTTGGTCTCTCGAACCACGAGGCAAGGCTCGAAGCGGCTTCGCCGCTTCGTAGATGTCTTCGCGAACGAAGTGAGCGGAGGCCAGCGAGAGCTTCGCTCTCGCCAGGCGCGTCAATTGTTCGCGTAAGCGAACGCTGATTGTCAGTATTTGATGTTCCTGAACGCGGGTCTCTGGATAGCAAGAAGTTAGAAGAGCTCGTCGAGCGATCGGTTACCGTCCGCATCCTCGTTCAACACGTCGGGATCGGCCGGAGCCGCATCTGCGTAGAACGTTTGCTCGCGCAACTCTTCGAGCGACGTCTCGCCCGATAGCGGGCCGTCGTCCGGGTCCGGTTCGTCGTAGTCGATGGCCTCGCGGACCGCATCGGGTAGCGCCGGTCGAGGCGCGTTTTCGTGGCGCTGGACGGTATCGGTTCTGTGCGTCGCGTCGTGGACCGCACGCATGACGGGCAGGCCCCGCAGATACTTGTATTCCTCGAGCAGATCGACGCCGAACTCGGTGAGTCCCCAGAAGTCGTCGGGGATGTCCCGTACGTCTGCGTTCGACTCGTGATGATACCGCGTGACGATTTCGTGATCCGCAAGATCTGCAAGCTGCTCGCTGATGGTCGAGCGGCTCTTCGGAACGTAGTAATCGAACTCCGTGACCGAAACCAGATGCTCCGGGTGGCCGAGGATCACCTGGAGGATGTTGTGACGAGTCTCCTGGGAGAGATACCGCTGAACAGCCCGCTGGGTTTCGTACGGTGCCGTATCGTCCACACCGAAGAGACGCTCGATGCGGGGTTCCCCGACAGAAACGCCCTGATCAGTCAAAACGTCCGAGCGACGGCTCATGATATTAGCAGCTAATGGAGCCAGTTCGGTAAATGTTTCGGGTAGACCATGACGATTCTATATTAGATAGCCGTCATAGTCGAAGCATTGATTTGATCGCATCACCAATCGTGATAATAAGAGATGCCAACTCGAGATGACGAGCATCGACAACGGGTGCATGCGGCACTCCAGCGTGCGCTTTCGGGAGTGACACTGCCGAGTGAGGACTATACGACGCTCCGAAACTGGATAAACGAAGAACTACCGCAGCTTCAGGCTGCGGGATACACATCGTACATCGTCTTCGGGAGTTATCGGGGGAAGTACCACACATCGCTCAGAATCGCTCAGTACGAGCTCGCGAAACCGACTACTGCGAACGCGATCGTTCTCGGCGATACGCCACCGCTTGGACTTACCATCGGACAGGGCCGGACCGACCCGCTGGAGTTCGAACTCAAGTTCCACCTCCTCACGGAATTCGGCGACACGAACGTTGCCATTTACGAGAAAGAATCCGGCGGTGAAGCCGTCGAACTCGGGTTGCTCGGCCACGAGCGATGCTTCACCCAGACGGTTGTGTTGCCGCGTGATTACTATGGGAGCGGACACGGAACCGTCGACACGAAAAACGAAGTACTACAGATAGGACGTCAAATCGCCTTTGCCGATGATTTGGACGGTAGCCAAAAGAAAGCGGAGCTACGGGGCCTGATCGCAACCGCACAGCGTGGCGGCATCCGGATCACGGAACACGAGCTCACGGAGTACCTCGAAGAGGCACTGTCAGAGAGGCCTGCCGACAGTCCGTCGTACAGCTGGGTGCATCTCGCTCTGTTTCGACGTTTCGAAGAAGCGAACCGATGTCTCACGTGGCACAGCGAATCTGATCTCCGAGAGGCAGTCCGGGAACTTGCGCTCGAGTCACCGACTCAGTGGGATCTCGAAATCGAATAACCATCGGCCCACTGGCCGACGCTCGATGTTCGTCCCGGTCTCTACTCGACTCGAGCCTCGACTCAGCCCCGTGGCGTCCGATCAAGGGTGCTCGGCAGCACCGAACAACCGCAGGGTTCGGCGGTCCCGCTGCGCGGGCCGGTGACGGTCACGTTCGTGACGGGCTGGCCGCACACGGGGCAGTCGGGGAGGGAGAGCACCCAGGGCTCGGGCGCTTCACCCGTCTCGTCGGGGTCGGACCGGTCGTCGCCGCTCGAGTCGCTGCCCGCCTCGCCGCGGTCACTCATCGCGCCCTCCGCGGGTCGCGAACGCGGGACAGAGTCGGAGCAGCCGCTGGTTCTCGGGGTTGATTCCACTGTCGTGCGGGACGTTTATATCCCGGTAGGATGTACGCAGTCATGCTTTCAAATCCCTGGATGGGATTGGAAGCAAGTCTCGGGTGCTGGTATCACCCGGGGCGTTTCGGAGCACGCCCCCTCCGCTCTCGCGTTTGGAGCCTTCCTTCCGATTAGATCGTTTACCTATAGTTACTTATATCTACTGCTAATGTGACGGATAACTAGCCGACAGTGCATCGAGTGCCTCCGGAATCACCCCATCCCAGCGCACAGTGACTCACCCGACTCGTCGTCAGGGTCGCTGCGCTCGATTTCGTGAGTGTTCGCGGATTGAGACTTTCCAATTCGGCCGACATCGAGGTTTTAACCCCCTAATTCCTACGTGTGGGAAATGAGTACAGACGAGGAGCAACCGGACGAACCGATCGATATCCTCCTGGTCGAGCCGAATCCCGGCGACAGCCGCCTCTTCGAGGAGAATTTCAGAGACGGAAAGCTCGTCAACACCGTCGATATCGTCCCCGACGGGGAGGAAGCGCTCGATTTCGTCCACCAGCGAAACGAGTACGCGGACAGGCCGTGTCCGGACATCGTCCTCCTCGAGCCCCAGCTTCCCGGCAAGAGCGGGATCGAGGTCCTCTCGGAACTGAAAAACGACCCCGGGTTGAGCGATATTCCGGTCATCGTCCTCACGAGTTCGGACGCGGGGGAACGGATCGTGCAATCGCACGGGATCGAGGCGGACAGCTACATGCAAAAGCCCCTCGAGCCCGGGGACTTCGTCGACTTCGTCCGGTCGATCGAGGAGTTCTGGGTCGCGATCGTCCAGAAATCAACTGAGCAACCGCTGAACGATTCGAATCGGAACTGACCGACGATCGCCGTCGATGACGGCGCGCTTATCAGCCGGTCGCCCGAACACGACCGACGATGCTCGAGGCAGTCCGCGACCGCGCCCGGTCGTATTTCATCGACGCGTCGCCGGCCCACGACTGGCACCACGTCCAGCGGGTCGACACGCTCGCCGAGACGCTCGTCGACCGACATCCCGAACCGGTCGACGAGCGAGTCGTCCACCTCGCCGTCGCCCTCCACGATATCGGCCGGACCCGGGAGGACTGCGGCGAGATCGACGACCACGCGAGCTGGGGTGCCCGGGAGGGCGGACGGATCCTGCTCGATCTCGGCGCGGCGACGGACACGATCGAACGCGTCCAGCACTGTATCCGCGCCCACCGCTACTCGACCGATATCGACCCCGCGACGCTCGAGGCGAAACTCGTCTCCGACGCGGACAACCTCGACGCGCTCGGCGCGGTCGGCATCGCCCGCGTGTTCGCTTACGGCGGCGAGCTCGGCGATCCGATCCACGACCCCGCTCGACCGGTCGAAGATGACGACACCGACGCCGGTGCGACCCAGTACAATCACGTCCACAAGAAGATTCTCGACCTCCCGGAACGGATGTACACCGACGTCGGTCGGGACCTCGCCGCGGATCGGGCGGGATTCGTTCGCGAGTACCTCGAGCGGTTCGACGGAGAAGTCGCGGGCGAGACGTGACTCGGAGCAAAACGCACCAACAACAGGTGTGACCACGGCCGGGTCCCCGAGTCGGCGAAAGTCGACCAGCAGCCTCGAACCCGCCGAATTCCGGTCTGACCGCCCGTTCCGGCCCCGGAACCCTTTTACAACTCACTGGCCTATCCGTATCCAACGATGGGACTGGGCTCCGATATGTACCGACAGCAGATTCTCGACCACTACAAGAACCCCCGGAACTACGGGGAACTCGAGGATCCGACGTTTACCCACATCGGGGAGAACCCGATGTGCGGCGATGAGATTCGCATGGACGTCAAGCTCGCCGACGACGAGGAGACGATCGAGCGGGTTGCCTTCCAGGGTGACGGCTGTGCGATCAGTCAGGCCTCTGCCAGCATGCTCTCGGGGAAACTCGCCGGGAAGACGATCGAGGAACTCCACGAGATGGATCGCGACGACGTCATCGACATGCTCGGCGTCGACATCTCGCCGATGCGGATCAAGTGCGCGGTGTTGGCCGAGAAGGTCGCACAGGACGGCGCGGAGATCTACCAGGGCGAACTCGACGTCGACAAGACGACGACCGAGGACTGAGCGGCTTCGTCTCCGACGTCGACCGAGCATCGGGAGTCGCGTTCTATTCTATCGCTCGAGGATTCGGACCAAGACGTAACGACTGGCGTCAGCATCGATCGCGGTGAGCGATCGCTCGAGAAGCTCCCCGGTGGATCTCGGGACCTCGAGCGCCGCGGCTGATTTGAATATCCGTCACGGCGAGGATCGTCGAACGCCGCGTTGGTCCGGAGCGGCGTGGAAATCCCTTCCCATCCCGACGACGTCGACCCGAGACGGTCAGATCGACCGCCGCCAGCTCCACTCCGGACGCCAGTCGAACAGCGTCTCCGCCCTCGAGACGTCGACCAGCGGCGCGTACTCGCGTTCCGGAAGCGCATCGCGAACCTCAGCGTCGGGGAAACACTCCGCCGCCAGCTCGCGGCTGGGGGTCTCGACGCTGGTGTCGGGTGCCGACACCCAGACGCGCTCGTGGCCGTCGAACGTCGCCTCGACGGTCCGGCGCACCAGATCGACTGCGTCCGTCACGTGGACGTATGTAAACAGCGTGTTGCGCTGGGTGTGGAACGCCTCCGACTCGCGCAGTCCCGCCAGCGTCCGGTCGGCTTCGAGGAAGGTCTCGCGGGCCCGTTCGTCGTCGACGATCCACGGAAATCGGAGAGAGGTGATCGTCCGCGGTTGGTCCCGACGCCGACGTGCGACCCCATCGGCCGCGATCTCGAGCGTCTGCTTGCCGATGCCGTAGGCGGTCGACGGCGTGAGACGGTGGTCCTCGTCGACGGGCAGGTAGTCGACGCTGATCGGCTCGGGCTCGTACCCCCCGCCCAGCGCGCTGAGACTCGAGGCCAGCGTCACCGTCTCGATGCCGAGTTCGCCCACGGCCTCGAGGACGTGGTAACTCGACATCGCGTTGCTCTCGTAGGTCCGAAATCCCGGCGTCGACTCCGGTGACGGGACCATTCCGAGGTGAACGACGGCGTCGGCGTCGCTTTTCGCGAGCGAGCCGTAGACCTCGCCGGCGTCGAGCAGGTCCGTCGTGAGGTACTCGTCCGATCGCTCCTCGCGTCGCTTGCCTCGCGCGCAGTCGACGGTCCGGTACCCCTCGTCGGACAGGTGCGCGAGTACGGCCCGACCGATGCGACCATTTCCACCGGTGACGACAACCGTCCCGGTCATAGTGCGTGGTTCGTTACAGGCGCATAAAAACGGTCCCCGCGTCGCGTCGATCCGGGCCGACGGTCCGGCAACTGGTGGTCGGCCGAGCGACTCTCCCGATCGGTCGAGAGAGAACGGACGGCCCGACTATTCCGGCTTTAGGCCTTCGTCCTGAACGCGCATGACAGCCTCGCCGTCGGCCAGGTTCGGCGCGTCGACCAGTCGGACGATCCGCTTGTCGCCCTTGGACTTGCGGAGGTAGATCCGGAACGTCGACTTGTGGCCCAGAATGTTGCCACCGATCGGCTGGGTCGGGTCGCCGAAGTAGGAGTCGGGGTTCGAAGCGACCTGGTTCGTGACGATGACGGCGGCGTTGTAGAGGTTCCCGACCTTGTCGAGGTCGTGGAGGTGCTTGTTGAGCTTCTGCTGTCGGTCCGCGAGCTCGCCACGACCGACGTACTCCGCGCGGAAGTGGGCGGTCAGCGAGTCGACACAGAGCAGTCGAACGGGATACTCGGAATCCTCGTGTTCGCCCGCGAGCTCCTTCGCCTTCTCGGCGAGCAGCATCTGGTGGTTGGAGTTGAACGCCTTCGCGACGTGGATCTTCTCGAGGACGTCCTCGACGAGCGCGTCGACCGCCTCTTCGTCGTCGGCCGAGCCCTCGATCTCGCGGTCCTCGAGCGTCGCGTCGATGGCCTCGTCCGGGAGCCCGCGAACCATGTCGTCGATTCGCTCCGGACGGAAAGTGTCCTCGGAGTCCACGAAGATGGCGCTCCCGTGGAGGCCGCCGACTTCCTGGGGGAGCTGGACGTTGACCGCCATCTGGTGGGTGACCTGGGACTTGCCGGCACCGAACTCGCCGTACACTTCGGTGATCGACTGCGTCTCGATCCCGCCGCCGAGCAGGTCGTCGACCTCGTCGATGTGCCAGCTCAGCTTGCCGATCTCGTTTCGTCGCTCGAGTACCGTCGAGCCGGTTTCGAAGCCGCCGATGTCGGCGGCGCCCCGGGCTGCGCGAACGATGTCCGCGGCCGTGGACTCGCCGACGTCGGCCGTGTTCGACAGCTCCGCCGGCGCGGCGACGGCGAGGCTCTGATACGAATCGAAGCCTGCCTCGTGAAGTTTGTCTGCGGTTGCCGGTCCGACGCCGGGGAGTTCCTCGAGATCTGATTCGGGCATACTCCCTCGTTGTGCCGGACCCCTCATAAACCCTCGTTAACAGGAGAGTGAAAGTGAAAGTGCCGGCAGGAAGCGGGGGAAATCGAAATCGGTACAGTGAATTTAGAAGTGAAGGGGCGTCACGACGACGCGAATCGGAGGGGCGGTCTCAGCGCAGTGGTACCTCGGCGTCCCACTCGAGACAGTAGAGGCGCTCGTCCGCGCTGCCGACGTACAGCCGTTCGGGGGCGAGCGCGGGCGTTCCGCTGATGGCCTCGTCGGCCGTGAACCGCCACAGCGGCTCCGGATCGGCGACGTCGATTCCGTAGAGAGAGCCGGTCGCATCGCCGACGCAGAGGACGTTTCCGGCGACGACGGGACAGGACCGAACCGGCCCGTCGAGTTCGACCCCCTTGCGCGAAAAGAGCCAGCCGCGAAGTTTGCGGCGGCCGACGGTCGTGTCGGTGACGTGGAGGTAGCCGTCTCCGGCACCGATGAACGTCGTCTCCGCGTCCGCGAGCACGGTCGCGGACGTGGTGAACGCGTCGGCGATCTCGTAGGTGAACCACGAGTGACCGGCGTTCGCGTCGAGTGCGAGCATCGTCCCCCCATCGTCTCCGACGTAAACGCGACCGTCGGCGATCGTCGGCCCGCTCGCGACGCCACCGCCGACCGGCGCAGTCCAGACCTCCTCGCCCGACTCGGCCTCGAGCGCGAGCACCGTCCCGTCCGCGGTCCCGGCGAACACCCGCTCCTGATCGATCTCCCACCGTCGATCCGGTTCCAGTTCCTGTCCCCGCTCGGAATCGACCATCATCGACCCCTCCATCGAATCAACCAGCTCGTCGTCCCGGTGCTCGTCCAGCGCCGACCGGCGCTGTCCGCCCTCCCGGCCGTCCGCGATGGCCGGCGAGCCGACCACTGCCGACTCAGTCTCGTGCGTCCACAGGACCGTTCCCGTCTCGGCCTCGAGCGCGGACAACCCGCCCACGTGGCCGGCGTAGAGTCGGCCGTCGGAGAGGGCGAGCGCGGACTCGAGCGACCCCGGTAGCTCGGCCTGCCACTCCGCTTCGCCGGTGGGAGGATCGAGCGCGTAGAGCGTGCCGTCGTTCGTCCCCAGATACAGCCGCTCGCGGGTGACGACCGGCGTCGCGTCGGTCGCCGCCGTCGTCTCGAACGTCCACCGACGGCGACCCGTCTCCCGCTCGAGGGCGTAGCAGTTGCCGCGACTCGTGCCGACGTAGACGGTGTCCCGATCGAGCACCGGCGACCCGACCGATTCGGCGAGGTCGGCCGTCCACGCCTCGCCCACGCGTGCCGGCCCCTCGAGGTCGCGCCGAAGCCCCGAATTGTGCGAATCTCCCTTGTACTGGTTCCACTCGGTCACTGGTCGCGGCTACCCACCGAACCGGTATAACAGTGGGTGACACCGGCGTGCGGTGGCGCGCGCTGGGACGCGATGAGCGATGCGAGGTCGAACGAAGTGAGGCCTCGAAACGCGAACGGTGACCGACGGGAACCGTGAGCGAAAAGCGAATCGCGGAACAAAGCCGTGCGAGGGATGAGTGAGCGACTTCGGAGCGAACGAATCGGGTGGGGAGGGTGTGGCAACTCCGTGTTGCCAGCACGACAGCTATCGAGTCCGTATTCGTGACTACTCGACAGCCATTCTCGAGCCGATACCCGACTCCGCTCGAGCCGACGGCTCGGTACCGAAGAAACGGCTGCGGCAGGAAAAGGGGGGCAACTGGTGTATGGCGCAGTTGTGATGATGTGGCTTCCTGCCGCGTACTCCTGTCTATACGCGCCACCGCATTACCAGTGACTCCAACATGCTTTGGGAGTCAGCCGAACGAGGAGCCGGACACGGACCGCAAAGCGAGAGCCGCCGCCACTCCCGCCCGCCCAGCACTCATTCCCAGGGATGCGTCCCGCGCTCGCTGGGCCAGAGCGGATACCAGTACTCCTTCTCGCGCTCGATCTCGAGTTCCCCGTCCAGCGCCGACTCGAGGGTGAACTCCGCGCTCGAGTCGCGCTCCCGACCGGACCGCGGAACGAACGGATAGAACCGCCCCCGGCGGAAGGAGTAGATCCAGTAGGCGGGGCCATCCCGATTTTCGTACGCAAAGACGGCCGCCAGCAGCCGCGACCCGTAGCCGTGCTCGATGAAGGTGTCCGCGGCGAAGTGCATGCTCGTGATCAGATCCTCCGGGTCGTCGTCCTCCAAGATCACCCAGTGATAGCCGTGATCGTCCGCGGTGACCGAAAAGCCGGTCCCGGTCTCTTCCTGTCCGGCCTCGAGGATCGCCTCGACCTCGTCGACGGCGTCCCGGAAGTCGCTCGAGTCGACGCCGGAGAAACAGAGCGCGCCGACGTCCAGCGAGTCGTAGCCCAGATCGGCCTCCATCGTGAGGTAGGCCGTGCTCATCCCGAAGAGGTCGTCGGGGTCGGCGTCGCGGCCAGCGTCGGCCTCGGCGCGCGAGCCGAGGATCGCGCGGAGTCCGTCAAGTAGTCCCATAGGTCGTGTGAGGTGGGAGATCCCTTAGAAGGACTGCATTTCGCGCTCGAGGTCGCGGAGCTGTTCGACGCGGCGCTCGGTCGGCGGGTGCGTCGAGAAGAGCCGCCCGACGATGCCGGACTTGATCGGGATGATGAAGAAGGCGTTCATCTCGGCCTCCTCGCGCAGGTCGTCTTTCGGGACCTTGTCCATCTCGCCCGAGATTTTCAGCAGCGCCGAGGCCAGCGCGGAGGGGTTACCGGTGATGGCGGCGGCCCCGCGGTCGGCGGCGTACTCGCGGTACCGGGAGAGCGCCCGAATGAGCAGGTAGCTGATGATCCAGACGACCAGCGAGACGAGGATGGCGACGACGATGCCGCCGCCCCCGCCGCCGCGACCGCGGCCGTGACCGCCGCCGAAGAACGCGCCCCAGCGGACCATCATGAACGCGATGGTCGAGAGGAACGAGGCGATCGTCATCACCATCATGTCGCGGTTCTTCACGTGCGCGAGTTCGTGTGCGAGGACGCCGTCGAGTTCGTCCTGCTCGAGCGAGTTCATGAGCCCGGACGTCACACAGACGGCCGCGTTTTTCTGGTTGCGTCCGGTCGCGAAGGCGTTGGGAACCTTCGAGTCGACGACCGCCACCTTCGGTTTCGGAAGGTCGGCCTGCTGAGAGAGCCGTTCGATCGAGGCGTGCAGTTGCGGATACTCGTCGGCCGAGACCGTCTTCGCGCCCATGCTTCGGAGGGTGAGCGTGTCGCTGAAGTAGTACTGGACGAGCGAGAATCCGCCGAACATGAGTCCAAAGAGCAACAGCCCACCGCCGACGTAAGCGGTGATCACTCCGGCGAAGACGATGTACAGCGCGAACAGCAGGAACATCGTCACGAACATCCGAAACCGCAATCCCCAGTCCGCCTGCCAGTTCATACCGTAACCGAGGGGCTCCGGAAAAATAAGTACATTGACGCTACGTTCGGAGACCGTTACGCTAGTAGAAAACGACGGTGGAGGCTGATCGTCCTCGAGCCGGTTTACTCGGCTAGCCGAGCACGAGCACATCCACGACCGCTACGACACGAGAGTCTACGAACTCGTCGATGATCCTCGAGAGAGCAATGAGCAGAACGAATAGAGATACCGCCACCGACATCGAAACTGTCATATAGACATTACTTTTAGCGCCGTCTTCGCTCAATCAAATACTGCATCCATTGCATTTTCTAACCCCTTCGTTTCGGATGGAGACCGCGTGACGTGGTCACGTCTGACGACAGTGAATTGTAGCATTGTCTGACAGTCGTCTGACTACTTCTATCGAGGACCCCCTCCGTTTCGCGTAGAGAGGAGGGACAGTCACGAGACGGGACCGATCGCGGGCCGCGAGGGTGACCCGGTGGCCGATTCGAGCGACCCCGTGCGACTCGAGGGGCCACAACAGGCCGCTTAACTCCCCGAGGTTCCAAACGGGGGCAATGAGTGAGTCGCGTGCGTTCTGTCCCCGGTGCGGGGATGCGGTACCCGAGCGGTCGGCGAGCGACGCGAACGATCCGCTGCGGCCCGGTGCGGAGGTCGAACTCTGCGATTCGTGTTACTTCGAGGACTTCGACTTCGTGGACGCGCCGGACCGGATCGACGTTCGCGTCTGCTCCCGCTGTGGTGCGGTCTATCGGGGGAATCGATGGGTCGACGTCGGCGCGGAAGATTACACGGACATCGCCATCGAAGAGGTCAGCGAGGCGCTGGCCGTCCACGTCGACGTCGAGGACGTCGCCTGGCAGATCGACCCCGAGCAGGTCGATCAGAACACGATCCGGATGCACTGTTTCTTCACGGGCGTGGTGCGGGGAACGCCGGTCGAAGAGCAGGTGACGGTCCCGGTCAAGATCGCCCGCCAGACCTGTACCCGCTGCGGGCGGATCGCCGGCGACTACTACGCCAGCATCGTGCAAATCCGCGCCGAGGATCGAACCCCCACGACCGAAGAGACCGAACGCGCGAAAGAGATCGCGAACCAGATCGTCGAAGACATGGAGGCCACGGGCGACCGCAACGCCTTCGTCACCGAAGTCGGCGAAACCGACGACGGCCTGAACATCAAGGTCTCGACCAACAAGATCGGCAAGAAGATCTCGAACAAGATGCTCGAGGAGTTCGGCGGCACCGTCAACGACGCCGAAACCCTCGTCACGGAGGACGAAGACGGCAACGAGGTCTACCGGGTCACGTTCGCCGTCCGCCTGCCGCCGTACACCCCCGGCGACGTCATCGACCTCGCCGACGACGACGGCGGTCCCGTCCTCGTCCGCAGCGCCCGCGGCAACCTCAAGGGCGTCCGCGTGACGACCGGCGAGCGCTACGAGGCGAGCTACGAGGAAGGCAATTCGCCGGACGCACGGAGACTCGGCGATCTCGAGGACGCGGTCGAGGCGACGGTCGTCACCGTCGAGGACGACAACGCCGTGCAGATACTCGACCCCGAGACGTTCCAGGCGAAAACCGTCTCCCGGCCGGACTACTTCGATCCAGAGGCCGAGACCGTTCCCGTGTTGAAGAGCCGCGCCGGATTGCACGTCCTCCCAGACGAGAGCGATGACTGAGGAAGACGCGGATACCGGCGACCAGCCAGCAGCGGAGGAATCCCACGATCTCGAGGCCGCGGTCGACGACGTCCTCGAGCCGGCGACGGCGGACGGACCCCTCGCGGTGATCGTCGCCAAATCGCGCGCGGAGACGGCGATCGAGTCGCTGCGCGCCGAGGGCGTCTACGACGACTCGAGGCACGTCCTAGAGGACGGCCCCGAACGGGTCGCCCTCCCCATCACGGAGCCGCCGACCGAGACGGCGGTCCTCGAGGTCGTCAAACAGCTCGACCCCGAGCCCCGGAGCCCGAACCTCGAGGGACTGCTGGCCGAACGGGGCTGGAGCGAGGCCGACCTCGAGTCGGCCCCGGGTTCGTGGGCGGTGATCGGATCAGTGATCCTCGCGACGGTGCCCGATGGATGTCCCAACGAGTCCGAACTGGGCGAGGCCCTGCTCGAACTCCACGGCGAGGCCGACAGCGTGCTGGCCGACGAGGGGATCGCGAACGACGGCGCGGCCGGCACCTACCGCGAGCCGCGGACCCGGCTGATCGCCGGAGACGGCGACACGGAGACGATCCATACGGAGCACGGGACCCGGTACGGGCTCGATCCCGCCAAAGTGATGTTCTCGCCCGGGAATCAGGCCGAACGCGCCCGAATGGGAGAGCTGGACGTCGACGGTGAGCGCGTCTTCGACATGTTCGCCGGCATCGGCTACTTCACCCTGCCGCTGGCCCGAGCGGGCGCGCAGGTGACGGCCACGGAGATCAATCCGACCGCATTTCGGTACCTGCTCGAGAACGCCGTACTCAACGAGGTCGACGACCGAGTCGACGCCTACATGACCGACTGCCGCGACCTCGCGGGCGACCTCGAGGTCGATCGGGTGGTCATGGGGTACTACGGGATTTCAGATGGGAACGGCACCAAAGACGCCGGGAACCGAACCGACGAGGCACACGACTTCCTCGAGGACGCTCTCGCCGCGCTGGTTCCCGGCGGCGTCGTCCACTATCACGAGGCGACCCCCGAATCGCGACTGTGGGATCGGCCGCTCGAGCGGCTCGAGGCGGCCGCCGACGCGGCGGGACGCGAACTCGAGATCCTCGAGAAACGGCGAGTGAAGAGCCACAGCGCAGGCGTCGCACACGTCGTCGTCGACGCCCGCTTCGAGTGAGCGGCTCCGGCTCGTGATCGATCGGACGGACACGTTGTCGTGGGATTGATACTCGCGGAGCGATTTCACACGGAGTATGGAAACGAATCAGCTCATCGCCCTTCTCTTCGCGCTGCTCATGGTGACTTCGATGGTCGCCTGGGGCGCGACGGCGATCTTCTGACGCGACGGTCACCCGGCGCTTCGCCGGTCGGGAGCGAGTCCGTATCGAGCGGTCGCTCCCACCGCCGCTATTACTCGTCCGTGTCCCAGACGTCCGCGAGGGGACTCGAGCGGGATGATCGACCGGATCGACTCGATCGCGACGACGAGCGGCCGTCGCTCCCGCCGCTGGCGTCCGTCTCGCTCGCTCGATTCCGGCGCGACGACCCCGTTCCGGAGCCCGCTTCCGTCCGTCCGGTCGAGCCGGCCGCGGAGTCACCGAGTGCGGCCCGCGGCTCGAACGCCGGCAGATCCGGCCGAGACATGCGGTCGACCTGCGCCTCGAACCACTCGGGCATGTCCGTTCGAGCGCGATCGAAGCAATCCACCAGACTCGAGTCCGCCAGATACGTCGCGCCGTAGTCGTCGGGGGCGCGGACGACCCGCCCGCAGGCCTGAATGACGGTTCGGAGCGTCGTTCGGTAGTACCAGGCCCACTGACCTTCCTCGAGTCGGTGGGCCACCCGCGAGTCGCCGGTGTTGAGAAACGGCGCTTTGCAGATGACCTGCCAGCGGCAGAGATCACCCTTGAGGTCCAGCGCCTCCTCCATCTTCACCGAGAGGAAGACGTCGGGGTCGTCGCTGGCCTTCCACGCGTCGAGTGCCGCGTCGCGGCCGTCGCGGTCGTGGGTTCGGATCCGGTCGCCGACGCCGAAGTCGGTCAGGAGGTCGGCGAGGCGCTCCTGAATGTCGTAGGAGTGGGCGTGGATTAGCCCCTTCTCGTCGGGGTGGTGTTGCATCAGACGGACGATCGTGCGGGCGATCTTCGGCGTCGTCTCGTCGCGCTCGTCGTAGGTCATTTTCCCCTGCGTGACGTCGTACAGCGGCCGGTTCTCGACGGGGAACGTGTGGTCGACGTCGACCAGCGCGACGCCGTCGGGGTCGAGCCCGACCTGCCGGCAGAAGGCTTCCTTGTTGAGGATGGTCGCCGACAGGAGCGCGAACTTGTTGCCCCGGTCCCAGACGGTGTGCTGGAGGTACTTCTCGGGGTTCATCGGCTTGATCGTCAGCGGGCCGCCCTGCGGCTCGTCGCCGTCGTCGTCGCTCCCATCCCCACCGGCATCGCGAGCGCTCGGTTCGGACTGATCGACCAGCCACGTCGTCGGGCTCTGGGGGTCGCGGTAGTCCGAGACGAACCACTCGAGTTCGCCGATGAGTTCCTGGAGGCGGTCGCGTTCGCGTACTTCGCCGGGGGAGAGCGCATCCTGTGCGAGCAGGTCGTCTTTGCGACGCGTGCAGGTCTGTGCGAGGCTTTCGGCGTATCGGACGGCTCGTTCGACGTCGTCCACCTCGGGAACCCGAAGGTCGTCCCAGAAGGGGACGGTTCGCGGTCCCAGTTGAATGGTCGCGTACATTTCGGCCCACTCCGCGAGGCCGTGGGCCTCGTCGACGACGACGACGTCGCGCTTGCGGAAGACCTCGCTCCCGGCGGTCTGCATGAAGTAGGCAAGCGTCATCGCCGCGATTTCGCGGTTCGAGGCGATGGCCCGGTCCGAGAAGTACGGACACCGGTGTTTGACCGAACAGTCGTAGCCCCGTTCGCGGACGCAAGGCGCTTGATTGACCGGCGTCTCGCGTTCCTCCGGCAGAATGCAGGTGTAGTTCGACTTCCCGCGGATGACGTTGAGATCGGCCAGCAGATCGTCGGCCGCGACGTCGTCGAGCTGGGAGACCTGCGGGGTCGTGTAGTATGCGCCCGTGGCGTCGCTCGGGTCACCCTCGTCCGCCCGTCTGGCGCAGCCGGCGACGGCGCGGGCCAGCAGGGACTTGCCGCTCCCCGTCGGCGCGCGCACGAGCACGACGTCGTTATCGGCCGCGAAGGCGTCGCGAATGTCGCGGAGGGCCTGCTGTTGGGTCCCCCGGTAGTTCGGCGCGGGGAACTCCTCGAAGATCCGCTCGGGATTCACCGTTCGACTCACGGCGCGGCCGCGTCCTAAACCCTGCGGAGTGTCGCGCTCGCGGAAAACCCCTCGACTCGAGCGCGCAGATACCCAACACGGAAACCACCGTCTACCCGTCGGTATCGGCCCCCTACGTAACGGCGAGCGCGCTCGGCGGGTCGGTAGTCGGCCGATTACAAAGACGAAATCCGCCGTCGAACGGAGTGCGGAAGGGTCGCTCAGCGGTAGAGCACCGCGGTGCCACCTGGTTCCGCGGCGGCATTTCGCCTCGTGGCGTTCGAATCCCACCCCTTCCGCTCCCGGTTGCGGTTGCTGTCGTGGTCGTTGCAGAAGAAACGCGTCCGTGCTGACAACGGTGCAGTGTGCCGGTACCGCCAGTATCGCCTCCACTCCCCACATCCTCCATTTTTCGAACCGTCGGCCGATACGGAGCCGCCGGTACGGTGGAAATCCCGCTACAGCGGCCCCAATTGCGAGGTTTCGCCGTCGACCTGCTCGAGGCGCTCGATGTCCTCGGCCGTCGGATAGTCCGGAACCGCCTCGAGACACGGGTAACACAACAGGTGCGACGTCCCGTCCTCGAGCTCGAGCGTTATCGCCGTCCCGACGGTGCCGGCGTCGGTCCCGAACGACCAGAGGTTGGCGATCCCGCCGGAAACCGTGACCGTTCGACCGCAGCCGTCACAGGAGTCCTTGGACATACGGGAGGGTGGGTTCCCGACGGTCAAAGTCGTTCGCCCGCGCCGTCGCCCGTTCGGCGTGGCCGTCCGATGGCGAGATCCCGCACAGCGGTTATACGGTCCAGTGACGTACCGCCGCACATGGAGGTGAACTGCGAGGACTGTGCGGGGTGTTGCATGGACTGGCAGTCACTGCTCGCGGACGGTGACGCGTCGACGACCGCTCGAGACGCCGACGGCGGGGACGGTCGCAGGACCGACCGACAGCGGGCTCGCAAGCCGTTCGCCGGCCGCGACGACGACCGGGAGGCGTCCCGAGAGCCGCTCGACGACGACACCAACTTCGTCCCGCTGACCCGCGACGAGGTGCGGGCGTTCCTCGAGTCGGGGATGGGCGCGGCCCTGCAACCGCGGTTCTGGCACGCACGGACGGAGAGCGAGGGCGTCGAAATCGACGGTCGAACCGTCGCTGCGGTCGCGGGTCGGCCGGTCTTCTTCGTCGGCCTCCGGAAGCCGCCGAAACCGGTCGCGCCGTTCGGTCGCGAGGAGCCGACGTGGCTGCCGACCTGCGTCTTTCTCGACCCGACCACGCTGCAGTGTCGAATCCACGACGGCGATCTCTATCCCGACGAGTGTCGCGCGTATCCGGAACACAATCTCGCGCTCGAGCAGGAGACCGAATGCGAACGCGTCGAATCGGCGTTCGGCGGCGACCGCCTGCTCGAGGCGGATCACGACGATCCCGGCGGTCTGTTGCTCGGCTCGCAGGCGATCGGCGCGAAGCTCTTCTGCCATCCGCGACCGGACGACCTCGAGGGCGTGGTCGACCGGGCCGCAGCCGGCGCGCTCACGCGGCGGGATCGAGCCGAGTTGATCGCGGTCGCCGCCGCCTCGAGTCCCGGAACGCCGGCGATCTCCGATCACCACTACGAGCGGGCGAAAACGCGGGTGCTCGGGACGAACGAGGGCAACTCGGCCGACGGCGAGTCGTGGGTCGGGCCGGCCATCCGCGACTGGTATCAGCGCTACCGAGAGTCCAGGAAGGCCGTCCCCTCGCCAACCGTCGCCGACGCCGTCGAGACGGACCGGGGCGCGCCCGAAACGCCGGACTGGGACGCCCTCGAGTGACGGAGGCGAGCGGGGAACCCGGACTGACGAGGACGTACTAGCGCGTCGACGCTATCAATATCGGCATCGCGGCAGTACAACTCCTGTTGCTTCCGGTAGTCGCTGGACAGCCCGTGTTACTCGTCGCGCTCGGCGGCCACGCTGTCGTAGTTCTCGTCGTTGCGACGCTCTCGATCCTGTTGCAAGGACGGCGATGGAAAAAGTCGATTCCCGTCGACCACCGCTAGTTCGACTTGATCTGCTCGAACTGATCTAGCAGTTCCTCCGCAGAGTCCCCCGAATCGTACTCAACTTCCCCGTGGTAGATCGTTCGCTCGTCGTCGAAGTCCGTGTCGACCGTCGAGGCTTGCTTTTCGCGGCGCTCGTGTTCGTCCTCGTCATAGGCACCCATTGACATGGTAGGTATGAACAAGGTAGGGCGCTTGCAACTATTAATGTAACGGTCCATCACATCGCCAGCCACCGAAACGGACACCCGGATATCGGTGTGAGTGACCGAATGCACGGATCAAGCGGGCGAATCCGCCTCCCGCCTGACAGCGAACGATATATGCACTCCCGCCCCATAGAGTGGATCGTGGCACGGCCGCTTCGCTTTCGTTACTCGCCCCAGTCCTGGAGCGACGGGCGAGTCAAACACGATATTCTCCAGCCGCTGCAGTCCAATATCGGCGCAGAGGCAGTCTCGCCGTGGTTCAAGATCGGCGGCGACTGGCAGACACACCGCTTCGAGATGCAAAACGGCGACGTCGCCCTCTTCGCACGTAACGACTCGGACGCCTACTGGATGGGCAACACCGAAACGCCCTCCGCACTGTGGAAAACCGACAAGTTCGGGTGGCGGGAGGTTCCACACCACGTCTCCCGGTGGGCTCAGCGTGAACTGACTGCGACGCTTCACGAGGAAGACCCCTGGCTCGCCGACTATCCCCACATCTCGTGGTTCTTTTTGCCGGTGTTCATGTCCAAGGACGGCCGTCACTCGACCCGTGCGTTCTTCCGGGAGCACGCCGCCGGGTTTCCCGACGCCGGCCGCCGGGAGACGACCCGGTTCTTCGAGGACTTCCTCAAAACGGGCGTCCTCGACGAGTACCGACACGTCATGTCGGGCAAGCTCGGCACCAGCGACCACGTCGATCGCGTCCGGATGAGCGCCGCGATGGCGGAGTTCATCGCCGCGAAGATCCTCACGGACGCGGGCTACGACGTCGTCCCGGAGATCGAGGTCACGACCGGCCACTCGCTGGACTTCCGGGCCGAAAGCGACGATACCAACGTCCTCGTCGAAGTCACCCGACCGCAGCCGCCGGGGAACCGCGTCGCGTCCGGCCCCGTCGCCGCCGTCCGCGACACCGCCGAAACCAAGACCAACGGCCAACTGGCCGAACACGGCGGCGGTGCCGTCCTCTTCGTCGACTGCTCGAGTTTCCGCGACGATTCGTGGTCCGCCGTTCGCGGCGAACAACCCGACGTCCGACACCGCCCCGCCGTCGTCTATCGCGTCCGGCCGAACGGCCACGTCGAAGGCTATCAGAAAGGGTCGGTTCCCCTCGAGTTGAGCGACGCGATCGACTTTCTGCACTGAACGGGGCGTCCGCTCCGACGACGCTGCTCGGGCCGTCCACTGTCACGTACTGCAACAGACTGTGACCTATTTGTAGTGTGGTATAGTCAGGCAGACCCATGCGCGCAGCAGTCCTCGAGGAACACGGCGAACCGCTCTCGATCGAAGACGTCGACGCGCCGGAGCCGGCACCCGACGGGGCGATCGTCGACGTCGAAGCCTGTGGCGTCTGTCGGAGCGACTGGCACGGCTGGCAGGGCGACTGGGGATGGCTCGGCCTCGAGACGCAGCCGGGGCAGATTCTGGGCCACGAGCCCGCCGGTCACGTCGTGGCCGTCGGCGAGGACGTCGAGGGCGTCGCGGAGGGCGATCACGTCGCGATCCCGTTCAACCTCGGCGACGGAACCTGCCCGCAGTGTCAGCGAGGCCATTCCAACACCTGCGAGAACGTGATGCCGCTGGGGTTCATCGAGCAAGCGCAGGGCGCGTTCGCCGAACAGGTCCACGTCCCGTCGGCCGGTCACAACCTCGTGAAACTCCCCGACGGCGTCTCGTCCGTCGACATGGCCGGCCTCGGCTGTCGGTTCATGACGTCGTTCCACGCGCTGGCCCACCGCGCCGACGTCGGCGCGGGCGACTGGGTCGCCATCCACGGCTGCGGCGGCGTCGGCCTCTCGGCGGTCCACATCGCCGACGCGCTGGGCGGCAACGTCGTCGCTGTCGATCTCAAAGACGAGAAGCTCGAGAAAGCCCGCGATCTCGGGGCCGTCGAGACGGTCAACGCCGAGGACGTCGACGACGTGCCCGGCGAAGTCACGTCGATCACGAACGGCGGGGCGGGCGTCGCCATGGACGCGCTGGGGATCGAAACGACGAGCCAGAACTCCGTGATGAGCCTCGGTACCCGCGGCCAGCACATCCAGGTCGGACTCACGACGCAGGACGAACAGGGTATGGTCACCCTGCCGACCGACGCGATGGTCATGCAGGAGATCGAGTTCATCGGCTCGCTGGGCATGCCGCCGACCCGCTACGACGAGATCTTCCGCATGGTCTCGACGGGGAAACTCCATCCGGAAAAAGTCGTCTCCGAAACGATCGGCCTCGAAGACGTCAGCGACAAACTCGAGTCGATGACCGACTTCGAGACGGTCGGCATTCCGGTCATCGACAACTTCAACTAAATTTTGCTCTGCGGGCGCGGCTTCGCCGCGCCCTCGGCAAAATTTAGTATAAAAGCACTCCTCCTTCCGTTCGCTCGCGGATGCTAACGGTGTTCCGCTACCCGTAGCCATCGTGGCAAAGTAGTTGTACCGAGCGCGAGCGAAGCGAGCGCTCGGCCTTTTTTCATCAAAGTTTTTTGGCGGGGTTCGACCGAGCGAAGCGAGGGAGGACCCCGCTAAAAAAGTTTGTTAGAAGGAAACCGCGTCGGGCGAATACGGGCTGCCGACCGGGGTCGGGTCGCGGTCGCTGTAGCCGACGCGTCCGATCGCCTTGTCGCTGACGGCGGAGTAGACAGCGAAGCGGGCGTCCTCCGGTGTTTCGAAGGTCTCGGACTCGAGGCGGGCGAGTACATCGCCGACCGTCTCGCTACCGTTCGGGAGTTCGAGGGTGCGATCGCCGTACTCCTCGATCATTTCTTCGGTCGTCGCGGGGTACTCGTGGTCGTCGATGACCTCGCCGGTGCCATTGAGCAGCATTACGCCCTAACCTGCGTGAACGATAATTATAAACATTGTCCATCTATGTTTCCTAGTAGCACTGGATACCTAATATACCTAATACAGCTCTAGAGATTCCGAAAACCGGCAGCAGGGCCGGAGAAACGCCTTTACGAGCGGGGGCGTTCGGATATCGTATGCCTTACGCGGACTTACACGTCCACACGACGCGCTCGGACGGCAGCCTCGCACTCGAGGCGGTCCCCGAGGCCGCCCGCAGCGGCGGCGTCGAGGTCGTCGCGGTGACCGACCACGATCGGGTACAGCCGTTCGACGGGCCAGTCGTCGAGCGTGACGGCGTGACGCTCGTTCACGGGATCGAGCTTCGCGTCGAGACGCCGGGGGGCCAGCGGCTCGATCTGCTCGGATACGGACTCGAGCCGAGCGCGGACCTCGAGGCGATTCTCGCGGACATTCAGGCGAACCGAAAAGAGCGTGGGCGGGCGATCGTCGACTGCGTGGAATCGCGGCTCGGCATCGATCTGGACGTGACCGTCGACGGCGGGTTCGGGCGGCCCCACATCGCGCGGGCGATCGAGGCACATCCCGAGACCGAGTACGACTATCAGGGCGCGTTCGATCACGTCATCGGCTCCGACTGTCCGTGCTACGTGCCTCGGGACGTCCCCTCGTTCGAACGGGGGCGGACGGCATTGGCTGAATCGTGTCGGCTCGTCTCGCTGGCCCACCCGCTACGGTACCGCGATCCCGAGAGCGCGCTCGCGCTGGCGGCCGAACTCGACGCCGTCGAATTCGAGTATCCCTACGGTCGCGAGGTCGATCGCGCGCCCGTCGAGCGAGCGATCGAGCGACACGGGTTGCTCGCGACCGGCGGCAGCGACGCCCACGACGAGCGCCTCGGCGTCGCCGGACTCTCCAGGAGGGCGTACGAACGCCTCGAGTTGACAGTCGGCTGACCTGAACCCTGGCCGCTAGCGGAGGGTTCAATGCATCGTGGTCCTAACGGCCGGGTATGAACTGCCACTACTGTGACCGCGAGGCTGCCTTCGCCGCCGAGTCAGACGGGCTCAGGGTTGGCCTCTGCGAGGAACACTTCCGCGAGCGTCTCCAGGAGCTCGCCGAAGCCGACGGGCTCGAGAGCCTGAAAGAGAAAGTCGACGTGGATCGCGCCGAGTAATTTTACGCCGTGCGTCCGGCGTCGACGTCGATGGCGTCGACCGGGCAGACGTCGACGCAGAGCATACAATCGATACACTGCGCTTCGTTCGCCGGATCGGCCTTCTCTTCGCTTTCGGGGTGGCCCGGCGTGTCGATCCACTCGAAGACGTCGACCGGGCAGTCCTCGACGCAGGCCCCGTCGGCGATACAGATGTCGAAGTCGACCGCGACGTGCGTGCCGTGGATCCCCAGCTCTTCGGGTTCGTCGACGGGACCCCAGACTGAGTGTCCTTCGTGCTCGTCGACCTGTTCGCGGTTCTCGTGGAACTGCGGGTCTATGGCCATTGCTAGCAGATTAAACACGAGACGCGTACTTAAAACTGCGTACTCCCTTCGGTTACGGAAGTCCCTGCACCGACCGCGAACGGCGACGGTCGAACGGTCACGAGGGAACCGAGTGGAGCCGTCACGTCAGCCCGTCCTCGAGCGGGGACGACGACGGACGACTCAATCGTCCGTCGTTCGGTCCTCGTCGCGTTCCTCGAGCCGGTCGTCCAGCAGTTCGCGAGTCCAGACGGCGAACCCGTGATCGCGGCCGTAGGTCCAGACCGCCGTCTCGTTGACCACGTCGGGGAGATCGCTCTCTTTGACCCCGGCCGCGACGATCGCTTCCTGGTCGGCCATGAGCAACTGTGCCGGCCACTCGTCGTGGACGGTACTGGTCGTCTCGAGGTCGGGTGCGACGACGACGTCGGCGTCGGGAACTGCCGCCGCGAACTCCTCGCGATCGTCTCCGGTCGGTACTTCGATGTAGACGCTGACGCCGCGATCGGCGGCCGACTGAAGCCCGTCGAGGATCGGTCGATCGACCACCTCCGTCGCCGGGACGAGGTAGTGAATCGTCTCCTCGGCCTCCTCCAGGAAGCGGACGACGCGTTCGGTGACGTGTTCCTTCTGGGTGATCGCCCACATTCCCTCGTCGTCCCGCGAGTCGGGTTCCTCGAGTTGGCCGAGGGAGCGCTCGGCGGCGTTGATCCGCGAGTCGTAGTCTTCGCGGATTCGCCGACACGCCGTCTCGACCGGGACGGCCTTGTATTGACGGGGTTCGGTCTGCTGGACGCTGACGAGCCCCTTTCGGTCGAGCCGTTCGATCGTGTCGTACACCCGCGAACGGGGGATGTCCGCGACCTGACTGATCTCCTTGGCGGTCCCCGTCGAGATCCGGACGAGCGCCACGAAACAGCGGGCTTCGTACTCGGTTAGTCCGAGCCCCTCGAGGGCGCTGACCGCTTCCTCGGCGTTTGACACGGTCGTCCCTAGACGCGGAGTCGGGAAAGAACGCGGCTTTCTCAGGCCACCCTACTATACAGCCTTACCAGAACACGCGAAAGGACGTACCACCGCACGGACAGCCGTCGGCGCTCCCGATCGGTCGAACCTCGTCCCCCGAGAGCCAGACTGCCAACGCTCTGCCGCAGTCCGTACACCGTGCTGCGCCCTTCCGACGTGATTGCGCTGCCATCGAGCGCTCTTCGCCGCCGGGTCGTATAAGCGAGTTGTGAGTTCGGCGGGAGTCAGAGGTCGTGTACTCCGGCCGTAACAACGACCGTCGCGATCCGCTCGAGCATCGAGCGGCGATTCCGACGAGCGAAGCCGAAGACTGACGACCGGCACTGATCGATTCCGGAGCGAGGTGCTTTTGCGACTCCCGGCAAATGCACCGATATGGATCTCACTCACCGTCCCCGTCGCCTTCGACAGGACCGGGTTCGGGACCTCGTCAGCGAGACGAGTCTCGAGCCGGCCGATCTCATCGCACCGGTGTTCGTCGACGCCACGACCGACGAGCGCACGCCCATCGAGTCGATGCCCGGTCACGATCGTGTCCCGATCGAGGGGATCGTCGCCCGCGTCGAGGAAGTCCTCGAGACGGGCGTCGAAGCGGTCATGCTCTTCGGCATCCCGGAATCGAAAGACTCCGAAGGCACCCGCGCCTGGGCCGAGGACGGCGTCGTTCAGGAGGCGCTCCGCCGGATCACGAGCGAAACCGACGCGTACGTCATCACGGACGTCTGCCTCTGTGAGTACACCGATCACGGTCACTGCGGCCCGCTCGAGGAGGAGCTCCGGAGCGAGGAGGTCGTCGAGGGCGGCCCCGCCTGCGAGCCGACGACGACCGTCGACAACGACGCCACCCTGGACGCGCTCGAGCAGATCGCCGTCTCGCACGCCCGTGCGGGCGCGGACATGGTCGCGCCGAGCGGGATGATGGACGGCATGGTCGGGGCCATTCGCTCGGCGCTGGACGAGGCAGGCTTCGAACACGTCCCGATCATGAGCTACGCGGCCAAGTACGAGAGCGCGTTCTACGGCCCCTTCCGTGACGCCGCCGACGGCGCGCCTTCCTTCGGCAACCGCAGACACTATCAGATGGATCCCGCGAACTCGCGGGAAGCCATGCGGGAGGTCCGGCTGGACGCCGAGCAGGGCGCGGACGTGATGATGGTCAAACCCGCCCTGGCGTACCTCGACATCATCGCTAACGTTCGTCGGGAGTTCGACCACCCCGTCGCCGCCTACAACGTCTCCGGCGAGTACGCGATGCTCCACGCCGCCGCCGAGAAGGGGTGGCTCGATCTCGACGCGGCCGCCACCGAATCGCTGCTGTCGATCAAACGTGCGGGTGCGGACCTGATTCTGACGTATTTCGCCGAGGATATCGCGGAGCGGCTGTAGGATCGGCCGCGTTGGCCGAGATAGTCTCGTCGCGGGACCGGAAAGGCGGCTAAAACGACCACATTCTCTCGCTGGGGACGCGTGATTAGACGAATGTCAATCTCAGACCGTCCCGGCGCGACGGGTGGGCAATATCTGCCGCGCGCGAGCGCATCCCAGCCGATACGCCCGTACTGGCGCCTATTTTGGGGCGATTGTCTCGATTTCGAACTGGTTCGTCGCTCAGTGGCGGTTGACAAACAGGTAAAATATAACCGTTGCTCGAAAAAGACGTGATTTCGAATGCCCTTATATACGTTAAATCTGCTCTAGCTTTGGACGGATACACCTATTACAGGCATTATTTTGCCTATTTGTAAAGGCTAATGCTTAAATGATACAGGTACAAGAACCTCTAACGTGATTAGGAGGACGATCATGAACGAGATTGCACTGAAAGAGGACGAACGTATGGCAGATTCGAGTAGCAGTGACCAGGAGAGAGGGGTGGATGCCTGATGGAGCCGACGATCCTGCAGGCCGATACCGAAATGCTGGCAGGGGCGCTCAACTACACGTGGATTCTGGTCGTGTCGTTCCTGATCTTCTTCATGCACGCGGGCTTCGCGATGCTGGAGGCGGGTCAGGTTCGCTCGAAGAACGTCGCGAACCAGCTGACGAAGAACCTGCTGACCTGGTCGGTCGGCGTGATGGCGTTCTTCCTCGTCGGTGCCGGCGTGAGCAGTCTCGTCGGCGGCGGCGGCTTCACCTGGGTCGCCGGAACCGATCCGGCATCCTGGGCCGACGGCTGGTTGTACGGGGCCGTCTTCGCGATGACGGCGGCGACGATCGTCTCCGGTGCCGTCGCCGGACGCGCGAAACTCCGCGCGTACGTGACCTACACGCTTCTGCTGGCGGCGGTCATCTACCCCGTCGTCACCGGGATCACGTGGTCCGGTGCGTACGTTAGCCAGTTCCTCGGAACCGGCTTCCAGGACTTCGCCGGCGGGATGATCGTCCACGGGATGGGCGGCATCGCCGGCCTCACCGCGGCGTGGGTGCTCGGACCCCGCATGGACCGCTACAACAGCGACGGTAGCGTCAACGTCATTCCCGGCCACTCGATGACCTTCGCCGTGCTGGGAACGCTCGTGCTCGCCTTCGGCTGGTACGGATTCAACGTCGGGACGGCCTCGATCTTCGTCGAGAACAGCGCTGGAGAGATGGTGTTCAACGGTGCCGTCCTCGGCCGCGTCGCGCTGACGACGACGCTGGCGATGGCGATGGGCGCAATCGGCTCCGGTGCCGTCGCCCTGCTGAAGACGGGCAAAGTCGACACGCTCTACGTGGCGAACGGCCTGCTGGCCGGCCTCGTCGGCATCACGGCGATCCCCAACGTCGCCGCGTGGTGGGGCGCTATCGTCGTCGGCTTCCTCGCCGGCGCGCAGCTGCCGATCGTCTTCAGCTTCGTCGAGGAGCGCCTGAAGATCGACGACGTCTGTGCGGTCTTCCCCGTCCACGGGTCCGCTGGCGTTCTCGGAACCCTGCTGTTCCCGTTCGTGGCCGCGCCGGGCGTCGTCGATAACGTCGTCAACGCGTTCATCGCACAACTCGCAGGCGTCGTGGCAATCACCGTCTGGACGGTCGTCACGACTGCCCTCGTGTTCGGTGCACTGAAGGCTGCCGGCCAGGCCCGCGTCTCCGAGGAACACGAACGCGACGGGCTCGACGTCTCCGAACACGGCGTCGACACCTACCCCGAGTTCGGCCAGCCCGACATCGCCACCGACGGTGGCGACGAGGTCATTCGCGCCGACGGTGGCGAGCCCAATGACGGCCAGATCAAGATGGTCACCGCGATCGTCCGTCCCGACCGCCTCGGTGCGATCAAGCAGTCGCTAGCCGAAGCCGGCGCGCCGTCGCTGACCGTCACCAACGTCTCCGGTCGCGGCTCCCAACCCGCGAAGAAAGGGCAGTGGCGCGGTGAGGAGTACACGGTCGATCTCCACCAGAAAGTCAAGATCGAGTGCGTCGTCGCGGACATCCCGGCGCAGGAAGTCGTCGACGCCATCCGCGAGGGTGCCGAAACCGGCGAACCCGGCGACGGCAAGATCTTCGTCATGCCCGTCGAGGGCGCGACCCAGATCCGCACCGGCAAGACCGGTCCCGACGCCGTCTGAGGTCGGGCCGCGCGGTCGATCGATCGCGATCCGCCCGCCGACGGATCGCGACGTGAGGCGACTCACGCGACCCACGTATCACGGTGACCTCTGACAATCAGCGTTCGGCACTTCGACGCCCGTCCGAACCGGGCGTCACGTCGGCTGTGGGCACTCCGGTTCACGGCCGACCCCGTGTAGTCCGCTGTGGTTTCGATCGGACACGCTGTACTGGGTTCGACGCAGTCCGTGTCGCTCTTTTCGCGTGCCATCAACGTACCTCGAGCCGCGGGTATCGCGTGTCCGCCGACGAAACGCGGGAGTGAGGGGGGCCACGTTCGGCGGCGAGTCGGCGGTTCGGAGACGGACCTCGGTACTACTTTGCCGCCCGAATCCGAAGGCCCGCGCATGACCGAGGACAACTCACGCGAGCTGTACGACCGGGCGCTGTCGGTGATGCCCGGCGGCGTCAACTCCGCGGTTCGCGCGGCGATCGAGCCGTATCCGTTTTTCGTGCAAAAGGGAGACGGCGGCCACGTTATCGACGCGGACGGCAATCGCTACATCGACTGGGTGATGGGACTGGGCCCGCTGTTGCTGGGTCACGACCTTCCCGAGCCGGTTCGGGCGGCCGTCCAGCAGAAGGCCAGTGAAGGCCCGATGTACGGCACCCCGACGGAGGTCGAAGTTGACCTCGCGGAGTTCGTCGTCCGCCACGTGCCGAGCGTCGAGAAGATCCGCTTCGTCAACTCCGGGACCGAGGCGACGGTCTCGGCGGTGCGACTCGCGCGCGGCTATACCGGTCGGAACAAGATCGTCGTCATGCAGGGCGGCTACCACGGCGCACAGGAGTCGACGCTGGTCGAGGGCGACGCGGAGAATCCGAAGCCGTCCTCGGCGGGCATCCCGCAGTCGTTCGCCGAACACACCATCCCGGTGCCGTTCAACGACGAGAAGGCGATGCGGGACGCCTTCGAGAAACACGGTGACGATATCGCGGCCGTCCTCACCGAGCCCATTCTTGGCAACTACGGTATCGTCTACCCCGAGGAGGGCTACCACGAATTCCTCCGCGATATCACCGACGAGTACGGCTCCCTGCTGATCTTCGACGAAGTGATCACCGGCTTCCGCGTCGGCGGCCTCGGCTGCGCCCAGAGCGAGTTCGGGATCACGCCCGATCTGACGACCTTCGGGAAGATCATCGGCGGCGGCTTCCCCGTCGGCGCGATCGGCGGCCGCGCCGAAATCGTCGAGGGCTTCACGCCCTCCGGCGACGTCTTCCAGGCCGGTACCTTCTCCGGCCACCCCGTCACCATGGCCGCCGGCCTCGAGACCCTGCAATTCGCCGCGGAAAACGACGTCTACGACCACGTCAACGGGCTCGGCCACCGGCTCCGAAGCGGACTACAGGACATCGTCGCCGATCAGGCCCCCAGCTACACCGTCACCGGCACCGACAGCATGTTCAAGGTAATATTCACCCGAGACGGACCGGGGCCGGATTCCCTGGAAGAACAGTGCGAGGCCGGCTGTCGACAGGACCCGACCTGTCCCCGTTACGACTACTGTCCGAAAAACGCCGGGGACGTCAAAAACGCCGAAACCGAACGCTGGCGGCGCATCTTCTGGGGGAAAATGAAAGAGCAGGACGTCTTCCTCTCGCAGAACCAGTTCGAGTGTCAGTTCGTCAGTTACGGCCACACCGAGGAGGACGTCGAAGAGACGCTCGAGGCGTACAAGGAAGCGCTGTAGTCGAATCCGACCGGAGCGACTCGAGGTCGATCACTCGGACGAAAGTGCTGCCAGTCCGCTCTCTTCGGACGAACCGCCCGGTTCGGGCGAGACGGCCGGGAGTTCGACGACGAAGCGGCTCCCCTCGGGACCGGTGTCGACGAGTTCGACGGTCCCGTCGTAGCGGCTGACCAGCTGGTCGACCAGGTAGAGTCCCAGTCCGTGCGTGCTGCCGTGACTTTCGACCCGGTCGAAGAGCGAATCGATCTCCGAGTCGGGGATCCCGGGACCGTTGTCCGCGATTTCGAACCGAACGGTGTCGGGACCGGGCTCGACAGTGACCGTGACGCGCGGGGTCGCAGCGTCGTTGTGCTCGACCGCGTTCGAGAGGAGATTGCCGAAGATACGGGGGAGCAAGTCGTCGGCGCGGACGAGGACGTCCGGCGGAATCGAGGCCTCCACGTCGATCTCTTCCCATGCGTTCTCCAGTTTTCGAACTTCGGCCCGCACCACTCGAGTGGCGTTGACCGGCTCGAGCTGGAAGTTCCCGTCGGTGGTCTGGAGGAGGATACGCACGTCGTCGATCACCGTCGACATGTCCTCGGAGTGATCGATGACGATCTCGAGCCACCGACGGCTGCGGTCGTCCAGCGACGACTCCTCCTCGAGGACCTGCGACGCGTAGCCGTTGATGACCGTCGCGGTGTTCAACACCTCGTGGCGGAGAATGCCGTTGAGGTAATCGAGGTAGTCCCGTTGAGCCTCGACGTGTTCCGTTCGGAGGGCCGCGCGTTCGGCGGCCAGAGCGCGCTCGATGGCGCGGCCTTCGAGACAGCCGATGAGCAATCCGGTCCCAGCGCCGAAAGCCGCGGCCCACCGACCCCACGAGAAGATGACGAGCCAGGATCCGGACGGAATGACGAACATGAGGAGGACGTTGACGATCAGGAAGGTGAGCAAGCCGCCGAGACACCACCCCGCGATGCGCGGGTAGCGTGCCGACGAGAGCGCGGACGAACGGAGCCAGTAACCGGCGTACGTGATGCCGATCAGGAACGGCATCGTCGTAAGGACGCCGACGAGGAACTCGCTATCGTCGACGGATGTCGGATCGAACGCGTAGAGGAGAGCGATTTCACCGAGCACGACGGACGTCAGTGAGAGTCCAAACCCGATCAAATACGTCGGAATCCGGTCTCTCGAGAGTAAACTGCCGTCCGACGACCATCGCATACCCTGCTAACGACAGTCGACACTGTTAGCAGTTCCGGCCGTCGGAGGGCGATACCCGACGACGACACGGAACGGGCCGGCCGTCAGTCGTCGTCGCCGACCGGCTCGACGGCGTCGCGGTCGCCGAAGATCCGGTCGGCGATAACGTGGCTACTCGTCTCGCCGGCGGTCGCCTTCCGCTGGAAGAGCAGCTTCGCGGCGACGTCCCAGGCGAAGAGGACCGCACCGGCGATCAACAGCGTGTCGCCGGGCATGCGCAGCCAGAACAGCGTCTGGATCAGCCCGCCGCTGTAGAACTCGAGGCTGCGCGCCGCGGCGTAGCTCTGGGTGAACGCGGTCTCGAGCTGGAGGAAGCCGATGGGGAGCAGGGAGAGGAAGATCATCAGCGCCAGCCCGACGTTACAGCACCAGAACGACCAGCGCAGGCGTCGGCTGGACCAGGCCTCGGCGCGGGTGGTCAGCCGGAGGATGTAGACGGCCATCCCCATCGCGAGCAGGCCGAACGCACCGAACATCGCGCCGTGGGCGTGGGCCACGGTGAGGTAGGTCCCGGTCTGGTAGTAGCTGATCAGCGGGAGGTTGATGAAGAAGCCGATGACCCCCGCGCCGAAGAAGTTCCAGACGCTCGAGGCCACGATGAAGTAGAAGGCCATCCGGTAGGGGAAGTCGGTGCCCGCGGTGTCCATCGCGCGGTATTGTCCCAGCGCCTCGTAGAGGATGAACAGGAGCGGGATGAACTCGAGCGTCGAGAAGACGCTGCCGATGGGCAGCCAGGCCTCGGGGAGGCCGACCCACCAGTAGTGGTGGGAGACGCCGATGATGCCACTGCCCATGACGAGGGCGGCCTGGAAGATGACGGCCTTCTCGGCGGACTTCTTGGCGAGGAGGTTCATCGAGACCAGCGTGAGCGCGATGACGACGACGATGAAGAACTCGAAGACGCCCTCGACCCACATGTGGACGACCCACCAGCGCCAGAACTCGGTGGTGACGATGTTGGTCTGGGGCGTGTAGAGGAAGCCGGCGATGAACAGCAGGCCGATCGAGCCGCCGGCGTAGACGATCATGTGGGCGAGCCCGTAGCGGGGCTCGCGGTCCAGCAGCGGCTTGAACCCGCGGGCCACGAGGGCGGTCCAGCCGAGGAAGCCCGCGAGCAGTCCGAACTGCCAGACGCGGCCGATCTCGAGGTACTCGAGGCCCTCGTTACCCAGCAGCCACCAGAGCTGGTCGCCGAAGTAGTTGTGGATGCCGAGCCAGATGCCGGCCAGTCCGCCAACGGCGACGACGAGCAACGCGCCGATCAGCCCCTTGACATACAGGGCCTGTTTGGGCGGTTCGCGACCGGTCAGCAGCGGGGCGAGGAACAGGCCCGCGCCGAGCCACATGGTGGCGATCCAGAGGACCCCGAGGTCGACGTGCCAGGTCCGGGCGATCGACCAGGGCAGCCACTGGAGGATGTCGACACCGATCAACTCCCGCATCCCGAAGAAGCCGTCGCGCTCGACGTAGTAGTGAGCGAGCAAGCCGCCGAGGAACGTCTGGGCGGCGAACAGCAGTGCGCCGATCAGTATGAACCGCGTGCTCAACAGCTGGCTCGGCGTCAGATCGATTTCGCTGGGGTGAGGGATCGAAACGCCCGCGGCGTCGGGCTCGGGGATCTCGATGGACTGGTAGAGCCAGATCGCGACGCCCGCACCGCCGACCAGCAACACCATCGCGATGACGCTCCAGGTCATCACCGGACCGCCGGCCGCGTTCCCCGCGGCGGGCGAGTACGGCCAGTCGTTGGTGAACGACGCCTCGGATCCGGGGCGATCGGTGTGCGAGATCCAGGCGGTCCACAGCGCGAAGTCAGCGAACTCCTCCGCTTCCTCGGCGCTCGGCACCTGTCCCTCGGGGATCCCGCGCTCGCGGTCGCCCTCGTGGTAGCGTTCGACGTACTCCTCGCGGACCTGCTGATGGGCGTAGACTTCGGCGGCGGAGTATTCGACCCGCTCGGGCTCGTAACTACTCGACTGGAGTTCCTGCCGGACCTGCTGGTCGATCCCGGCCTGCGTCGACGCGTCGAGGGCCGCGTACTCCTCGCCGTGGCGCTCCTGCGCGTAATACTCGCGCATGTGCTCGGTCTTCAACTCGAGCGCGTTGGCGGTGTAGTCGGTGTCGTAGTAACTACCGTGGCCCAGAATCGAGCCCTGATTCATCAAGCCGTTCTCCTGGAACACCGTCTTCCCGGACTGGACGTCGTCGCTCGTCGCGACCGTTTCGCCCTCCGGCCCGACGATCGTGTCGGGGATCGCCGGTTCGTTCGCATACGAGAGCCACGCCCCACCGCCCATAACGATGAGGTTCACGACGAAGATCGTCGCGAGAAACGTGGCGAGTTGTTTCCTGGATATCTGCATGACACCTGCAACTCGAACGGAAAGCCCCGTCAAACGGCCCGTGAATTCCTACGATCTGGAAAAAGGGGCGAACAGGTTCGCGAAAGCGGTTAGGAGAGGGGAGTTCGTAGCCGGTGGTGTCCCCGTTCGCTATTGCTTGCGGGCGAAGAAGAGAACCGATTCGCTGTTCGCCGCCTGGACCGATCCACCGCGGCAGGGTCAGTCGGCCGCCGTGACGATCGCGTCCTGATAGCCCGCGATCTCCTCGAGGACCGCCTCGCGGTCGTCCTCGTCGACGTCGAACTCGGCGAGCGCGTCGTCGAGGTGGGTCGCGATCGCCCGGAAGTCCGCCGGCGTGATGCCCATATCCGCGTGAACGTCTTCCATCTCCCCGCCGGAGTATTCGACCGGGCCGCCGGTGACCGAACTGATGAACTGGGCCTGGTGTGCGCGTTGTTTCTGCATATCGACGTCGTCGAAGTAGCCTGCGACCTGATCGTCCGCCATGACTCGGTCGTAGAACTCGTCGACGACGGCCGTGATCGCGTCTTCGCCACCGAGTCGCTCGTAGAGGGTTTCTGCCATCCGTCGAAATATATTCGTCTCAAGTAGTATAAATAGCATCCCGAATCCGTTTTGCAAAAATATTGTGTGTGAATACCACCCACAACGTTGCGGTCGATCCGGCCGGACGACCCCGACGATCGGTTCTCGATCGAAATCGCTCGTGTTGGTTTCTCATGCCTCCCTCGCGTCGGACAAGCGTGCGCTTTTCATACTCGAGGCTCCGACGGATGCCTATGAGAACGCGCGGGACGCTGCGACTGGCGACGAGGGGGTCCGCACTCGCCCGGCGACAGGCCTCGCTGGTACAAGACGCCCTGGAGGAGCGCCGGTACGAGGTCGAACTCGTCACCGTCGACACGACCGGGGACCAGATCAGAGACGAGTTGATTCACCGGCTCGGGAAGACGGGCGCGTTCGTCCGCGAGCTGGACGAACGGGTCCTCGAGGGGGAGCTCGACGCCGCGGTCCACTCGATGAAGGACATGCCGACCGAACAGCCGACGGAGCTCGTGACCGCCGCGGTTCCCGAGCGAGGACGACCGGGTGACGTCCTCATCACGCCCGACGGGACGACGCTCGAGGAACTGCCCGCCGGCGCGACCGTCGGCACCTCGAGTCTCCGTCGGCGCGCGCAACTGCTCTCGGAGCGGTCGGACATCGAGGTCGAGCCGCTGCGCGGGAACGTCGATACGCGCATCGAGAAGCTGCTCGCGCCCGCGCTGCAGGAGGAACACCGGAAGCGGACGGAAGCCGACAAGGAGCGCAAGGGGAACACAGGCGACGAGGATTTCGAGGCCGAGTACGACCGCACCACCGACGAGTGGTTCGACGACCTCTCCGAACTCGAGAAGGGCGCGCTCGGCCGCGAGGTCGAGACGGAGTACGACGCGATCGTCCTCGCGCGGGCCGGGCTCGAGCGCAGCGGGCTCGCCCACCACGTCGACTACCAGGAGCTCCCGACGTCGACGTTCGTCCCGGCGCCGGGACAGGGGGCGCTCGCGGTGACCGCACCCGACGGGGAGACGGCCCGCGATATTCAGACCGCGATCGATCACCCGCGGAGTCGCGTCGAGACGACCGTCGAGCGGACGATCCTGGCGGAACTGGGCGGCGGCTGTATCGCTCCGGTCGGCATCTACGCGGTCGTTCAGGGCGAGTACGTCCACGCGACGGTCAGCGTCTTCGACCGCGACGGCGAGGAGTCGGTTACCGGGAGTCGGGACCTCCCGATCGAAACCCACGCCGAAGCGGCCCGCGAGTTCGCACGGGACCTCGCGGACCGCGGGGCGGCGGCCCTGATCGAACGGGCCCGCGAAGACGCCGAGGGTGACGGCGACGAGAGCGTCTCCGAGGAAGATAAGCCCGAGGGGAAGTAGCTAGCGAGTACCGAATGTCAGACAACGCTATCGACGCCGAACCGGGTACCGTCTACCTCGTCGGCAGCGGCCCCGGCGACCCCGATCTTTTGACCGTCAAGGCGAAGCGGCTGCTCGAGACCGCCGACGTCGTCCTCCACGACAAACTCCCCGGCCCGGAGATCATCGAGACCCTGCCGAACGACCGCCGCGAGGACGTCGGGAAGCGCGCCGGCGGCGAGCGCACGCCCCAGTCGGAGATCAACGAGCGGCTGGTCGAACTCGCCCGCGAGGGGAAGTCCGTGGTCCGACTCAAGGGCGGCGACTCCTTCGTCTTCGGTCGCGGCGGCGAAGAGGCCGAGTACCTGGCGGCTCACGAGGTCCCCTTCGAAGTCGTTCCCGCGGTCACCTCCGCCATCGCCGCGCCCGCGGTGGCCGGGGTTCCGGTCACCCACCGCGATCACGCCTCCTCGGTTTCCTTCGTCACGGGCCACGAGGACCCCACCAAGGAGGAGTCGGCCGTCGATTGGGAGGCCCTGGCCGCCACCGGCGGGACGATCGTCGTGCTGATGGGCGTCGGTCGGCTCCCGGACTACACCAAAGCGCTGCTCGAGGCGGGGATGGCCCCCGAGACGCCGGTCGCGCTCGTCGAGCGCGGCACCTGGCCCGGCCAGCAGGTCGCGACGGGGACGCTCGAGACCATCGTCGACGCCCGCGACGAGGCGGACATCTCGCCGCCCGCGGTGACCGTGATCGGCGACGTCGCCGGGACGCGGGACTCGATCGTCGAGTTCCTGCAGAACGACTACGGCACGCCCGCCGATGGCGACGGCAACGACAACGAACTGGAGGGGTGAACGAATGCGCGACACGCCCACGGTGGCCGTCTTCCGTCCCGACGACGATCGCCTCGAGCGAGCCGTCGACCTCCTCGCAGAGCTGGGAGCCGACCCGGTCCCCGATCCGATGCTCGCGGTCGAGGCGACCGGCGCGACGCCCCGAACCGACGCCGACTACGTCGTCTTCACGAGCAAGACCGGCGCGGAGCTCGTCTCCGATGCGGGCTGGGAACCGACCGGCGAAACCGTCTGTGCGATCGGTCCCGCGACGGCCGACGCGCTTCGCGAGGAAGGGTACGACGTCGATCTCGTCCCCGAGGAGTTCACCTCGAGCGGGCTGGTCGCGGCGCTCGAGGGGGGCGCGGAGCCACGCTCCGCGGAACGAGCGAGTAGCGCGGAACGGAGTTCCGCGGACAGTCACGCGGCGAAGTCGTTCGAGACGGCGAAGCCGTCTCGTGATGACGGAAGCCGCGAAGCGGCTTCCGAACCACCGCGAGACGACGGCGATGAGCCGCGAGCCATGGTCGACGGCGCGCGCGTCGAAGTCGCCCGCAGCGATCACGGCAGTCCAGTGTTGCTCGAGGGCCTCGCGGACGCGGGCGCGTACGTCCACGAAACGATTCTCTACCGGCTGGTTCGACCCGACGGCAGCGGCGAGTCGGCGTCCCTGGCAGCCGAGGGCGCGCTCGACGCCGCCTGTTTCACGTCTTCGTTGACGGTCGACCATTTGCTCGAGGCTGCGGCCGACCGTGGAATCCGCGAGGAGACGCTCGAGGGGCTTGCGGACGCCGTCGTCGGCGTCATCGGCGAGCCGACGGCCGAGACGGCCGCGGCGAACGGCGTCGACGTCGATCTGGTCGCGAGCGAGGCCACGTTCGACCGGCTCGCGGCCGAAACGGTCGACGCAGCGACGGTGGCGACCGACGAATGACGGTCCCGAAAGCCCGGTCCTCGGCTCGAGACGTGAGGGAAGGGACACGCGCTCGGTCGTCGAACCGATGAGCCGACACCGCCGAGCGTTCCTCGCGGCCGTCGGAACCGCAGCGTCGGCCGGATGCACAGCGCCGATGGCCGAGCCGACCGCGTTCGAAGACCACGAGCGACACGAAACGACGATCGGATTCGCCGGCGACGCGATGCTCGGCCGCAACGTCGACGGTCGCTACCGACGCGCCGGCGTCGATCCCGCGGGCGTCTGGGGCGACCTTCGATCCCGCCTCGCGTCCCTCGACGGCGTCTGCTGTAACCTCGAGTGTTGCCTGTCGACGCGGGGCGAACGGTTCCCCGACCGGACGTACTACTTTCGAGCCGATCCCGAGTGGGCGGTCCCCGCGCTCGAGGCGGGGAACGTCCGATTCGCGTCGCTGGCGAACAACCACGCGATGGACTACGGTCAGGTCGCACTACGGGACACGATCGACGCGCTCGAGGCGGGCGGGATCGACCGGGCGGGTGCCGGAGAGACGCCGGCAGCGGCCCGCGCGCCAGCGACGGTTTCCATCGGCGACGTCGACGTCGTCGTCGTCTCGTTCGCGGATCACTACGCAACGTACGCTGCGACCGAGGATCGGCCCGGAACGGCCTACGTACGGATGGATCCGAACGATCCGGAGACGCGTCGCATCGTCGGAGATGCGATCGACCGCGCGAACGCGACCGATCCGGATCTGGTCGTCGCCTCCGTCCACTGGGGGCCGAACTGGGTCGAGTACCCCGACGACCGGCTCGTCGCGTTCGGCCACTGGCTCGTCGAACGGGGCGTCGACCTCGTCCACGGCCACAGCGCCCACGTCGTTCAGGGGGTCGAGCGGTACGAGGACGGCGTCATTCTCCACGACACAGGGGATATCGTGGACGATTATATTACCAAGGAGGACCTGCGAAACGACCGGAGTTTCCTCTTCGAGGTCGGGCTCGAGGGCGGGACTCTCGAGGAGCTCCGGCTCGTCCCGGTCGTCATCGACGACAGACGCGTCGACCGAGCCGACGCGGACGCAGCGGCGTGGCTTCAGGAAACCATGCGCGACCGATCGGCGCCGTTCGAGACGACCTACGATCGGGACGGCGACGATCTGGTTCTCTCGCTGTGAGTCGGACGCCCTCGCGGTATGGAATCGACGTGTCGCCGGAGTCAGTCCTCGAGCAGTCGGAACGCCAGCAGGGCCGGGAGCGCGAATCCGAGGGCGTTGACGCTCCCGTGCCAGCGGATCATCTCGGGAATCGTGACGAGCGACGGCGTCCCGGGAACAGCGGAATACGCGAAGGCGACCGCCAGCGCCATCGTCCAGCACAGCGACAGTGCAGCGACGGCGAGCAACAGACCCGACGGTCGTGGCACTTCCGGCACGGCGTCTCGGAGCGTGCGCAGCGCGAATCCCACGACGCCGGCGGTGAACGCGGTGACGGCGACGACCTCGACCAGCGACGAGAACGTGATTCCGATCGCGATCAGGACGATGCCGGCGACGATGACGACCGTCCCCGCAGCCGTCGTTCGTCCCGCGATCGTCGCTGGAAACCTGCCGTCTTCTCCCGTCAGGATTCGACCAGTCAGCCCGACCACGAGCGGCAACGCGAACCCGGCGTAGTGGAAGTGGACGCCCGTCAGCAGAACGATGATCGGCGCGAACCGGAGACTGACGCCGGCAGCGTGCATGCAGAGAAACGTCGCAGCGACCGGCACGTACAGCAAGCCGGCGTCGATCGCGAGTTCGGGTAGCGGACCGCCGCGGCGGGCGGTGAACCGTCCGAGTCCACAGAGCGCGACCGCGCCGGTGACGCCGAGCCACGGGACGGCGAGTGCGACCGCGGCGAGCGATCCCTGCGGCGCGGCGAGCGCGGCGACGATCGCCAGCGCGGCCGGCAGCTGTCCGAGGACGGCGATTCGGTAGGACACCCTCACGGCGGTCGCGTCTCGAGGCAGGTCGACCAACCCGACGCCCAGGGGGACGATGACCAGTGCAGCGAGTGCCACGTACAGTCCCGGGGCAGCGAGAGAGATCACGCCGCCGAGCGTGCCCGCGACGAGTCCGAGCCAGACCGCACCGCCCGCCGCTGCGGTCAGGTCGGTGACGCGCCGCCCGGCGATTCTGGGGCGGGGACGAACGGTCGTCGACGGCGCCGGTGTTCGAGCAGCGGTCGTCTGGCGGTCGCTCACGCGTTCTCACCCGGAAGCTCGACGCCGCCGAGGGCCGGCCGCGGTGTGGCGTGGTCCTCGAGCGGCCGGAACTCGTTCCGGAACGCACCCTCGTACTCGAAGACGGTGCCGAGCAACGGGGAGGTGATCGCGGCCGAAACGCGAAACCGGTCGTCCTCGTCGTCGTACCAGTCGCGGAGCCGTCCGTCGACCGCCAGCGGGGAGGAGAGCGTGAAATATCGGCCGCCCATTCGGATCCACTGCGTGCCGATCGAGAGCGCCAGCGCCCCGTCCTCGGCAGTGATGTGGAGATCGGCGGCGATGCGTCCGTGCCTGCCGAAGAGATCGGTCAGACACCCTCGAGCGGGGTTCCACCGGAGCGTGTCCACGAACGTCCGCGGCGGCGACGTGTCGAAGCGCCGGCGAAGGACGAGCGCCTCGTTGCCGTCGTCGTCGACGAACGGCTCCGTGACGATCGTAAACGGAACGTCGGTACCGCGCTCTGGAAAGAGGAAATCGTCGAACGCGCCGAGCCAGAGCGCCGGCACCGCGAGCGGATGCCGATCGAGATCGTGCATTCGGCCGACGCCCACCGCCTCGCGGTTTTCACCTGACTCGAGTCCGTACCGGTCCCGGACGCGGGGATGGAGCGTCCGCCACTCGTCGCCGACCTCGCGCTCGAACAGCCCGGTCACGGCGATCCCTCCGCTTCGGCCGCGGCCGCCGTAAATCGGCGGATTTCGGTTCTGGTCGGTGTCATGCGTCGATCGGTTCGATATCGCTCTCCGGATCGGCAGCGGCCAGATACGCCGACAGCGTTCGGAGCGCTTCCGGCGATACGCCGAACGCCGCGACGTCGTTGTCGGCCGTCGTATTGTCCAGCCCCAGCACGCGATACTGGTCGCGGCCGAACGGAATCCACGGAACGGGATCGACCAGCATCGCCGCGACCGCGGTCAGTCCCATCGGAATCGGGACGACGATTCCCCCGCCGCGGATCTGTCTGACGGTCTCGGCGAACGTGAGCCGCTCGGGGCCGCCGATCTCGTAGCACCGGCCGACGTGGCGATCGTCCTCGAGCCCGTCCGCGAGCATCGGCGCGAGGTCTCCGACCCAGATCGGCTGGAGCCGGGTTCGTCCGCCGCCCGGCAGCGGCGTGATCAGCGGCGGAGACAGTCGCTCGACGAACGGGAGAAACGCACAGCCGTCGCCGAAGACGACCGACGGGCGGTAGATCACCCACTCGAGGCTCGACCGGCGAACGACGCGTTCGGCCCGCCGTTTGGCCCGGAAGTACGCCGTCTCGACGCCCGATTCGACACCCAGTCCGCTCAGCTGGACGAACCGCTCGACGCTGGTGTCCTCGCTCGCGGCGACGAGATGGCGCGTCCCGTCGTAGTGGACCGACTCGTGGCTCCGGCCGCGGGGCTGGACGTGCGACGGGAGCGCCACGAGGTTGACGACCGCGTCGTGACCGGCCACAGTCCCCGCGAGTTCCCGCTCGGTCACGTCCAGTTCCGTCGTCTCGACGCCGTCGGGTAGCCCGTCCGCGTCGGGCGTCCGCGAGGCGGCCGTCACCGCGTGTCCGCGGTCGACCAGGACGCGACAGAGGGATCGACCGATAAAGCCCGTGCCCCCCGCGACCAGGACGTTCATACCGCCCCCTTCTGTCACGGACGCTTAATGTTACCGTTAGTGACCCGATCGCTATCGATACGGAGCGGCGCCCGCGACGAGCTATTTGCGACTGGAAGTCGAAGTGGCGACCGATGTGCACACTCGAAGCCGCTCGATCGGTCGTGAACCGAAACGCTCGCGAGGAAACACCGGCGCGGCTATCGAACCGATGAGCGGGGGCCGGCGACGGTTTCTGGTAGCGACGGGGGCAACGATACTCGGTAGCCCGACGGCGGTCGCTGCCGATCGGGTCGCGATCGACGAACGCGACCGCCAGGGAACGACGATCGGCTTCGTCGGCGATACGATGCTCGGGCGCGGCGTCGACGAGCGATACGATCGGAGCGGCGCGGATCCGGCGGCCGTCTGGGGCGATCTCCGCTCCCGACTGCAGTCGCTGGACGGCGTCTGCTGTAACCTCGAGTGCTGTCTCTCGACGCGGGGCGAACGATATCCAGACCGGACCTACTACTTTCGGGCCGACCCCGAGTGGGCCGTCCCCGCCCTCGAGGCCGGAAACGTCCGGTTCGCGTCGCTGGCGAACAATCACGCGCTGGATTTCGGGGCGACGGCACTGATGGATACCCTCGAGGCCCTTGACGAGGGGGATATCGCACACGCCGGCGCGGGCGAACGGCCGGACGATGCCCGAGCACCGTCGGTCGTGTCGATCGGCGACCTCGACGTCGCGGTGGTCTCGTTTTCGGATCAGAGCGCCGAGTACGCTGCGACCGGGGATCGGGCGGGGACCGCGTACGTCGAGTGCGATCCGACGAATCCGGAGACGCGACGGATCGTCACCGAGAGCCTCGAGCGAGCCGCGGAACGGGATCCTGATCTGCTCGTCGCGTCGCTCCACTGGGGGCCAAACTGGGTCGAAGTCCCGGACGAGACCTATCGCGAGTTCGGGCGCTGGCTCGTCGACGAGGGGGTACCGATCGTCCCGGCCACAGTGCCCACGTCGTCCAGGGGATCGAACCGTACGAGGGCGGCGTCATCCTCCACGATACGGGCGACTTCGTCGACGATTACACCGTCAAGGAGGAGTTACGGAACGATCGAAGCTTCCTCTTCGAAGTCGCGATAGACGACGGCGATCCCACGGCCGTTCGGCTCGTTCCCGTCGTGATCGACAACGAAGCGGTCCGCCGTGCGGATCCGTGGGAAGCGGCCTGGCTTCGGAAGACGATCGCCGAGCGCTCGGCACCGTTCGACGCGAGTTTCGAGTACGACGATCGGGACGTGATCGTCCCCCTGTGACGGGGACGGGACCGCACCTTTATCCCCGAAGCCGACTCACAATTCCTCGATGGCAGGGCCGGTTCCCGAACTCGAGGATCGCTCGACAACGTGTGCAAAGCGGCTGTGCGAGGCCGATCGCGTGTTGCTCGCCTCCCACATCGACGCCGACGGGCTCACGAGCGCCGCGATCGCCGCGACGGCCCTCGAGCGGGCGGAGATCCCGTTCGAGACGGTCTTCGAGAAGCAACTCGACGAGGACGCGATAGCGGACATCGCGGCGACCTCCTACGAGACCGTTCTCTTCACCGACTTCGGGAGCGGCCAGCTCGATATCATCGGCGACCACGAGGACGCGGGTGACTTCACCCCCGTCATCGCGGACCACCACCAGCCCGCCGATCGAGAGACGGCGTACCACCTCAATCCGCTCCTGTTCGGACTCAACGGCGCGTCCGAACTGTCGGGAGCCGGCGCGAGTTACGTTCTCGCGCGGGCGCTCGCGGACGTTTCCGACAGCACGCCGGATCCGGACGTTGCGGCGGACGGAGGGACTGTCACCGCGTCGGGAGCCGCGAACGCACGCGCAGACAACTGCGACCTCGCCGCCCTCGCGGTCGTCGGTGCGGTCGGCGACATGCAGGCCGCTGGCGGCGAGCTCCACGGTGCGAACCAGGGCATCGTCGACGAGGGCGTCGCGGCCGGCGTCCTCGAGACGGGCAAGGACCTCGCGCTCTACGGAAAACAGACTCGACCGCTCCCCAAACTGCTCGAGTACGCCAGCGACGTCCACATCCCCGGCATCTCGAACGACGAGAACGGCGCGTTGCGATTCCTCGACGGGCTCGACCTCGAGTTGAAACGCAACGGCGAGTGGCGCCGCTGGGCCGGACTGACGTTCGACGAGAAACAGACCGTCGCGAGCGCGCTCGTCCGGCGGGCCGTCTCGAGCGGCGTACCGGCGAAAAAGATCGATCAACTCGTGAGCACGGCCTACGTGCTCAGCGAGGAACCTGTCGGCACCGAACTCCGGGACGCGAGCGAGTTCTCGACCCTGCTGAACGCGACCGCCCGCTACGAGCGGGCCGACGTCGGCCTCGGCGTCTGTCTCGGCGACCGGGAGGGCGCGCTCGAGCGCGCACGGCAGCTCCTGCGCGAACACCGACGCAACCTCTCGAACGGCATCGATCTCGTGACTCGAGAGGGGGCGACCCAGAAGGAACACGTCCAGTGGTTCCACGCGAGCGACGAGATCCGCGAGACGATCGTCGGCATCGTCGCGGGGATGGCGATGGGGAACGCGGGGATCAGTCGCTCCAAGCCGATCATTGCGTTCGCAGAGAAGAACGACGAGGAAGTGAAAGTCTCCTCGCGGGGTACGCACTCCCTCGTCCGACAGGGGTTGGACCTCTCGGTCGTGATGGGGGAGGCCTCTCGAGCGGTCGGCGGCGACGGCGGCGGTCACGACGTCGCAGCGGGGGCGACGGTTCCGAAAGGGAAAGAGGAGGCCTTCGTCGAACACGCCGACGAGATCGTCGGCGAACAACTCTCCTAGGGGCTGTCAATTACATTCGCGATCGGCGAACCGACGTCGGTGGCGCACGCTGAGTCGCGGTTCGCCAACCGGCGAACCGCGGCTCGAAGGTCGTGCGAGGTCTTCGTGAACGTGTGAACGAAGTCGTTCGAGACGGCGCAGCCGTCTCGTGACTGAGCGAAGCTCCCGCGAGGTCAGCGGGACTCCGTCCCGCCAGACTTCGCGAGGTCCGCGAAACCGGGGGTTTCGCTTGATGCGAAAAATCTCCATTTTTCAGCAGCGTGGAAGACGCGAAGCGTCTTCCTGTGGACGAAGGGGCGGAGCGAGTGAGTCGGTTGGAGAGGGCGTGGCACCTCCGTGTTACCACGATAGCAACACGCTCGCGGGCCGGATTACGGTCGGCCCGCTCACGTCCGAGTCGTTCGAGCGACAGGCCACGTCAGCTACTGTCACAAACGAAAGAAGCGGATCGCCTCGAGTCCGGAAATCGAATCAGGTCGATCTGTCCATCGAGGCCGGCACCGTCGGCAGGAGCGGCGTACGCGAAGTGAACATGTACGCCGTCTTCCGTACCGCCCCCTTTCCGTACTGAACGGCGCTCTTGCGGATCGGGGTTCGTTTGCCCCGGATCTGGGTCCGGCCCTCGAGGATCGCCTCGACGAGTTCCGCGCCGTCGATGTCGGCCTTCGTCGGGTTCGCGGCGTCGGGCATCACGAGAACCTCGGTGTAGGCCTTGCCGACGTTCGGGAGGTAGTGAGCGTCGCTGGCACCGATCTGAGGATAGTCACGCCGTTTCGCGAACGTTCGAGCACGTCGGTTGCGGTAGCCGGTGAAGACCATCGAGTTGTAGGTCTCGATCGCGTCGGCGTCGTCGATGTGACGTTTCCGAACGCCGTGCCGGCTGCGCTGGAACGGATGAGGGACGATCGCCACGCCGCCGAGTTCGCGAACGGCCTCGACGGTGTCCATGAACGGCTGGCCGGGATCCGGCCGCGTCTCGACACCGATCGCCAGTAAGTGGCCGTGTCGCGTCGACACCTCGACGCCGGGGATACCGATCAGGCCGTACTCCGGCGCGAGACGGGCTGCCCGTCGCGATTCGCCTATCTCGTCGTGGTCAGTGATGACGACACCGTCGAGCCCGATATCCGCGGCGTGCTCGAGAATGAGTTCGATCGGTTCGTGCCCGTCGTAGGAGTCGTCGGAGTGGACGTGAAAGTCGATCGCGAACGGAATCTGGGAGGTCATGGGAGTCCAGAGAGCAGGTAGCGGGGTCGTACCACCGATAGCTTGTTGGTGCGCATAAACACTGTGCTGCCGGGGACACACCACCCATATTCGATATAGCGATATATAATTTATTTCTGCGGGGCAGCGGCTCGCGAGGTCCAGCGCTCGAGGGCACAAGCCCGCGACCCGCGGTCGAGACTGCGATCGGAGTTAGTCACCAGTCACTGATTACCGGCGACTGAGGGAGACGGAAACGAAGTGGGACGGACGCCGTCTACAACCGGCCCAACGAGGTGCGGATAAGCACAGGCTTCCCACTCGAGGCCCCCACCTCCGCGGCTGAATTCACACCCACGCTGTCAATCGGGGGTGAGTCGGGGACGGCATCGATTTCGGGAGCGACACCAGCGGGTTGGTCGGTATTGCCGACTGAGAGTACCGATTGTCGTCGGGTCGGCCACTCGAGACGGGGGTAATGCGTCGATAGCCGAATCGTCCCTGGGCAACCGCTCGCCTGACCGTACCGTGATCCGGTGAGATTCGTCGTCGATCCGACCGGGTCGAACGGTGATTCCCGAGATCCGGCTGATCGATACCCTCGACCCCGTCACGTTCCGAGAGAGAACCCCTCGAGTAGGGAGTCCGTGAGGGGCGGTCACGTCGATTACGTCGACGGGGTACGAAGAACGGCCTCGACGGAATCGAAAACGGCCCGCAACCGAACGTTCGGCCGTCGTCCGGAGTATCCAATCGGGAGACCGAGACGTAGACCGGTAGCATCTCGGCGTTGCTCCGACTGCGGCTGCGACGACACCGAACGATCCCGGTCGGAGCGCTTACACTGTATAAACTTTTTCTCGGTATATCAAAGCGAGTCTGTCCGGGTGGGGGACGGCCCACGAATTGTTAGGGGAACCTAAAATTCGGAGGACTTATTATGTTTTAGGGTAGCCTAAACAATAACAGATCCGTCGACGGGAGTGCGGAGGGAACGCAACGACAGAGCTGAGAAACGAGCCGTTGGAATCGAACACAGTTGGGAGATTCGACGGCGGCCCGCGCACGGCCCGCGATGGACCGAACTGGAGAGAAACCCATGGTTGGAACCACGCTCCGCGAAATTCGCCATCACATCGAACGGTTGGCCAACGACGGCGGGGAGTACTACGTCGTCTGCGGTCGCTCCGGTGAACGACCCGTCCCGGTCGCCGGTCACCGATTCGCGACCCGGACGGACGCGGCGGACGCCGCACGGGCGACCGAACAGTATCGGGCCGCACTCAGACGGTACGATCCGCAGTTACCGTTTTACGATCCGATCGTCAGTCAGGAACGGTCGCCACGTAGGGGAACGGGCGACGATCGCGGCTCGGATCGACCGGTCGCGGAACCCGCCGGCGATCCGTCGGTCGATCAGGACCAACCGACCGGCGAGGACAATCCGCTGATCAGTTTCTGTCACGACGTCTCGGGAGCCGTCTTCGAATCGCTCTCCGCCCGCGATCACGCGGACGCCGAGCGAGCGATCATGGAGACGTATCTGGCCGCGGCGGAAGCGACGACCGATCGGAACACACTCTGTCTGGTACTGCTCGAGACCATGGCCGCCGAACTCGAGGAACAGCTGCACGCGACGGAACGGACGGCGCTCCTGCGGGCGGCAGCGGCGAACCTCTCGCCGGTCGAGCCGGCGGACGATCCGGTCGAAGCGAGCCTCGCCTTTCTGGATTCGCTGTCGCTGGTGCGGGACTACGGGATCACGCGTGATTCGGACGCGACGACGGGTGACGTCTGGACCGTCTCGATCCGAGGATACGCGATCGAGTGTGGAACGCAGCGGTTCCCGACGCTCCCGCTCGGGATCGACATCCTGCGCCGAACGGACGCGCCGACCGCACCCCTCGGCGTGACCGACGTGACCGCACTCGGCGACGGCGACTGGCAGTTCGTTCTGGCAGGCAATTCGGAGACGGCGGGCGGATTGGTCTGTACGCGGAGGGCAGACCAGTGACCGGATCGACGGCCGTCCATCGGGCACTGGAACGCCTCGACGAGGAACGGGACGCCGTCGCGGAGCGCGGAGCGGCGTTCGAAGCGTTCTCGACGCGCGTTCGAGAGCTCCCGGCAACGAGCCCCGGTCCGACAGGGGATCGACAGCCACCGACGGCATCACCGGCGGCGATGGCACCGCCGGTTCAGACGCAGCGATCGGCACCATCCCCGTCGGAAACCCATTGTGTCACCGTTCGAGAGGCGTTCGACGAAATCGTCCAGCCACACAGCACCGCCGATATCGATACTGACGAATCGCTCGTGGAAACGATCGCAGCGGAACTGAACGAGGATATCGCCGTCGCGCTGGCGACGGAAACCGGCTGGACGCCGGCACTCAAAATCGCCGTCCTCGAGGAGACCGCGACCAGACGGCGAGAGGTGACGGTGCTCGAGGAAACCCTCCGAGACGAACGGCAAACGGTCGAGGCGGCGATCGACGAGGTCGACGAAATCGTCTCGTGGCTGCGATCGACCGCCGACGAGTCGCTCCTCCAGTGTGGTTTCGACCGGCTCGAAGGAAAGCACGAGCAGCTCGCGACCTATCGGGATCGGCTCGAGGAGCTCACGACCGACCGGCAAACGCAGCTCGCCGGCTCGACGAACCGCTACGGCCCGGGCGGCACCCGGTATCGAACCATGGTGGAATCCGTCTATTCGGAGTGTCCCGTCCGGTATCCGATCCTCTCGACCGCGACGCGACTGTACGGCATCTGCAAGGACTGTCAACGAACGATTCGGGCACACCTGTCGCGGCGCGTGTAGGCGGCTCCGCGGACCGCTCGCGGAGACGAACCCCTACTTCGACGGCGCGGACAGCCCGCTCGGGACGAGATCCGAGAGCGAGACGGTATCGAGGACTTCCCGGATTTCGAGCGGGTCGTCGGCCGCGGAGACGGTGTCGTGGATGCGGTGCATGCACTCGAGCAGGCCGTCGACGGCGGCCCGCTGGGTCGAAACGCGGCCGATCGATTCGGTAATCGCCCGATCCGTGAGGAAGTATCGGTAGCGAAGCTCCCAGCACCGACAGATACCGATAACCGGATGAGAGCGGTCCGCGATCGTGCTCTCCGCGATCAGTTCGATCGGTGGGCGGCTGTGTCGATAGACGAACTGGTCGTCGCAGAGTTCGGCGAGCCCCCATCTCGGCGGGAGCGCTTCCCGCGGGATAGGGTCCTGATCAACAGCCATGTACATCGGTATCGCCGAGGGCGAGAGTGTTGGTTCCGCTTGCGAACGCCGGGTCGTATATAGCCGTCCCGTACCGGATCAACGAACTGGGGCGTTCCGAGACAGCCGATTCGAATCGAACCGTCTCACAGTTCGCGCCCCCGCTCGCCACGCCGGCCGAGTTCCCGTCGAGCGAGGCCGATCGTCCGACTTTTGTCTCCGCTACCGTTGGACTAGGGTATGGCCGACTTCGATCCCGAGAAGTTCGAGGACAAGTACGCGAACTACTTTCCCGAACTCCAGCAGGCGTACAAGAACGCGTTCAACCGTATGAACGACCGCTACGACTCCGAACTCGTTCACGCGATCGACCAGCAGGTGTTGAACGAGAGCGAGCCCTTCTACGACGGTGACGGGGAGTTCCACGTCGAACTTCCGGACGACCCCTACGGGCGACTGTCGGGCGTAGTCGTCGAGGAAGAGCGGTTCGAGACGATCCTCGAGGCCCATATCGACGAAATCGAAACCGAACTGCAGCGCGTGTTCGGGTTCCAGTAACTCGACCCCCGTCGACAACCGGCTGGCGGCAGCCGAACATGGAGGACGGAAGGTTTAGGGGGGCTGATACCCAAGGGTTTTCTATGAGTACCGAGACCCAGAACGACGGAGACGACCTCGAAGACCGCGTGACGAACTTCCTGCGACGGAACTTCCCGCAGATTCAGATGCACGGCGGCAGCGCAGCGATTCAGGACATCGATCGCGAGAGCGGCGAAGTCAGCATCGCCCTCGGTGGCGCCTGCAGTGGCTGTGGGATCTCCCCGATGACGATCCAGGCGATCAAGAGCCGGATGGTCAAGGAGATTCCCGAGATCGAGAAGGTCAACGCCTCCACCGGCATGGATGGCGGCGAGGAAGAGATGGACGGCATGAGTCCGTCCTTCCCCGGCGAGACCGTCGACGACGACGGCGGCGAAGTCGACGAAGGACCGGAAGCACCGTTCTAACCCGGCGTTCGTCACGCGGATGGAGATTTGCGATTTTTGCTATTTCGAGTCGATAGCGGCGCTGTCAGTGTGTGATCGACCGATCGCAGTCTATCGAGTTCGCGATCGAGAGACGATCGCTCACCGCAGGTCGCGACCGCGCTCCCACGTCCGCACCAGCGCCGTGAGCGTTCGGTTCCGGGGAATCTCGAGCCGGAAATCGGCCGCTCGATCGACCACGTAGCCGTTGATCGCGTCGATTTCGGTACGCCGTTCGGCCAGCACGTCCTGGCGCATCGAGGACGTGTTGGCGGCCGTCGCCTCCGCTACCGTCTCCATCGCAGTCAGCGCCTCGCGGTTCGAGAGCGAGACGCCACAGGCCCGAGCGACCCGCGCCGTTTCGCGGGTGGCAACACGCGCGAGGTCGGTCGCCGGGTCCTCGAGGACCGCACCGTTTTCGGTCGCCGTCAGGGCCGTCACCGCGTTGATCCCCGCGTTTACGGCGAGCTTTTCCCACAGGCGGCGGGGCATGTCGTCGGCGACGGTAGTCTCGAGGCCGGCGGCGACGAACGACTCACCGACCGTCTCGGCAATAGTTGAAGGGCCGCCGTCTCGAGCACCCAGGACGATCTCCCCAACGCCCGTGCACTCGACGACGCCGGGCTCGCGGAGAACCGCACCATAGGTCGCCGTTCCGGCGAGAACCGGGGCCTCGAGACGCGCCGCGAGCGTCGCTTCGTTCCCCATGCCGTTCTGTACGGAGCAAACGGCGTCGAACGACCCCGTCGCGAGCGTTTCGGCGGCCCCGTCCGTGTCGAACGACTTGACCGTGACGACGGCGAGATCCGCCTCGAAACCGGTTCCGTCCGTCGTCGCCGCTGGGGATACGCGGATCGGGGAGTCGTCGATACCCTCGAGTCGGAGTCCGGACTCGCGAACGGCGCGAGCGTGGGCCTCGCGAGCGACGAGGGTAACGTCGTGCTCGCGTGCGAGCAGGCCGCCAACGAGACTGCCGAGGCTGCCGGCACCGAAGACGACGATGTCCATGCGCCTCCTTCGGACGACCGCTACTACAGTACCACGGTTCGCCTCGAGCGACGTATCGGTCCTCGCGAGCGAATCGACGACGAAGACGGGTCGGAAATATCAATATAGTATATTCAATTTATTGTTTATTATATAGTATAAGAATAAATAGAATTAAGTTTCGAAGCGTGGGATCCGGGACTATGCGTCAGCACACGATGAGTCGACGAGCGGTACTCCGAACCAGTGCGGCGGTCGGTGGACTGACGGTCGTCGGGGGGGCAGCGACTGCATCGGCCTCGAGCACCGAGAGCGAAGATGAACGTCACCGCATCGACGGCACCGATCGCGGCGGTTCTCCGATCGGGTTCGACCTCGTCGAGTACGTCGATGGCGGCGCGGTCATCGAGAGCGTGACTGCGTACGAATCGCCGATGATTGCCGACCTCCACACGGTCCTCTGGGACAGCGAGTGGAAACTCGCGACGAACACACGCGACGACGCGATCGGGGCCGACGTGAGCGTCGGCGATGCGATACCGGAAACGACTGCAACGGTGGAGTGGAAGTACACGAATCCCGACTACGCGGTCGTCAGATACTGGCCGGAGATCACGCAGCGAGCCATTGTCAGCGCCGCTCGCCCAGCGTTGCTCGTCGAACGGGACCTCGAGCTCGGGGCGTACGCACCGCCCCGCTATGCCGCCAGCCCGGATCTCCGACACACGGTATACTCGATCGCGAATCCCACTATCGGTGAGGAACGCAACGAGGGCTGGGTGACTGACGACGGCGACTACGACGTGTTCGTCGCGACCGATCACGAGTACAGCGTCGCGATCGTCCAGCGGTACGTCCACCCCGCCGTGGGGACCAGTTTCGACGGCCACCGCGTCGGCGACGTCGGCGTCGAAGAGGGCGAGAACCGGAGCGCCTGGTTCGACATTTACGAGGAGGCAGACGGGTGGATCGATCGAACCGACGCCAGCGCGGGCGAGATCGATTTCGGTGCGGGCCTCTCCCTCGAGAGCGGCGACTACGACGGCAGCGACACCCCCGATCCGACGTGGCGAACCGGGATCGGTTTCGGGACCAGCGACGGTGAGGCGGTCGACAACGCGATCGCGACGGTCGAAGACGGCTACGAGACGGAACGGGATCGGTACTGAGAACGGGTCGGGCAGCCGAGGTTCCGATTCCGGCCAGCAGCGCCACATCAGTTCGGCTTCGCCGAACGTTTGCCCCGAACGGACGTGTTCGACGCTCAGTCACTCTATCCCGTCGCGAAGCGTACCGTAAACTCCGTTCTCGTCGACGTCGCGAATAGGGCCGATTTTGGTACCGTCTCCGGTGTAGACCGTCGTTCCGAACGCCAGTTGTCACCGTTCTCCGGCCATGGTAACTATCAGCACGAATCTACGCTACGAGCAGCAGTAAATCCTCAAGCGCTATATAGAATTAGAGCAGTCCCCGCTGGCGATCACGTGTCCACTACCGTCACCGGCTCAGTCCTCGGTCCAGTACATCAGGTTCTCCCGTTCGGTGTTGCAGTTCGGACACTGATCTGGGAGTCCCTCGTCGATCTCTCCCATTTCGCCACACTCCATACAGCGCCACATCAGCTCGGCTTCGCCGAACTCGTGGCCCGAACGGGCGTGTTCGACGCTTATCCCCTCGGCTCCGTCGCGGGTGGTGACGAAGAACCCGCTCTTCTCGAAACCCCGGACGCGCCCGAGTTCGTTGCCGTCCTCGTCGTAGACCGACTGCCCGAAATTGAGCTTCTCTACCTCCTCGACGGCCTCGTCGTCGCCCTCCTTCGCCGGTGTCTCGCCAGTTTTGACCATACCCACGTCCACACCGTCGACTGGGATAAAGTGACGGCGCGCATTGTGCGAGCGGCCGCTCGAGGGCACGGAGCGGCTGAAAACGGACGGTACGAGAACACCAGGAGGAATCCATGCGATTCCGCCTGATTGCCCTTCGATGACGATCGCAGCTACGGATGACAGGTAGCAGCACGGTAATAGAAAACAATATACACCACGAGGATAGAGACGTGGTATGATAATTAGTCACATCCCCGGATCCGCCGGAGGGTTTCCGCCCGGAACGCACCGCCCGGCGGCACGCGAACGGAGGGTGACGCCGGTCGCTACCGGGCGGGCGGACGACGGGAGAGGAGGGGACTCTACGGACGAATGGAAAGACTCACTGCCTGTACAGATGGCCAGCAAACCGGTACCTAATACGGCTCCGGACCCAGATACCGACGTGATTCGATCATGAGCGGGACCGGTGTCGCCACGATCGGCGACTGTCGGATCGCCTACCGCCGTGCGGGGACCAGCGGCCCACCCGTCGTCCTCTGTCACGGTGCGGGGATCGACGACGCGACCGTCTCGTGGCGGCACACGATAAACGCGCTCGCGGATGACTACCGCGTCTACGCCATCGACTGGCCGGAGTACGGGAACAGCACGGGAGACGTCGATCACACCGTCGAAACCTACGTCGACGTCCTCGACGGGTTCCTGGAAACGCTCCCCTTCGAGAGCGTTTCGCTCGCCGGCATCTCGATGGGCGGCGGCGTCGCACTCGGCTACGCGCTCGAGAATCCCGACCGAGTCGACCGACTGGCGCTCGTCGACAGCTACGGCCTCGGTGGCAAACTGCCGAGCGCCCTCCAGTGGAAAGTCCTGTCACAGATCCCCGGAATGACTCAGTTCGGGAAGATCGCCGCCAGTTCCTCGACGCGGAGCGTCCGAATGGTCCTCGACAGCCTCGTCGCGGACGCCGGGTCGCTGCCCGACCGCTTCGTCGAGGACGCGCAACGAAAGCTGATGGAACCCGGTTCGATACAGGCGTTCGAGGAGTTCCAGAACAACGAGCTCTCCTTCAACGGCCGCGTCCGGACGAACTTCGTCGACGACCTCGAGTCGCTGTCCGTCCCGACGCTGCTCGTCCACGGCAAACAGGACCCGCTCGTCCCCGTCGAGTGGTCGGTCCGCGCGGCCGACCTGATTCCGAACGCCACGCTGGACCTGATCGACGACTGTGGCCACTGGACACCTCGAGAGCGCCCCGACCGATTCAACGAGAGCCTCCGGGAGTGGCTCCCGGACCCGCGGTATTCCCCGGAGCCGGAGTACACCAAGGCAGGGATGCCCGGCGTTACTCGAGCCACCAGCGATTAAGTCCACGTCGCACGTTCTTTCGCTTCAATTCGGCCGGGAGCGCGTTCGCCGCAATCGCGGCGAATCGCGCGACCCGGGGGAGGGCAGGCCCTTACCCAGTTATCGACCGCGAGCGAACGAAGTGAGCGAGCGGGCCGACGACTGATGTGGAGGGACGCTCTGCGTCCCGGAACGGAAGGAGGAGTGCTTTTGATGGAAATTTTGCCGAGGGCGCGGCATCGCCGCGCCCGCAGAGCAAAATTTCCTACATGAAATCCTCGATCCCGCTCTGCTTGTTCTTGTCGTTCTCGAAGATGCTCTCGAGGGAGCGCTCGAGGACCTCTAACCGCTGTTTCGTGTAGTCGCGGCAGTCGTACTCCTCGGCGACCTGGATGGCCGTCTGCATGTACTTGTTCACGGATCCTTTGTGGACGGTGAGGTTGACGCGGCCGCCACACTCGCGGCAGTCGCCGGTCAGGGGCATCCGGCGGAATTTTTCCCCGCAATCGAGGCAGCGGGTTTCCTGCCGGGAGAAGGCCCGGAGATTCCCGATGAGGTCCGGCAGGAAGTGGTACTCGATGACCCGCTCGGCGACGTCCGTCTCGTCGACGGCCGCGAGTTTGCGCGAGAGCTCGAGCTGGGCGTCCATCTTGTCCATCATCGAACCCAGCGTCTTGTACGCCGAGAGGTCGGGACCCATCGCGATGTTGGTGGTGTCGTGGGTGTGCTGGAAGCCGGTGTATTCGGTGTCGGTTCCGAGCGTGTCCTCGGCGATCTCGACGTCGACGTCCTCGGGGTCGGCCTGCTCGCGGGTCGCGAGGTAGAAGTCGCGGGGATACTGGGTGACGACGTCCATGTTGTGGGCCTCGTCGTCGATCTCGGATGGGTCGATGCGGGAGGACATGACCAGGGGTGCGTCCATCTTGCCCCCGCGCTGGTCGGGGAGGAAGGACTTGCTAAAGTTAAGTAGACCGTCAAGTAACAGCATTACACAGTCTTCGTCCCCGTCGCAATTCCGGCGTTTCGCGGCGTGAAAGTACGGATGAGCGTACCCAACCGCTGCGCTCGTGAAACCAACCACCCTCCCGACAGTTGCGGCAGACGTGTGGGGTGCCATCCCGAAGACGAGTTCACCAACGAGGTCCTGTCGGTCCTCGAACTCGTAGAAGGGGTCGAGGCCGTAGTACTGCTCCAGCAGGTCGTCGATGAAGTTAGCCGTTTGCAGCATGTGCTCGGCCGCGCCGTCGGAGAGGACGATGTCTTGGACGCGGAGTTCGACCAGTTGCTCCTCGTGAGTCAGCGGCTCGCCGTGGATGTCTTCCTCGTAGCCGAGCGCCTGGAGCTGGCCGACGTCGACGTCGAGTTCGCTCGCGCGGACGGCGGTGACCGGCAGGTCCGTCATGTCGTAGCGCACGGTCCCGTCCTTGAACGAAGAGACGTCGTGTTTGGCGCGCAGGATGCCCTTCTCGATCGGCTCCGGGACCTTGTTCTGCGAGGAGAGTCCCTTGACGCCTTTCAGGATCTCGAAGGCGTTCTCGCGTTCGCCGACCGACTCGAGCGCGTCGCGGTACTCCTCGTGGACGTCGATCTCGCGGGTTTCGACGCACGTGCCCTCGCGCTCGCAGCGGTCGCACTCGACGCGACCGGCCTCGTCGGGCTCGAGGCGCTCGTCGCAGTCGGGACAGCGGTAGTCCGGCGTCGTCCGGGCGTTGCAGTCCGGACAGCGGTTCTTGAACGTCTCCGTTCCGCAGGACTCACAGCGCTGACGGCCGATCTGGAGTTCGACGACGCCGGGCGTGTCGGACATGGTTTCGGCGTGTTTGGCGGCGTCGGCGACGTTTCGCTGTGCGCCGCCGGCCTCGCCGATCGGGAACAGGGTATGAACTGCGGGGCTCAGGTCGCGGCTCTCGGATTTTTCCGGGCGGCCCATTCGGTTGCCGATCCGGGTCGGTGCCCGTTCGCGGACCCGAAACGGCGCGACCTCTTTGACCGCCTCGATCGCGTTGTCCCCATCGGTCTCGTGACCCCACGTCCGAGCCCGCTCGGAGAGGTCGTCGTCGGACCACGTGCGCTCGAGCTCGACAGCTGCTTCCTCGCGTCCGTCGGCCTCGAGTGCCGCGCCGTCTGCCACCGCGCGTCGGGGCCCACAGCCGAGCGTACGGACGAACGGCCGCCAGTCGTCGATTTCGATGCGGTCCTCGTCCGCGCGCTGGCGGTGCTCGATGACGATCGTCTCGAGGGCCTCGCGAACGGGGTCGGTGTAGTCGAGAACGAGTAGTGCGTCGCCGTCGACGTCCCCCTCGACACGGCCGTCCGCGACCGCCGCCGCCAGCGTCCGAAACGCGTCGACGGAGATGTCGTGCCAGAGGTAGGTGTATTCGGGATGGAGCGGCGCGTCGTACTCGAGGGCCCACTCCAGGGCGTCCTCGGAATCGGGGAATTCGAGGTCGATTCGAGGGTCGTCCTCGAGCGCCTGGACGTCAGCGCCCGCGGCCTCGAGATCCTGGATCCACCACTCGTAAGTGTAGGAGGCGGGGGCGAGCGGGTGGTTGTTCTCGACGAACTCGCCGTAGTTGACCAAATACTCCCCGAGATCGAGGATCGCCTCGACGCCGTTTCTGATCTCGAGGGCGTCCTCGGGGTCGTCGATCCGGCGGACGTCGCCGTTGGCGAGTTTGACCGTCGGTCCCTCGAGGGAGTCGACTGGGACGACGCCGGCGGCCTTGCCGGGGCGTTCGGTCTTGATCTGGGTGCCCGTCGCGAGGAAGTCGTCGACCAGATGCATCGCGGCGGGGTGGACGCCGGCGGTCGCGAAGCCGTGATTGCGCGCGCGGCCGTAGCGCAGGCGAAAGCCGCCGTGTGCGCACGGATGAGAGAAGACGGGGCGGCCGGCGATCAGATCCCGGAGGAACTTCTCGGACGTCTCGACGCGGGGCGGGCCCTCGGATTCGTCAGTGGTGGGGTCGTCGTCGGCTTCCGCTTCCTCGGTACCGCCCTCGGCCGTCGCTTCCCCGTCAGTGTCGCCGTCGGACTCGTCGTCGCCGGTCTCTCCCTCGTCGTCGTAGTAGTTGCCGTCGATGAGGTCCTGGAGCCACGGCCAGTCGACTTCGTCGAGGTTTCGGGTATAGCGCTGGATCTTCGGGGCCTTCAGCGCGATCCCCTCGCCGAGGACGAGACACATCCCGCCCCGGGCGCTGTTGGTGTCGACCCGATCGAGGTCGCGAAAGCCCGACACCTCCTCGTCGCCGGTGGCCTCCCCGTCGAGCATGATCGGGAGGTGTTTGGCGATGAATTTGGCCTCCTTGGCCTTCGGGGTGTACTGGAGCCCGGTCTCCTTGTCGTAGAGGGCGATTTCCTCGGCGTAGCGCTCGACTTCCTCCTCGCGGGCGTTGTACTGTTCGATGCCGACGAGCGCGCGCGTGTAGTCGGCGACGAGCACCGAGAGCGCCTGCGCGGTCCCGCCCGCGGAGCGGATCGGGCCCGCGTAGTAGACGTTGACGAACTCCGTCCCGTCGTCGTTCTCGAGGATCTCGACCTTGTCGATCCCCTCGATGGGGGCGGCGACGACGCCCTCGGTCAGCAGGGCGACTGCAGTGCGGACCGCCCCCTCGACCTTGCCCGCCTTCGTCTCGTAATCGCCGACCCGGCCCTCGGCGAAGTCCTCCGCGAGCTCGAGGGCCGCCTCTTCCCTGCTCATCTGGCCCTCGAGTTCGCGGACCCGCTCGGCGACGCCGTCGATCCCGAGGATGTTCTCGACGCGGTCGGCCATGTCCTTGGCGACCGGAATCTCGACCTCGGGCTTCGGGTCCGCGCCCCGTTTTTTAGCCCGTCCCGCGACGTCCAGGGCCTCGTCGAGTTGTTCCTCGAGCCCCTCGAAGTACTGCTCGTCTTCCCGCCGCATGTTAGAGCCAGAGGTCCAGTTCGGTGGTTTCGTCGTACTCCCGCTCGAGTGGCTCCTCGAAGACGCGCATGTGGACCTCGCCGGCCCAGACCGTCGCCTCGTTCAGGTGGCCGGCGACCGCCTCGCCGTCGGGTCCCGAGAGGACGACGTGCGTGTGGGCGAAGCGCTCCTCGTCCAGCCAGGAGACGTTTCCGGTACAGCTGGCGACCTCGAGCGGTTCGTCGAACTCGATCGGGTAGTATTCGCACTCGTCCTGATCGTAAAACCACAGTTCGGCGTCCTGGACCGCGCCGAGCGCGGTAAACCAGGCGGCGTCGGCCTCGACCGCGTCCGCGAGCGACTCGATCTCGGCCCGCCAGTCGGCACCGGTCTCGAGGCGAGCGACGTATTCGCCCGCAGGTTCGACGGCACGATAGTTCATACACGTCTACTGTATCGGCGGATAGAAAAAGTTCTCCGTTCGTCCATCGGGGTGAACGAACGGGCACGAGTTGGCCCAATGATAGAAAGTATTAATACTATAGCCTAACTGTGTACATGCATCAAACACTGTCATCATCATACATGCATTATAGTTTGGTAACCAATCAGCCATAGGGGCGAGTTTTTGCGGCATATATCGCACAGATACCAAAAGTTATATAATCTATCTCCTTGAAGCTGTCATCGGTATGTCACGGCATATGTCAGAACTGACCCGACGACGGCTGCTTGGTTCGGGTGCAGCCGTCTCGGCGGCAGCAATCGCAGGGTGCATCGGTGGGAGCGAAAGCGAAGGTTCCGATCAGCTCCACTTTACGCAGGAACAGTCCAGAGAGGAGAACTTCGATCCGGTTATTTCGAACGACGCGTACAGTTTCCAGGTAATTCAGCTCATCTTCGACGGACTCTACGAGTTCGACGAGGGCCTCGAGCTCCAGCCGAAGCTCGCGACGGGCGAGCCGACCGTCGAGCGCGACGGAACCCGGTACATTTTCGAGATCGAGGAGGCAGCCGAGTTCCACAACGGGAACGACGTGACCGCGGAGGACGTCGCTCACTCCTTTACCGCACCGGTCGAGGAGGAGACGGAGAACGCCTCGGAGTACAACATGATCGAGAGCACCGAGGTCATCGACGACTATCAGTTGCAGGTCGATCTCGGGGACGACCCCTACGGCCCGTTCGAACTCGCGACGATGGGTGTGACCGTCGTTCCGAAGAGCTACCGAACCGAAGACCGCGAGGCCTTCAACAAGAATCCGGTCGGCTCCGGCCCGTTCGAGTTTTCCGAGCTGCAGGAAAACGAGTACGTCGAAATCGAGAAGTACGACGACTACTGGGGCGATCTCGATCCGAACATCGAGCAGGCTCGCTTCGTGGCTCACGACGATGCGGCGGGTCGTATCTCCGAGATCCGCGCGGGGAACACCGACGTCATCGCGGGCATTCCGAACGACGACTGGGGCGTCCTCGAGAACGAGGAAGGGGTCACCCTCCACTCCGCGGAGAGTCCGACGTACATGTACATGGCGTTTAACTGCAACGAGGGGCCGACGACGAACCCCGAAGTGCGACGGGCTATCGCCCATTCGTTCTCAATGTCCGACTTCATCGAATCCAACGGCGAGAACGTGACCTCGCCGATGTACAGTCCGATTCCGCCAGTCGTCAACGAGGTCTGGGGGTTCCCGGAAGACGAGTACCAGGACATGCTGCCGGGGTACGACCCGGATCAGGCGAAGTCGCTGCTCGACGAACACGCGCCGGACGACTTCACGCCGACGATCATCACGCCCGAGGGGATCCGCGCGCAACTCGCCGAACGGATCGCCACCCGGCTGGACGAGATCGGCTACGGGGCCGACGTGCAGGTACTGGACTTCGCGACGCTCGTCGACACGTACACCAGCGGGAACGCCGACGACTATCAGATGTACTTACTGGGCTGGACCGGCGGTCCCGACCCCGACTACTACCTCTACCCGCTCTTCCACGAGAGCGCAGCAGGGACGAACCAGGGCCACTACTACGGAGGCAGCGACGGCTTCCACGAGGCGATTGCTGAGGGCCGCAACACGGCCGGCCAGGAGGAACGCTACGATATCTACGAACCCGTCATCCGTGAGATCGTCGAACAACTCCCGGCACTGCCGGCGTTCACGCAGGACAACACAATGGCCTCGCAGAATCACGTGCAAGACCTTCAGGCGCACCCGGAAGTTACGCGAAATCCGACTCTCGTCGCGGACTACACGAACGTATCATTCGAGTAACGTAGTGAGTGGTGTCGCCTTCGGCCGAGGGGAGTGACGAACGCGTTCCCCGCCGGCCCGCCATCGGTGACGCCGAATCGAGTACGATAGCGACGAGAAGAGAGACTGATTCGGAAATCAATGAAGCTACTCAAATACACGATATACAGGCTCTTGCAGGCGATTCCCGTCCTGATCGGGATCTCCGTCATCACGTTCCTGCTCGCGAACCTGGGGCCGGGCGATCCGGTCAGCCTCATGCTTCAGGGACAGGAACACAGCGAGGAGCTAGTCAGAGCGATCGAACAACGGTACGGACTCGATAGACCCCTGCACGAACGGTACATAACATACATGGGCGGGCTGCTGGAGGGTGATCTCGGCCAGAGCATCTACTATCAACGCCCGGTCAGCGCGCTGATAATGGATCGGCTCGGACCGACGCTCCTGCTCGTCCTCTCGGCGTACGCGTTCGCGCTGGTAACCGCGATTCCGCTCGGGGTCGTCGCCGCCAACAGGCGAAACGAACCGACCGATCACGCCTCGCGGGTCGCCGCGCTCTTCGGCGTCAGCACCCCATCGTTCTGGATCGGGATCGTCCTGATCCTGATTTTCGCGGTCAAACTGGGCTGGCTCCCCTCGAGCGGGCTCTACTATCCGTGGCGACCGCCCAGCTCCTATCCGGGGATCGACGGCCACCTCGAGTTGTACTATCAGTCGGCCAGACATCTGCTGTTGCCGATGATCGCGCTGGGGACCTTGCAGATGGCGACGATCATGCGCGTCGAACGCACGCAGATGATCGAGTCGCTGCAGGGAGAGTACGTCAAACTGGCCCGCGCCTACGGCGTACCCGAACGGACGATTCTTCGAAAACACGCCTTCCAGGTCGCCCAGTTGCCGATTATCACGATCGTCGGTGCGAACCTGTCGACGGCAATCGGGGGGGCGGTACTGACCGAGACGGTATTCAACATCAACGGTATGGGACAACTGTTCGTCGAAGCGATCCAACAGAACGACTACCAGCTCGTGATGGGTATCACGATGATGCTCGGCTTTCTGTTCGTGGTCGGCGTCATCATCACCGACATCTCGTATGCGTACGTCGATCCACGGGTCACCTACGGTGAGAGGGACTAATCATGGCAGTCGGTGAATCACAACTCGACAGTGGCACTGATTCGGCGGCCGCCGAGGGAGACGTCGAGGCCCGCGTCGGCTGGCGATACACGCTAGCACAGATTAAGCGGGATACGACCGCCCGCTGGGGGTTGTACGTCGTGGCGTTCGTGATAACCGTCGCGGTCTATGCGATCGTGGACAGCAACCTCTCCCTGATCACGTTCGGACAACTGCCGGACTACGCGTTCGCACAGGCGTTACCGATCTTCGATCATCCCACGCGCATCCCACCACCGGGTGAGGGCACGCAGCACATGCCACCGTACTTCCCGCTCGCCGAGCAGTCGTGGAATCCGCTGCCGGCCGGCGGGACGCTCGAGCACCCGCTGGGAACCGATCACACGGGGCGGGACTACTTCACGAGGATCGTCTACGGCACGCAGGTGTCGGTGTTCGTCGGGATCGTCTCGACGTTCATCGGGCTCTCCATCGGAACGGTTGTCGGTGCTGTCGCCGGTTACTACGGCGGCAAGACCGACGACATCCTGATGCGGGTCGTCGAGATGATTTACTCGATTCCGCCGCTGATCCTCATCATCGTCTTCACCGTCTTCGTCGGCGGGACGAGCATCTGGTACGCGGTGATCGGCGTCGGGATCACGTTCGTTCCCGTCTTCGCCCGTATCATCCGGAGCCGGGTCCTGAGCATCCGCGAGATGGACTACATCGAAGCGGCACGAGCGTCCGGCGTGAAGGACCGCAACATCATCATGCGACACGTCGTTCCGAACAGCTTCGCGCCGGTGCTTGTGTACGCGACGCTCCAGATCGGCGTGACGATCCTCGTCGTCGCCGGCCTCTCGTTCCTCGGTTACGGTGCACAGCCGCCGACCCCGGACTGGGGGCAGATGCTCAACATCTCACACGGCTACATGCACTCGAACCTCTGGCTCTCGATCTGGCCAGGACTGGCGATCATGATCACTATCATGGGCTTCAACCTGCTGGGCGACGGCCTGCAGGACGCCCTCGACCCACGGATTGACGACTAACAATGAGTTCCGAACCACTACTCCGCGTCGAGAACCTCAAGACGCAGTTCTTCACGGAAGCCGGTACAGTACGCGCCGTCGACGGGATCTCCTTCGAAGTCCGCGAGGGCGAAATCGTCGGCCTCGTCGGCGAAAGCGGCGCTGGCAAGAGCGTCGCCTCGATGAGTCTGCTACGGCTCGTCGAGAGCCCCGGCGAGATCGTCGGCGGCGAGATCACCTACAAAGGCGAGACGATCTTCGGCCTCGAGGAGGGACCCGACGGCGAACTCCGCGAGCGCGACGACATGCTGTCCAACGAGGAGATCCGGACCCGGATTCGGGGTAACGAGATCGCGGTAATCTTCCAGGATCCGATGGAGTCGCTCAATCCGGTCTTCACCGTCGGCGGGCAGCTCAGGGAGTTCATCGAACTCAACCGGGGGCTGCCGAAGGACGAGGCCAAAGCGGAGGCGATCGATATGCTCCGCGAAGTCGGTATTCCGGATCCCGAAGAGCGCTACGAGGAGTACCCCCACCAGTTCTCCGGCGGGATGCGCCAGCGCGTGCTGATCGCGATGGCGCTGGCCTGCGAGCCCAGCCTGATCATCGCCGACGAGCCGACGACGGCTCTCGACGTCACCGTCGAGGGGCAGATTCTCGACCTCGTCGACGACCTCCAGGACAAGTACGGGACGAGCTTCATCTGGGTCACCCACGATATGGGCGTCGTCGCCGAGATCTGCGATCGGGTAAACGTGATGTATCTCGGCGAAATCGTCGAGCAAGCGCCGGTGGACGACCTGTTCTACGACACCAAGCATCCGTACACGAACGCCCTACTCAATTCGATTCCCCGTCCCGATCGCACCGTCACGGAACTCGAGGCGATCGAGGGGGTGATGCCCGAAGCGATCAACCCGCCGTCAGGCTGTCGGTTCCACCCGCGCTGTCCCGACGCACGGGAGGTGTGCAAACGGGTCCACCCCGAGACGAGGACCGTCGCCGACGCAGACGGCGAGCCCCATCGCGCGGCCTGCGTGAAACACGACGCCTTCGACGCTGGCTACGAGGACAGCTCGATGCTCGAGGGAGCCGTCGGATCGACCGAACGCGAGCCGGAGTCGGAACTCACGGCGAATCCGGCGGGCGACGACAGTGGAGGTGAGGGTCGTGAGTAGCGGCATCCGACTGGACGAAGACAGCGGCTACGAATCGGACGACGCACTGCTCGAGCTCGACGGCGTCACGAAGTACTTCAATCAGGAATCGGGACTGCTGGCCGGTATGCAGTTTGAGCCGAGCCAGTTCCCGCCGATCAGCGTCGACCGGGAGACGGTGAAGGCCGTCGACGACGTCTCCCTCGAGATTCAACCCGGCGAGACGCTCGGGCTCGTCGGCGAGTCCGGCTGTGGCAAGAGTACCCTCGGTCGAACGGTCCTGCGGCTACTCGAGCCCACCGAGGGAGACATCTACTTCAAGGGGGAGAATCTGGCCGACCTCAGCGGGGAACGGCTCCGGCAGACGCGCTCGGACATGCAGATGATCTTCCAGGATCCGCAGTCCTCGCTCGACCCGCGGATGAAGGTCGGCCAGATCATCGAGGAACCGATGCGGGCCCACGACATGCTCGACGACGAGGGGCGAGAAGCTCGATCGAAAGAGCTCCTCGAGAAGGTCGGCCTCGATCCGCGCCACTACAACCGCCATCCCCACGCCTTCTCGGGCGGCCAGCGCCAGCGGATCAACCTCGCGCGGGCGCTGTCGGTCGATCCCGACTTCGTCGTCTGCGACGAACCCGTCTCCGCGCTGGACGTCTCCATCCAGGCGCAGGTGCTGAATACGATGGAGCAACTCCAGGAGGAGTTCGGCCTCACCTACCTCTTCATCGCCCACGATCTCTCGGTGATCCGCCACATCAGCGACCGCGTGGCGGTGATGTACCTCGGGAATATCGTCGAGCTCGCCGGGAAAGAAGAGCTGTTCGAGAACCCACAACACCCCTACACGCGCGCCCTGCTCGAGTCGATTCCCGTCCCCGATCCGCGGGAGAACGGTGCGCGAGGGGTGCTCGAGGGAGAGGTGCCGAGCCCGGTCGATCCACCGTCGGGCTGTCGGTTCCGGACGCGGTGTCCGCGCGTGATCGCCCCCGACGCGTACGACTGGAGGGGCGAGGAGTGGGCACAGACGCGGGCGTTCATGCGAGCGGTCAAGCGGCGGACGTTCGAACCGATGCCCGCCGACCGGATCGAAGCCGAGTTCTTCGATGGCGACCTGCCGCGGGGGGAGGCGGGATCGATCGTCGAGGAGGCGATCGAACTCCTCGCCAGCGACCGGAACGCGGGTATCGATGTGGACGACGAAACCGAGCGCTGGTCGGAGGCGACCGACCTGCTACTCGAGTCCTTCGCCGAACAGAGCATCTGCGCGCGCGAACGGCCGGCGTACGAACTCGAATCGGAGTTCGGCGATGGCGAGCACCTCGCGGCCTGTCACCTGCACCGGTAGCGATTTCGGCGCGCGCTCGACGTCGCGTCCCGGCGTTTCTGCTGGCCGATCCGAGAGGGGAAACGGCACCCAACGGGATAGTGAGACTCGTTCACTCACGTCTCGATCGGTGATCATCCAACACGGTCGATAATCGCAATAATGCTTATCCGTATGCCACGAGTATTAACTCGTGTATGAGTAAGATACTCGCCATCCTGGCAACGTACACGAACACCGCCGCGAAGGTACAGCGAACGATCGACCACTCGCCCTCGTTTTCGGGCGTCCAGACGAGCGACGACGGCCAGCCCGAGACGCGCGTTTCGCCGGGCGGGTTCCTGACCGGGTAAGCCGACAGCGAGCGACGACCGAGAACCGATCACCCGATTCGGTCTCCGTCCGACGGGGAAACGGGTTTCACGGCGAGTTGCGAACGGCGTCCGACTTTTGCGCTCCGAGAGCAGTTCATCGCCGCTCTCCCCGATATCCGCGTTCCGAGAACGTTCCGACCCCGAACTCGAGTCACATCACGGCGACTCCGACCCAGCGTACTACCCGCATCGATGATCAGTCGAAGCGGTAGTGCCTGATTTTGTATGTGTTCTGATCACCTTTCAGCCTCGATAGCACTCGTCTCCCATACGGACGTATTTCGACTCGAGGAGGTCCGAAAGACCGTTCGATCGATTCCGGAAACCGCGAGCTTTGCCGTCGAACTAACACAATCGTTCATATCGAAAACACTTATGCATGTGCCGCACTTCTTTACTCATGCATGAGTAAAATTTTCACCACCGTCACGGCAGGCACGCAGCGAATCGCAAAGGCACGACGAACGATCGCCCACTCACCCTCACTCGGGGCCGATCAGGCGACGACCGAGGACGGCCGCCCCGCAACGCGCATTCCGCCGGCCGGCTTCCTCACCGGGTGAGCGTCGAGTCGATGAACGGACTTCGTGGACGCAGACCTTTTTACCTCCCCGCCGACCGGAGTAGTCCGCTACGAGCGATTGCTCACTCGATAGAACACGGATAAGGGTTGCGTGAGGAATGGGTCCCGTCCGATCACTCGCTAGTACCGGTGACGGACCGATCCCGCCGCTACTCGAGCCTGATCGTCGTCGAATCGCTGGGCCGACTCGCCGTTTCGTCCGTCGCGACGAACGCCCGAATCTCGTACTCGCCCGGCTCGGGAACCACGGATTCGCGGCGCCCCTGGTTTCGAACCCGCTCGAGGCGGCCGTTCCACGTCACCGACAGCCGTTTCCGCTCGCCGCCGCGGAAGTCGAAGGTGGCGGGCTGTTCACGGGTGTAGAGACGCTCGTTGCTGGCCTCGAGGTGGCCGTCGATCGTCCAGCCCCAGCGGCGCTGGCGGGGCGTCGGGAGTTCGACGGGGATCGGGAGTCGATTCTTGAACGCGACGGTGATTTCGACGGGCTCGTCGCGTTCGTAGACGCCCCGATCAGTCGTGACGGATGCGGCGATCGTGCGTCGGGCAACTGCCGGAGGGATCAGCGCAGTGAAAAGGGAGACCACCGAGGGACGGGAACCGTCGGAGTCGGCCCCGAACTCGTCGTTCGAGTCGCCCTCCGCGTTGCGCTCGGGTCGGGATCCTCTCATATGCGGTACGATCGCCGGGAGTGTACTAAACCGTCCGGATAGTCGGTGAGTCGCGGGACGGCGCGTCTCGAGCCGAGCACGATCACGCGCCTCGATCGGCGGCCCACTCGAGCAGCGGTTGCAGTCGCCGGCAGAGTTCCTCGCCCTCGTCGGTGAGGTCGTACTCGACGCGGGGCGGAATCTCCGCGTACTGCTCCCGCGAGAGGTAGCCGGCGTCGACGAGGTCGTCGAGTCGACTCGAGAGCGTCGAACTGCTCACGTCCTCGAACGCGTCTTCGATCGCGCCGTACCGCGCGGGACCGATCGCACCGACGACGCAGATCAGTTGCATCGCGTACCGGCGACTGAGTAGGTCCATCAGCCCGTTTAACTGACAGTAACAGTCGACGTTGCAGGGCGAGTCGGACGGTTCGGGTCGGTCGTCGGTCGCTTCAGTCATTGCTTTCGTTCACCGCAGTTACTCCGTTACTTCGGACTCGACAGTACAAATACTTCGCGGGTCGAAGTACTGGTGCATGACGGACCGAACCTGCGAATGCTGTGGCTCAGTCGCGAACCTGCCCGCGGACGCGGAGAGTGAGAGCGAATCGACGGTCGATCGATGGCTCGGCGACGCGTCGGTCATGGAGACGTCCCTTCCGGACGACGTCCAGACCGCGATGACGACGTTCTTCGACGGCGCGTCGATCACCACGCTCGAGGAGTGGGTCGCCGAACTCCGGCGGCAAACGGGCGGTGGCTCGATTGGCATCGAGGAACTCTGTCACGCCGACGGTGAGACGGATCACTGGGGCGAACTCGACGGCACGCGTTACGATTTCCAGTGTTTCTACGACGCCGTTGCACTCGCCGAACTGGCAGCAAGGCCGGTCGAGATTCACACGCGGAGTCCTGACGGAACGGCCATCGAAGCTCGGGCAACGGGGACCGGGGACCTGACCGCGACGCCGTCGACGGCAGCCGTTTCGTTCGGCGTCACAACTGACGAATCGCTCCCTGATCGAGAGCCGACGCTCGAGGACACCTACGCGACGATCTGTCCATCCGTCAACGCGTTTCCGACGCGGGAAGCGTACGAACAGTGGGCTGCGCGGACGCAGGCGGCAACTGTCGGTATGCCCTTATCGGCCGCGACGGTCGTCGCGACCGGACTCGTCGAAGAATAGTCCTGTCTCCCACCCCCAGTTATCGCCAGGCCGGGAGCGTCGGCGCGTCGTCCGCCTGCATGGAAAGCCATGCGCCGTCCGCGGAGATGTCCGCGATGACGTACTCGTCGCTCGTGGCCGTCGAATCAATCGAACCAACGATCGTTTCGTCGGACGTCATGGCGTGGGAGTTCGTCTCCATGTGAGAGAGTGACACCCACGTGCATATAAACTCATCGAATCGGACTGTCCCGGAATGAGACTGATCGGGAATCGAACCGATAGCCGGTCCGCGAAACACTGGGTTTATACTCATTTTCGCCGTACCCTGCGGATATGAACGTAGCCGACGCGATGACGTCCCGTGACGACGTGGTAACCGCCGACCTGCCGGGGACCCGCTCGGACGTCCTCGAGTACCTACAAGAACAGTCGTTCTCGTCCGTCCCGGTCGTCAAATCGACCGACGACGGCCTCGAGTACCGCGGGCTGATCTCGCGGGAAGCGCTCATCGAGCAGCCGGACGAGGATCAGCTCGTCATGCTGATGGAAGACGTGCCGACGACGACTGCCGAGACGTCACTCGAGGACGTTGCGCGGACGATGGTCGAGGAAGGCGCACGCCGCGTTCCGGTCGTCGACGGCGAGTTCGAGGGGATCGTCACCGTGACGGACGTTATCCACGCGATTGCGGCGGGCGATCAGGAAACCGAAGGGACCGTCGAGTCCTACGCGAGCGCGGACGTGAACACGACCTACGAGGGTGCGCCGCTGCCCGTCGCCGAGCGAGAACTGTCCTACGCGAACGTCCCCTACACGATCGCACTGGACGACGACGGCCGGATGAACGGCGTGCTGACTGAGGTCGACATCCTCGAGGTCGCCCGGATCGTCGAGGGTGAGGAGGAGACGGGCGACAACTTCGGCGACCAGGACGACGACTGGTCCTGGGAGGGGATCAAGGCCGTCGGGAGCCGCTACCTTCCTACGCGGGACATCGAGATTCCGACGGGACCGGTTCGGGAATTCATGAGCGACGACGTGGTGACGGTTTCGACGCAGATGTCGATTCAGGAGGCCGCACAGCGGATGATCAGCAACGACATCGAACAGATTCCGATGGTGACGGGCGAGGAGCTCGTCGGCATCGTCCGCGACGTCGATCTCCTGGAGGCGCTCTATGAGTGACCAACAGCAGGCAGCCGAGCACGAACGCACGAGCGAGAAACTGGTCGAACTGGCGAAACGTCGGGGCTACTTCTTCCAGTCCTCGGGCGCGTACGGCGGCGTCGGCGGCTTCTACACCTTCGGTCCGCAGGGTGCGGCGCTGAAGGGCAACGTCGAAGACGCCTGGCGCGACCGGTTCGCGCTCGCGGAGGGGAACATGGAAATCGACGCACCGACCATCATGCCGGAACCCGTCTTCGAGGCGTCGGGCCACCTCGACGGCTTCGACGACATGCTCGTCGAGTGTCCCGACTGCGGCGAGAGCCACCGCGCGGACCACGTCGTCGAGGACAACACCGAGTACGAGGACGCCGAGAGCCTCCCCATTCCTGAGGTCGAGGACGTCATCGCAGAGTACGAACTCGTCTGTCCCTCCTGCGGTGCGGGACTGGCAGGCCAGGCCGTCGACGCGTTCAATCTCATGTTCGCGACGACCATCGGCCCCGGCGACTCCGACCCCGGCTACCTGCGCCCCGAGACGGCACAGGGCATCTTCGTCGAGTTCCCGCGGCTCAAGGAATACGCGCGAAACCAGCTTCCCTTCGGCGTGACCCAGATCGGACGGGCCTACCGCAACGAGATCAGTCCCCGGCGCTCGATCATCCGCACCCGGGAGTTCACGCAGGCGGAACTCGAGTACTTCATCGACCCCGAGGAGGACGAGCCGAACCTCGAGAGCGTCGCGGACGTCGAGGTGACGCTCTACCCGGCCACCGAGCAGAACGACGAAGACGGCGAGGAAATTCGGACGACGATCGGCGAGGCCGTCGACGACGGAACCATCGCCAGTCCGTGGGTCGCGTACTTCCTCGGCGTCGCGAAGCCGTGGTACGACGCCGTCGGCGTCGACATGGACCGGTTCCGGTTCCGACAGCACCTCTCGGGCGAACGCGCCCACTACGCGGCGGACTGCTGGGACGCCGAGAGCGAGATCGACGGCAATTGGATCGAGATGGCCGGCTTCGCCTACCGGAGCGATTACGACCTCTCGAAGCACGCCGAACACTCCGGCGACCGCTTTACCGTCTTCAAGCAGTACGACGAGCCGAAGACCGTCGAACGCGCGACGGTCGATCCCGACATGAGCTACCTCGGGCCGGAGTTCGGCGGCGACGCACAGGCGGTGGTGAGCGAACTCGAGGACCTCGCAGCCCGCGACCGTGCCGCGTTCGAGGGCGACGCGGTCGAAATCGATCTCGCGGGCGAGAGCCACGAGATCCCCGTCGAGAAGACCGGGTTCGCCGTCGAGGAGCAAACCGAAGCGGGCGAGCACATCACGCCGCACGTGATCGAACCCTCCTTCGGGGTCGACCGGCTGGTCTACACCGTCCTCCACCACGCCTACCGGGAGGACGAAGTCGCCGGCGAGGAACGAACCTTCCTCGAGCTCGATCCCGAGGTCGCACCCACGTTCGTCGGCGTCTTCCCCCTGCAAAACGACGACGAACTCGAGGACGCGGCGCGGGACATCGCCGCGGACCTCCGCGAAGCGGGCCTGTCGGTCACGTACGACGACTCGGGGAACATCGGCCGGCGCTACCGGCGTCAGGACGAGGTCGGTACGCCGTTCTGCGTGACGGTGGATTACGAGAGCATCGAGCAGGACGAGGGCGGCGTCACGGTCCGCGAACGCGACTCCACGGAGCAGAAGCGACTCGCGATCGACGAGCTACCCGAGACCCTGTCGGCGATTCGCGCCGGCGACGTCTCGTTCGACGAACTGTAAGGGACGCCAGGACAGTTCCGGTTAGATCTCGTTGAACACCCACTTCTGGTTGTCGCCGCCCAACCAGCCCCACTGGATCACGTCGTCGCCATCGCCCGTTCCGCCATCGATCACGTCGAGGACCCGCCCGGAGTTGACGTTCTCGATGCGGTAGGTGCCGTCGTCGTTCTCGATGACATCCCACCGCTGGTTGTCGCCGCCCCAGTAGCCCCACTGGACCACGTCGTCGCCGTCGCTCGTCCCACCATCCAGGACGTCGATCGCCTTGCCGCTGTTGACGTTCTCGATCCAGTAGGTGCCCTCCGTGATGGAGCCACCACCGCCGCCGCCGACGATATTGGCGGCGTTGACGAGGCCGTCGCCCTGGACGCTGTCGCGCAGGCCGTCGACGGGTTCGACCGTGTCCTGCAGCAGGTTCCGCAGCTGCTGAGGGTCCTGGTCGTTACCGGTGAGGTCGTTCGCGTCGGCTCCGAGACAGGCAACGCCGGCCGCGACCGGACACGCCATCGACGTGCCGGACAGTTCCTCGTACCCGCCGTTGGGTACCGTCGAGAGGACGTCGACGCCGCCGGCGCAGACGTCGACGCGCGGGCCCTCGTTCGTGAAGCTGGCCGCGTTATAGTTCTGGTCGATCGCCGCGACCGCCACGCAGTTCTCGTAGGCCGCCGGGTAGCTGACCGGGCTGCCGGAGTCGTTGCCGGCCGCCGCGATCGGCAGCGAGCCGTTGTCGTACGCGTAGTCGATGGCGTCGCGCATCAGGTTGTTCGAGCCGCCGCCGCCCAGCGACATGTTGATAACGTCGGCACCCTGGTCGGCCGACCACTGGATCGCGTCCGCGATAGCCTGGAGCGAGCCGCCGCCGCCGGAGCCGAGTGCGCGGGCCGACAGCAACTGGGCGTTCGAGGGGCCGGCGACGCCGCGGCCGTTGTCCGTCGCCGCGGCCGCACAGCCCGCGACGTGCGTGCCGTGGTTCTCCGACGCCGAGCTCGGCATCGGGTCGCCGTCGTCGTCGACGAAGTCGTAGCCGACGTTCGAGCCGAACCGATCCCGCAAGTCCGGGTGCTCGTAGTCGACGCCCTGGTCGACGATCGCGAGGAGGGCGTCCTCACCCTCGGTGGTCTCCCACGCCTCTGGCGCGTCGACCTGCTGGGGCGCGTACTGGTCCGAGAACTGCGGATCGTCGGGCTGGGCCAGCGCGTAGTAGGTCGCGTTCTCCTCGGCGTACTCGACGCCGTGCTGGCTCTCGAGCGTCGAGGCAGCGTCGTTCATCGTGCCGACTTCGGTGACCGGGATCTCGACGGTGGCGTAGCCGAGCACGTCGTTCTCGTGGACGATTTCGGCACCCGCGGGGAGCGCGGTCTCGACGGTCGACTTCACGTCGGCGAGACCGACGCCGTCCTCCGTTCCGACGATGAGTTCCTTCGTTTCGCCACTCGCGGTCGCGGAGCCAGCGCTTCCGACGCCGACGATGGCACCCATCGCGCCCACAGCCTTCAGTACGCTTCGACGGTCTGTTCTTTGCGAACGATTGTCAGGCATTCCAATTATTATCAATTACGTACTCTATTTAATCTTATTATCATATATTAAATTTTTTCCCATAGAAGTAAATTATACTGAAGTGTAAAATGGCAGAGGGAGATGGTGTGAGCAATGGGGGCAGTGACATCAAACACGAATTCGGAGTCGTAGACGCGATCGAGGGTTACTCAGGACAGAATACGACCGTTCGAGAGGAACGATCCATCCGTTCCTGAGCACTATCGACCCGAGATACTCCAGGTGCCGGATCAGAGATAGATCGGCGTCGGCGCGTTCGCCCTCTTAAATAATATATAGGTCTCCGAAGAACTAACCGACGGACTGAAGGTCACCTCTCTCGAGGCACGAAATGATGGCCGACGAACTGAAGCGGCGACTCGTCCACGCCAGCGGCTCGGGGCTGGTCGCCCTCTATCTACTCGCAAACTATCTCGAGGTCGGGCTGACGTGGCACCGATTTCGGATCCTCATGGTCGTCCTCGCGGCCGGTGCGCTCGTCCTCGAGTTCGTCCGACTCCAGATCGGACTCGACTGGCGGCTCTACGACGTGCTTACTCGGGAGTACGAGCAGGACAACCCTGCCGCCTACGCGCTGTATCTGATCAGTATGGCCGCCGTCGTGGTGGTCTTCGAACCGGATATCGCGCTTCCCGCGATGTTGATGCTCGCGCTGGGCGATCCGATCAGCGGAATGGTATCGGACAACAGTCTCCAGCGGGTCAAACCGCCGAAAGTGCTGGGGACGATGTTTCTCGTCTCGACGGTGATCGCGATCCCCTTCCTGCCGCTCGTGGCCGCGCTCGTCGCCGCAGTCGGTGCGACGATCGCGGACGGCGTGACCCTCGAGATCCGCACCTACATCATCGACGACAACCTGACGATCCCGATCTACGCCGCCTGTCTGGCGTATCTGGCGCTCCAGTTCGCGCCGCTGCCGGTATAGCTCGCGGCCGAGTGTCCGGAAGCGTTCACCAGTCGCGGTGTTCGAGCGCGTCACACCCGGCCTTGCCGATATCGGCAAGGCCGTCCAGTTCTGATCCCCTCAAGACCGTCGCCCGCGAAGGGGCAATCCGTGTCGGAGCCAGAAACGACGAATCGACGATCGAACCTGCGAGCTTTTCTGGCGGACGGCCGCGGCGGCGTTCTCGGCGCCGTCGCCGCCGGCTGGTTTCTCTCGATCGGCGTTCGCCTCGCGTACCCGGTGTTGCTCCCCTATCTCCGACGGGACTTCGGACTCGACCTGACGACCGCCGGGTTCCTGTTGACGGCTCTCTGGCTCTGCTACGCGCTGGGACAGCTCCCGGGCGGACTGCTCGCCGATCGGTTTGGGGAGGGAAACGTCCTCGTCGCGAGTACCGTGATCTCCGCGGTAACGGTTGGCCTCGTCGCCATCGCCGGCTCGGCACCGGTCGTGTACGTCGCCACGGCCGCGTTCGGCTTCGGAACGGCGCTGTACGGGGTCGCCCGGTTTACGACGCTGTCCGACACCTACCCCGACAACGACGGCACCGCGATCGGCGTGACGATGGCGGCGGGACAGGCCGGCAACACGCTCCTGCCGCTGGCCGCCGGCGCCATCGCGTCGGCGTTCGCCTGGCAGTACGGCTTCGGCCTCGCGGTACCGGCCTTCGCCGTCGTCGCCGTCGGACTCCGGCTCGTCGTCCCCGCGCGCACCTCGAGCGCCGGGAGCGCCGTCGATAGCGTCTCGCTCGAGACGGTCCGCTACGTCGGCTCGGAGCTGCACCGGCCCGAGATCGTCACCGTGACCGCGATTCAAATTCTCACGTACTGCGTCTGGCAGGCGTTTACGGGCTTCTATCCGACCTACCTGATCCAGATCAAGGACGTATCCGAGGGCATCGCGACCGGTCTGTTCAGCGCGTTTTTCGCGACTGGGATCGTCGTCCAGCCGCTGACGGGCCGGCTGTACGACCGGTTCGGGATCCGGAAATCGCTGCCGCCCGTGCTGGGTATCGTCGTGCTCTCGCTGATCGCACTCCCCTACCTCGAGGGGTTCTGGCCCATCGTCGTCGGGACCGTCTTCCTCTCGAGCATCCTCGGCTACGGGACGATCACGCTGCCGTACATGACCTCGGCGTTTCCGGCGGACATGCAGGGAACCGGACTGGGTTTCCTGCGGACCGTCTATATGACGATCGGCGCGATGAGCCCGGTCCTGTTCGGCGCGCTCGCCGATCGGGGCTACTTCGACGAGGCCTATTTCATGCTGGCCGGGTTCGTCGCCGTCGCGGTCGTGTTGACGTGGTGGCTTCCCCCACTCGACGAGCAGTAGCCGAGTCTCGAGGAAGAGGATCGACGCGTCACTCAGGCGTTCAACCGCCAGAGTTCGAAATTGAGCACAGCTGCGAACGTCACCCACACCAGATACGGGACCAGCAACGCCGCCGCCCGGCGATCGACCCGTCGGAACGCGACGATCGTTCCGACGACGAGCCCCCAGAGGACGAGGATAATACCCAGCGCGACGAGCGGGGCCTCGAGCGCGAAGAACGCGGGCGTCCAGGCGACGTTGAACAGCATCTGGGCGGCGAACAGCCCCAGCGCGAGGCGGCGGCCGTCGGCCTCGCTGCGCCAGACGAGCCACAGCGAGACGCCGAGCAGGGTGAACAGCAGCGTCCAGACGATCGGGAATGCGATCGTCGGTGGGTAAAAGCCCGGTTTCTCGAGCGCGCGAAACCACGGCGTGTCGGGCGAGGAGACCACGCTGGGAGCCGCGCCGACGAGGTTGACCAGCAGGACGAAGCCGATCGCGGTGAGGATCGAGCCGCCGTCCGGGAGGCGGTGCGTAATCGTTCGAGTTTCCATACGTCCCCTATGGTGCCAGCGAATTTATAGGTGCGACCGTCCGCTGTCCGGTCCCGGCACCGCCGTCCGCGAGACCACTTTCACCGCGGTACAGGAATCCTTATTCGCGACGACGATGAACGAAGGGTAATGGCAACGACGGACGAGGAAATCGCGTCTATCGAGCATCCGCTCCTCGAGCCCGACTTCTTAGAGCGGCGACTCTACCAGCTGAAACTCGCGGGGACGGCCGCGAACAACCACACGCTCGTCTGCCTCCCGACCGGGCTGGGGAAGACGACGGTGAGCCTGCTCGTGACGGCGCGTCGCCTCGACGAGGTCGGCGGGAAGTCGCTGATGCTCGCGCCGACGAAACCCCTCGTCCAGCAGCACGCGGACTTCTATCGGGAGGCGCTGCGGATTCCCGACGAGGAGATCGTCGTCTTCACCGGCGACGTCAGTCCCGAGGACCGCTCCGAGATGTGGGAGTCGGCGACGGTCGTGATGGCGACCCCGCAAGTGATCGAGAACGACCTCGTCGGGAGTCGAATCTCGCTCGCCGACGTCACGCACATCACCTTCGACGAGTGCCACCGGGCGACCGGCGACTACGCCTACAACTACATCGCCGAGCGCTACCACACCGACGCCGAGAAACCGCTCGTGACCGGCATGTCGGCCTCGCCCGGCGGCGACGAGGAGGCCATCCTCGAGGTCTGTGAAAACCTCGGCCTGGACGAGGTCGAGGTGATGACCGAGGAGGACGCCGACGTCGACGAGTTCACCCACGACACCGACGTCGAGTGGGAGCGCATCGACCTCCCCGAGGAAGTCCTCGAGATCCGAGACGCCCTGAACGAGGTCATTAAAGAGCGCCTCGAGAAGCTCAAGGAACTGGGCGTCGCGAGCTCGACCCAGCCCGACCAGTCCCAGAAGGACCTCAACAGGATGCGGGCCGAGCTCCAGGAGCTGATCAACAACGATCAGTCGGAGGGGTTCGAGGGGATGTCGATCCACGCCGAGGTGATGAAGCTCCGACAGGCAGTCACCCTCGTAGAGACCCAGAGCGTCGAGGCGCTCCGTCGCTACTTCGAGCGCCAGCGCAATCAGGCCCGCTCGTCGGGAGCGTCGAAGGCGAGCCAGCGGATGGTCTCGGACCCGCGCGTTCGCGAGGCCATGCGAAAGGCCGAGAGCTTCGACGAGATCCACCCCAAGTACAGCAAAGCCCGCATGCTGCTCGCCGAAACCCTGGGGCTCGAGGGCGGCGAGCGCGTGATCGTCTTCACGGAATCCCGCGATACGGCGGAGGCGCTGACCGACTTCCTCTCCGAGAGCTTCGACGCGAAACGGTTCGTCGGACAGGGCGATCGCGAGGGCTCCGACGGGATGACCCAGAATCAACAACAGGAGGTGTTAGACGAGTTCCGGGCGGGCGAGTTCGAGGTGCTCGTTTCTACCTCGGTCGCCGAAGAGGGACTGGACGTGCCGGAGGTCGATCTCGTGCTCTTCTACGAGCCGGTGCCGACCGCGATCCGCTCGATCCAGCGGAAGGGGCGGACCGGTCGCCAGACCGAGGGGCGGGTCGTCGTCCTCATGGCAGAGGACACCCGCGACGAGGCCTACTTCTGGATCTCGCGGCGGCGCGAGAAGGAAATGGAAAACGAACTCCGCGAGCTGAAGGGTTTGGCCCCCGAAATCGCCGAGGAACTCGACGACTCACAGCAGTCGCTGACCGATTTCGAGGGGGCAGGAGAGAGCGGAGTGAAAGTAGACGGGAACGACGAAAACACCGACGCCGTCGGTGATTCCTCCAGCGGAAGCGAGGGGGTTGCAGCGGGGCCGGGACTGCAAGAATTCGGGGAAAACAACTCGGAAACGGGTAGTAATGAGGAGAGCGGAGACGGAGTGGACGAGATCGACGAGGACGTCGAGACCCACGAGCCACACGCCGAAGGCGATACCGTCGCGGTCGTCGCCGACCAGCGGGAGATGGACGCGAACATCGCCCGCGAGCTCTCGCGGCGCGAGGAGTACGACATTACCCTCGAGACGCTCGACGTGGGCGACTACGTCCTGTCGGATCGGGTCGTCGTCGAGCGCAAGTCCGTCGCGGACTTCGTCGACTCGCTGGTCGGGGGCGACCGGTCCGTCTTCGAGCAGGTCGGCGCGATGGCCCGCCACTACTCCCGGCCGATCGTGATCGTCGAGGGCGAGGGGCTGTACGAGCAGCGGGACGTCCACCCGAACGCCGTCCGGGGCGCGCTCTCGAGTCTCGCCGTCGACTTCGGCGCGAGCATCCTGCGCACCGAGAGCGAGGACGATACGACCGAACTGCTGGCGGTGATCGCCGGTCGAGAGCAGGCGACCGCCGATCGGGAAGTGTCGGTCCACGGCGAGAAGGGCTCGAAGACCCTGAGCGAGCAACAGGAGTACGTGGTCTCCTCGATCGCCGAGATCGGTCCCGTCACGGCCAGATCACTGCTCGAGGAGTTCGGCACGGTCGAGGGCGTCATGATCGCGACCGAAGAGGAGTTACAGGACGCCGACGGCGTCGGGAAGGTGACCGCCGAACGGATTCGAGAAGTGATCGGGAGCGAGTACACGGGGTGACGCAGTCGGTCGTCGCGGCCCCGATTCGACCGGAATCGAGACGAATCGAGTCCCGAGCCGTCGAGTCAGTCGCTGACTTCGGAGGCGATACGCTCCTCGCCGTCGTCGGAAACGGGAACGCGGTCGTCATCGACTACCTGGGCGACGATTCGTTCGGCCGTGAGGACGCACCAGACGGCGAGTACGACGCCCGCGACGACGTCGACCAGCCAGTGGATTCCCAGATACATCGTCGAGAAGACGACGAACGTCGACACGGTCGCTGCGATCGAGAACCACCGCGGGTACGTGCGGCGGGACCGCCAGGCGAACAGGAGCACGATAACCGCCAGCGACGTGTGTAGCGACGGGAACACGTTCGTATTTGCCGAGATCTCGGCCGTGAGTTCCTGCGTCTGCGGATAGAACTGGTACATCAGCCCGTCGACGCTCGAGAGGTGATTGCGCGGTCCGTAGGCGATAAACACTGTATAGAAGAGGGACCCGATCAGCGTGTTGAGGGCGAACGCGACGAGCAGTTCCTTGACGCGGCGCTGGGTCGGCAAGAGGACGTAGAGGACGAAGGCGGTCGCCAACAGGTACGGAAACCCGAACATGTACATCACGGAGAAGAATCCGATCAGTGCGTCGGGGACGACGTCCTGCACGGAAGCGACGAACGACCCTTCGACGGCGTAGATCTCGTCGGTGAGGTCCCAATCGAGCGCGTAGGAGAGTTCCAACCTGCGATAGTGCGTCAACCGTTTTACCAGCAAAATCACCCCTATCACGCCGAGGTACGGCGCGATAGTCCGGATCCGATGCCGAAGTTCCGCGGTCGTTCGCGGGAGCGTCGAGGAGTGGACACAGAGCGCGCAGGTCGCTACAACGCCGAGACAGACGGTCGCTATCGTGACGAGTGTGACGTATCCTAATGCCATCAGCTCTCCTCCGTGGGCCAGGGCTTGGCAAGCGTTCGCAAGCCGCGATCCGCGAGTCGAACGAATTCTGCGACCCGTGACGGAGCCTCCGACGCCGATCGAGCGGTCGATCCGATCGGTCCTCGGTGGAACCGTTTCCCGTCACTGGGGCCGGCCGTTCGACGGTAGCGGGGCGGTGCGTTCTGTTACAGACACGTATAATTCTACGTATTATACATCTATTGATATCGAGACTTCATCGTCGAGACCGACTCGAGCGACGGACTCGACGGTCGAAAAACGATGGCGAGGAACCGGTTGGATCCGACACTGCGTTCGAACGCACGGAAGCGAGAACGCGATGGCCTCGGTAGCGCGTACGGCGGATCGCCCTCAGCGGAGCACCGACAGCGTCTCGGCGGCTTCGCGGGCCGCCTCGAGGCAGTCCTTCGCGTAGCGGGGATCGTCCGTCTGGGCCGCTTCTTCGGCGAATCTCTCGAGGGATCGGACGAGCGCACCGTGGGCGGCCTCGAGATCGCCGTCGGTCGGTACGGGGGCCGTTCGATGCGTTCCCGAACCGGATCGGCGGCCGTCGGCGGGTGCACTCGAGGAACCGGAATCGGACGAACCGGCGTCGGACCGGGACGGGGTCGGCTGCTCGGCTCGGCCCGCCGGGGACGGGGACGTCGATCGGGACTGTGACTCCGCGACCGACGCGTCCGTATCGGATCGCGGCGGCTGGGGTTGCTGGCGTGGGTCCGAAGCGGTGTCGTCGGTTGCGTTTTCTCCGGACGATACCGAACGAGCGTCACTGTCGGCAGCGTTGGCCGGCGATGCGTCCGCCCCCTCGGTCCGTTCGGTGTCGGTCGCGGCGGTCTCGCCGTCAGCCGGCCCCTCCTCGGCCGGCTGGGCCTCGAGATCCGTTCCCTGGACGGCGTCGGGATTCCCGTGACAGCTGGGACAGAAGGTCGTGCCGTTCTCTTGAAAGAGCGGATCGCCGCAGGTCCCGCAGTGGGCGTTGGTCATCGTCGCCCCTTTGAGCAGCAGGTCGCTCATTCGCTGGGTCGCCTTGCGCTCTTCTTTGTCCTGTTCGTACTTCTCTCGAAGTTTCTCGCGCTCGGCTTCCTTGTCGAAGTCGCTCATAGTCGCCTAGAGACGGCGGACCATCGAAAAAGCTGCGAAGGATCGGACGGTCGAACCGACGACCCGGACGGGACGGGATCGACCGGGTACCAGCGCAGTAGCAGCCACGAGTCAGGATCGGTGCTCGAGAGCCCGTTCGACGGCGTTGACGGCTTCAGCAGGGGTTTCGACGGTCTCGAGATCGATATCGAGGGTCGAGACGTCGTGGGTCTCGAGGCCGACGACGGGTCGATCGTAGATGCCGGCGAAGCCGATCTCCGAGAGCGTGCCGACGCCGCCGGCGAGCGCGACGACCGCGTCGCCGTTCAGCGGGACGAGCGCGTTCCGGGCGTGGCCGATCCCGGTCGCGACGGGGTGGTCGACGTAGTCGTTCGCCGCTTCCGGGCGCTCACCCGGGAGGATACCGATCGTGGTGCCGCCCTCGGTTTTCGCGCCGCGGCAGACGGCTTCCATCGTCCCGCCGCGACCGCCGCAGACGACCGTGTGGTCCCGGGCGGCGAGTTCGCGTCCGACCGCTTCCGCGCGGGCCGCCTGTTCGTCCGTGATCGCTCCGCCGCCGATGACGCTGACGCGCATACAGGAGTAGCCGCGAGCAGTGGCTATCATCGATTCGGTCTCGAGTCGAACCGGACCGTTCGATCCGGGTCCTCGAGAACGAGATTGGATACGACAGTCGTCGAAATATTCATCGTCGAAACGGTACGAAGTCAGAGGTTTCGACGGATTTAACGTGTGGGATGGGGAAGCATTACGTGGTATGACGAAAGTTAGCGTGGTCGGCGCGGCCGGGACGGTCGGGGCCGCCGCAGGCTACAACATCGCGCTTCGGGACGTCGCGGACGAACTCGTCTTCGTGGACATTCCGGACAAGGAAGACGACACGGTCGGACAGGCCGCCGACGCGAACCACGGCGTCGCCTACGACTCGAACACGACGATCCGACAGGGCGGCTACGAGGACACCGCAGGATCGGACGTCGTCGTCATCACCGCGGGGATCCCGCGCCAGCCGGGCCAGACCCGGATCGATCTGGCCGGAGACAACGCGCCGATCATGGAGGACATCGGCTCGTCGCTGGCCGAGCACAACGACGATTTCATCACGGTGACGACGTCGAACCCGGTCGACCTGCTGAACCGCCACCTCTACGAGACGGGCGACCGCGCCCGCGAGAAGGTAATCGGCTTCGGTGGCCGGCTCGACTCCGCCCGGTTCCGCTACGTCATCTCACAGCGCTTCGACGCGCCCGTCCGGAACGTCGAGGCGACCATCCTCGGGGAACACGGCGACGCGCAGGTTCCCGTCTTCTCGAAGGTCCGCGTCGACGGCCGCGATCCCGAATTCGACGAGGACGAAAAGGACGAGCTCCTCGAGGAGCTCCAGACCTCCGCGATGAACGTCATCGAAAAGAAAGGCGCGACCGAGTGGGGCCCGGCGACCGGCGTCGGGCACATGGTCGAGGCCATCCTGCGCGACACCGGCGAGGTGCTCCCCGCGAGCGTTACGCTCGAGGGCGAGTTCGGCCACGAGGACACCGCCTTCGGCGTGCCGGCCAGGCTCGGCTCCGACGGCATCGAGGAGATCGTCGAGTGGGACCTGACCGAGTACGAGCGCAACCAGCTCGGCGAGGCCGCCGAGAAGCTCTCCGAGCAGTACGACAAGATTTCGTAGCCGACATCTCTCTCCGACCGATTTTTCGCAGTCGAATGCCGAGCTGGTAGTCCGGATTCAGTGTCGTATTCGGAGAGCGCGGCGTCGACGTTGCTCCGGACGGTCGAATCGGCGTTAGTGGATGCGGCACTGGGACGCTGAGAGAAACGGAGAGGAAGGGAGCGATGGCGTCGTCTCAGGGAATCAGTTGTTCGCCGTCGTCGTCGTAAATTTTGATCGCGTCGACGGGACACGAGCGGGCGGCGAACTTCGCGTCGAGTTCCGCGTCGTCGGGGACTTCACGGACGAAGACACCGTCCTCGACCTCCTCGCTGTCCGCGAGAATCGCCTTCCCCTTCGATTTGTCCTTCTCGAACGCGTCCCACTCCGCGACGCACTGGAACATCCCGATACAGGTGTCCTCGTCGAATTCGACTTTCATGGGTTGGAGTTCGGACGAACTGCGTAAATCGTTAGCGGTCGGCAGCCACGCGAGATCGTACCGAACGGGCGGATCGAACGTTCTGACCGCTAGCCGTGGTTTGCGATACCAGATACCACATGTCATATGGATTTTATTATCCATCGGATCTTCGACTCGAGCATGGAACGGACCAGCCCCGAACGAACTGGGACACGACCGGCGGACCCGCTGGGACGAGCCATGCTCGCTCACCACCGCGATACGCCGGGTCGGCTGACCTATCGCGACGGCGCGGACGTACAGGACGGCTCCGTCGCCGAGTTCTACTTCTCGAGTTCGGAATCCTGGGAGTCGGAGACGATCGATCTCCTCGAGCGATTGACCGACTACGAACCGGTCCTCGACGTGGGCTGTGGCGCGGGGAAACACCTCCTCTGGTGGGCCGATCGGGGCGTCGACGCGGTCGGCGTCGATGCGAGTCCGAACGCCGTGCGAACGGCCCGTGCACGCGGGCTCGAGGACGTTTTCGTCGGCGACATGTTCGATCTCCCCGTCGAAACGGGCGCGTTCGGGGCCGTCCACGCCGTCGGTACCCAGATCGGACTCGGCCGCTCGCTGGCCGGCATCCGCGAATTGCTCGCCGACTTCGCTCGCGTCACCGACGACGCGGGGGTCGCCGTCGTCGACAACTACGATCCGACGCGGTTGGACGAGGTATTCTTCGGCTACCGGTCCGATCCCCGCGACGGGATCGCTCACCGGTGTTTCCACCTCGAGTTCGAACGCGAGACGGCGGACGGAGAACGATATCGGGAGGTCGGGCGAACGCTACAGTTCCTGCTGTGCTCGCCCGAACGGTTCCGCGAGGCGACGACGGGGACGCCGTGGACCGTGACCGACGTCCTGCGGACCGGGGCACACTACAGAGCGGTTCTGGCGAAGTCGGATCCGGAACCGGATCGGTAGCGAGACGGTTTCAGGGCCGGCACAAAAAAGTGGGGCGGGTAACGGCGAGCGACGGAGTCCGCGTTCAGAGGTCGTGAACCGAGCCGATCGCCTCGCGGCGGCGGCCGGCCTCCGCCGACGGCGACGGGGCGTCTCCCTCGAGAATCAGGAGAATATCCCGGTAGTCGACGACGCCGTTTCCGTCGACGTCGAGCGCCTCGGTCAGGTCGTCGGTGGCGGGGCCGACGTACTCGAGGGCGAGCCAGGCGTCGAGCCGGCTCGAGGGTCCCTTCCGGACGATCTTGCGCTCCCAGAATTCGCGCTGGGAATCGGAGACGCGGGGGAGTCGACCGAACAGCAACAGGGCGGCGAGGGTCACCGAGAGATCGGTGTGGTGGATCCAGCCGTTGAACGGGTCGACGTGAGGTCCGGCGGCCATCACCGTCTGGGCCGGGCCGGTGTGGACGTTCGAGGCCCACGAGACGCCGAGGTGGTCGGAGAGGACCGCCCCGAGTGCGTTCGAGAGGGCGAAAGGACCGTCGGCATCTTTGGCATCCGCGATCCGTTCGACGTCCTCGTCGGTGAGGGCGACGTCGACGCGTCCTTCGACCGCCTCGCGGATCGGGGTCCCCTCCTCGATGGCCGCAGCGATGGCCGCGTTGCTCGCCTCGGCGTTGCGGATCGCTTCGGCCTCGATCGGCGAGCCGTAGCCGCTGCCGGTCGCCAGGCCGCCCGTCTCGTGGTCGGACGTGACGACGACCAGCGTGTCGTCGCGAGTCTCGGCGTACTCGAGCGCCCAGTCGACGACCTCGTCGAACGCTTCGGTCTCAGCGACCGTCGTCTGGATGTCGTTCCCGTGCTCGGCGTGATCGATGCGCCCGCCCTCGACCATCAGGAAGAAGCCGTCGTCCTCGTCCTCGAGCCGATCGACGGCGGCGGCGGTCATCTCGGACAGCGACGGGATCGACTCGTCGCGATCGAGCGTGTAGGTGACGTGGCTGTCGTCGAACAGCCCGAGTAGCCTGTCGCCGCTCGCTGCCTCGAGGTCGTCCGCGTCGAACAGGACCTCGTAGCCCGCTCCTCGCATCCGCTCGAGCAGGTCGTCGTCGAACTCGCGGCGACCGCCGCCCATGAGCACGTCGACGTCGCTGTTGGCGTATTGCGCTGCGATCGTCGCCTCCATGTCGCGATCGGGGACGTGCGAGGCGTAGGCGGCCGGCGTAGCGTGGGTGATTCGGGTCGTCGAGACCAGTCCGGTCGCTTTGCCCCGCGCCTGTGCGAGTTCGAGCTGGGTCAGCAGCGGCGTCGGATCGTCGTCGTCCGCGTCGCCGCGGACCGAAATCTGTCCGTTGTTCGCCTTGTGACCGGTCGCGAGCGCGGTGCCGGCGGCCGCCGAGTCGGTCACCTCGCCGCTTCGGGAGTTGGTCCGCGTGTAGCCGACGCCGGTCATCGACTGCAGCGAGAGGTCGCCGTGGACGACCGACGTGACTTCGATCGGATCGAACCCCATGCCGTCGCCGATCAGGACGATCACGTTCTCGACGCCCCCTCCGAGATGATTGGCGGAGACGTCGGATTGTGCGCCGGCCGATCCGGTTGCACCGAGCAGTCCAGTCGCACCCAGGGCCGTAACGAATTGTCGTCGTCGCATAGTGCATGCGGAGGCTCCACGACCCCATTCATTATTGTTTATATTATCGATCGGTAAGTTGCTATAGAGATCAGTAGTCGACGATATTCGACGACGGGAGACGGGACAACCCGAAAGAGAACGCCTCAGCCGACCGCTCGAGCGGTCTGTCGGTACGAGCCGGTACTCGGGATAACCGGGACCGTGGGGAAGCCAGCGAGGGGTGATCCTCGAGAGCGGGCTGCCGGAAGGACACACGGAACCCGTAGGAATCCTTTTCCGCCGCCTCGTGGAACCTCGACCGACGGAATGGTTGCACTGTCCTTTGCAGCACTCGTCGGAGCCGCCGTCCTGACCTGTCTGTTCATGGCGTGGGTGCTCGGGGCGAACAGCAACTCACCGCCCTTTGCACCCGCGATCGGCGCGAACGCCATCTCGACGATGCAGGCGGCGTTCCTCATCGGGCTGCTCGCGGCCGCGGGTGCGCTCATGCAGGGCGGCAGCATCTCCGAGACCGTCGGCGCGGACCTGATCGACGGCGTCACGATCACGCCCCTCGCCGCCACCGCGGGGCTGCTCACCGCGGCGACGTTCATGGCGATCGGCATCTACACGCGGTATCCGATTCCGGCGGCGTTCGCGACGACCGGCGCGATGGTCGGTGCCGGCCTTTCGCTCGGCGGCGACCCGGCGGTAGCGACCTACCGGCGGCTGGGAGCGTTCTGGCTGCTAGTCCCTATCATGTCCGGCGGATTAGCGTACGCGACGGCGACGGTCCTGCGACGCGACGACGTCCCCGAAACCGTCGGCGTCCCGCTGCTGGCCGGCGTCGTCGGGGCGATCGTCGCCAACGTCCGCCTGGGCGTGATCCCCGATCCGACCGCCGATCAGGGCACCCTCGCCGGGTTCGTCTCCCGCCTGTTCGGCGGTGGCCCGACACTCGCCGCCGGCGTCGATCTCGGTACCGTCGTCGTGACGATCGCCGCCGGAGTACTCGCCTTCTACTGGGTTCGCGAGCGCGTCCGCGTCTCCGTCGAGAGCGGTATCCGCTCGTTCCTCCTCGTGCTCGGCGGCATCGTCGCCTTCTCCTCGGGCGGCTCGCAGGTCGGACTCGCGACGGGACCGCTCGAGAACCTCTTTCGGGTCCAACTCGGCCTACCGGGAATCGTCCTGCTCGCGATCGGAGCGTCCGGTATCCTCGCCGGAGCCTGGATGGGCGCGCCTCGGCTGTTGCAGGCGACTTCCAGAGAGTACGCCCAGCTCGGCGTCCGGCGGTCGATCGCGGCGCTGGTTCCGGGCTTCATTATCGCCCAGTTGGCGATCGCGCTCGGGATTCCCGTCTCGCTCAACAACATCATCCTCTCCGGCGTCATCGGCGGCGGGCTGGCCGGCGGGTCGGCAGGCGTTTCGCGGCGCAAAATCGGCGTCACGCTCACCTTCTGGCTGCTCACGCTGGGCAGCTCCGTCGTCGTCGGGTACGGCCTCTATCAGCTGTTCGAGACGGTGATCGGCGGCTGATCGCCCCATCCTCACTCGAGTACCGTCACCGGACCCGGCGTCCGTTCGACCACCGTTGCGGCGATGCCGCGGCCGAGAAATCGCCGGAGGAACCCCACTGACCCGTTTTCGGAGCCGTACATCACGACGTGATCGGCCCCCTCCTCGGACGCGTATCGGGGAACGACGGTTCCGGGTTTGCCTTCCGCCGTCTCGATCGTGACTCGATCCAGCGATTCGGAACCCGCGACGGACTCGAGCACCTCCGTCGCGCTGGTCCAGGCCTGTTCCGTCCGGTCCTCGCTTCGCTCGAGGACGCCGCCCTCGCTGAGCGGCGCGTCGAGCGGCGTCACGACTGCGAGGAACGTGACGTCGGCGTCGGGGAACGTCTCGAGGGCGTACGCGAGGGCCTCGTCCTCCCGAGGACGGCCGAGGGTGGGGACGAGGACGTGCTGCGGAGCGATCACGGGACGGACTTCGGCACCGATCCTCATCGATCTATCGACGGGGAACGAGTGTTGTCCTGTACTGCCGATATCGGACTCGATACGGTTCCGCTGACCGGTTCCGGATTTCTACGACGCCTCGAGAACGATCCCGTTTGGGCGGTCCTGTTCGAGTCCCGCGGTCATCGGCGCAGATAGTAGAGGACGATGCCGGGAGCCGTCAGCAGGACGAAGACGGCGAGCAGCGAGAGTCGATTTCCGAAGACGACGTAGGTCTCCTCGAGCGACCCGGTCGACGCGCCGACCGTCAGCAACGTCGTGCCGTAACAGCCGGAGACGAGGCCGCGGGGGCCGCCGACCATGTCGAGAACTCGTTCCCAGCGGGAGGGACCGACCCACGGGAGTCGGACGTACGCCATCGAGCCGAGCCGGCGAGCGATGCCGCCGACGGCGGGCAGCGCGATCAGCGCCGGCAGACCGAACCCGACCCCGATCGTGCCGAGCAGGCTGTAACCGGCGGCCCGCTTCAGTTTTCCGAGCAGATACCGGACGAACGCGACCGCGAGTGCGGCTCCGACGAGAACGACGCCGAACTCGAGGACTGACGGCTGTCGCCCGGCGACGGCGAACCGACGGCCGAGCGTGTCGGTCGCCATTCCGAGCGTGAGGATCACCAGTCCCGACCCGACGAGGAGTTTACCGCTTCGCCCGCGAGCGGTCGACGTCCGAAGCGGCGAGGAACGAAGCGTACGCGCGAGCGTCGACATGCGTTCAGGTAGCGATGACTGTCGCAAAAGTCTATCTGACTTCGGCGGGCTGACCGCGGTGGCTCGAGATCCGAGAGACGATACTTTAAACCGCGGGACGCGCCAAAAGCGGGTAATGAATATCGAGGAGCTGACGGGGCTCCCAGCAGGTGCCGTCGACCACTTCCGGAGCGAGGGCATCGAGGAGCTCTACCCGCCGCAGGCCGAGGCGGTCGAGGCCGGCGCGACCGAGGGCGAGAACCTCGTCGCCGCCGTCCCCACCGCCAGCGGGAAGACGATGATCGCCGCCCTGTCGATGCTCTCGGCGATCGAACGCGGCGGAACGGCGCTGTACATCGTTCCTCTCCGCGCACTCGCCAGCGAGAAGAAAGAAGAGTTCGAAGCCTACGAGCGGTTCGGCGTCACGGTCGGCGTCACGACCGGTAACTACGAGAGCACCAGCGACTGGCTCGCGACGAAAGACATTGTCGTCGCCACCAGCGAGAAGGTCGACTCGCTCGTCCGCAACGGGGCCGACTGGCTCTCCGATCTGACCTGCGTCGTCTCGGACGAGGTTCACCTCATCGACGACCGGAATCGGGGGCCGACCCTCGAGGTGACTCTCGCGAAGCTCCGCAAGCTCAACCCGCGCATGCAAATGGTCGCGCTCTCCGCGACGGTCGGCAACGCCGACGAGATCGCCGACTGGCTCGACGCCGCGCTCGTGGATACCGACTGGCGGCCGATCGATCTCCAGATGGGAGTTCACTTCGGCAACGCCCTGAACTTCGACGACGGCTCGACCAGAGAGGTTCCCGTCGAGGGGAGCGAAAAACAGGAGGCCGCGCTCGTCCGCGATATCTTGCAGGAAGGAGGCTCCTCGCTCGTGTTCGTCAACTCCCGCCGGAACGCCGAAGCGGCCGCGAGGCGGTTGGGCGGCGTCTCGAAGACCGAACTGACCGCCGAGGAGCGGACCGAACTGGCCGACCTGGCCGAGGAAATCCGGGACGACAGCGACACCGAGACGAGCAAAGACCTGGCCGACGCCGTCGAGCACGGCTCGGCGTTCCACCACGCCGGCCTCTCGAGCACCCAGCGGTCGATCGTCGAGGACGCCTTCCGCGACCGGCTCCTGAAGGTGATTTCGGCCACGCCGACGCTCGCGGCGGGGGTCAATACCCCGGCTCGACGGGTGGTCGTCCGCGACTGGCGGCGCTTCGACCCCAGCGCGGGCGGGATGGCACCGTTAGACGTTCTCGAGGTCCACCAGATGATGGGCCGGGCCGGCAGACCCGGACTGGACCCCTACGGCGAGGCCGTCCTGCTCGCGAAAAGTCACGACGAGAGCGAGGAGTTGTTCGATCGCTACGTCTGGGCCGACCCCGAGCCGGTGCGCTCGAAGCTGGCGGCCGAACCCGCCCTGCGGACGCATGTGCTCGCAACGATCGCCTCCGGCTTCGCCCGAACGCGCGGTGGACTCCTCGAGTTCCTCGAGGCGACGCTGTACGCAAGCCAGTCGAGCGAGCCCGGGCGGCTCGAGACGGTGACTGACACGGTCTTGCAGTATCTCGAGTCGAACGACTTCATAGAGCGTGACAGCGGCGGGCACGATGGTTCCGGCGAGGCTGACGCCGACAGCGCGTTCACCTCGGCCGCCGATCTCGCAGACGACGGCGGCCGCGACGAGAAACTCGAGGCCACCAGCCTCGGTCACACCGTCTCGCGGCTCTACCTGGATCCGATGAGCGCCGCCGAGATCGTCCACGGGCTCGAGGACGCCGACGAGCGCCCGACCGCGCTGGGACTCTACCAGCTGATCTCGCGGACGCCGGACATGTACGAACTCTACCTGCGTTCCGGGGAGGACGAGAAATTCGGCGAACTCTTCTACGAGCGCGAGGCCGAACTGCTGGGCGATGCGCCAAGCGAGTTCGAGGAGGAGCGCTTCGAGGACTGGCTCTCCGCGCTCAAGACGGGTAAACTGCTCGAGGACTGGGCGACCGAAACCGACGAGGAGCAGTTGACCGACCGGTACAAGATCGGCCCGGGCGACCTCCGCGGAAAGGTCGACACCGCCGAATGGCTGCTCGGGGCGGCCGAGTCGCTGGCCGCGGAGATCGACAGCGAGTGGACCGTCGCAGTTCGGGAAGCTCGCGCGCGCGTCGAACACGGCGTCGGCGAGGAGCTGCTCGAGCTCGTCTCGGTCGGCGGCGTGGGCCGCAAACGCGCCCGCCGGCTCTACGACGCGGAGATCGAGGAGCCCGCCGACCTGCGGACCGCGGACAAAGGCGTCGTCCTCACGGTTCTCAAGGGGAAGAAGACGGCCGAGAACATCCTCGAGAACGCGGGCCGCGAGGATCCGTCGATGGACGACGTCGAACCGGATTCAGCGGGGTCAGGCGATGATGAAGCGGCGGCGACCGCAGGCGGCGAGACTGCTGACAACGAAACAGCGGCGACGGAGCCGGCAGACGCCGACGACGGCCAGTCGAGCCTGGGTGATTTCTAGTGAAGCTACTCGAATGCCGACTCGCGATCGACGACCTCGACTCGTTCGTGGCCGACCTCGGCGAAATCGGGGACCGGCACGAGACGATGATCCAGGCCTTCGACGCCCGATACGTCGCCGACCGACGACACCTCGAGCGGGCCCTCGAATTCGCAGACCGCGCGATCGAACGCGGCGAGAACGTCGCCCGAAATCGCGCCGTCGAGATCCTGCTGTACGCCGCCGGCCGCCGGCAGATCGACCGCGCGCTCGAGATGGGCGTCAGCGAAGGCGAGAATCGCGCGATCGTCCTCGTCGACGGCGATAGCGACGAAAACGAGACCCCCGCGATCGGGGCAGTCGAAGCGCTGGACGCGTTCGTCGAGTACGAATCGACGCTGGAGACGCAGGACCCCGAGACGTTGTGTGAGTTCTTCGACATCACCGGTGCGGAGCGGGCGGCTACCGACGCGTCACTGTCGGCGCTGGTTCGCGAGCGGGTCGCGCTGCTCGAGGTCGAAAAGTAGGGGATCGACGGGTTTCCAACCTGCACGCTCAGTCGTCAGCGGTCCCCTCGAGCCGACCCTCTCTGGCCGCTCGAAGCCCGTCACAGATACCGCCCTGACTCGACATGTTGACCTGCGCGAGCCGCCCCCTGTGGTGGACGAGGTCGAACGATTCGGCGTCGATCGGGTCGCCCTCCGGCGTTCGAAAGAGGGGATCGTCCGGCTCCGAAACGAGGTCGGTCTCGCGAGCCTTCTCGAGGTAGCGTTCGATAGGGTCGTTCGGAGCGGTGACCGCAAACGAATGGTCGTCGACGTAGACGTCGACAGTGTTGGTCGAATCGTCCATCTCGAGGTCACGCAGGCGGAGATCAACGATCACCTCGGCGTCGAGTCCGGCGTTCAGCAGCGCCTCGACGGCATCGTACTGGCGAGCGACACATGCCTTCTCGTCGAGTTCCGCACGGACTGCCGCGACGTCGCCGTCGGCGTCCGGGAACGCCTCGGCGAAGGACAGCCCCTCGTTCACGCCGCGATTGATCTCCGTCTCGTGCATGTGGTCGTGGAGCGTGATCCGGGCGTTCTCGACCGCCGGCAGCGACTCGACCTCGTCGCGGGCGTCGACCGCCATCATCCAGGCGAACGCCGGCGAACACCACGCCGTCGGGAGCGTGAGGTCGACGGCGACGCGAGAGCCGTCGATCTCGATCCCGTCGATGTACTCGAGTTCGACGATCGAGCGATCCAATTCCGGATCGGTGACGCGGTCCAGTCGGTCGCGGACGGCCGCTCGATCCGGAGCGGTGCCGTCGGAGGTTTGTGTACTCATGCTGGTCAGTCGTCCGCAGCGGCGGGTTCTTCGCTGGCGTAGTGGTCCTCGAGACCGAACTGCTGGCTGATCTCGTCGTCCCGGAACGCCTGTCGTTTCGCCTCGATGTCGATGTCGTAGAGATCGGCGATGTTCTCGCCCATGACTTTCTTCTTGGTCTCGAGGTCCCACTCGACGCCGTACTCGGCGCGGTGTTCCTGCGTGAGCTCGGCCTCGAGCACTTCTTCGACGAGCCAGTCGGGGTTCCAGATGGCGTAGTCCGAGCCGAAGATCACGCGGTCCTCGCCGAGCCACCAGAGGAGTTCGGACATGATTTCGGAGAACTTGCCCGGCCGGTTCTGGGCGAACGGGGCGGCGACCGCGAGGCCGCCGTAGACGTTGTTCTCCTGGGCGGCGATCCAGCAGAAGTCGTCGAGGCGGGGCAGGCCGACGTGTTCGACGATAAAGTTGAGCTCCGGGAACGACGAGGCCGCATCGTCGATGTCCGCGACGTCGAACGCGTCGCGATTGAGGGGCCGGATCGTCGGCCCCTTGTGCGCGTGAATGTTCTCGATCCCGAGTTCCTGGCACTTCTCGAGGAACTCGAAGGCCTCTTCGTCGTCCAGTCGCCAGCCTTTCGAATCGCCGCGCCACTCGGCGGTGTAGAGTTTGACGCCGGGGACGTCGTATTTCTCGTGGAGTTCCTCGAGGTACTCGAGCCCCTCCTCCCCGTCGCGGGGATCGAAGGTGCCGTTGAGGACGAACCGTTCGGGGTACTCGGTCGCGAGTTCGGCGTTCTGCTCGGTCGTGTTGAACCCGTCCTCGTAGAAGTCGGTGAGGTACGTCGGCTGGAAGATCGCCATGTCAGCGGCGGCGTTGCCGAACAGATCCTCGACCATTCGGTCGGCGCCGTACTCCCGATACTCGTCCATGTCCCACTGCCGTTCTTCGGGGGTGAACGTCGTGTGGTAATCGTAAAAACACTGGATGAACTCCTCCCCGCCCTCGTGTGTGATGTTCTCCTCCGTGGCGTCCCACAGGTGCACGTGACCGTCGATGACGAAGATTTCCTCTCCGTTGTGCTGATACATCGCACTGTGCACATAGATATCATACCACATTACTCTTTTTCAGATATCACTGAGTTATCCGCATCATAATTTAAATATAGAAACGAAGCGATACTCGAGGGGAACGTTATCACGGATGCCGACGAACTGTGATGTGCTACCATGCAAGCAGCCAGACTCCACGAGTACACCGAGGACATGAGCGACGCGCTGCGGATCGACGAGATCGATCGCCCGGACCTCGAGCGATCGGATCAGGTACTGGTCGAGGTCGAGGGGGCGGGGTGGTGTCAGACTGACAACCACATCATCGAGGGAATGTGGACCGACTACGCACCGCAGGATCTGCCGATGACACTCGGCCACGAGAACGCGGGAATCGTCGCCGAGACCGGCGATGAGGTGACGCTGGTCGAAGAGGGGGATCCGGTTATCTGCCACCCCGTTCAAACCTGTGGCATCTGTCGCCCCTGCCGACTCGGCGAGGACATGTACTGCGAGAACAGCGCGTTCAACGGGCTCACCCACGACGGCGGCTTCGCCGAGTACCTGCAGACCAACGAACGGGCAGTCATTCCGCTGCCCGACGGCGTCGACCCGACGGACATCGCACCGCACGCGGACGCGGGAATCACGGCCTACCACGCCGTCAAAAAGGCGGTCGACGAACTGAACCCCGGCGACACCTGCGTCGTCATCGGCGTCGGCGGCCTCGGCCACATCGGCCTCCAGTGCCTCGACGCGATGAGCGCCGCGGACGTCGTCGCCGCCGACATCAAAGATGAAGCGCTCGAGCTGGCCGAGGAGCTGGGCGCTCGCCACGCCGTCAACTCCGCCGAGGAGAATCTCCCGGACGTGATCGCCGACCTGACCGACGACGAGGGAGCCCAGCAGGTCGTCGACTTCGTCGGTGCCGACGAGACGACCGCACTCGCACCCGAGATCGTCGCCGCCGGTGGCGACCACCACATCGTCGGCTACGGCGGTCACGTCCACGAACCCAGTCAGGCGCTTGTCAACGGCGAGTTCTCGTTCCGCGGCACGCTCGTCGGCAAGTACGCCGAACTACAGGAACTCGTCGCGCTCGTCGACCGCGGCGACGTCGAACTCCGCACCGAACGCCACGACCTCGGCGAGATCAATACGGTCGCAGAACGGCTCGAGCACAACGAGATCGAAGGACGTGCGGTGATCCAGCCGACCTGACTCAAAGGGTCATTTCACTCCGACTGGCAAACCTCTATGCGGTGGCGCGCGCTGGGCCGCGGTTCGCTATCGGCGAACCGCGGCGCGACTATGCGCGAGGGATGAGTGAGCGACTGGAAGGAGCGATCGAATCGGCTGGGGAGGGTGTGGCAATTCCCTGTTGCCACGCGAGCAGGACACTCCTCTTCGCCCCAATAGCGTATTCGTCTTTGAATCCTCTCGTCCGATTCGACTCGAGAATGTCTCTCATCTTTACCACTGAACCGGCGCTACGCTCTTGTGTAGCCGGCCGATACCCCCTGCATGGCCACCCTCGAGGCCCCCATCGAGATCGGCGGTCTGACGGTCCCCAATCGGCTCTACCGCGCGCCGCTACTCGAGTGTGCGGGCAACGGCCCCGACGCAGTCGACACGCTGATCGACGACCTCGAGCCCGCAGCCGAGTCCGGCGTCGGCCTCATCTGCCAGGGGGCGACGATCGTCCGCGGCGAGGGCGGCTGCGCCGCGCCGGGAATGACCCGGGTCCACGATCCCGACTTCGTCGCACAGCTCTCGCGGCTGACCGACCGGATTCACGACCACGGGAGCCGGATCGTCGTCCAGCTCGAGCACGGTGGCCTCCGAAGTATGGAGACCTGGCACGCCGAGTACCGCGAGGAGCATCCGGATCTCGAACAACTCGCCGTCTCGAACCCGCCCTGGCAGTTGCGCGCGCTGGACCGGGTCGGCTTCCTCGAGTACGATCCGCACGTCCTCACGACCGACGAGGTGTACGACCTCGCGGCGGATTTCGGCCGCGCGGCGGCCAACGCCGTCGAGGCCGGCTACGACGGGATCCACCTCGCCGGCGCGAACATGGGGATCGTCCAGCAGTTCCTGTCGCCCTTCTACAACCGCCGGGACGACGAGTTCGGCGGTTCGCCCGCGGCTCGCCTCGAGTTCCTCGCGGTCGTCCACGACGAGATCCGCGAGCGAGCGGGGGACGTCCCGCTGCTGACGAAGGTGCCCGCCGAAACGCCCGCACCGCCGTCGCCCGTCGTTCGCCGGAAACTCTCGCTCGCGGATGGGGTCGAGATCGCCCGCCGGCTCGAGGAAATCGGCTACGACGCAGTGGTCCCGGTACAGACGTCGGTCGTGTGGGACATGAGTATTATCCGCGGCGAGTATCCCGACCGGGCGTGGAACAACGAGGCCCTGTGGGAGGAGTACGACGCGGCCTTCGGGGGGTCGACACGACGGCGGCTCGTTTCTCTGGCGAACCGAGTGCAATCACTGCAGTACGACTTCGAAGCCGCATGGAACGAGGACTTCTGTCGACGCGTGCGCGAGCAGGTATCCGTCCCCGTTCTCGCGGAGGGCGGGATTCGAGGACGGGGGGAGATGGATCGACTGCTGGGTCCGAACGAGGGGGCTGACGACGGTGATCGTCGCGAGGGGGCCGCCTGCGACATGGTCGGCATGGCCCGCCCCTTCTACGCCGAGCCGCGGCTGGGTGCGCGACTGCTTGAGACTGATTCGGAAGCGGAATCTCCGCGGGTGCTTTGTGAAAGCTGCAACAACTGTACCGTCCCGCAGGTGACCGGCGCGCCGGGGATTTGCCGGACGCCTGACGTGGTTCGGAAACGTGGCGAACTCGAGCGAGCGGGAGTCTACGACCGGCTCGAGAGCGAGTGAGTCAGGCCGTTATCGTGGCGCTCGTCAGTTCCGCGAGCGTACCCTCGGTCGTGTAATCGGGGGCCTCGACTCTGAATCGGGAGTCGGTCGAGCCGGCGTAATGAAGTTGCAGCGTGTACGAGCCGTCGTCTGCGATCGGTGCGGCTTCGCGTCGATCGGCGTCGACTTGCTCGAGGGAGACCATCTGACCGGCGTAATCGGCGCTGGTCATCCCGCTGATTTCGTAGGTCTGCCGTTCGGTTTCGACGTCCGATCCCGCCAGCGGGTATCCGTTATTGGCCCATCCGCCGAGCCCTTCGTCGATCGCGTACGTGTGTTCGTATCCCGCATCGATCAGCGACGCGGCCCGCTGGGACGAGAGGTGATGCGGGCAGCCACAGTAGGTGACGATTCGCGTGTCGGTCGACCATTCCTCCACCGGATCGTCTTCGGTTCCGTCTGGAGCCGGCGAAAAGACGGCGTCCGCGATGCGAATCGTCTCGTACTGATCGCGACCGCGTGCGTCCGCGAAGCGCGCCTCGTCGTTTTCGTACCAGTCGAAGACGTCGTCGACCGGCGCGAGCGGAACCGCGACTCCATCAGTCGTCGTCGTCTCGTAATCGAACTCGTTTGCAGCCGTCCCGCTGTTGTTGCCGAGACAGCCAGCGACCCCGCCGAACGCTGCCGCCCCCCCGACAGCGAGGAATGTCCGTCGGTTCATACTGGGTAGCTACTGGGGGCACGAAAATATGACTTCTGGTACCGTGAAAACTATTTCAAGACCCCTTCGTTTCAACTGGAGATCGAGAGGCGTGGCTGGGGAAATGCTCGATTCGAAACGGCAGAGAAGTAGTCCATGCTGGATTCGAACCAGCGTCGAAGCCCCCAGAAGGCTTCAGGATTGGCCGCTACCCTAATGGACTTGACATGTTTCCGTCGGCTCTGATTTCCGACGGTGTATTACCACATAGTTGGGTTCCGTATTAGAGTGTTACGAACTCAGGTGATCAACGACTGAGTCATGATGTTCCAGTCGATGGCAGTTCGCACAGAGGACGATGCAGTGGTCGATCTCCTCTCGAATACTGTTCCAGGAGTACCCGTTATTCACCATCTTCGATATATTCGATTCCTTTTGACCAGGATGGTGAAAATCAAGACAAGGTGGCCGATCTTCATCGCATCGTCGACATTCACACTGTTCGTCTTTATACGTACGGAGCCGCTTTCGAAGTCGGTTTCGACGGCGGTCCTTTCGACAAATACGTTCACCACGGTTCTTGTAGTACCAGCGTTGTTGACCAGTGAGTTCCTTCCAATCGGTATCATCAGGAATGTCAACCCAATCCGGTTTTGGCTGGATCGGCTGTCCACCCGTCACCTGCGGGTCAAATGTTTCCAAATCTGCCCGCTCTTTCGCTGCGTTCCACCCACCCATTGTTTTCATGATGGTCGCAGAAGCCGGCGTCAGACCTAGCTCCTCGTACTGTGCTTTCGTCGGCGACTCGCCGAGTTGTTTGGCCGCCCGCTGCAACGCCTCGAGACACTCGTCCTCCGTAGCCACACCGCCGTTGGCCGCGCTATCGCATATAAACCCTCGAACCACGCGGCGACGGCCGCCGCTCGAGCCCGAACCGATACCCCTTTTCCCCTCTCCCGCCCAGTCCCGGGTATGTACGTCGGACGATTCGTCGTCGTCGGTCCCGAAGTCGGAGCGTACCGTGTATCGTCGCGGTCGTTCCCGAACCGCGAGATCACCGCTCGAGACGAGGCGCTCACCGTCGGTCCCACCGCGGACGCCCCGGCAACGGACAACCCCTACGTCTCCTACAACTGTCTGCGGGTCGTCGAGACCCCGACGGGCGAGACGGCGGCCTTCGGGAACGGCTCGCACGTCGATCCGATCGCGGAGAAGCTCGAGCTCGGCTATCCGGCTCGCGACGCGCTGGCCGAGAGCCTGCTGGCGCTGGATTACGAGAAGGACGATTACGACACGCCCCGCATCGCCGCGACGATGGGCGACGACGGCGAGGCCCTGATCGGGACGGTTCGGAAGGACGCCTTGCTCGTCGAAACCGTCGACGAGCCGACGCTGGTCGCGACCTACGAGACGAACGCCCCCGAAGCGTTCGAGCTTGAGGCCGACAGTGCTCAGGCGGCCGCGAGCGAAGTGTACGACCACGAGTTCGAACACGCGGTCTGTGCGGCCGGCGTCGCCCGAACGGGAGACGGGTTCGAGACGGCGATCGAGAACGGCGACTGATCGGCACGGATCCTATCGCCTGCTGAAATCTGTCGGTCGATACCCACGAAATAGCGCTCGAAGGGATCGAGGGAAAAGCAGGTATCACGCTATCGTGGCTGCAGGGAGTTTCCACGCCCTCCCCAGCCGATTCGCTCGATCGCACGGCTCCCTCGCTCATCCCTCGCACGCTGTCATCGGCCGACCTCACTTTCGTTCGGCCGGCCGACAGCGTGCGCCACCCCACGTCGGTCAATCGAACTGAAGTGACACGAAGACCCTCCGTTCTGAACGGGAGTTGGATAACCTACATACCACTCGCACCGCTTACCCTCGAGCATGAAGGTCGGACTTATTTCGGACGTTCACAGCAATCGGGTCGCGCTGGAGGCCGTCCTCGAGGATATGCCGCCGGTAGACGAACTGCTCTGTGCGGGCGACGTCGTCGGCTACAACCCCTGGCCCGCCGACTGCGTCGACGAGTTGCGGGAGCGGGACGTGCCGACGGTGATGGGGAACCACGACGCGGCGGTCGCCGGAGACACCCCCTTCCGATTCAACGGCATGGCAAAGGCGGGCGTCGATCACGCCAAAAAGCAGCTCTCCGATGACCAGCTCGAGTGGCTGGCCTCGCTACCGGCCGAAAGCTTCGCCTGTGATGGCCGGGTGAAACTCGTCCACGGGCATCCGGACGACCCGGATCGCTACACCCGATACACGTACCCGAAGGAGTTCTCACCCCGACTGCTCGGAGACGAGGACGTCCTGGTACTCGGTCACACCCACGTTCAGGGTGCGAAGCAGTTCGCGGAGGGAATCGTCGTGAATCCGGGCAGCGTCGGCCAACCCCGCGACGGGGATCCGCGAGCGGGGTACGCCGTGTTGGATCTCGACGGACTGACGGTCGACACCCACCGAGTCGAGTACGATATCGAAGCCGTACAGGAGGCCGTCGAAGACGCGGGGTTACCGGCGCGAATCGGAACGCGACTCGCTCGAGGGGAGTGATCGAACGGGGCTGCCCGCGAACACGAATCCGCTGTCGAACGCTCGACCCGCCGAAGGGGAGCGGAAACGAATCTTTTTACACTGCCCCCGCTGCTACGTTCGGATATGGTATCCACCGGCCACACCGCGTGCACCGTCCGGAACTATCCGCCACGCGCCGCGGGCCGGTGTTGCCGCTCGCCGACTCGCGAGTCCACCCGACGGCATCACGTCGAGGCCATTTCAACGAGGACTACGACGGGGAGCGATGTTCGAACGCATGCGTGAGGACGTGCGGGCGATGCGCGAGCGCGACCCCGCCGCGAAGGGGTGGCTCGAGGTGGTGTGCTGTTATCCGGGCCTCCACGCGGTCTGGTCACACCGGCTCGCCCACCGATGCTGGAACGGCGGCCCCATCGGTCGGCTGTTCGCGCGGCTGTTCTCCCACCTCGTGCGCCTGCTGACGGGCGTCGAGATCCATCCGGCCGCCGAGCTCGGTCGCCGGGTGACGATCGATCACGGGATGGGCGTCGTCATCGGCGAAACGGCCGAGATCGGCGACGACGTCCACATGTACCACGGCGTCACGCTCGGCGGGGACACCAACGAGCCGGTCAAGCGCCACCCGACCGTCGAGGAGGGCGTGCAGTTGGGCGCGAACGCGACGCTGTTGGGCGATATCACGATCGGCGAGGACGCGGCCGTCGGTGCCGGCTCGGTCGTCACCGAGGACGTCCCGGCGGGCGCGACCGTCGTGGGCGTGCCGGCGGAGCGAGTCGACTGACCGGAACGTGTCTGAGCGAATACTCAGACGAGTGGTTCGACCAGTTCCTCGCCCGCCTCAAGCAGTTCCCCAACCCGCTCTTCGTCCCCAGCCTCGGCGTATACCCGAAGCACGGGCTCGGTCCCGCTCGGACGGACCAGCAGCCACGAGCCGTCGGCCAGCAGGAGTTTGAACCCGTCGGCGGTGTTCACGTCCTCCACCGCCGTTCCCGCGACGGTCTCGGGGATCGCGCCCTCGAGATCGGACAGCACCCGCGATTTCTCGCTGTCGGGACAGGCCACGCTGATCTTGTCCTGGACGACGGTGCCGTGCTCCTCGAGGAGTCGGTCGACCCGAGCGTCGAGCGGCTCGTCGGCGTGCATCGTGGCCGCGAGCAGCGCCATCAGGACGCCGTCTTTCTCGCGGACGTGTCCCCGGACGGTGAAGCCACCGGACTCCTCGCCGCCGACCAGCGCGTCGTGATCGGCCATCGCCTCGGCGACCCACTTGAAGCCGACCGGGACCTCGTGGACGGTCTCGCCGTGGGCCTCGGCGACCCGGTCGATCAGGTAGGTCGTCGAAACCGTCCGGATCGCCGGACCCGACGCGTCCTGGAGCAGGTAGTCGTACAGCGCGGCGAAGAACAGGTTCTCGTCGAGGTAGCCCCGGTCGGGCGTGATGACGGCGAGTCGGTCGGCGTCCCCGTCGTTCGCGATCCCCAGCTCGACGTCGCTGTCGTCGTCCGTGACGGTCTCGGTCAGCGCCACGAGGTTCTCGGCTGCGGGTTCGGGGGAGCCGCCGCCGAACTCGGGGTCGCGCTCGCAGCGGAACCGTTCGAGGGTGGCACCGGCGCGCTCGAGCAGTGCGTCGGTCGTGTCGCGGCCGCTCCCGTGCATGGCGTCGTAGGCGACGGTTAGTTCCGAAAGGTCGGTCCCGCCCGTAATCGACGCGACCAGTTCGAGGGCGGCGTCGGCGTGGGGAGCGGCGAAGTCGACCTCGCGGACGGTCCCGTGGTCGCTCTCGGGGAGCGGATCGGGTTCGGCGAGCCGCTCCGCGATGGCGTCGGTGACGGCGGGCAGGGCCGGGGCCCCGTCCCCGGGAATGAACTTCACGCCGTTGTACTCCGGCGGATTGTGCGAGGCCGTAATCACGAGCCCGCCGGCGAGATCTCGATCGGCGATCGCGTAGGCGACCAGCGGCGTCGGCCGGTCCCGGTCCGAAAGCAGGACGTCGAACCCGTTCGAACACAGCACTCGCGTCAGTTCCTCGGCGAATCCGCGGGAGGTCTCGCGGGCATCGTATCCGACCGCGACCGGGTCCTCGACCCCCTCATCCGCGAGATACGTCGCGACCGCCTGCCCCACCATCCGAACTCGCGGGGCCGTAAACTCCTCGAGCGTCGCCCGCCAGCCGTCGGTGCCGAACCTGATCGTCTCCATGCTCGTATGGTCGGCAGCCGGCGCGAAAAAAGCGACGGCACGCTTCGCGAGGCCGAATCAGGCCTCGACGTCGGAGAGGCGCTGTTCGAAGAGCCGTTCGCCCGTCTCCTCGCAGGTCACCGCGACGACCTGATGGGACGTACAGCAGGATTCGACGACCTCCTCGCCCATCTCCACGTCGCCGCCGGAGGGACACGTCTCGAGGAACATCCGGAGGCTGTTGAGCACCTCGCCTTTCGTCTCGGGATCGTACGCGTCCCAGTCGTCGATCCACGTCTCGAGCGCCCGACTCGCGGCGACGTCCGCGATCAGCCCGGCCCGAGAGGGCCAGCGGCCGGCTCCGCGGCCCCCCGCCATCAAGATCTGAGTCTCGTCGCGGGTCTCGAATTCGAACTCGTCGGGATCGGCCTCGAATCCGAACGCGTCGACGGCCGCCGCGGCGTCGACCCCCGACTCGTCGAGCGGCTCGATCTCGTCGAACCAGGCGGTCTCGAACGCGTCGGTGAGACAGAGGTCGTCCCTGTCCGAGCACGGCTCGAGGACGTCGTGGTCGAGGAAGAACGTCTCGAGGTCGACGATCGCCTGTTCGTCCTCGCCGTCGGTCGCGGCGACGTCGTCGGTTTCGTCGAACGTGGCGACGTCACCGGACGGCGACGAGGTGTCGGTCGAATCGGTGCCGGAGCGGGATGCATCGGCAGAGGTCGTCCCGGTCGAGCCGGCGGCACCGAGGCCGCTCGCGACCCCCGGATCGGGCTCTTTCCCGAACCAGCGCAGCACTTCGGGCGGAAGGTACCGTTTCGTCAACGTCGGCGTTCCGGGAACGAGATAGCCTCTGAGATAGATTAGCGCGACGGAGACCGTAATCGCGAGGAGGCCGCCGAGGCGGGACTTGCGCGCGATCAGCGAGCCGACTACCGCTGCGATGACGAGGTTCAACACGGTACACGGTTCACACCGGTTCTCGCCGGTGTATTCGGGTTGTTTGAGATCGTCGACGACGTCGATTTGCATCGTATGGTAACTACCAGCCTCGGACAGTATCTATTTTTCGGACGTTAGATGTGATATAATGTGGTGGCGGACTGGCGTACGCCGAGTCGGGACGGCTCACTCGAGCCCGATGAGTCGCTCTTTCGCGGCCCTGCTCAGTTGCTTGATCTCGTACTCGCGAGACATGGCTGCCGACCTCGAGTCGAACTCCTCGTGGTATCGGAGTTCGACCGGCGTCCGTCCGCGCGTGTACTTCGCGCCCTCGCCCGCATCGTGTTCGGCGACGCGTCGCTCGAGGTCGGTCGTGTAGCCGGTGTAGAGGGAGCCGTCGGCGCACTCGAGGACGTAGACGACGTGGTCGGCCATCGCTCGTGGACAGGCGGGGGTGCGTAAAAAGCGTCTCGTCCGTGGGGGCGCGTGGTTGTTGATCGCGTGGTAGCGATGTGGTCAGGTACCGCGAGCGCGCTCTTTCGCGGCCTCTGCGATTCCGGCGTTGGCCGAACAGCTGACACACGCGTGGATTTCGCCGTCTTCGTCGGCGAAGACACGTGCGAACCGTTCGGAGACGTGCGCGCCGCAGTGGTCACACTTGGGCATTGGTCACACCGGCCGGAGCCGGTACCGTAGTATACTGGTCGAACGAATAAATAGCCTTCACCATACACTGTTTGGCTTTTCGGTTTCGGGAAATATTTTTCGAGAATAAGGACGTCGTCAGGACCGTGGAGTATCGATCGCGCGTGCGAAGAGCGTCGCCTGCGCACCGGCGACGAACCCCGCGTCGATGTTGACGACCGAGAGCACGGTACAGGACTGAAGCATGCCGGCGAGTGCCGCCTCGCCGTCGCCGCCGTGGCCGTAGCCGCTGGCGACCGGGACGCCGATGACGGGCGTATCGACGAGACCGGCGACGACGGTCGGCAGAGCGCCCTCTCGACCGGCGGCGACGATCAGCACGTCCGCCTCGCGGAGTCGATCGAGCTGATCGAGGGTCCGATCCAGCGACGCGACGCCGATATCGTCGACCCGATCGACCGTCACGCCCGCGTCTCGAAGAACCATCCCTGCTTCGTCCGCGACCGGCCCGTCGACCGTTCCACCGGTCGCGATTCCCACCGTCGCATCGAGCGACGGCTGTTCGTACTCGGGGCTCGTCACACGGACCGTCGTGGTCCGGCGATCGATCGTGGCGTCGGGAATCGCCTCCCCGAGATGGGTCTCGAGCGCCTCGAACAGGGACTCGGACACTCGAGTGAGCAACGCCCGACCCGTCGTCTCGAGGGCGGTTTCCGCGAGTGCGACGATCTGTTCGGCCGACTTTCCCTCCGCGAATATCGCTTCCGGAATCCCGCGTCGCTGCTCGCGAGCCGCATCGAATCGGCCGGCGTCGCCGACGACGTAGCCCCTGAGCTCGGCTTCGGCCTGTGCCGGCGACAGCGAGCCGTCGGCGACGGCCTCGAGGAGTTCGCGCATACCTTTCCTCGAGGGCCGACGTACTCGAATCCGTCGACCGGGGTTCGAGTCGCGAGCTAACGATTCTCAGCAGATAGTATCGCTGAACACGCGCGGGAGCCCCGGAGGACCGCGCGCGAGCCGAATACGGTGTCTCGATCGCCCCGAAATCCCCGCCGGCTGTTCATCAACTATATACTTTCCGGTGGTTCTGCGCACCGAAACGGACGAATCAACCGCTGGAACCCCCGTATTTCCACGACTAACCAAAACATATATATGAGGTAACCGGAAACGAGTATATCGTATGGCAGATCTTATCGTCAAAGCCGCCGTCAAGGAAGCGCTCGATGACAAAAACGTCGCCTCGGATTTCTACGACGCACTCGACGAGGAAGTCGACGAACTCCTCGCGGACGCAGCGCGACGTGCAGAGGCTAACGACCGGAAGACGGTCCAGCCCCGCGACCTGTAAGGTTCGATACTAACGCGATTTTTTCGGACGCTACGCCGAATAGCGGCGAGTATCGGCACCAGCGCCGATCGGACCGCGACGACCGATGGGTGGTCATACCCAGGTCGAGTTTTTTGCTGCTCCCCGTCGTAGACGTGGCCATGCTGCGCACGCTCCTGATCGGCTTCGGACTGCTCGAGATTATCAAACCGAAGCCGGTCATCGAGGCCTGTGAGCGGATCGGTCTGCGAAACCCCGACGCGGCCCGGCGACGGCCGCTCGCGCTGACGGGCGCTCGGCTCGAGGGGCTCGTCTTCGTCTGGCTGCTCGTCCGCCGCCGACAGGGATCAACGCTCGTCTCCGCCCTGCTCGGGCTCGCCGGGCTGACGCTCGTCCTCGTCCCACGGCCGATCATCGGACTCAGCCAGCATCTGGTCTACGCCGACACCGACGACCTCGAGGTACAGCCGTGGGTCGTGCCCGCAGCGCGGCTGCTCGGCGTCCTCTACCTGACCGTCACGCTGCTCTCGCGGAGCACGGGCACGGAGACGGCGTCCGACGAGGGTCGCGACGACGGAGACCAGTCCTCGCGCCGGCTGCGGATCCGCTCGAGGTGACCGAAGTGGGACCCGTCCGTCGAGCACTGGCAATCGGCGTCGGACTGTTCGAGGTGATCGCACCGGGGAGACTCATCGGCTACGGCGAACGGCTGGCGTTCGAAACCCCTGACGCCGGACGGTTCCGGCCCTGGACGATTCCGATCGCTCGGCTCGAGGGGATGGCGTTCGTCTGGCTCCTCGGTCGCGACGAGGAGGTCCCGACGAGCGTCCGGAACGCACTCGCCGCCGTCGGGTTCGTCCTCGCATTGGTCCCCCGAACGACCGTCGAACTCGCTCTGGCGGTCGCCTACGAGAACGCCGACGAGCTCGAGGTGAAACGGTGGGTGGTGCCGGTAACCCGTCTGTTCGGGGCATGTTACGTGGCCGCCGGCCTGTTTCCGAAACCGGTCGGCGGGCCGACGGACACTGTGGTCGAGTACCGAAGCGAAAGGGGATAATTTCGAACTCGAGTCAGTAGCGACGGACCTCGACCCCGTCGTCGGTACCGACGTACGTCGCGTCGGCCACCCCGACGAACAGGCCGTGTTCGACGACACCGGGGAGCCTCGAGAGTCGCGTCGCCAGTTCGTCGGGATCGTCGATGGGACCGAACGCACAGTCCAGCACAAGATTGCCGTTGTCGGTCACGACGGGGCCGTCCTTTCGCTCGGCGTCGCGGAGCGTCGGGTCGCCGCCCAGCTCCTCGATCCGGTCCGCCGTAACGGTGTGGGCGTCGGGGAGCACTTCGACCGGAACCGGGCGCTCGAGTCGGTCGGTCAGCTTCGAGGGATCGGCGACGACGACGAACCGGTCTGCCGCCGTATCGACGAGCTTCTCGCGCGCGTGAGCCGCACCGCCGCCCTTGATGAGGGCGCCGTGAGCGCCGGTTTCGCCGTCGACGACCTGATCGGCACCGTCGATCGCGAGGTCGACGCCGTCGACCGCGTCGAGATCGGTCAGGGGGATCCCGACCTCGAGCGCGAGCTGGCGGGACTGGAACGAGGTCGGAATCCCGCGGACCGCGAGGCCGTCGTCGACGGCGCGACCGATCGCCCGGATCGCGTGGGCCGTCGTCGAGCCGGTACCGAGTCCGACGACGAATCCGTCTTCGACCGCCTCGGCCGCCCGTTCGCCGGCGCGGCGTTTCGCCGCGGTGGAGCCGCCTTCCGTCTTCATGGTTCCTCAAGCGAGCGGCGGCGAGAAAAACGTTACATCTCGCGACGACACTCGGAGATCGACGGGTCGGCGTTCGATCGATCGTCTCGAGTCCCCGACCGGCGTCGAACCCGTTTTCGCACGTCCCCTCGTTGCGCCGAACTTTTTTTGAACCGTCCGTGGACGACCCTCCATGGTACGGGAGACGGCGGTAGCCCTCTCGAACGTCCACAAGACCTACCGGATCGGCGAGCCGGTGCACGCGCTCGACGGCGTCACGCTCGAGGTGCCACAGGGGTCCTATACTGCCATCATGGGACCGAGCGGGTCCGGCAAATCGACGCTGATGAACCTCGTCGGCTGTCTCGACACGCCGACGGAGGGGTCGGTCGCCGTCGGCGGTCGAACGGTCGGGGCGCTCGGTGACCGCGAACGAACCCGGCTCCGGGGGACTGAGGTCGGGTTCGTCTTCCAGACGTTCAACCTCATGCCGCGGCTGAACGCCCTCGAGAACGTCGCGCTACCGCAGTTGTTCCAGGGTATCGATCGCGCGGAGCGCCGGGAACGGGCGCGGGACCTGCTCGAGCGGGTCGGCCTCGGAGACCGGGCGGATCACCTCCCGAACGAACTGTCGGGCGGCCAGCGCCAGCGGGTCGCGCTCGCGCGGGCGCTCGTCAACGATCCGGCGATCGTTCTGGCCGACGAGCCGTCGGGGAACCTCGATACGGACACCGAGGCGGACATCCTGGACCTCTTCGACGAGTTTCACGCGGCCGGAACGACGATGCTGGTCGTCACCCACGAGCGACACGTCGCCGAGCGGGCCGACCGGATCGTCCACCTGCTCGACGGGAAAATCGAGCGGATCGAGGAACTCGACGGACCCGGCAACGACGGCGTGACGACGGATTCGATCGCGGGCCGAGAGTCGGATCCGGGGGCCGATTCCGAATGAACCCGCTCGAGAGCCTGCGACTCTCCTGGCGGTCCATTCGCGGTCACAAGCTCCGATCGGCGCTGACGACGCTGGGGATCGTGATCGGCATCGCGGCGGTGATCGCGTTCGTCACGCTGGGCGCCAGTTTGCAGGCGGGGATCATCGGCGACATCAGCCCGGACGACCAGCGCAACGTCTACGGCTGGGCCGCCGAGCCCGACACCGAGGGCGGCCCGCTCGCGGGCGCCCAGCCCGTCTTCACGCAGGACGATCTCGAGGCGGTCGAGGAACTCGAAGACGTCGACGCAGCGTACGGCTACGCGAACATTCAGATGCAGACGGTTTCGAACGGCAACGAGACGGTCGCACAGGGGAACGGGTTGATCGCCTCGGGGCCGTCGTACATCCGTGAGGAACGGCTGGCGGAAGGGAGACAGTTCCGGATGGGCGAACGCGAGGCCGTGCTGAATCCGGCGGCGGCGAACCAGTTCGAGGAGAACGTCACCGTCGGCGACGAACTCACGGTAACGATCTTCGGCGGCCAGCAGACGACGCTCGAGGTGGTCGGCATCACCGACACGAGCGAGGGGCAAAGTCCCTTCGAGGGGTTCGAGTCCTCGCCTCGGATCTACGTGCCGACGGACCCCTACTACACGGAGCAGGCGTCGGCGCTGGGCGGTGGTGGGGGCGATACCGAAACCGAAACGGGTAGCGACGTTCGCTTCCTCGCGATCGTCGTCGAGGCCCCGTCGGCCGCCGACGCCGACATCGACGCCGCCCGGGAGAGCGCGACCGCCTACCTCGAGAGCGACCGCTCCGACGCGAGTGAGCTGATGGGCGACGACCTCGCCGTCCGGTTTCAGACGAGTACGGAACTCCTCCAGCAGCTGCAGGACGTCCTGGACCTCCTGCGGAACTTCATCGTGGGCATCGCGGCCATCTCCCTGCTGGTCGGCTCGATCGGCATCGCGAACATCATGCTCGTGAGCGTCACCGAACGGACCCGCGAGATCGGCATCATGAAAGCGGTCGGCGCGCAAAACCGCGACGTTCTCGGCCTCTTTCTCACCGAATCCATCGTCCTCGGCGTCATCGGGTCCATCCTCGGGACCGGGCTCGGACTCCTCGGGGGCTATCTCGGCGCGCAGTACATCGATCTCCCGCTCGTTTACCCCCTCGAGTACGTCGCGCTCGCGGTCGTCGTCGGAATGCTCGTGGGGATCGTCGCCGGACTGTATCCCGCCTGGCGGGCGGCGCGGACGGATCCGATCGACGCGCTCAGATACGAGTGACTCGCGGCGCGGATAGGGCGGTTTCGTGGGAAACGGGGTTACTCGAGGTCCGATTCACGATCTCGGTCCCGCCCCGAATACCGATCTCCTTCGAATCCGCTCGACGTGGATCGATCCGACTCGGCGTCGGGGTCCCGTGCCGATGTCGCATCGGCATCGCGATCCCGGGTCGACGCCGTGTCGACGTCGCCGTCACGGGTGGAAACGGTGTCAGCGGTACGAGGCGGTCGGTCGCCGTCCGTCTCGAACCCGATCGTGTCCCGAGTCCGGCGCTGTCGGTCGGGATACTCCCGCGCGAGGTACGCCCCCAGATAGCCGCCGAGTGCCGAGAAGCCGACGGTGTAGACGAGCACGAAGAAGAGGAACCCGAAGATGAAAATCGAGGCGAAGGCGATCCCGCTACCCGGAGCGCCGCCCAGGAGTCCGAGCCCGAGGAAGCCGAAAAGCAGGAAGCTACCGGCGACGATCGGAAGGAACGTGATCACGCCGGCCAGTGCTCCCGCAATCGTGCCCGCACGCTCGTTCGGCCCCTCGAGAAATCCCGCGACGGCCCCGCCGAGAGCCGGAGAGAGGGGGATGAACGAGAGGACGACGCCGATAACGGCTCCGATGACCGCGTTGACGATGGTGCTACTCCGGACCATACTGAACGGACGGGGAGCGAAGTGAAAAGTGTCGGTGGTCCGTGGTGTCGCCGCGATCCGCCTCCGATCTCGAGCGAGCGGTCAGTCGTCTGCGAACTCCGAACTCGACTCCGCGAACGTGGTTTCTTCGCTGGTCGGCTCCTCGGGCGGTTCCTCGAGGTCGTGTTCGATGATCTCCGCGAACGTGGCGTCGGTGTTGACCTCGTCGGCGAGCAGATCGACGGCTTCGACGAAGACCGCGACGAGTAACGGACCGACGACGACGCCGATCGGGCCGAGCGTGAAGAGGCCGCCGGTGAAGCCGACGAAGTAGAGGCTGCCGGGCAGCCCGGCGGAGCGGCGGGCTAACCGCGGTCGAACGGCGATATCGGGAAGCCAGGCCACGAGCAACAGGCCGAAAACGCCCATCAGGACAGCGGCGACGAGATCGCCGGCGGCGACGTGATAGAGCGCGATCGGGGCGATGAGCAGACTCGGACCGATGATCGGGACGAACTGCAAAACCGCGGCGACGATAGCGAGCGTCAACGCCGCCTCGTAGCCGAGAACCCAGAACAGCGGATAGGCAATGACCAGCGTCGCGATCGAGGTCGCGACCTGCAGGACGTAGATCGCGTACAGCGTCTCGCGAGCGCGCGTCGCGAGCGCGTAGACGACGTCTCGATACTCATGGGGAATCGGTGCGACGGCGGCCCGTCCCGCCTCATCGCCTTTGAGCAAGATACCAAAGAGGAGGACGACGAACAGCGCGAACTTGATCGCGAGCACCGGGAGCGCGAGCGCGAACAAGGTCGCAGCGTCGCTGAGATAGTCGGCCGCCATCGTCTGGACCTCGCCCGCTTTGATCGGGTACGCCACCTCGAGCACCGTGATCGTCAACTCCCGTGGGAGTCCCTCGACAGCGTCGACCACCTGCTCGATGCGGAAGTACATCGCCACGACGATCGGTGCGAAGACCGCGATCGCACTCACGAACCCGATTAGAGTCGCAGCGAGCGCGCCGGTCCACTCGGAGAGGCCGCGCCTGACGAGCCATCCCTGGACCGGCAACAACACGTAGGCGACGGTAAGCGCGAAAAGGATCGTTCCGAGGACCTCGAGCAGGATGCCGCCGGTCACGATCCCCAGTGCGACGACGATTCCCGCGAGAACGTACCGACGGCGCCTGTTTCCGCCGGCACTCTCGGTCGAGGTCCCTGTCACATTCGTGGGTCGCATTCGGGGAACAAAGTCTTTCGGCTCGAGCGGCGGGTTCGAAACGGCACGACGCCGATCAAGGGTCTTAAGACTACCCAGTGCAACCACCGGGTAATGAAACGACGAACGTTCGTGGGGGCGGTCGGTGGGAGTGCAGTCGCCGGATTCGCCGGCTGTCTGACGCGCGACGGGGAGAACGACCAGGGGAACGGGAACGGAACCGGAACCGGAGATCCGGAGCCGGAGGACCCGGATCTCGAGGGGGAGCTTCGGGTCGCGACCTACGAATCGATGGTCGACGGCGAGGACCCGGCCGGGCCGTGGCTCAAGGAGGCGTTCGAGGAAGCGTACTCCGACGCGGAACTGACGTGGACGGTTCCGAACAACGGGATCAACGACTACATCGATCGCGAACAACAAGGCGCCGATATCGACGCCGACGTCTATCTCGGGGCCAACGTCGACGACCTCGTCAGAGTCGACGACAATCTCGACGACGGCGGTCTCCTTCGGGACCTCAACGTCGATCGGATCGATCGGGCCGACCGGATCCGGGACGGACTCGACATGGGCGACCCGCATGGCCGGGTACTCGCCTACGACACGGGCTACATCTGTCTCGTCTACGACGAGAACGTCGTCGACGAGCCCGAGACGCTCGACGATCTCACCGTACCGGCCTACGAGGACGCCCTGCTCGCCCAGAACGCCCAGCAGTCCGACCCCGGCCAGGCGTTCTTGCTGTGGACGATCGACGCCTACGGCGAGGACGGATACCTCGACTACTGGCAGGGACTCATGGACAACGGGATCCGGGTTCTCAACGACTGGAGCGAGTCGTACACCGGTGCGTACATGGAGGGGGATCGGCCGATGGTCGTCTCGTACTCGACCGATCAGGTGTTCGCCAACCAGTACGACTACGATATGAGTCGCCACCAGATCGCCTTCCCGAACGATCAGGGGTACGCCAACCCCGAGGGAATGGGGATCTTCGAGGGAGCGAGCGAGGTCGATCTCGCGTACGAATTCCTCGACTTCGCTCTCTCGAGCGATGCGCAGGCCCAGATCGCCCAGCGAAACGTCCAGTTCCCGGCCGTCGCCGCGGAACACGTCGATCTCGACGAGGAGTTCGACCGGTACGCACACGTCCCGCCGGAGGCGGTGACGATCGGCTACGAGGAGCTTCGGGGCAGCCTCGACGGCTGGATCGAAAACTGGGCGCGCGAGTTCGCCAGCCAGTAGGCCCGTGTCTCGACCGGACTGGTCCGTGCGGGTGGCGGGGCTTCGACAGCGGTCCACAGCCGTTCGCCGCTGGCTCGAGCACCACGCCCTCTCCCTGACGGCGCTCGCGACGGCCGGCGTCCTCGCCGTCATGCTCTACCTGCCGGTCGGGGTCGTCTTCGTCAACGCCGCCTTCGACGACGGCGTCGCGACGTTCGCGTTCTTCCGCGAGGTACTCACCGACCCGTTCTACTTCGGTGTCCTCGCGGACGTCTTCGCGGAGCCGCTGGCAGTCCGGACGCACCTCGAGTCGCTGCTCGGCTGGCTCGCGGCCGTCTCCGTCTCGGTTTCCCTCGAGTACCCGATCCCCGGCGTTCCGTTACCGATACCGTGGCCGAGCCTCGAGACGCCGGGGATTCGGAAGGGGCTGTTCGGCTTTACGGCGTATCAGGCCGCCCTCTCGACGGTTGCGAGCGTCGCTCTGGGGCTGTCCGCCGCGTATATCCTCGCGAACTACGAATTCCGGGGTCGGCGGACGCTGCGTTCGCTGACGATCCTCCCGTTCGTCTTGCCGGGAATCATGGTCGCCGTGGGGTTCTACGCGATGTTCGGTCGGACGGGAACGCTCAACCAGTTACTCGGAATCGCCGGAGTCGGACCGTATCCGTTCATCGAGTGGAACCCGCTCGCGATCGTAATCGTCGCCCACGCGTTCTACAACGCCCCGCTGGTGGCTCGCGTCACCGTGGCCGCCTGGGAGTCCGTCGACGTTCGAACCGTCGAAACCGCTCGCAGCCTCGGCGCGAGCCCGCGTCGTGCGTTCCGGGACGTGGTCGTTCCACAGCTCCTGCCGGCCGTCCTGACGGGCGCACTGCTGACCTTCATCTTCACGTTCATGACGTTCCCGATCGTGCTCGCGCTGGGCGGCCTGCAGCTCGCGACCGTCGAGGTATGGATCTACGACCGCGTCCGTCGGCTGGCGTACTCTGAGGCCGCGACGCTCGCCGTCCTCGAGACGATCCTCTCGCTGGGGTTGACCTACGCCTACCTTCGGTACGAATCCGCGCAGTCGGGACTGGCTCGAGGGGCGACCTCACCGTCCCGGACGCCGCTCTTTCCCGACCTCCGGACGGCGTTGTCGCCCCGTCGACTGGCGATCGTCGGCTACGGGCTCGTAACCCTGATCGTCTTCGTCGGCCCGATGGCGAGCCTCGTCGTCGGCGGCGTGACGGACGGAAGCGGGTTCACGACGCGTCACTACGCCTTCCTGCTCGAGCGCCAGCTCGAGGGGGCGGATTACCAGACCCTGCCGTGGATCGCGATCCGGAACTCGCTGCTGTTCGGACTCGCGACGCTGGCCGTCGCCGTCCCGATGGGCATCGTCGTCTCGGTCGTGACGGTTCGCGCCGATCGCGGTGGAGCGATCGTCGACACGCTCGCGATGTTGCCGCTCGCGGTCAGCGGGGTCGTCTTCGGCATCGGCCTCCTGCAGGGACTCGTCTTCGGAATTCCGCTACCCGGCGGCTGGCGGATTCAGGTGACGGGCGCGGTCGCGATCGTCGCCGCCCACGCCGTCGCCGCCTACCCCTTCGTCACGCGCAACGTCTCGCCCCTGCTCGCGAACCTCGATCCGGCGATGGTCGAGTCCGCTCGAGCGCTCGGCGCATCCCGGTACCGCGCGCTTCGGGACGTGGAACTCCCGCTGGTAGCCAGCGGCGTCGTCGCCGGGACCGCCTTCGCGTTCGCCATCTCGATCGGCGAGTTCTCTTCGACGGTGATTTTGGCCAGCGGCGGCGACACCTACACCATGCCCGTCGCCGTCGAGCGCTATCTCGGCCGCCGCTCCGGCCCCGCTATCGCCATGGGTACCGTGTTGCTGGTGATCACGGCCGCGAGCTTCGTCGTCGTCGACCGCGTCGGCGGGAGGTTCGAACGGTGACCGGACTCAGTCTCGAGGGCGTGTCGAAGGTCTATGGCGGAACTGGCGTGACGGACGGTCCGGATCGCGGGACGGTCGCACTGGAGGACGTCGACATCGCGGTTCGCGACGGGGAGTTCTTCACCCTCGTCGGTCCCTCGGGCTGCGGAAAGACGACGACCCTCCGAGCGATCGCCGGCTTCGAAGAGCCGACCGAGGGGGCCGTCCGGTTCGACGGTCGAGGGATGACCGGCGTCCCGCCCGAGGAACGGGACGTCGGCGTCGTCTTCCAGAGCTACGCGCTGTTCCCCCACATGACCGTCGCCGAAAACGTCGGCTACGGCCTCCGCTTTCGGGACCCGCCCGACGGGACGACCGTGGACGAACGCGTCGCCGAGTTGCTCGAACTGGTCGATCTCGAGGGAATGGACGATCGCGACCCCGAGCAGCTCTCGGGCGGCCAGCAACAGCGGGTTGCACTGGCTCGAGCGCTCGCGCCGGCACCGGACCTCCTCTTGCTCGACGAGCCGATGAGCGCGCTGGACGCGCAGCTCCGGGAATCGCTGCGCCGACAAATAAAGCGGATTCAGTCGGAGCTCGGGATCACGACCGTCTACGTCACGCACGATCAGGCGGAGGCGCTGGCGATATCCGATCGGCTCGCAGTTATGAACGGCGGCCGCGTCGAACAGATCGGACGGCCACAGGAGATCTATCGCGAACCCGCGACGCGATTCGTCGCCGAGTTCGTCGGCGACAACAACGTCTTCGACGCCCCGGTTCGGAGTCGTGACGGCGAGTACGGACGCGTGGAAGTCGGCGGTGAGACGTTCACCGTGCCGGTGGTCGACGGAACCGATCGGCTCACCTTCTGCGTGCGGCCGGGCGGGCTCTCACGATCCGCCGACCGCAACCGGCTGACGGTCCGCGTCGAGACCAGCGAGTTCCTCGGCGAGACGGTCCGCGTCAACGGCCGCTGGAACGACAGGAAAATCGTGCTCCGGCTCGACGAGATCCCGGAGGGCGACGAACTGACGGTCGGCTTCGAACCCGACGACGCGCACGTCGTCGCCCCTCGATAGCGGCGTCCGGATCGGTTCGATCGCCCGGAACGTGCAAGTGTGCTTCTTTCAAAATGGCTGTGCTAGGTTATACCATGAAAGTTACTCGGCAGCTCCGGCTCGAGGTCGAACGCCGAGAGGTGGCCGTCCGGACCCCGATCACCGTTCGCGTTCGCGATCATCGACGGCAGCCGGTCGAGGGAGCCCTCGTCACGACCGAGACGAAATCCGTCCGAACGGACGGCCGAGGGCTGTGTCGACTACAGTTCGATTCGCCCGGGTTCTGGAAGCTCACCGCGAGGAAAGGACCGAGCGAGCGCGTCGCGTACGAGCCGGCGTCGACGCTCGTTCGCGTCGTCCCGAACGAAGCCGCACTCCGTCCGTATCGGCCCGCGAAACCGCGATAGCGACGAGTCAGCGCACGGGTTCGGCCTCGAGAACGAGCACGCGGTGTCGTGCCACAGCGTTATCCCGCCCGCCGCCCTGTCCCACAGCGTGGCAGACTCGAAAAACAGCCGAGACAAACAGGCCGACGACGAGGAGGAGCGACAGCGGGAACGAGAGGTCTCGGAGGCGCTCGAGCGGGACGACGAAGACGAACCGGAACTGGAGGACGAAGACGACCGAGATCAGGACGACGCCGAACTCGAGGACGAGGAGTAAGCCAAGGGAGACGCGGAGAGACGGAGAAGCGGCGTGGCGGTACTACGTCAGGCCCCAGAAGAACGCGATCCCGAAGACGGTGACGACGGAGAGTAACAACTGGAGCGGTGCGCCGACCCGGACGAAGTCCATGAATTTGTACCCACCGGGGCCGTAGACGAACAGGTTCGTCTGGTAGCCGACGGGCGTGAGGAACGCGGTGGAGGCCGCGAAGGTCACCGCGAGCACGAACGCGAAGGCGTTCGCGCCGATCTGCTGGGCAGTCTCGACGGCGACCGGGAGCATCAACACGACGCTCGCGTTGTTGGAGATGACGCCCGTGATGAGTCCCGTCGCGAGGTAAAACACCCACAGCACGCCGATTGCGGGAAGATAGGTGCCGGTCGAGGCGACGAGCGTGCCCAGGAGATCCGCACCGCCGGTCTGCTCGAGGGCGATTCCCAGCGGGATGATGCCGGCCAGCAGGAAGATCACGTCCCACTCGACGGCGTCGTAGATCTCGGTCGGCTTGAGGACGCCTGTCGCGACCATCGCGACGACGCCCGCGAGGGCGGTGACCATGATCGGTAGGGAAAGCGCCGTCATCGCCTCGAACGCGCCGACCCCCGTCATACCTGCGAGGGCGGAGCCGACCGTCCCCCACGGGACTGCGACGAACCCGACGACGCCGGCCATGATCGCCGCCGCGTGGGGGATCTTCTCCGTACGGTAATCGGGCTCCTCGGGCTCGTGTGCGACGATGAAATCGTCGTTCTGCGAGAGGCGGTCGATACTGTCCGGCGCCGCCTGGACTAACAGCGTGTCGCCCACGCGAATCCGGCGCTCGTCCATGTGATCCCGGACCGTCTCGCCGCGGCTCCGGAACGCCAGCACCGTCGCGTCGTAGCGCTGGCGAAACGTCGACGTCTCGAGCGATTCGCCGACGAGGAACGACCCCCGCGGGACGACGATCTCGACGAGGGTTCGCTCGGAGATGTCGTCCGGCTCGAGTTCGTCTACGGTTTCCGGATTGCCCGCGAGCGAAAGGGTACCCCGATCGACGAACTGCTGGACGGTGTCGCGATCGGCGCGAAGTCGCAGCAGGTCCCCCTCTCGGATCGTCTTCTGACTGATCGGTTCGATGAACTCGTCGCCGTCGCGGACGACCTGGAGGATGTCGGCGTCGAATTCGACGTGATCGATGGCGTCTTTGACCGTCGTCCCGACGATCGGGGAGCCCTCGTCGACCACTACTTCGGTCAGGTACTCCTCGATCGCGTACTCCTGAATGTAGTCCTCCTCGACGGGGACGCGTTCGGGCAGCAGTCGGTGGCCGATAGTCATGAGATAGAGGCTCCCGACGACGAGGACGACGATCCCGAGCTTGGTGAACTCGAACATCGAGAACGGCTGGCCGAGGAGTCGCCCGGAGACGTCGCTCGCGAGGATGTTCGTCGAGGTGCCGATGAGGGTGAGCATCCCGCCGAACATCGAGGCGTAGGAGAGCGGGATCAGGAGTTTCGACGGTGACGTCTTCCCCTTGTGGGCGATGTCCGAGATGACGGGCACGAGGATGGCGACGACCGGCGTGTTGTTGATGAAGCCGGAGATCGGGCCGCTGACGCCGATCGTCGCGAGCAGCTGTTTGTTCAGGTCGTCGCCCGCGAACGCCGACATCTTGCGACCGATGATCTGGACGACACCCGTCTGGCTGATTCCCGAGCTGAGAATGAGCATCGCCAGCACGGTGATCGTCGCCGAGTTCGAGAAGCCGGAGGTCCCCTCTTCGGTCGATATTTCTGTGAAGTTCACTACGCCGTCAACCCCGAGCACCATCAACAACACCATGATGAGGATGGCCGTCACGTCGATTGGCAGCCATTCGGTGATGAAGAGGACGAGTGCGATGACGATGATTCCGAATACGACCAGCATCTGGGGAGTCACGGCGAGACTACCGGACTCGGCGGCAAGCGGAGCGGCTCCAGCGTCCGACGGGAGAAGTCCAGACACGGTTGATAGTCCGGATATCCCGACGGTCCCGCTTGAAGGCCCCGGTTCGACGCGAGCCCGGGATCCGGCACACTATCCTTTCAGCGTCCGTTCATTCGTGGCAGCGGTCGGAACCCGTCTCGTGAACATCTTCGGAGAAGTTCCTTTGGAGCAGGAACTGGACACGGTACTCAAGTGATCTCCGTCGGGACGAACCCGTATGGAGACGTCCGATACTCGAGCCGCACAACGCGTCGCGACAGGTACTCGAGCGTCCGACACCCGAAATCCGCACACCGAACCGAGCGGTCGACGCCGGATCGGAACCGACTCATGAGGGACTACGCGCTCTTCATCGCAGCCGCGAACACGGCGACGGTACTCACAGGTGGGGCAGTCGCACTGTTGGCCTATCGAGCGTTTCGACGAACGGGCTCGGCGGCACTCCGGGCAGTCGCCGTCGGGTTCGGTACCATCGTCGGCGGCTCGGTACTCGGCGGCGGGGTTCACCTCCTCGGCGGCGCAGTCGCGCTCGGCGTCGTCCTCCAGAGCACGGTCACCGCAGTCGGGTTTGGGATCTTGCTGTACTCGCTGTACACCGAAACGGCGGCCGTGACCGAGAAAACGAAGATATCAATATGACAGATAAGTCGGAACGGGAAGGAACGCGGGTCGTCGCACAGGGAACGTTCGATCTCCTCCATCCGGGTCACGTCCACTACCTCGAGGAAGCCGCCGCGATGGGCGAGGAACTGCACGTCATCGTCGCCCGTGCGGACAGCATCTCCCACAAACAGGAGCCCGTCCTGCCGGGCGAGCAACGCCGGGAAGTCGTCGCCGCTCTCGACGCGGTCGATCACGCTCGTCTCGGCCATCCCGAGGACTTCTCGGTCCCCATCCGGGAGATCGATCCCGACGTGCTCGTCCTGGGACACGATCAACACCACGACGAAGACGAAATCGAAGGACTGCTCGCGGAGTGGGGAATCGACTGTCGCGTCGAGCGAGCGAGCGGGCTCGAGCCGTCGGGCGATCACCGGTACTCGAGTAGCGACATCGTCGAGGAGGTGCTCGCGGAACGGGGACGGGACGGGCCGCGAACGGCCGTCGAACTGGACGCCGACGATTGAGCGGTGAGCCGCCGCTACTGCGGGGTGAGACGGGAGCGGAACCGCTCGAGGCCGACGTCGAGCATGTCGGGACTCACCGTCTGGAACTCGCCGTCGTCGGGCAGGTACGGCCGGACCGAGTCCCAGCTGTCGCGGGCGTAGCGCTCGTCGAGGAGGACGCGAACGCCGACGTCCTCGGGGCTGCGGATGACGCGGCCGATCGCCTGCCGGGCCTTCCGTACTGCGGGAATCGTCAGCGCGTACGTGAAGCCGTCGCCGAACTCGTCGTCGTAGGCGCGGCGAACGGCCTTCGTCCGCGGGCTCGAGGTGTTGACGATCGGGACGCCGCAGACGACCGCGGCGGCGAGGCGGTCGCCGCTGTAGTCGACGCCCTCGGTCAGCGTCCCTCGCAGACTCGTGACGAGCACCTTCCCCTCGCCGGCGAAGAAGTCGTCCTTGAGCGACTGCGTGGTCTCGTCGTCGCTCGCGGCGTCGAGCAGGACCGGCTTGTCGACCCGATCCTCGAGGACGCCGGCGGTCCACTCGGCTTCGGCGTAACTGGGCATCCCGACGAGAACGTTGCCGGGGAGGTGCGCGACTTTCGAAATGGCGTCGGCGTAGGACCGTCGCGTCGGATTGTCTTCCCCGGGACTGCCGCGATTGTCGTAGGTGAACTTCGGCGCGGCGACCGCGAAGCTCTCGCGGTTCTCTCGGGGGAAGTGGAGTCCGTATCGCCGCTCGACGACCGGTCGGTCTTCCTCGTGCTCGAGGTACTGGAGTCCGGTCACCTCGGTGAAGGCGTCCATCGGCTCGAGCGTCGCGCTCATCAGGATGCCGCCGCCGAACGTGCCGAGCCGGTCGCCGATCGCGTCACTGGGGACGCAGTTGTGCAGGGAGAGTCGGGCGTTGTAGGCGCGGCGCCACGAGTCCGCGGGCTCGGTGTCGTCCCAGGTTCGCTCGAGTTCGATCTCGCGGAAGTAATCGGTGTGGCCGCGGCGGTACCACTCGCCAAGCACGCGGCCGACCGCGGGTGCAGCGCGGGTTCGGTCCTCGTCTTCGGCCTCGTTCAGGACGCGTTCGACGATCGCGCCGACGGCCTCGGCGCGAACCCAGTCGGCGTCGCCGTACCCCGCTTCGCTCGCCCACTCCGAGAGTTCGTCCTCGGCGGGCTGGCCCGGATCGCGGAGGGGGAGTTCCTCGTCGCGGAGGTCGTTCAGGTTCGACTGCCAGCCGCGGTAATTCCGGTCGAGGTGGGCGGTGACCCGCCGATCGAGTTCCTCCCGGAGGTCGCGAACGAACTCGAGGATCCGATTGAGCTCCTCGAAGGAGACGTCGCTGTCCGCGAGTTCCCCGCGGACGAGATCCGCGTCGGCGGTCTTGGAGCCGCCTTCGGCCTGTCGACCCTCGCGCTCGAACTTGATCGGCTGAATGACTCGCGAGAGCTCGGTTTCGGCGTCTCGGAGGGTGCTATCGGCGACGCCCTCGCTGACGAGATCGCGCACGCGCGGTTCCAACATATGAGCTTCGTCGCAGACGACGTACGTGGAGTCGTCGAGCAGCGCGCCGGTGAAGGAGCCGACCGTTCGGGGATCGAAGGCGTGGTAGTAGTTCCCCATCATGACCTCGACCTCGCCGAGGGCGGCCCCCATCACGGAGTGGGGGCAGGTGCCGTGTTTGACCGAGCGGGCGACCAGCTCCTCTGGCGTCACCATCCCGGCGTCGGTGAAGTCGTACGGAACCGCTTCCGCCGCCGAACCGTCCTCCTCGTCGTCCGGCAGGTCCTCGAGGTACTGCGCGTAGAACGGACAGTACTCGGTTTCGGCGCCGACGGGACCACCCTCGCCGTACTCGGGGAGATTCGGCGGGTAGGGCGTCGGTTCGCCGGCGGTCTCGAGGAAGGTGTTCTTCGATTGGCTCCCGCTGTCGGCCAGTCCGATCTGTTGGCTGCGAGCGCGGGCGGCCAGGTTCTGGGCGGTCGTCTCGCCGCCCTCCCCGGTGAGGTCGCGGGTTCGGTCCCGGAGCGTCTCGCAGCGGTCGTAGACGTTGCCGTCGTCGATCCCTGCCGCGCCCTCCCGGTTGTACGGACAGACGTCGGCCTTTCCGACGAGCGTGTGTCCCGAAATCGGGTCCCAGTCGGCGGGGAGGTTCTCGTTGATCGTCTCTAAATCTTCTTCGAACTGGCGCAGTTGCTGTTTGACGCTCGTGAGCACGAGCACGCGTTCGTAATCGGTGTCGGGATCGCGCACGAGTTCGATCCCCGCGGTGAGTGCGATCATCGTCTTCCCGGTGCCACAGGCCCCTTCGATGACGGTGTAGCCGCCATCCCGTCCGGTGTCGATGGCCGTCTCGATGCCGTCGACCTGGGGATCGTAGGGCTGCTCGTGACCGAACACCGTCCGCCAGTTCGTCATTCTCTCCGTACTCATCGTCGGTCGTCCATAGCGTTGACGGACTGGAATGGCCGCGCCTCGAGTTATAAATGTCGGGAACGGTCGCGGACACAGCTCGCTCGACTCGAGCCAGCCCGTATCGCTGCTCCCATCTGTGTCCTCCTCGAACCGAGTCGGCGTTTCTGCATCCACGTTCGGACCAAGTCAGCGTCTCCGCGTCCACGTTCGAATCGAGTCGGCGTGATAGTGACGGAAACATGTACGGTCGCGCCGATCGGAATCACTGGTTGCTGCCAGCGTGACCCTTTACTTACCTGAATCCCTAGGCCGCGTGTGAAGGTCCCCCAATCCCTGCGGAACGTCGACCAAGATGCAGTCGTCCGCACGTTCGATTACGACGACGGTAGCGTCATTGCGGTCGATTTCGGCACTGCCGCCGCCGATATTTCGATCGACGTCGTCGGCTCGACCGCGATCATCGTCGCGGACGGCGAACAGTTCGAGTTCGAACTCCCGCCCGAAGCGAGCGACGTCTCCGTGCACAACGGCGTACTCACGATCGACGAGTAACGCTCGACTCGAAACGGTCCCGGCCCCCTGCGGCGACGGACGAATACCCACGCGACCGCTGTTTTCCCGATTTAGGAGCGCTCGCTTCACGACGGAGACGGAACGGTGAGGAGCGGACGGAAACGCAACGCCTTCCCGGATCCGTCGACTACACCGAATATGAGCGATTCTATCGACGTCGACCGCTGGCGCGACGAACTCGAGTCGAAACGCGCCGAGAAAGACGAGTTCTTCGCCGACCATCCCCAGTCCCCGATCCCGCCGGAGGAACGGGACGAATTCGACGGACTCGACTACTTCGAGCCGGACCCGGCCTACCGCGTGAGCGCGACCGCGACGGTGCACGACGACCCCGAGGTCGTGTTGATGGACACCACCGCGGGTCGGGAGATGCGCTATCTCCGCGTCGCGACGCTGGAATTCGAACTCGACCGGGACGACGAGGAGCTCGAAGACGGCACGTTCGAACTCGCGGCCTACCAGCAGGAGAGTCCCAACGAGCAACCGCTGTTCGTGCCGTTCCGGGACAAGACGACGGGCCAGCAGAGCTATCAGGGCGGTCGGTACATGGAACTCGAGCCGGCCGAAGAACTCGAAGACGGGACCGAAATCGTCGTGGACTTCAACCTCGCGTACTCCCCGTTCTGTGCCTACAGCGACACCTTCGACTGCCCGCTCCCGCCGGAAGAGAACTGGCTCGAGGTGACGATTCCGGCCGGCGAACGGGACGAGTAGTCCACCGATTTGGGGAAGACTCCTGCGACGGTTGGCCCGCAGACGTGCCATCCGCGCGGCGATTCGGCAGTTCGAACGGCCATCACCGACGAGACAGGAAACGATCACCGAGGCGACGGGACCGTTTCGACTCGAGTCACCGGGCGTGTGACAGGTGCTCGAGGGATAATACGCGTCTCGAGTCGAAATGAGGGGGTTTTCGCTGATAGGTCGGCTATCAGTGGGTGGGGACGGAGCGGTCAGGGAGCGACGCCGACGGTGAGGAGCGTCCCGAATTCGCGGTAGCGTTCGACCATGTCGTCGCGGGTTTCCCAGTCTTCGGTCGGGAACTCGGACTCGCTCGGAATCGTGATCTCTCGATCGGGAATGGCGTCCTGTTCGGCGACGAACAGTCCCGCTTCGCGGAAGGCGTCGCGATACTGTTGGCGATCCCAACGGGTCATTTCGATGGTGATGAACTCCTGCCACTCGTGGGAGTGGACGTTTTCGTCGTAGTAGTTGACAGCGCAGTAGAAGGTACCGCTTGGTCGGAGGACTCGTGCGATCTCCTCGAGCGTGTGGTGGGGATCCGCGGCGTAGTAGAACGCTTCCATGCTCCAGACGTGATCGATCGAATCGTCGGCGAACGGCAGCTCGTCGAAGTCCCCGACGAGATAGCCGACGGCCGGGTCGTCCGTGTACTCCGCCGCGTTGCGGGCCATCTCGGGCGCGCCGTCGAGACCGTAGATTCGGCCGGCTCCCTTGGTATCCCGAAGCGCGCGACCGGCGTAGCCGCTCCCGCAGCCGAGATCGAGGACGGTGTCGCCGGGTTCGACCGGCATCCGTGCCAGCGCGTGCTTTGCGGTGTGCCAGTGGCGCTCCTCCATCCCTTTGTCTCGACCGCTGGCCGCCCACTCGTCGAACTCTTCGCGTACGCTCATGTGCGAGACGATGGACTCGTGGCCCTAAACGCGTTCCCATCGGTGTCCCGTCCACCACACCATCACCATCAGTACCATCATCACTACCACCGCTTCACTGCATCTCTTCCACCGCAACGAACCACGCATGCTCCAGCTCGAGCGAATCCCCAACCGTTCTCAGTGAGACGAGAACCACCGACAGTTTCTTTAGGCTGGCCTAAAATGTACGAGGTGAAGGGTCGTCGATAGCCGAAATCCGTGGGCATCCGGATTTCGTGTCGACGCTCGGTGAGTCGCACTGTCCCACCCCTCGCCAGTTTTTCAGACCCTTCCTCCGTTTCCGACCGAATCCCCCGACGAGAGAGACATCCGCACGCTTAAGGGAGTCCCCAGAGTTGTTCACGCCAATATGGAGTATACGCTCGAAATAGACGACACACCGGCGACGGTAGCGGGTGGGACCGGCGTGCTCCTCCTCCATCCAAGCACCGGTGAAACCGACCGCATCGACACGGATTTCCTCAAAGCCGACACCGACAATTTCCTCGTCGTCTCCACGCGAACCACCGCCCGCGAAGTCAGACAGAAACTCGAGTACTACGACGTCGACGAAGAGCGAGCCGAAATCCTGGACACGCTGAGCATCGAACGCGGCTACTCCCGACGCTCGTCCGACACCGTCCACTACGTCGCCGCCCCCGACGACGTCGACGGCATCGTCGATCACATCGACGGCTTCCTCGCCGATCACGACGGCAAACTCCGCATCAGTTTCGACTCCGTCACCGAACTCGCCTACTACGCCGGCGACGAGCAGGCCCTCGAGGCGGTCGAACGGATCCTGGAACTGCTCGAGGAACACGACGCAGTCGGTCTCTTCCACCTTTCGGAGGACCCTCACGACGAAGCGCTCGTCGACCGGTTCCGCGGCCTGTTCGACGGCGTCATCGACCTCGACGAGGACGGCAGCGTCGACGCCGAGTTCTGAGCCCCCTCAGTAGTGTGATTCTCGATTTTCTGCCTGCAGAGGAGGCCAGTAGAGCGGCGCGCGCTGTGCGGCGATGACGGAAACGAGGCGCGAGTAAACCGAGCACTCTTCCGAACGATTCGAACGGGCTAGTCCTCGAGCGAGTCGAACGTCTTCTCGGCCCACTGGATCGCGTACGCCGGGCCGTGGTCCAGATACGCGTCGGTATCGAGCGCCGCGAAGGGTGCCGGCAGTTCGATCGCATGCTTGATCGCCGCACACGCCAGCTCCGTCGCGTCCGCGAAATCGGTCTCATCGCGCGCGACCGCACGCGGGAGTTCCGACACGCGATCCTCGAGCCGTGTCCCCGCGTCCTGCCAGGCGTCGGCGAGTTCGGGATGCTCGTCGTGCCAGTCCGCGAAGACCTCGCGGGTCTGGAGCCCGACCCAGCCGTCGTACAGCGCCGCGGCGACCTGATAGGTCCCGTTCGGATCGAGCGCGACTGCCGCATCGAGGTCGGGATACGTCTCCTCGAAGAAGCCGATGAAGTGTTCGGGCACCTCGAGGTCGACCTGAACGAGCGCTTCGGCGATCAAGAAGTCGACGAACGACTCGGGCGAGCCCTCGACTCGCGGTTTGACGAGGACGATCGGCGGGTCGGTCTGGTGAGTCCAGACGACGCTGCCGTCGCCCGGCATCCCGATCGTGAGGTCCGAACTCGCGTAGTGAGTGAGTAAGGTCGGGGCGTCGTCCGGAAGCCAGGACGTCGGATAGGTCGCGGGCTCGAGCGCGTCGACGACCAGGCCGAGATCCTCGGCGAGGGCGGGAGTCAGCGTCTCGAAGTCACGTTCGCAGTCGAGAACCTGTACGTCGGGCGTCCGGGCCTCGCGGACGGCTTCGACTCGATCCGAGAGCGCACGAGCCTCGAACATCAGGCGAGTGCGTTCTGAAAGACGAGCAGGATCGACAGTAGCGCCGATACGGCGACCGTTGACAGAACGACCTTGGTTGCGGTGCTCATGTGCGATGGGTCGTATCCGCGTCGCTTAAATCCATCTGTCTCCGGCCGGTCTGCCGGCGTCACCGTCACGATTCGGGCCTCCGGTAGGTCCGTCCAGCAGGGGAGCCCGCTGCACTCGTCCGGACCGAAGACCGCGGGTCGCCAGCGACGGCGGAGGGACGAACGGACAACTGCTCGCCGGAACGTATCAGTGTTCGTCGGATACTCGCCGAGATTCTAACCTAGCGGCCGCGGTCCTACTCCGGCCGGTCCCCCCACTGGGACTGTTTCGTCTGGAACGAGAAGTGTCCGTAAAGAGACTAGAATCGAAGTTCGCGACGAGTCCGCAGTCGAAACAATACGGTGTCACGAGAGACGAAACCGAACGTCGTCGGTTCAGTCACTCGTCCTCGTCGTCGCCGGCGCGCCACGAATCCGGAACGTCGATGACGTATCGGCCGTCTTCCTGCAAGGAGATGATGTACTCGTCGCGGTTGTAGAGTTCCATCAAATTGAGTTCGTACTGTCCCGGACTGACGATCTTGATGCTCTCGAACTGCTCGTTGAGTTCCGCCCGGAGCTCCTCGAGCGACGGTCGCTGACCGCTCGGCTCGCTGACGACGCGACCGTGGTCGGGCGACTGGTCGGCGTCGAGTTCGTCACTGGAACCATCGTCGGCATCAGCCGGCGTCTCGACCGCACTGTCCACCTCGCGGCCGTGTTCCGAGCCTGCCGGGTCGCCAGGGTCCGGTCCAGCCTCGGTGCCGTGGTCCGATGTATCCCGTGTGGCCGTCCCGGAGCGGGACGGAAGGTCGTTCGTCGTAATGACCTCGCTGCGGGCGTTGGCCTGTGCCGAGTTCTCGTCGTCCGCGATCGTCGTCGTCGGACCGCTCGAGGCCGAGGACTGCGGTGGCCACTCGGAGTCGGTTCGATCGGTGGGTCCGGTTTCGGGTGCTGCGTCGGCAGCCGCTTCGTCCGAGGACTCCGATCGGTCCTCGGGCCGTCGAGCCGTTTCCGGCCATTCTTTGAATTCGCCGTCCGACGTCGTCGAATCCGTTTCGGGGGCGTCCTCGCTCGAGGGCCAGGAGGCGTCCGACTGTATGGTCTCGGCCGACTCCTCGAGCGGCGGTTCCGCCGGGGTATCGGCCGCCGACCCGTCGGACGAATCGCTGGCCACCAGATCACGAACCGTCTCCGCAGCTCGCGTCGCCACGCTGTCGGACTCGGGAGCGGTGGATTCCCCCGCGGTACCGTCGGCATCGAGCGAGCCCGAGCCCTCGGCTTCGGCGGACGAGTCAGCGACGGCGGCCGCAGTCGGTGCGAACTGGAACTTGTTCCCGCCGCAGTCGGGACAGCCGGAGAGCATCTCCTTGGAGCCGTCGGCGAACGTCCGGCCACAGTTCGTACACTGGTGAGGCATTAGTTACGGGACACGAGCGCGCTGATGAGCGTTTCGTCCTTGTGGAGCGTTTCGATCTGATTGGCCGGGCCGATCACCGTCAGCTTCGCTTCCGCCTCCTCACCTCCCATGATGCGGCCGAGCAACGACGAATCGCGGGTGTCGGATTTCGGGTAGGTTTCGATCTCGATCCCATTGAATTCGTCGGGACTGATTTCGGCCATCGTGACCTCGATGAGTCGGCTCTCCTCGTCGGGAGTGAGCCCCTCTTCCAGGATGACGATATTGCCGTCGTGGACGCCGTCCAGGATCATCCTGATCTTCTCCATGGTCGCCATGCCGTCCATGCGTTCGCCGCTGATCAGGTCGATCTGCACGCCGTCGGGTGCGTCCGGGTCGTCCGCATTGGTTGCTTTTGGCATCGTAATCACCCGAAGTACTCCGCGATGCTGTCGTAGACTTCGTCCATGTTGTCGCCTTCCTTCGCCGAGAGCGGCACGGTCTTGTGCTGCGGGAAGGCGTCCTCGATCCGCTTGACGCTCGATTCCTCGAGGTCGATCTTGTTCGCGAAGATGAGAACCGGGAGATCGCGTGATTCGATGATGCCGATCAGCATCGTGTTGACCTGCGTGATCGGATCCTCTGCGCTATCCAGGACGTAGATGACGCCATCGACGTCCTCTCGAAGCCAGTGCATGGCTTCCGCGACGCCTTCGGTCGCTTCGCGGGAGCGACGAATCGCGTCCTCTTCGTCCATTTCGTCGGTGAACTCTTCGTAGTCGACTTTCGTCGTCACACCGGGTGTGTCGACGATGTCGATGGTCACCGTCTTTCCGTCTCGTTCGATCTCGACGTTTTCTTTCCTGCGTGCGCGACGAGTCTCGTGAGGGACGTGACTCTCAGCGCCGATCGCGTCGCCAGTCCAGTCACGTGCGATACGGTTCGCGAGCGTCGTCTTGCCGGCGTTCGGCGGACCGTAGATACCGATTCGTTTGGGCTCCTGTTCCGAAAACAGGCGGTCTGTAGCCCGAGAGATACTATCTTTGAGTTCTGTGAACAGTCCCATCCTTTGGGGCCTCCAGCACCGCGGGGTGCATCTGCGCGTACTACTAACTGAACTCACTTAAGCCTACGTCAGACGTGTAGACAATTCGACGAAAGAGAAATATAATATGCGAGGATCGTCTTTGAGAACAGGAACGTTCCGTGTTGATCCGATTTGAAAATAAAACGTGATGGAGATAGCGGATCACAGAAGTGTCAGATAGGGTGTGCGGGCTGGACGCGTTCCAACTGCGATGGCGTAGCACGGTAGATCGCAAGAGACGATAAAATAACCATGAGTTATTCGAGCGATTGTGAAGAGATAACACGCGAATCGGAATGAAACGAGTTCGTAACGGAGGAGCGGAGCGATTCGAATACCCCCACCCCTTCGTTTCAACTGGAGAGTGACGGGACCGTGGGTGGTGACGAGAGCTGATCGACCGGGACTGCGACGATTTCGACCCTCTGTTTCGACTCGAAGGAGGTTGCGAGAGGATCTCGCTGGTGAATTCCCCAATAGCGATCGATCTAGTAACTCGATAACGATTCTAGTAATCGAGACGGCCGTGAGAAGTGACTCTAGCAGGAACTAGTAACTAGGAACAAGGCCCTAGTAAGACTAGTGTGTCTGCTAGTTCTACGGATACTGTTTCTCACATCACTACATAAAACTTCTCGTCATGAAATGTCGTCGAACCCCCACCCGCCCTCTCGGCAGGTTCCACTCGAAACGAAGGGGTGGGGGGGGGTCAACCATCGGATCATGATAACATCAGACATGATCTTCCACACCACACACGTTCGCTCTCAGATCCTGCTCGCTCCCAGATCTGGCACTCGAGGAAGCCGATTGTCTCACCGAAAGCAGAAAGAGCAGACGGGCTCGTCGAAAGGCCTTCGAAAGCGCTCCTCGGGGACTGTTCACGACCCGTGACTCGACCGACAACGAGTTTCGGCCCGACCGACGTGCTCATCGAATAGATCGGGGCCGTTTATTCTGGCGGCCGGTCGTTCTGGGGCCGAGCGACAGGTATCGATCACGGTCCTCAGTTCGACTCGAAATTCGTTCCCGACGTGCCACCCCGAGTATCGATTCGTGTGACCGTCTCGTTCACAGAGAGTCGGTCCCTACAGATTTCGAAATCGAACCGCAGCGTCGGGATCGATCGGACACTGACCGCTAAAACCGGGCAAGACCCAAGGGGAAAGGAAGCCTTTATTAGCATGCTTTTCCTCTGTTTCGTTTGCATCAACTGGATCCGAACCCGGTATCTGGAACGGTGAATCGCCCGATTAAGGGCATTACACCGCTATATTCCTGCTCCGGGGTTCGGCGTTCCACTCGAAATAAGGGGGTTCAGTACGACGAATGTCAGACGACAACTCAGAGATCACTGACTCAGACGACGGTGACGGAACGAGCGGGTTCTCGACGGACTTCGAGAGCGCCGATCTCGACGACGAAGAGTCGAATCAGGGGTTGTTCGACGACCTCCTCAGCGGCGAACCGATCTTCGAGAACAAGGAGGTGCTTCGTCCGTCCTACACCCCACACGAGCTCCCCCACCGGAGCGATCAGATCAACAAGATGGCGACGATCCTTGTCGCCGCACTCCGCGGTGAAACGCCATCGAATATTCTCATCTACGGGAAAACGGGGACCGGCAAGACCGCGAGCGCCAAATTCGTCAGCAAGGAACTCGAGAGTACCTCTCAAAAGTACAGCGTTCCCTGCGACGTCGAGTACATCAACTGCGAGGTCACCGATACCCAGTACCGCGTCCTCGCGCAACTCGCGAACAAGTTCATCGACAAGAACAAAGAGCGCATCGACGACCGAGTCGCGGAACTCGAGTCGCTGCTGGACGCCCTCGACGAGTACGACGCCGACGCGGAGCGTCGCAGCGCCGAGGAAACTGGAACCGACGACCTGTCAGATGACCAGACGGCGTCGGACCCCTTCGATTTCGTCTCGAGCGACGAAACCGACTCGCACGGAGACGGTTCTCCTGGACCCAATACCGACGCTACGTCGGTCGATTCTCCACTCGAAACGGAGGGGTCTTCGGAATCGGCTCCGGCCGTAGCGTCCTCGGATACCACAGATCCGACGGCCGTCGCCGGCACCGATCAGGGCGACTCATCGGCAACCGATTCGCCCGCGCACCCGCTCGAGTCGACGCCGTTCGACGCGCGCGACGAGGTCGACGACCGAATTGCGGAACTCGAAGACGACAAGGACTCTTTCGAGGAAGTCCCGATGACGGGGTGGCCGACCGACCGGGTCTACAGCGTCTTCTTCGACGCCGTCGACTACGACGAGCGGGTCGTCGTGATCATGCTCGACGAGATCGACAAGCTCGTCGAGAAAAGCGGCGACGACACCCTCTACAACCTCTCCCGGATGAACTCCGAACTCGAGAACTCGCGCGTCTCGATCATCGGCATCTCGAACGATCTGAAATTCACCGACTTCCTCGATCCGCGGGTCAAGTCGTCGCTGGGCGAGGAGGAGATCGTCTTCCCGCCCTACGACGCGAATCAGCTGCGGGATATTCTCAACCACCGGTCGGACGTCGCGTTCAAGGGCGACGCACTCTCGGACGACGTGATCCCGCTGTGTGCGGCCTTCGCCGCACAGGAACACGGGGACGCGCGACGCGCGCTCGACCTCCTTCGGACTGCGGGCGAACTGGCCGAACGGTCACAGGCCGAAACGATCGTCGAGGAACACGTCCGGCAGGCCCAGGACAAGATCGAACTCGATCGGGTCGTCGAGGTCGTCCGGACCCTCCCCACGCAGAGCAAACTCGTCCTCTTCGCGATCATTTTGCTCGAGAAAAACGGCGTCCACAGCATCAACACGGGCGAGGTGTTCAACATCTACAAGCGCCTGTGCGAGGAGATCGACGCAGATGTCCTGACCCAGCGGCGAGTGACGGATCTCATCAGCGAGCTCGACATGCTCGGGATCGTCAACGCCGTCGTCGTCTCGAAGGGCCGGTACGGTCGAACCAAAGAGATCAGTCTCTCCGTTCCACTCGAAGAGACGGAGGCCGTGTTACTGAGCGACTCCCGACTGAGCGATATCGACGACGTGCAGCCGTTCGTCCAGGCCCGATTCGAAAACTGACGAATCGGCTCCGTCCGGCGTCCACTCACTGCATCTGTCGTTCTTTTCGTCTCGATTCCCGCTCCCGTTCCGACAGCCTGCCGTAGTCGGATCGGCGTTGCGACGCGACGGATCGTCAGAGTGGACCTGACCCCTCTATTTCCACTCGAGATCGTATGAATCGATATTCACTAAGTATCGAATAATCGTTCACTGCGGTCGAACGGACGAAAGGGGAGACGAAAAAACGTCAAACGAGCCGAAATTAGTTCGGCGGGCGAATCAGGGACCGGCCCGGCCGACCGCAACTGCAGGTCCGGCCCCGGTAGTGGCGAGAGCGGCGGCCCCGGCGAAGTCACCGTGGCCTCCACCACTGGTCGTTTCGGGTCCGGCGGGCGTCGGCGTCTGCGTCACCGGAACGGGCTCGTACATCGGCGTACTCGAGGGGGCAGTCGGAACGAGCATCCCGCCGAGGAGCTCGTCGAAGGTCAGCCGGACGTGGCCGAGCCACGGAATTCGGAACATCGCCTTGCCGGTGACCCATTCGGGTTTGACGACGTCGGTTCTCGCACCGGATCTCGCCAATTGATCGTATCCGCGGTTAGCGTCGCCTTTCGTGACGAAGCCGGCGTGTTCGGCGGGACAGGTAGCGACCTCGCTGCAGGTCGCATCGCCAACGATCTCCTCGCTGGCTTTCGTCTCGACCCAGTTTTCGTCCTCTTCGACCCAGAAATGGGCGCGATGAATTACCGGGGTTTGCAGCTGGCTCCCGTCGGGTCTGTAGACGATGACGTCGCCGGGGTTGCCGAACTTCTCGTGGCCCGTTTCTTGCCCGCGCTCGAGGGTGACGACGCCGGTCCCCTCGACGGCGGCATCGCCGGCGTATCGGCCGTCATCGACGACGAAAATCAGATCGCCTTTCTGCATGTTCGGCTCCATGCTGCCGCTCTCGACGGCGACTAGCGGGGGCCAGATACCGCTGATTCCGAACAGAAGGAGGCCCACAACGGCGACGATGGCGACGCTACTCAGCACGTCTCGCGTCATCACGACGGTCTCGTTGTTGGTCTCGAGGAACCAGCGGAGGACGCCGTCGTCTTCGATCGTTACGGCCTCGTTCTCGGCGGTGCTCCGCGGACGTTCCTCAGGCGAGGGTTGGGTCTGTGACGAGCCAGCGCTTCGATCCTCGTTCTCACGAACGTCGTCGCCGGAATCACCTGGGGGATCCCCGGAGCTAGAACCGCTCATCGTCACCCCCTTTGCCCGGCCCGCCAATCAACTTTCTGTTCGCGGTGTTCGGCGACCGAGCGCTCCGCCATCGGAACCGAGACCCTCGGCGAGCCCGTTACGGATCCCGGCCGCCGGCGGCCGCCCCGAGCAGGACGAGCGTGACCACACCCGTAGCGATGACGATGGCGGCCGATCCGATTCCGGTCAGCGCCTGTATCGAACCGACGGCTAATCGAATCTCACCGAGCCACGGGGCGCGGGCCATCGCTTTTCCGGTCACCCACTCCGGACTGATGACGGTCGTTTTCGCACCCGACTGCGGCAACTGGTCGTACCCCGGATTGGCGTCGCCTTTCGTGATGAACCCGTCGTGGGGTGCCGGACACGAGAGGAGCTCGTTGCAGCTCGCGCCCTTCATGAACTCGCGATCGGCTTTCGTGGCGACCCAGTTCTCGCCCGCCTCGACCCAGAAGTGGGCGCGATGGATCGTCGGCGTCCGCTTCGGATCACCGTTCGGCATGAACACGATGACGTCGCCGGGGGCGTCGAACTTCTCGTGGCCGCTCTCCCGTCCGCTCTCGAGGGAGACGATACCGGTTCCGGCGACGGCATCGTCGCCGACGAACCGGCCATCGTCGACGATGAATACGAGATCCCCTTCCTGGATGTTGGGCTCCATGCTCCCGCTCTCGACGGCGACGAACGGCGGCCAGGTGCCGTTGATACCGAACAGGAGGAGACCGATCACGAGGACGAGAGCGACGATCGTCGCGGCGTCCCGACAGACCGTGACGGTCCGGTCGTCGGTCTCGAGGAACCAGCGGAGAACTCCGTCGTCATCGATCGTTACCCTGTCGCGATCGGGTCGTTCCTTCGCGCCGGGCCGTGGCCGACGATCCCCGGCGTCGTCCGTCGAACGCTGTGGTCCCGAGCGCGCGTCGCGAGGATCGGATCGATCGTTGTTCCGTTCGCCGCCGTCGGGACCGTCCATTGGCAACCGATTACGGCGAACTAGATATCAAACTTCCGGCGACGCTCGGCGGTCCACGCAGGTACTGTGATATTGGTGAGCGATGTGATATCGGTCGAGGTCCACGCGAGTAATGAGGACACCGTTCAGCGATGGTTCCGTACGCGTTACTTAAATAGAGTCGCCGATCCTGCCCAACTGGATCGAACTCTCGGCAGCGGGGGATCCGCTATCCTTTTGCCCGCGCTCGCGAATGCGACGTGTAGTGCCACTCGAGGCTCCCGCTCGAATCGTCAGCGAACTCACAAGCCGCGGGTACAACGCCGAGCGCGAGGCGGTGACGCGGCTCGCGGCGGCCGAGGATCCGGCCGCGGCGCTCGAGCGCGTCCTCGACGAGATTCCCGACGACGCGCTGGTCGTTCGGACCGATCACGTGGAGGCGGTCCTCTCGACGTCCGACGAGAGCGCTCCCTCGAGATCCGGTTCGGGAGCTGACGCAGCCGTCGACGACGACTCGCCGCCGACGGAGTCGCCCCCCTCCGTTTCAACTGGAACCGTGACCGGTCCGGGGGCGGAATCAGCCGGCCGATCTCCAGTCGAAACGAAGGGGTATTCGTCCGCGAACCGATCGTCCGATCCCGCCCAGCGATCGCTCGAGATCGTTGGCGACATGACCGGCCAGAGTACGGGAACGGGCGAGTACGACGATTTCGTTTCCGTCTTCCGGGACCGGCTCGATCGGCTGGGTGCGAAACTGCGGGGACGGGTCAACCACCGTCCGGCGACGGCCATTCAGGGTATGGCGGGAGGCAGCGAGGTCGCGATGGTCGGGCTGGTCAACGACATCCGGTCGACCGCCAGCGGTCACTGGCTGATCGAACTCGAGGACGCGACGGGAACGTTCCCGTGGCTCGTGATGAAAGACAGGGAGTACGCCGATCTCGTCGAGGAGCTACTCTGCGACGAGGTGCTGGCGATGGAGGGGACGCTGGCCGACGATTCGGGGATCGCCTTCGTCGATTCGATGCACTTCCCGGACATCCCTCGCACCCACGAGCCGTCGACCGCGGATCGCCACGTGCAGGCGGCGCTGATCAGCGACGTCCACGTCGGCAGTCAGGAGTTCATGGCCGACGCGTGGAACGACTTCGCCGACTGGCTCCACACTCCGGAAGCTGAACACGTCGAGTACATGCTGCTTGCGGGCGACATGGTCGAAGGCGTCGGCGTCTACCCCGACCAGGACGAGGAACTGGACATCGTCGACATCTACGAGCAGTACGAGGCGTTCAGCGAGCACCTGAAGAAAATCCCGGGCGACATCGAGATCGTCATGATTCCGGGGAACCACGACGCGGTTCGACTCGCCGAACCGCAGCCGGGATTCGACGAGGTGCTGCGGGAGATCATGTCCGCACACGATCCCCAGATCGTGAGCAACCCGTCGATGGTGACCCTCGAGGGCGTCTCCGTCCTGATGTACCACGGCGTCTCGCTGGACGAAGTCATCGCGGAGCTCCCGGAAGAAAAAGCCAGCTACGACGATCCCCACAAGGCGATGTACCACCTCCTCAAGAAGCGCCACGTCGCGCCGCAGTTCGGCGGTCACACCCGGCTGGCACCCGAAGAAAAAGACTATCTCATCATCGACGAGGTGCCCGACATCTTCCACACGGGCCACGTCCACAAGCTCGGCTTCGGCAAGTACCACGACGTGCTCGCGATCAACTCCGGCTGCTGGCAGGCCCAGACGGACTTCCAGAAGAGCGTCAACATCGATCCCGACGCCGGGTTCGCCCCGATCGTCGATCTGGATACGCTGAACGTGACGGTCCAGAAGTTCAGTTGAGGGACCGCCGACCGACGCCGACGCGATCGCCTCGAGACGCGGGACCGATCGTCACTCCGCCTTTGCTTCTCCGTCCACTTCGTCCTGGAGCTCCGTCCGACGGATCTTCCCCGTGACCGTCTTCGGCAGTTCCTCCCGGAACTCGATCTCGCGGGGGTACTCGTGAGCCGAGAGTTCCTCTCGGACGTGGGTGCTGATCTCCTCCTCGAGCGCCTCGGAGGGCGTTGCATCCTCGCTGGGGACGACGTAGGCCTTCACGATGTTCCCGCGCTCGCGGTGGGGCTTCGGGACGACGGCGGCCTCGGCGACGGCCTCGTGCTCGCCCAGCGAGCTTTCGACTTCGAACGGGCCGATCCGGTAGCCCGAGGAGAGGATGACGTCGTCGGCCCGACCCTCGAACCAGAAGTAGCCGTCTTCGTCCGTGTGCGCCAGATCGCCCGAAAGATACCATTCCCCGTCGGGGCCGTCGACGAAACACGAGTCCGTCTTCTCCGGCTTCTCCCAGTACTCCGCGAAGAAGCAGGGGTAGTCGCCGCGCTGGGCGATCTCGCCGGTTTCGCCGGGCTCGAGCACCGCACCCGTCTCCGGGTCGACGACCGCGGCTTCGATACCCGGTAGGGGCTTCCCCATCGATCCCGGCCGAACGTCCATCGTCGGGTAGTTGTCGATGATCATGTTCCCCGTCTCGGTCTGGCCGTAGGTGTCGTGGATCGTGACGCCGAGGGTCTCTTCGCCCCACTCGACGACGCCCGCCGAGAGCGGCTCGCCGATCGACAGCGCGTGCCGCAGATCGAGCGACACTCCCTCGAGGACGTCCTCGTGCTCGCGGAGCATGCGGTAGGCCGTCGGGACCGAGAACAGGACCGAGATGGGGTAGGTGTCGAGCAGGTCGGCCCACTCCTCGGGGTCGAACTCGCCTTCGTAGGTAAACAGTGCCGTTCCCCAGAACCAGGCACCGAGGGTGTTGATCGGTCCGGTCAGCCAGCCGAGGTCCGCCGTGGACCAGTACAGGTCGCCCTCCCGTAGATCGACGGAGTACTTTTGCGTGGCGGCGACGCCGGCGACCCACCGGTGTTTGTGGAGAACGCCCTTCGCGAGTCCGGTCGTTCCACTGGTGTAGTACAGCAGCGCGTCGTCCTCGCCGCCGGTGTCGGCCGGCTCGTACTCGCGATTCGCCGTCTCCATCTCACTGTGGTAGCTCGCGTCGCCCCGCCGAATTCCCGTCCCGTCGTCGCTGACGACGATGACGTGTTCGACCGAGGGGGCGTCCTCGAGCGCGGCCGCCACGGTGTCCCGGTTTGCCGCGGTGGTGACGATCGCCTTCGCGTCGCAGTCGTCCAGCCGGTAGGAGATGCCGTCGGGGCCGAACCGCTCGTTGATCCCGCCGAAGACGGCCCCGCGTTTGAGCGTCCCGACTAGCGCGACGTAGTGCTCGGGGATCCGCGGCATGTACGAGAAGACGCGGTCGCCCCGCTCGATTCCGAGCGACTCCAGGACGTTCGCGAATCGGTTCGTTCGCTCGGCCAGTTCCCAGAACGTCAGCGTGGTCAACTCGCCGTCCTCGTCGACCTGGTAGAGCGCTACCTTCTCTCTGTTCTCGGCGTGTCGATCGCAGACCTCGTGTGCGATGTTCAGTTCTGACGGGGCATCCCACGCCGCCTCGTCGTAGATCCGATCCCACGTGAACTCCGCTCGAGTCTCCTCGTACCCGGATAAGTTGTGGTTCGATGGCATACACCACCGGAGGCACCGTTGACGGCAATAATTGCTTCGGATGGTTACGGAACTGATACGTTGATACAAAGGAGAGATCGCCCGCAACTGGTACCCGACGCTGTCTCCGGGGATCGGGTTCGAAAACGCTGATCGGACCGGCCGAATTCGTTCGATGCCGATGGCCGGCGTCAGTGAGGGACGCTACGGCTCGAGCCGAAACCGGACCGTCGGGGAGCCGTCGAACCGCGGGCCGCGGCCGCGTCGATCGAAGCCGAGGTCCTCGGCAGCGGTTTCGATGGAGTCGGCGTCCTGTGCCGCCAGGACTTCGACGGCCATCGACTCGCGCTCGGCGAAGCGGACCGGTTCGGCCAGCAGCCGCTTGCAGGCTTCCCTCGTCCCGTCGAGCTGGGTGACGTGGACGGTATCCTCCCGCGCGTCGAAGCTGATGAACCCCAGCAGGTCCTCGGGATCGGAGCCGTCGTACTGCGACCCGGAGACGTCCGCGTTGGGATCGTGGCTCCCGTTCTCGGCGACGCGCACCGTCCGGTCGTGGACGAGATTCCGCATCACGTCGGTCGGGGAGTCCGCGATCGACGCGAGCGCGTCTGCGTCGGCCTCGAGTGCGTCCCGTACGTTCATCGACGGATGGTAATGCTGCCCACGATTATAAATCCCAGTCGCGGCGCACCGCCCCGAACGAGTCGATCCCGTCCGCTGGGGTCGGACTCGCCCCGTCCGACCCGGATAAAAACGCGGACGATGGGACACAGTTATCTGCGCGCTCTGGTTACGAACGCAGTATGAGCCACACCACCGTAACGCACGCAGCCCGTGAGGTGTCAGTATGCGCGTCGTAGCGAAGTTCGGCGGGACGAGCCTGGGAAGCGGTGACCGGATCAACCGCGCCGCGGATTCGATCGCCGCGGCCGTCGAGGACGGTCACGAGATCGCCGTCGTCGCCAGCGCGATGGGGTCGACCACCGACGAACTGCTCGACGAAATCAGCTTCGAGACCGACGAAGCCGACCGCGCTCAGATCGTCAGCATGGGCGAGCGGACGTCCGTCCGCATGCTCAAGGCCGCGCTGTCGGCCCGCGGAATCGATGCGATCTTCCTCGAGCCCGGCAGCGAGCGGTGGCCCGTCGTCACCGACGAGTACGGCGAGGTCAACGTCGAAGAAACGCAGAAACGCGCCCAGGAGGTCGCAGCGGATCTCGACGGCACGGTGCCCGTCATCACCGGCTTCCTCGCCGAGGGGCCGGACGGCTCGATCACGACGCTGGGTCGCGGTGGCAGCGACACGACGGCGGTCATGATGGGCAAGTACATGGACGCCGACGAGGTCGTCATCGTGACCGACGTCGAGGGCGTCATGACCGGCGATCCACACGTCGTCGAAGGCGCGCGAAACGTCGGCGAGATCTCCGTCGACGAACTCCGAAACCTCTCGTTCCGCGGGGCCGAGGTCGTCGCCCCCTCCGCGCTGTCCTACAAGGGCGGCAATCTGGACGTTCGCGTCGTCCACTACCAGCACGGGGACCTCCTGTCGGGCGGGACGAGCATCGAAGGCGAGTTCAGGAACCTCGTGGACCTTCGCGAGCGACCGCTGGCCTGCCTGACCGTCGCCGGCCGAGCGATCCGCAACGAGCCCGGCGTCTTCAACCACCTCTCGGAGGCGCTCGCCGAGAGCGACGTCAACGTCGACGCCGTCGCCAGCGGCATGGACACGATCACCTTCTACATCGACGAGGAGGAGGCCGAGCGAGCCGAGAACATCCTCCACCGGGAGGTCATCGCCCGCGACGCACTCTCGAGCGTCACCGTCGACTCGCCGATCGCGGTCATCCGGGTCACCGGCGGTGAACTCCCCAATCAGCCCGGGATCATCAGCGAGATCGTCAATCCGCTCGCCGAGGCCCGAATCCACCTGCAGGACATCATCACGAGCGCGACCAGCGTCGCGCTGTTCGTCGACTGGGACGACCGCGAGGAAACTCTCGAGCTGACGCAGGACCTGTTCTAGCCCGAGCGATCGCCGCGCTCGACCGCGTTCTACCCCGGTATCGATGCTGCGTTTCGATCGACCGATCCGACGTGAACGACGCATTAACGGCGGCGTCGAGATCCTCGTTCCGCGGTAATGACATCGTAACGAAGGCGGACCGGAGTGGCGGCGCAGTCATGAGCACCGATTCGACCGTCACGGAGGTTTTCGAGGACGTCGAGGCCGATCCGGACGCGATCCTCGAGGCGTGCGGCGCGGAGACGCCGGCCGAACTCGTCGAAAGCGGCGGGAAGCACGAGGCGGCGCCCGACGAGATCAGCGACGCGACCGCTGCAGAGTTGTTCGCCGATCTCGGAGACGAGATGGCGGACTCGAACCGTGAGACCGCTCTCGAGACCGAGTTCGTCGGGGATGCGGACGTGACCGTCCGGGACGACGGCGACGCGATCGACGCCACCGCGGCCGAACTCGATGCGCTCACCGCGACTGATCCGACCCTCGACTGGCCGACTGCTGCCGATGATCCCGTCGAAACTCCCGCGTCCACCGATTCGGTCTCGAGCGACGACGCCTCGTTCGACACGCTCGTTCTCCGCGACGGCGGGACCGACGGGCTGGAACTCGTCGGCGATCCGACGACGACGCGGGTGGCCGACGATGCCTTCGGCACTGCCGGGTCCGACGCGTACTGATTCTCGACGGACCGACCGAGTCCGATCGCACTGTCGTCGTCGATCCCGTCAGCAGTGCATCCGTCGATTTCGTAGTCGCATCCATCGACGTCCCGTCGGTTCCGTCCATCGATGCGCCGATCCGTTCGGAAGGGCATGCCTCGAGCCATCGACGATCACAAGACGCCAGCTAGACTGAACACGCGCGGCGGTGTCGAACGGCCATGGTCGCATACAAGTCGAAAGTCGTCGAGCGGATTCAGTTGCCATCGAGGGAACGGCGAACGGCGGCGCTCGAGGAGGCCGGGTACAACGTGTTCGATCTCTCCGCTGACGAGGTCTTCATTGATTTGTTGACCGACAGCGGCACGGGTGCGATGAGTGACGACCAGTGGGCCGCGCTCTTGCGAGGCGACGAAGCGTACGCCGGCTCGTCGAGCTTCGATCGCCTGGAATCCGCGGTCGCGGACGTGATGGGATTCGAGCACGTGGTGCCGACCCACCAGGGCCGCGGCGCGGAGAACGTTCTCTACGGGGCGCTGCTCTCCGAGGGCGACGTCGCGCTCAATAACACCCACTTCGATACGACGCGAGCGCACGTCTCGAATCAGGGTGCAGATCCGGTCGACTGTCCGGTTCCGTCGGCCCACGACCCGGAGGCGGACGAGCCGTTCAAGGGGAACTTCTCGCTCGAGCGGGCGCGAGCGGCCGTCGACGAGGTCGGCGCGGACCGCGTCCCGCTGGTGATCCTGACGGTCACGAACAATTCGGCGGCGGGCCAGCCGGTCAGCGTCGAAAACACCCGTCGCGTCCGCGCGTTCGCCGACGAGATCGATGCCGCGTTCGTGATCGACGCCTGCCGGTTCGCGGAGAACGCCTACTTCGTGACCCGGCGCGAGGACGAGTTCGCCGAGGCGACGGTCGCCGAGGTAGCCCGCGAGCAACTCGGCTCCGCCGACGCGCTCGTCATGAGCGGGAAGAAAGACGGGCTGGTGAACGTCGGCGGCTTCGTCGCGAGCGACGACGAGGCCCTCTTCGAGCGGTGCAAACAGCGTGCCATCCTCTACGAGGGCTTTCCCACGTACGGCGGGATGGCCGGCCGAGACGTCGCCGCGATGGCCGTCGGCCTGCGCGAGGCCGTCGAGGAAGCGTATATCGAAGACCGAGTCGAACAGGTCCGCGAACTCGGCGCGATGCTCGAGGAAGCCGGCCTTCCGGTGTACGAACCGGTCGGCGGCCACGCTGTCTACCTCGACGCCGGGGCGGCGTTCCCGGGGATTCCGGCCGACGAGTTTCCGGGGCAGGCGCTGGTCTGCGAACTGTACCGAGAGGGCGGAGTCAGGGGCGTCGAACTCGGGAGCTTCGCGTTCCCCGAGACCGACCGCCCGGAACTGGTCCGGCTCGCGGTTCCGCGCCGGACCTACCACCGGGAGCACTTCGAGCACGTCGTCGAGACGGCTAGGGCCGTCCTCGAGCGCCGCGAGGAGGTGTCCGGCCTCGAGATCGTTTCCAACCCCGCGGTTCCGGAGCTCCGTCACTTTTCCGCGGCGCTCGAACCGGTTTCTGCCGACCCGCCGATCGCCGTCGATGGGGGGTCGGAGTGAGAAGAACGCGACCGACGGCGGGTGCGGTTACCGACTCGAGACGACGCGTCGAGCCCGGTCGCGAAGCCGCGGCTCGGGTTCGGGCTCCGATCGGCGTCCGAGTTGTCGTTTCGCGAGCTGCTGGAGTCCGTTCGACGCGGCTTCGGAGGTCACCATCTCGGCCGCCCAGTCCGGGAGCTGGGACTCGAGCTCCTGCCGTTTCTGTGCCTTCATTCTGCTGAATCGGCGCAGCAACAGACCGACGCCGAGGAACAATCCGGCGTCCATCAGCTCGCGTCGGAACCGGTCCCGGTCCTTGCGGACCGCGATCGCTTTCACGAGCGAAAGCGCACCGATCGCCAGATAGACCTTCGAGCTCTTCGACGGATCGCCGCTGAGCATCCGTTGGAGTACCATGCGAGGGCACGTACCACGTTCCGTTTGATAAAACTGCGCTGGCAGGAGACGGGTTCCTGTGGGTTCCTGTCAGATTCGGTCGGCCGTTACCGCCACCCCGCGGTGGCGCTGTTCGTCGATCGGCTCGATCGAAAAGCCGAGCCGCTCGTAGAACGGTCGGACGCCGTCGTCGAACCGTGCCGTGAGCCGCCCCTCCCGCTCGAGCGCGCGTTCGATCAGCGCCGAGCCGATCCCCCGACCCCGGTGGCGTCGGCGGACGCCGATGGCCGCGACGTGGGCACCCTCCTCGCTCCCGATCGGCTCGAGAACGGTCGTCCCGAGGATCCGTTCTCGGTCCGTCGAATCGGCGGCGTCGGCGTCCGTCGATCCGCCCTGCCGATCGCCCGCAACGAAGACGTCCGTGGCGTCGATTCGCCGTTCCACGTCGCCCGGCTCGAGCATCGCCCCGTCGAGGATGCGCCGGACCTCGAGGGCGTCGTCGAGGGTGGCGGTACGGACGAACATTCGTCAGGAGCATCGGTCGCCGCGGGCTAACAACGCGTCGATTCCGGGACGATCGAGCGGGATCGGTCTCGGACCGCCGCTCGGTATGTCCGACTCGCGGACGTGGTCGGTCATATCCGGACTACCGCGTCGACCGGGAAAGCGGCTGGGCTTTCACTGACCCGATGGCCGCCGCAACACCGTTTCGGGACGGGAGGAACGCCCTCGGCGCAGATCGCTCACACATTCCGGAGATCCGAGCCGAGCTGCTATCCGTTTCGAGACGGGGACGAGACGGACGAACACTCAAGAGTCGCGTCGTTGAATCGGGCTGTAGATGAGCACGAGCGGAGATCGATACGACGTCCTCGTGATCGGCGTCGGCGGGATGGGCAGCGCGACGACCGCCCACCTCGCCGATCGCGGACTCGACGTGCTCGGACTCGAGCGCTACGACGTCCCCCACGCGAAGGGATCGTCACACGGTATCACGCGGATCATCCGGCGAGCCTACTACGAGCATCCGTCCTACATTCCGCTCCTGAAACGGGCCTACGATCTCTGGGACGACCTCGCGGCCGAGACCGACCGCGAGGTGATTCACCGGACGGGGTCGATCGACGCCGGTCCCGCGGAGAGCGCCGTCTTCGAGGGGTCGCTGCGCTCCTGCGAAGCGCACGATATTCCCCACGAGGTACTGACGAGCGAGCAGCTGTCCGAGCGGTTCCCGGGCTATCAGCTCCCGGAGGGGTACAGAGCGCTGTACCAGCCCGACGGCGGCTTCGTCGTCCCCGAACAGTCGATCGTCGGTCACGTCGAAACGGCCCAGGCGGCCGGCGCCGAAATACGCGCCCGCGAACGGGTTTTGGAGTGGGAACCGACCTCGGACGGCGGCGTTCGGGTCGAGACCGACCGCGGAACCTACGACGCCGCGAACATGATCCTCGCCGCCGGTGCCTGGAACCACACGTTCGCTGACGCGCTCGAGGGGCTCGCGGTCCCCGAACGGCAAGTACTCGGCTGGTTCCAGCCCGAACAACCGTCGACGTTCGAACCCGAGAAGTTCCCGGTCTGGAACCTGAAGGTACCCGAAGGACGGTTCTACGGGCTGCCGATTTACGACGTGCCGGGATTCAAGATCGGCAAGTACCACCACCGCGACGAGCAGGTCGATCCGGACGACTACGACACCGAACCCGGCCTCGAGGACGAGCGGCTCCTCCGCGACGCCACGGCGAACTACTTCCCCGACGCGGCGGGACCGACGATGCGCCTCGCGACCTGCATGTTCACGAACTCCCCGGACGAGCACTTCATCCTCGATACGCTCCCCGACCACCCGCAGGTGGCCGTCGGAGCCGGCTTCTCGGGCCACGGCTTCAAGTTCGCCAGCGTCATCGGCGAGATCCTCGCCGACCTCGCGGTCGACGGCGAGACGGACCATCCCATCGATATGTTTCGACTCGATCGGTTCGACGAGTAATCGTCCGTCAGCTAGTACCCAGGTGGGTCCGTTTCGGGAGCGCAGTTACCCGCCCTTGATCAGTCGTAACACCGTCACGTGGTCGCTCTCGACCGGCTGATCCTCGGGGACCGGGCGACCGTCGACGAGGACGCTCACCTCGTGGGGGCTCAAATCGACCTCGCGGAGCAGGTCCGCGTACGTCGGCGGCGCGTCGGCGGTATCGGAATTCGTTGCGGACCCGTCTCCGGCCCCCGCCACCGCCTCGAGCTCGAGTTCGTAGGTGTCCTCGCCTTTGACGTCGACGGTGACGTGCATACCTCGAGTTACGAGGCGACGGCCTTGAGCGCGTCGCTCGCGGTCAGTCGGCGGTCGGTTCGTCGGTGCCGGGCCCGACGCGGCGGTCGCGATCTCGACCGCGGGCGGTTCGCCAGTGGCCGACTAGCCCGCGAACGAGCGCGCCGAGTCCCAGCAGCAGGACGAGCAGGTTGATCGCCTCGCCGACGATCGGGATCGGAAGCCGGGAGAGGAGCGCGCCGGCGACCAGTCCGACGACGAGTGCGAGCCACCGATTGCCGAGCCCGACCAGCGAGAGGAGCCACGCGGCGACGGCGAAGCGGCCGTAGATCGTCCCGATCCACAGCAGCAGGCCGAAGACGAAGCCGCCGATCATCGACAGCGGGATGCCGACGACGGTGATCGCGAGCGCGATCAGGAGCACGGGAATCCCGACGAGGACCCCGAGTCCGACGAGTCCGGAGCGGAGCGGCCCCGATGCGACGCGGTCGGCGACTCCCGCCGAGAAGCGGGGGAACAGCGCGAGCAACAGGGCACCGACCAGTAGATTCAGCGCGAGGACGTACGCGGTGAACAGCCACGACGCGAAGGGTTGGATCGTCGGCGCGACGTCGACTCCCAGCGACGGGTCCTCCTGAATCTCGCCGGCGACCGCGTCGGTGTTCCCCTCGAGGTCGCCGTCGTACCGCAGATCGCCCGCGATACTGGCCGTCTCGCCCAGTCGAATCGTCTCCGCACCGATTTCGGCGTCGCCCTCGATCGTGCCGTCGATCGTCGCACTCCCGACGCCGGCCATGAGGGTGCCGCCGACGGTGCCGCTTTCGGCGACGGTGAGGCTTCCCGCTCCGACGTTGACGTCACCGTCGACGGTCCCCGCGATCGTCACGCTCCCGCCGGCGGCGTCGATATCTCCGCCGACCGAACCGGTCTGTTCGATCCGCACGTCGCCCCCGACGGCGCTGACGTCGCCCGTCACCGTGCCGCGGACGACGACGCTCCCGCCGAACGCCTCGAGGCTGTCGACCGTTTCGCCTTCGTCGACGACGACCGTGCCGCCGGTCTGGCCGTCAGTCTGGCCGGCGACCGTCGCGGGGACGGTCCCGCAGACGACGAGTGCGACCAGCACGACGACGACGAGCCGCGATACCGTATCGATCCCTTCCATCACGAGGCGGTCTACCTCGAGCAGGCAGTAATAATTGTTACGCAGATATCAGGATTCGTAGCGGTCGCGGATCGCGATGTCGGTGTCGCGGCTAGCGGTCGCCGCTACGGCCGTCCGACGCCGCCTCGTCGATCGCGCTCGAGAACCACCTTCGGTCGTTTTATCTTGCGGCCCCACTTTCGACCGGTATGAGCGAGGCCGACGCCGAGGCGGCGGAGCCCACACCCGGGAAGACCGAAGTCTGGATCGAGAAGTACCGCCCGGAGCGACTCGACGACATCAAGGGCCACACGGACATCGTTCCGCGGCTCAAAAACTACGTCGAGCAGGACGATCTCCCGCATCTCATGTTCGCGGGGCCGGCCGGTACTGGGAAGACCACTGCTGCACAGGCGATCGCTCGAGAAGTCTACGACGACGACTGGCGGGAGAACTTCCTCGAGCTCAACGCTTCCGACCAGCGCGGGATCGACGTCGTCCGCGATCGGATCAAGGACTTCGCGCGCTCGAGTTTCGGCGGCTACGACCACCGCATCATCTTCCTCGACGAGGCCGACGCGCTGACGTCCGACGCCCAGTCCGCGCTGCGCCGGACGATGGAGCAGTTCTCGAACAACACGCGGTTTATTCTCTCGTGTAACTACTCGAGTCAGATCATCGACCCCATCCAGTCGCGGTGTGCGGTCTTCCGCTTTACCGAACTCACCGAAGACGCCATCGAGGCCCAGGTCCGAGAGATCGCCGCCACCGAGGAGATCGAGGTGACCGACGACGGCGTCGACGCCTTAGTCTACGCGGCCGACGGCGACATGCGGAAAGCCATCAACGCCCTGCAGGCCGCCGCGGTGATGGGAGAAACCGTCGACGAGGAGACGGTGTTCGCGATCACCGCGACTGCCCGCCCCGAGGAAGTCGAGGCGATGGTCGAGCACACCATCGACGGCGACTTCACCGCTGCCCGCGCCGCCCTCGAGGACCTCCTGACCGAACGGGGCCTCGCCGGCGGCGACGTCATCGACCAATTGCACCGCTCCGCCTGGGAGTTCGATATTCCAGAACGGGCGACGGTTCGACTCCTCGAGCGACTCGGGGAGGTCGACTACCGGATCACCGAGGGCGCGAACGAGCGCCTGCAACTCGAGGCGATGTTGGCCTCGCTGGCGCTCGAGGCGGACGCCTGATCGCCGGTCGCAGCTACCCTTCGTTCCCGTTCCTATTCCCGTCGCCAGCGTCGACACCGCGGAACGCGAAGGCGACGCGGTCGTCGTCCTCGGCGACGCCGACGTTCCAGCCGTGGGCGTCGGCGATTCGTTCGACGGTGCCGTGCCCGAACCCGGTGCCGTCGGCCGAGGCCAGTTGCCCGGGGACCGGATCCGTCTCGAGTCCGGTTCTGTTCCCGGTCTCGGCCCCGGGATCCCGTCGCGCGACGTAGAAGCCGTCGTCGGTCGCCCCGACGGTCACGACGGGCGTCGCGTCGCTCTCGGTGCTCGTCTCGCCGTCGGTCCCCGCGTCGGAGCGCTCCGATACGTCGACCGTACTCTGCAACAGGTGTTCGAACAGCTCTCGCAGCTGCGTTTTGTCCGCCTCGAGGACGCGGTCGTTCGCCGCCTGCGTGACGAGCCGCGCGTCGCCGGTATCGACTGCGACCCAGGCCCGGCGCGCGACGTCGTGAATGGCGACGGGTTCGGTCTCGACGAGCGCGTCGTCCCGTCGAGCGATCGCGACCAGTTGGTCGACGACCTCCCGTAATCGTTCCTGCGCGTCGTCGACTTCTTCGAAGTGCTCCCGATCGCCGGTCTCCTCCGCGAGTTCGAGATATCCGCGCGCGACGTTCAGCGGCCCGCGGACGTCCTCGTCGACCATATCGGCGATCGTCTCGAGGCGCGCCCGAGCGGCCGCCAGCTCTCGTTCGCGACGGTTCGCCTCGGTGACGTCGCTATAGATGATCAACCCTTCGGGGTTGTGATCGGCGGTCGTCCCGGCCGCGTCTTCGTCGGGATCCGCATCGACCGGGACCAGCGTCAGCAGGAACTCGCGGATGCCGTCGACGGTTTCCCGGCGACTGACGAGCTGCCGGCGCTCGCCCGCCCGCAGCGACTCGAGCAGCGTGGCCCGTCGTTGCTCGAGTCCGGGCGGGACGGTGTCTTCGTCGACGGGGTCGCCGACGATCGTCTCGGCGTCGGTGCCGAAGACCTCGGTGAACGTGTCGTTGACGTCCCGAACGATCGGCCGTCCGTCGTCGACCTCGTATCTGACCGTCGGTTCCGGAACGTTCGCGAACAGGGCGCGAGAGCGGTCGCGTTCGTCCGCGAGCCGATCGCGTTCCTCCCGCAGTCGGTCCCGTTCCCGGCGCAGTCGCTCTCGCGCCGTATCCCGACTCGCGTCGGCGTCGATCCGCTCGAGGACTGCGGTGACGGAACGACACCACTGCGCGAGCAGGTCGCAGTCGGGCTCGTCGAACGCCGCCGGCTCCTCGGCGGCGAGGTGCAAGATACCGACGTCGCCGACGGGGAAACAATACAGCGATTCGATTCCGTCGAAAGGAGCCGCGAGCCGGTCGTCGGTCGCGACATCGTCGAGGCGGAGCGGCTCTCCCGTCCGGAGGACGTCACCGAGCGGTCCCTCGCGCGACGTCGACTCGAGGTCGTCCTCCCGAACCGCCGTCGTAGTCGCCCGCGGCTCGAACTGCCCGAAGTGAATCGTCGAGAGCCAGCAGTACTCGCACTCGAAGGCGTCGGCCGCGGCGTCGACCACGAGTTCGAAGAGGCGGTCGCGGTCGCGGCAGGCGGCCAGCTCGGGAACCGCCTCGAGGAGTCGGCCGGCACGGGTCGGAGTCGGTGCCGCTCGTTCGCCGGCCATCGCGATCGCACCGGAGTCGGATTCCGCGTTCGTCCCCGCTTCCGCTTTTGTTTCCGTTTCGGTCTCCGAATCGGCACTCTCGGCGCGGTCGACGCCACCGCAGACCCACTCGATCTCGTCTGCGAGATGTTCGACGGCGTCGTCGGTATCGCGACGAACGTAGCCGTCGATACCGTCGGTCGATCGAGCGGCCGTCGGCGCGTACGACGAGTCCGAAAAGAGCACCAGCGGCGTCTCGCCGCAGGCGTCGACCACCTCGAGCAGGTTCGAGCCCGCCGCGGTCGTCGGCGTCTCGGCGAAGACGACGCAGTCGACCCCTTTCGCCCAGTTGCGGACCCGCTCGACGGTCGTCGCCGGCCGTGCCGAGCGGTCGGGCCCCGATTCGACCGCCTCGAGCGCGGCAGCACCGTCGCTGGCCGTCGCCTCGAGATCGGCGACGTAGAGGATCGTTCGCGTCTGTGTGGTCGCTCGGGGGCGGGTCATTGCGTCGGAGTCCGCGCTAGTCTATGTACCGAGAGGTGATTCCACCGTTAAGGATTTACTGGACAGCGTAGTGAATTTTTCAATCGAAAGTAAAGAAAATCCAAGAAATCGGTCGATACCGCGGACGGTCCGAACGGATGCTCGATAGCAGTGGACCGGAGACCGACGCGATACGCCGGCCAGATCGATCGCTGACGGCGGGTCGACCGACGCGCTCGAGCCCCGCCGACCGCGCGTCCGACGGCGGTTGCGGAACTGTTTTACGCGCTGCAGGGCCAATACACGCGTAATGAGCGAACTAGAGGAGGAGTACCGCCTCGAGTACTTCGAGGAGGAAGGATTCGAGCGCAAGGAGTGTCCGGAGTGTGGCGCTCACTTCTGGACGCGCGACGAGAGCAGGGTAACCTGCGGCGAACCGCCCTGCGAGGAGTACGGCTTCATCGACAACTCGGGATTCGACGAGTCGTACGACTTAGCGGAGATGCGCGAGGCCTTTCTCTCTTATTTCGAGGCCAACGAGCACGAGCGTATCGACCCCTATCCGGTCGCGGCGAACCGCTGGCGGGACGACGTCCTGCTGACGCAGGCGTCGATCTACGACTTCCAGCCGCTGGTGACGAGCGGCGAGACGCCGCCCCCGGCGAACCCGCTCTGCGTCTCCCAGCCCTGCATCCGGATGCAGGACATCGACAACGTCGGCAAGACGGGACGGCACACGATGGCCTTCGAGATGATGGCCCACCACGCGTTCAACACGCGCGAGGACGTCGAGGAAGACGAGTACGCCTACCACGGCGAAGTCTACTGGAAGGACAAGACCGTCGAACTTTGCGACGGCTTCTTCGACTCGATGGGCGTCGATCTCGAGGAGGTCATCTACATCGAAGACCCGTGGGTCGGCGGCGGCAACGCCGGCCCCGCCATCGAGGTCATCTACCGCGGCGTCGAACTCGCCACGCTGGTCTTCATGTCCATGGAACAGGACCCGGACGGCGAGTATGAGATGAAAGACGGGAACCGCTACAGCCCGATGGACACCTACATCGTCGACACCGGCTACGGGCTCGAGCGGTGGACCTGGGTCTCCCAGGGCACGCCGACCGTCTACGAGGCGGTCTATCCCGACATGATCGCCTTCCTCAAGGACAACGCGGGTCTCGCGCACACCGACGAGGAGGAGGAGCTGATCCATCGCACCGCGAAACTCGCGGGCCACATGGACATCGACGAGGCCGAGGACATGGAGACCGCCCGCGGCGAGATCGCCGGCGAGCTCGGCGTCGACGCGACGGAACTCGAGGAACTGATGGAGCCCCTCGAGGACATCTACGCGATCGCGGACCACTGCCGCACGCTGGCGTACATGCTCGGGGACGGCATCGTCCCCTCGAACGTCGGCACGGGGTATCTCACGCGGATGGTCCTCCGGCGTACGAAGCGCCTCTGTGACACCGTCGGCGTCGACGCGCCGCTGGACGAACTCGTCGACATGCAGGCCGAGCGACTCGACTACGAGAACCGCGACACCATCCGCGACATCGTCCGCACCGAGGTCGAGAAGTACCGCGAGACGCTCGAGCGGGGCGGCCGCCGAGTCGAGACGCTGGCCGAGGAGTACGCGACGAAAGGCGAGCCGATCCCGACCGACGAACTGATCGAACTCTACGACTCCCACGGCATTCAGCCGGATATGGTCGCGGAAATCGCCGAGGAAACGGGCGCGGACGTCGACATTCCGGACGACTTCTACAGTCTCGTCGCGAAGCGCCACGACACCCCGGAGTCGGTCGCGGAGACGACCGAGGAGGAAGACGAACGGTTCGAAGATCTCCCGGAAACGGAGAAGCTCTACTACGACGACCAGCAGCGAACGCAGTTCGAGGCGGTCGTCCTGGACGTCTTCGAGCGCGAGGAGGGCTACGACGTCGTCCTCGACCAGACGATGTTCTACCCGGAGGGCGGTGGCCAGCCCGCGGACACGGGGACGCTCTCGACCGACGATACGACCGTCGAAGTCGAAGACGTCCAGATCGAGGGCGGCGTCATCTGTCACCGGACCGACGAGGACCCAGGTAAGGGCGAGTTCGTCAACGGACAGGTCGACGGCGGCCGCCGGCGACAGCTCATGCGCCATCACACGGCGACGCACATCGTCATCCACGCCGCGCGGCGGGTACTCGGCGAGCACATCCGACAGGCCGGTGCGCAGAAGGGCGTCGACTCCTCGCGGATCGACGTTCGCCACTACGACCGGATCTCCCGGGAGGACGTCAAGGAGATCGAGTCCCTGGCCAACGAGATCGTGATGGACAACACCGCAGTCAGCCAGGAGTGGCCCGACCGTCACGACGCGGAGGCCGAACACGGCTTCGACCTCTATCAGGGCGGGATCCCGCCGGGCGAACAGATCCGGCTGATCCACGTCGACGAGGACACCCAGGCCTGCGGCGGGACCCACGTCGCTCGGACCGGCGATATCGGGACGATCAAGATCCTCAATACCGAACGCGTCCAGGACGGCGTCGAACGGATCACCTTCGCGGCCGGCGAGGCCGCCATCGAGGCGACGCAAGTCAAAGAGGACGCGCTCTACGAAGCCGCCGAGATCCTCGACGTCTCGCCCGAAGACGTCCCCGAAACCGCCGAACGCTTCTTCGAGGAGTGGAAGGGGCGGGGCAAACAGATCGAGGACCTCAAAGAACAGCTCGCCGCGGCCCGCGCGAGCGGCGGTAGCGGCGGCGAAGAGGTCGACGTCGGCGACGCGACGGCCGTCGTCCAGCGCCTCGACGCCGACATGGACGAACTGCGAGCGACCGCCAACGCCCTCGCCGAGGAGGGCAAGATCGCAGTCATCGGCAGCGGCGAAAGCGGCGCGCAGTTCGTCGTGGCCGTGCCGGACGACGTCGGCGTCAACGCCGGCGAAGTCGTCGGCGAACTCGCGGCGAAGGTCGGCGGCGGCGGCGGCGGCCCGCCGGACTTCGCACAGGGCGGCGGCCCTAACGTCGAGGACCTGGACGACGCGCTCGAGGACGCGCCCGATGTGCTGCGGCAAGTGTTGAACGCCTGATCACCGGCTTGACGCTGCAGACAGCCGTCGGTCGAGTCGAAACCGTCCCCTTCTTTCGGCGTCCGTCTTCTCTGTTCACGTATGCCAACTGCTTCGAACGGATCGGTCTCGCTGTACTACGACCGCGCAGGCCAGGGCGAGCCGGTCGTCTTCGTCCCGGAGGCCGGCCTCGGCGGCTGGCTATGGGGCTGGCAACACGCCGCACTCGCCGGCCCCCACGAGGTCGTCGTCTGGGATCTCCGGGGGACGGGCCGCTCCGACCGACCCGACGGCCCCTACGGCCTCGAGACCCTCGTCGAAGACCTCGAGGCGGTCCTCGCGGACTGCGAGCTTCGTAAGGCCCACCTCGTGGGCTGTGGCCTCGGAGGTGCGCTCGCGCTCGAGGCGGCCCGGACCTCGAGTCGCGTCGAGACGCTGACGCTGTTCGGAACCGCCGCTCGAGGGTCGGCGTTCGACATCGAGCCGTTGTTCGAACCCCCGAACGACCCGGACGCGCTTCGCGACTCGCTCTCGGCGGGGCTCTCCGCGGACTTCCTCGGGGCTCAACCCGACGTTCGCGACGGAATCGTCGAGTGGCGGGCGGACGGCGATGCCGACCGCGAGGGCTGGGATGCACAGACGGCGGCGCTCGAGGGGTTCGACGCGACCGAGTGGCTAGTCGAAGTAACGCAACCGACGCAGGTGATTCACGGGGCTGCGGACGAACTGGTATCCCCTGCTGCCGGCCGGGATCTCGCACGGGGGCTTCCACGAGGGGAGTTTGTCGAACTCGAGGGCGCGGGGCACCTCGCGTTTATCGAGCGCTCGCGGACGGTCAACGATCGGTTGCTCGGGTTTCTCGAGGAGCAACGCACGGACGACGAGTAACGCTGTTCCCGCAAGGGGTGAGAGTCGTGCGATGTCCGGTCCCGAACGCTATCGACGAACCGCGGCACCGGGGAGGACCACGTCCTCCCCAACCGATTCGTTCGCTCGCTTCGCTCACTCACTCATCCCTCGCGGTTTCGAGCCGCGATTCGCCGATAGCTCACGGGTCGCTTTGCTCCCCGTTCGCTTCTCTAGGCCGTCACTTCGTTCGGCCTCGCACGGCTCATCGCGGCACAGCGCGCCAAGCCGGCAATTAATTCGTCTCAGTCCGGCGGATCGGTGAGCACGATCGTTGATTCCCTCTCGTGCTTGCGCCTGACTCCCCGCCTACTACGTGCTCGAGCGTGGGAGTCCTCGCCGTGACACTCTCGCTGGCGCGACGGGCCGAGCAGTTCCCGGATCGGACGGCGGTCATCGACATCTCCGAGCGGCGACTGTACGCGCCGGCGGAGACGATCCACGAGGACCGGGTCTCCTACGGCGAACTGTCGACCATCGCGACGCGGACGGCCGAGCGGCTTTCCACGCTGGATCTCGGCCCCGGAAACACCGTCTGTCTCGTCACGCGAAACCGAGTCGCTGCGCTCGCACTGTTCTTCGCCTGTCGGCGGCTCGGTGCGACGTTCGCCCCGATCTCGCACCTGTTGACGCCGGCGTCCGTCGAGCGCCCCTTCGAGGTCCTTGACCCCGATATCGTCGTCTCCGAGGCTGCCCAACGTGATCTGGTCCGATCGATTCCGTTCGATCGGTCGGTGACGCTCGAGGAGCTGACCGACGCGGATCGCGGTGCCGTCGAATTCGACGAGGCGGCGGCGAACGGCCGGCCACTGCTCGCCCTCCACGGAGACGCCGGTCGGCCCGTCGCCGGCTACGCTGCCGACATCGTCGAGCGAAACTGCATCGCGAGCGTGGTCGCGTGGGGGCTCGCGGCGAACGATACCGTCCCGCTGGTCACACCGCTGTCGGCCGCGGACGGTCTCGTTCGCGTCGCCCTCTCCGTGTTGTACGTCGGCGGCACGCTGCTCCTCGACCGGGCGTTCGATCCCGGAGACGCCGCGACCGCGATCGATCGGGAAGGGGCAACGCTGCTCCCGGGTCGGGAGCGGGCCCTTCGCGATATCGCGGCCGAATCCGGGTTCGGGACCGCCGCCGACTCCCTCGAGCGGGCGATCTGCCAGGTCCCGGTCGACGACGACGTAGTCGCGGCCTACCGCGATCACGGCGTCCCGGTCGCGCGGGTCTACGGCCGTCTCGAGTGTCCGACCGCGCTGAGCCAGCGGTTCGAAATTTCCGGTACGCCGCCCGAAATCGACGTCGACGGTGCGGGGGTCGGTCGGCCGGTACCGGACTGTCGCGCCCGGTTAGTCGACGACGAAGGAGCGGCTCTCGAGGGCGAGGGAGACGGTCGACTCCAGCTCTCGGGACCGGTGGTCGCCGACGGCTACCTGCACGGGACCGGGACAGGGGACGAAAGCTGGTACGAACCGGCTGAAATGGAGAGCGCCGAATACGACGGAAGTAGCGACCGCGGCCAGTTCCTCGACGGGTGGTTCGACACCGGCGAGCGATTCTACCGAGATGAGGACGGGAACTACCACCACCGGTAACGGTCAGACCGGGCGGTTCGATGCCCGTCAGCCGCTCTACTCGAGGTCGGCCCTCCGAACCTACCGTCGTCGGTTTCGGCAATGTCGGCGCGGGGCGGAAGGTCTATTCTTCTCGAGTCGCCACTATGGTGTAATGAGTGAACCCCGTATTGCCGTCCTGAACGCGGCCCATCGGGACGAGAACACGACGCGGAACTTCCGGCGCGAACTCGACGCCTCGCTGGCGGAGTTCGACGCCACCGACGGCACGGTTCCCGACGACTTCGACTACGACGGCGCCGTCGTTACCGGCTCGCGTGCGTCGGTCTACTGGAACGACGACTGGATGCAGCCGGTGGCGGAGTGGGTCGACGAGGCGATCGATCGCGGAATGCCGTTCCTCGGCGTCTGTTGGGGCCACCAGCTGCTGGCCGACGTCCTCGGCGGCACCGTGGCGGACATGGACGTCTACGAGGTCGGCTACAGCGAGATCGAGCACACCGGCGAGTCCCGGCTGTTCGACGGCATCGACGAGACCTTCACCGCCTTCACCAGCCACTCCGACGCGGTCACCGAACTCCCGCCCGAAGCCGAACCCCTCGCCGAAAACGACTACTCGAACCACGGCTTCCGCAGCGACCGCGTGTTCGGCGTCCAGTTCCATCCCGAATACGATATCGAAACCGCTCGCGACCTCGTTCATCGGAAGGAGCTCTCCGACGAGCGCCGCGAGTCCGTGCTCGACGAGATCACGGACGAGAACTACCAAGCGGCCTGCGAGGCGAAGCTGGTCTTCGAGAACTTCCTCGAGTTCGTTCGCGACGTAAAGCGGATCGATACCACTGCTGACGCGTCGGCTTCGGTTGGCCGTTCCGACTAGGGATATCCGCTCGGGCCGTTCGTCTCCCGGCGGTTTCTGACCGTTCGGCGCGAAACTCGACGAAAATAGTTTTACGAAAGAAGTTAGAAGAGTGATATATATTTCCGTCGGTCGAGATCACGGAGACAACGAACGAGCTCCTCGAGGAGCTTCAGGCGGAGATTCGTCTTGAGACCGGACGGACCGTCCCCAAATCGGTAGTACTCGAGCGAATAATTCGAGATGACTACGAGTCGAAAGACGAGATGATTGAAGTATTTCGTGACGATCTGGAATCCTAACCGCACAGTGAATACACGGCTCCGCAACCAGCGCGTCAGGCTGTCGAAGAACGCGATCGAAACGCACGCATCACCGAAATCGAGCCGACCGCGAGTCGATCAGTCCGCCGCGACTTCGACCTGCGCTTCGTCTACCTTCCCGATCGCTTCGACGATGAGTTCGGCGACGTCGACGATCTCGATCTCGTCCTCGTAGCCGCCGGTCTTGCGGCCGTCCTCGTACATCGTCATGCACATCGGACAGGCGACGACGAACTTCTCGACGCCGCTGCCGGCGTCGGTGTCCTCGAGCGCCTCCCGAATCCGTTCCTCGCTGGGTTTGGGCTCTTCCTCGAAGTCCATCCAGAGGCCGCCACCGCCGCCGCCACAGCAGAAGGAGTTGCTGCGGTTGCGGGGCATCTCGTCGAGTTCGCAGCCCGTCGCTTTGATGAGTTCGCGGGGTGCCTCGTACTCGTCGTTGTACCGGCCGAGGTGACACGGGTCGTGGTAGGTGACCGTGTAGTCGAGTTCAGTGCCGTTCAGGTCGAGGGCACCGTCGGTCACGAGTTCCTCGACGGCCTGCGTCCAGTGGAGCACGTCGATCTCGCCGTCCTCGTTCCACTGCTCCTCGTACTCGAAGGGCATCATCGGGTCGTCGGCGAACTCGTCGAAGTTGACCTCCGGATACTCGTTCTTGAAGGTGTTGTAGGAGTGGGGATCGGTACAGACGATTTTGTCGAACTCGCAGTCCTCCCACGTTTCGACGTGGTGGCCGGCCAGTTCGACGTAGAGCAGTTCCTCGCCGACGCGGCGGATGTCGTTGCCGTCGAACTTCTCGTCGTCGAAGAGGATGCCGAAGCTGACGTCGGCCTCCTTGAGGATGGTCGCCAGCGAGCGGGCGACCTGCTTGTTTCGCTCGTCGTAGCTCGGGAAGTCGCCGACGTACCAGAGGTAGTCGACTTCCTCCTCCCGGGCGTCGGTGACGTCGAACTCGAGTTCGTCGGCCCAGTCGCCGCGGTTTCGCGGCGAGTCGCCGAAGGTGTTGCCGTTCTGCATGACGTTCTGGAAGACGTCCTGCATGCTCGAGTCGACGTCTCCCTGGTCGGTCAGCTGGCGATTGAGTCGGGTGAAGCTCTTGAGGTGCTCGATCTCGACGGGGCAGGCGTCCATGCAGGCCATACAGGCCATGCAGGACTCCATCGTCTCCGAATTGATGACGCTCGTGCCGCCGTCGGCGACGATGGGCTGCTCCTCGCCGCCGGCGTCGAGGTCCTCGCGGTAGGACTTGAGGTCGAGGATGACGTCACGTGGATCGAGCGGCCGGTCGGAGGCCTTGGCGGGACAGACGGAGGAACAGCGGCCGCACTTGGTACAGGCGTCCTGGTCGAGGATCTCCTTCCAGGTGAAGTCGTCGATGGACTCGGCGTTGGTCGCGTCCAGATCGGAGGGGACGTTGGGCAGGCGCTGGCCCGCCTTTTCGTCGCGCGTGACGACGTTCGCGAAGGAGGAGATCATGTGGAACGGCTTGGCGTAGGGGATCCACGCGATGAAGAAGAACGCGATCAGCGAGTGGGACCACCACGCGAGCCAGTGGAGGTTCTCGACGTTCAGACCGGCGGTGTTGAACCCGGCCTGTTCGGGACCCAGCGTCGAGAGCCCCATCGCGTCGAAGCCCAGCGCCATGCCGTAGGCGACGAAACTGACGATTTCGTGGTCCGGAATGCCGGCGCTGTAGACGCGCAGCCCCTCGAGCAGGAAGCCGCCGACGCCGAGCGCGAACAGCGTCCAGATGAAAACGTCGTCTTCGTTGGAGGTGTGGCGGCCCCAGAGGCGGTGATTGCGGACCCAGTAGCGGCGGTACATCGCCATCCCGATGCCGACGACGAAGAGCAGGCCCATCGCGTCGACCATGAACTGGTAGGCGAGGTAGAAGTCACCCTCCCAGAAGGAGAAGCCGAGAAGTTTCTGGGCGGCGTACTCGTCGACCATCAGAATGGACGTCGCGATGAAGAGCGTCAGGAATCCCCAGAGAATAAACGAGTGCATGAGGCCGCCGTAGAGGTCCCTGTTGAACTGTTTCTCGTTCGAGAGCACGATCTTGGCGCTGCTAACGATGCGGTCCGGAAGGTCGTCGAGACGGGCGAAGGAATCGTCGTCCCCTTTGGCGTAGCGGGCGAACCGCTGGTAGACGCCGTAGACGAGGACGGCGAGGGCGATAAACGCGAGGAGGTAGAACACCGCGTACTCGACGCTGGTGATCCCCCAGTACGTCTCCCTCGCCACGTCCGACTGTGCTAAACCGTTCATGTCCAATCAGGGGGGTGGCTGTAACTTAATTCTTGCCACACTGCTCGGTAGCACACCCCTCCGCTGTCTTGCGAAAATTATCATCCCGTCCCGAGTTTATAATAGTTGTCCGTGTTCGATTCAGCTGCCCAACGTAATCTGGCAACAGGCTTAAATAGACTCCCGTCTGGAGTGTGCACCCATGAACGAGAAAACCGAAGAACTCCGGGATATCTTCACCGACGTCACCGACGGCGAGGAAACGGTCACCGAATCGCAGGAGAACACCCGCGGCTCGATCGAGCGGGACGAGCGCTCGGACGCGGACCGGCTCGAGAGCGTCGTCCAGCAGATGCGCGAGCGATACGAGTTCGAGACGCCCCTCTCGGACGAGGAGTTGCTCACGGTCGCCAGAGGCTTCTACGACGATCGGAGCGACGAGGAGATCGCCGACGAGCTGGAGGGCGATTCCGATGCGGTCTTCGAGGCCCGAATGGCGCTCCATCTCGTCGGCGAGACCGACGCCGACGAGGTCGACCTCGCAGCGATCCGTGACCGCGAGGAAGACGACGCGACGCTGGCCGCGGAGTACGACGTCAGCGAGGCCCAGATCCGCCGCTACCGCCGCGTCGCCGCGGCGGAGGACCAGTCTCGAGCGGCCAACGACCGCTACCGCGACGAGTTCGACAGCATCCTCGCGGACGCCGATCTCTCCGAGCGCATGACGTCCGATCTCCGCGAGGACGGCCTCGAGGACGCGACGGAGGGTATGGAGACCGAAGTCGACTTCTAAGGCGACGTAACCGCAGTACTCCGGTTTCGGCGGCCGATCCGGTATTGTTCGATAGATTGAAAATTCTCGACGGGAGTGTCGTATAGAGGAATGTACCGTGGATTTCGACTCCTCTCCGCGCTCTTCGAGGCGGTCCTGTTCGGTGGCGCACTGGCGGTCGGCTGTTACGTCGCGATGGGATCCGTCGTCGCAGACGGCGCGCTCGCGCTCACGATCGCCGGTGTCGTCGGCGGACTCACCCTGTGCGTCGTGGCGTCCGTCAGCTATCTCCTGACGATTCGCGACGGAAGGCCGTTCCCGGTGTCCAGGTTCGTGCTCGATGTGTCGATTTGGATCCCGTAGCGGTCCGGCGAGGGTTTATGTACCAAGCCGCGGCCAGACGGCCCGTGACCCGAACGCACGTCTCGTTCAGCGATCTCCGAACTGCCGCGTACTGCCCACGGAAGTGTTACTATCAGCGGCGGCTCCCCGACGAGGATCGCGAACCGCCGCCCGAGATCGAATCGATCCGTTCGCTTGCGACCCGCTACGACGAACTGCTCGCGGCCCCGCCGAGTGCGCTCGAATCCGAACCGATCGCTGTTCCGTCCGTCCGGTACCGCGACCAGCTGGCGGCGACTCGGGACCGACTCACGGACGCGGGCCACTGGGAGCGCCTCCGTAATCCGCGTGAACGCGACGTCCTTGCGACCGGTCGCCACTGTCGCGGGATCGTTCACAAGGTGCTTACCGACCCGCTCGAGCCGGCACTGGTTTCGACCGGCGAACCACCCGAAAACGGCGTCTGGAAGCCCCAGTCGGTTTACGCGGTCGCGGCAGCGAAGGCGCTGGCCTGGGAGCACGAGGAGTCGGTCGATCGAGTCTGGCTCGAGTACCCGGCGTGCGGTGTCATCCGGTCGGTCGACGTGACGACGCGACGGAAAGCGCAGTATCGGAGCGCGCTTCGTTCGGTTCGCGAATTAGACGGGCCGCCGGCGCGGACGACCAATCGCTCGAAGTGCGAGTCCTGCGAGTTCGCCGCGGAGTGCGGGGTCAAAACGCGAACGCTGCGGTCGTTGTTGGGGTTCGGATAGTGACTGCCCGCAGTTCGGCCCCTCTGCTCGAGTTGGGGCCTTCGATGAGGTGTGAATGGAGCAGTGGGTTCTACTGGGAATGTGAGAGATGAAGTGTCCTGCTACCGTGGCAACAGGGAATCGCCACGCCCTCCCCAACCGATTTCTACTCACGGACGCGAAACGTCCGTTCGTATGGTTCGCGGAACCTTCGGTTCCGCGCTAACGCTCGCTCTGCTCACGGTTCCCTTCGGTCACCGTTCGCTTTTCGAGCCGCTCACTACGTTCGCGCCTCGCACCGCTCGCTCATCCCTCGCACGGCTTCGTGCCGCGGTTCGTCACTGACTCACCGCAGCACAGCGCGCGCCACCGCAGATGAGGGTCGGTTCGGCGTGATTCTGTTTTACTCAGGGCTGTCGCGACGTCACGAACCTTCGAGCCAGGCCTCGATCTCGTCGGCTTGCGCCCCGCGGCGGTGGATCGTCTCGCTCGAGACGTCGACGACGGTGCTCTCGGTACCGTCTGTTTCGCCCTCGTCGGACTCCGTCTGACGGGCCGACGAGTCCTGATCGTCGACGTCCTCGAGGACGACCGCAGCTGCCTCGCGAATCTCGGGATCGAGATCCGCAAGCGTTCGCGCGCTGGCCCGGCCGCTGACGTTCGCGCTCGTCGCGGTGATCGGCGTTCCGGCCCGCTCACAGAGTGCGAGCGCGAGATCGTTGTCCGGCACACGGACGCCGACGCGGTCACGACCCGCCGTGAGCACGTCCGGGACGGCGTCCCGGCGACGACAGAGGACCGTCACGGGTCCGGGGAGAAACGTCGCCATGAACCGCCGTTCTCGGTCGGTGGCACGGACGTACTCGAGCGCCGCCGGGACCGACGGCACGGCGAACGAGACCGGCTTCGAGCGGTCGCGTCCCTTCACCTCGAAGACGCGTTCGACGGCACCGGGATCGAGCGCGGCCGCGGCGAGGCCGTAGACGGTTTCTGTGGGGTAGACGACGAGCTCCCCCGAGTCGATCGCGTCGGCTGCGCGGTCGAGATCGCTCATTCGATTCGAACTCGGCCCATATCGGCCAAAAATGTATCGTTCGGGGTTGCTCGACTCGTTACTCGAGGCCGAGTTCCGTCTCGAGTTCGTCGTAGTCGGGGAAGTGGGGCCAGTTGGTGGCGACCCACGCGCCCTCGATCGTGCCGGCGTCGTCGAGCGCGAAGAAGGCGGCGCGGGGTTCGCTGATGCCGGTCATGCCGTCGAGTTCGTGCTCGATCCCGTAGGACTCGGCGACCCGGTTGCTCGGGTCGGCGAAGAACGCGAACGGATAGTCGTTGTCGCCGAGGAAGCGCTTGATGCCGTAGGGCGTCGAGGCGGTGACGCCGACGACTCGGCCCGCGCGCTCGTCCCAGTTTCGCTCCGTCAACTCGTCCCAGATGTACTTCGCGAGGAAGGAGCCGGTCATCGGCGTGAACACGAGGACGGTCGTCCCGTCGCTCTCGCCGACGAGTTCCGACAGCGTCCGGTCCTCCCAGAACTCGTCGGTGACGAGCGGGCGGGTGAACTCGGGGGCCTCCTCGCCGGGCTCGGGATGATCCGTCGGGCCGAGTTCGACGACCTCGAAGTCCATCAGTCGTCACCCCCGGCACCCGCCGCGGCCGCGTCGGGACGGTCGCCCTCGCCGTAGGTCGACTCGAGGTAGTCGACGATGTTGGCGCTTTCCGCCATCGTGACGCCGGTGTTGTCGTCGACGACGACGGGAACCGTTCGGACGCCGGCGACGCGTTTGACGACGTTTCGTTCGGAGTGCATCGGCTCGACGAATCGCGACCGGTACTCGAGATCGTACTCCTTCAACAGTCGGGTGACCCGCTCACAGAACGGACAGCCCTGGAGCCGGTAGAACGTGATCGGTGGATCGGTGGTCTCACTCATGATCAACTGTAGGGGAAACAGTCGGGTAAACGTGTCGTCGGCGGCGGCGATGACCGTTTCCGGTCTAAAATGGGAAACTGTTAACCGATCCAGCCATAAGGCTGTATATCAATGGCGTTGTCTCCGCCCCCTGCGGTCGTGTTGGCTGTTTACGAGGTCCCAGTGGTAGGACTCGAAATCGAGAAATCGATGGTGACGATCCTCGGAGCGGTCGCCCTCGTCGCACTCGTCGGTCTCTCTGCGTTCTTTTCGTCGTCGGAGATCGCGCTGTTTTCCATTCCGAAACACCGCGTCGAGGGGATGGCGGAAGACGGGATCCCCGGCGCGGAGCGCGTGAAAGCGCTGAAGTCGGATCCACACCGGTTGCTCGTGACGATCCTCGTCGGGAACAATATCGTCAACATCGCGATGTCCTCGATCGCGACGGCCATCCTCGGGCTGTATCTCGGTGGTCTGGCGGCCGTGACGGCAGCGACGCTCGGGATCACCGCGATCGTGTTACTGTTCGGAGAGAGCGCGCCCAAGTCCTACGCCGTCGAGAACACCGAATCCTGGTCGATCCGGGTCGCCGGACCACTGAAGATCGCCGAGAAGCTGATGCTCCCGCTCGTGGTTCTCTTCGACTACCTCACTCGCCAGATCAACCGGCTGACCGGCTCGACGGGCGCGATCGAAACCCCCTACGTCACGCGCGACGAGATCCAGGAGATGATCGAGTCCGGCGAGCGCGAAGGGGTGCTCGAGGAGGAGGAACACGAGATGCTTCAGCGGATATTCCGCTTCAACAACACGATCGTCAAGGAGGTCATGACGCCACGGCTGGACATGACGGCCGTCCCGAAGGACGCCGACATCGACGAGGCCATCGAAACCTGCATCCAGAGCGGTCACGCTCGCGTTCCGGTCTACGAGGGGAGCCTCGACAACGTCCAGGGCGTCGTTCACATCCGCGATCTCGTCCGCGATCTCAACTACGGCGAGCCGGTCAACGACGAACTCGAGATCGCGGATCTCATCCAGCCGACGCTGCACGTCCCCGAATCCAAGAACGTCGACGAGTTGCTCGGGGAGATGCGCGAAAACCGGATGCACATGGCGCTCGTCATCGACGAGTTCGGGACGACGGAGGGGCTGGTGACGATGGAGGACATGATCGAGGAGATCGTCGGCGAAATCCTGGAAGGCGGCGAGGATCAGCCCATCGAGGAGATCGACGACGATACGGTCCTCGTCCGCGGCGAGGTCAACATCGAGGACGTCAACGAGGCGCTGGATATCGACCTCCCGGAGGGGCAGGAGTTCGAGACCATCGCCGGCTTCATCTTCAACCGCGCCGGTCGGCTCGTCGAGGAGGGCGAGGAAATCACCTACGACGGCGTCAGAATCACCGTCGAAACCGTCGAAAACACCCGTATCATGAAGGCCCGCCTCAAAAAACTCGAGATGCCGGACGAAGAACCGGACGGGGAGGCCGAAGGAGAGGCCCCACCGATGGAGATCGACGAGAACGACGAATGATCCTCAGGGGTCCGAGTCGACGAGGGCGGCGATATCGTGTGCGACAGCGGGCGGAACGACGATCCGGCGCGGTCCCTGTACGTACTGTCCGTCCGGCTGTGCGTATTTGAGTCGGAGGACGGCGGTGTCCCCGACGTATCGGACCGAGACGGCGTCGATCACCGCGAGGTCGATCGCTTGTTCGGGTTCGTAGAGGTAGATCGTCCGCCCGTCGCGGTCGAACGTCCCGACCGACTGGAGAAACGAGGCGAGGACGAGCGCGAGCAAGGCGAGCGGAATACTCAGTGCTGCCAGCCCGGTGAAGGGGCCGGCACCGACGGCCAGCAGTTCGTTCTGTGAAACGTATCGACCGATTCCCATCAGCGTGCCGATGATCGCGCCCATGACCACTGCACCGACGGCGGCGTCCATCGCGCGGTCCAGACTCGCCCCCGAGGGGACGTCGACGGGGAGCCGGCGGGTCAGCGCCTCGAGGTGGCCTTCGGTGTGACGGGAGGCGGCCAGCGCGAGAACGGTCGCGGAGAGCGAGACGATTAGGGCGACGACGACGGTCCGGCCGGCGCTGCCCGCGGCCTCGCCGGCGAGCCTGTACAGTCGCCAGCAGACGACGGTGCCGATCGCGGCGAAGAAGGTGCCGACGCCGAACGCCCACAGGAGCCGCACGGTGCGTGAGGTACTGGCGTCTCGCCGCCACTGGATCGTCTCGTCCGCGTCTCCGTCGGCGGTGACGTCGACGGCGTCCTCGTCCATACGTCGCACTCACGACCTCTCGTGTAAAGACCGTTCGATGTCGCGCGGCTCAGAGCAAGAGTGCGGCGATGGCGGCGTAGCCGGCGTAGGAGACGATAATCGCGCCGGCCAGCGACCCGATCCACGCGAGCACGGTAAAGCCCATTTTCCGGGGACTGACGCCGCCGCCGGCACCGGCCGCGGCGTAGCCGCTCCCGATGATCGCGCTGACGATGATCTCGTTGAACGAGACCGGAATGCCGTAGAAGACCGCGGCCTGTGCGATGATAAACGAGGGGATGAGCGCGGCGATCGACCGTCGCGGCCCCAGCGAGGAGTAGTCCTGCGAGATCGCCTTGATCATCCGCGGCGCGCCGGTCCAGGATCCGAGCAGGAGCCCGAATCCGCCGCCCACGAGCATCGCGAGCAGCGGGAGCTCGAGCTCGCCCGAGAGCGGGATCAGCGGTCCGATCGCCAGTCCGACCTGACTGCCGCCGGCGGAGAAGGCGACGAGTCCGCCGAGGACGAGCAGGAAGTGGCGTTCTCCCTGTTCCGTTCCGCTTCGGAGGTCGAACGCGAGCGCACCCGCCCAGAGGATCGCGATCACGAGCGTCGCGGCAGCGGTGCCGGCGATCGCCGGCCCGGGAAGCCAGCCGCTCGAGGCCTGTGCGATCGACGCGCCGCCGGCACCGGAGCCGAGGATCGCGAACTCGATGTTGGCGACGATCGCGCCGACGAGCGCCGCGAGGACGATGACGAGATACTCCTCGGAGACCCCGTCGGCCCGGAGCGCCCGGGCGACCGCGTACGCGATACCGCCGCCGACGAACGGCGTCAGCACCCACAGGGTGGCGATTTCGGTGTACTTCGCCCACGCGGGCGCGCCGCCCATGGCGAGGCCGACGCCGATGACCGCCCCGGTGACGGTAAACGCCGTGGCTATCGGATACCCGGTGAAGATCCCGATCGCCACCAGCCCGGCCGCGATGAGCAGGGCGATCGTGGCGGCCAGCGACGATAGCGTGACGTCGCCGGCGATCAGTTCGGTCCCCACCGCTTCGGAGACGTTTGCACCCTGCAGAACCGCGCCGCTGAAGCCCAGTAGCCCGACGAGAAAGCCCGCTCGCATGACGGAAATCGCGTTCGCGCCGACCGCCGGGGCGAACGGGGTGGAACCGCTCGAGCCGGCACCGATCGCCCAGGCCATGAAGAGACTCGCGAGTGCGGCCACGGCGAAGGTCCCGAGCGTGGCGATTTCGACCATCTATCCGGTTCATATTGGCGGCCCCTACAAGTGTGTGCCGACCTGCGGTCGCCAGGGACGGTTGTGAGCCGGTGTATCACGGGTGACTCGCCGCTGTTCGATTTGCGTCTCGTCAGTCTTTGGACTCGGGTGCGGTGTGCTCGAGAAAGAAATCCATGTTTCCGTACAGGATCCACACTCCGGTCGCCCAGAGTGTCGTGGCGGCCACGATACCCAGTAGTAAATCGACATCGTCTTCGACGGTACCTGACTCGAGAACCCCGAAAAACCCCGCTGTAATGTGGACGCTCCAGGCGAGAACCCCGCCACCGAGGCCGATCGGTCGGCCGGTAACGATCGACACTGCGAGAGCGACCAGACACCCACCGAAGACGACTGATGGCCATATCCCGAGAGAGGTCTCCCCGCTACTGCCTCGAACAACGATTCGGATCCCGTTGAAAAGGACGAGCCACCCCAGTATTCCCACGCCAAGGGGTGCCTCATCGACGCTCGGCTCGAGCAGCCACTCCGCGATACCCCGCAGATCGCGTCCCATGTAGAGAACGACCGCTCGGGGCGAATAAAATTCAATTGATATCGGGCGGATTATTGTGGGGGTGAGGGGACGGCAACCCGGCCGCTTCAGTTCGTCGTGGATCTGGAGTTGTCGCCGTTTTCCGGCGGCGCTTCCGCGCCCTCGATGGCCTCGGCGGCGTCGGTGTCCTTCTCGACCTCGACGTGCCAGCGGTCGATTTCGTCTTCGTACTCGGCGAGGCGGTCGGAGACCGCCTCCTTGAGGTCGTCGTCGTTGACGTTGACCTCGAAGACGAACTGCTCGCCGTTCCCGCCGTTGCGCGCGGCCTGCTGGACGTTGGCGCTGACGAGTTCGTTGTCGAAGTAGTAGGGCGCGAGCTGGGTCATCACGTTCTGGTAGACCGTGTCCTCGACGCGGCGCAGCGCCTTGCGGCTCGCGGAGTCGGCCGCCCGCGCGACGTAATCGATCGACTCCTTCCAGTTGCCGACCGCGCCCTCGGCGTCGTCGTCCTCGAGTCGCTCGTAGGACTCGGAAAGTTTCTCGCCGGCTGTTTTGATGTCCTCGTCGGGCTCCTTGCCGGCCTTCTCGCCCTTGCCTTCTTCGACGCTGGCCTGATCCGCGGTCTTTTCGCTGACGTCGGAATCGAGCGTTTCGTGGGCCTTGGGGCGCCACTCGTCCCACTCCTCGAAGGCGCTCGCGAACTGTGCGCCGTATTCCTGGTCAGGATCGTGTACGTCAACGTCTCGAAGCGCGCGCGTGATACGCTCGCCGTGTTCGACGATGTCGCCCCAGTCACCGCGAACTTTGAACCCCGAGATGCTCTCTTCCATTCGGTTGAGCCGGTGATAACGGGTGAACGAATATAAACCTCTCTGCCGACGCTCGCCTGTCCCAGTCGGCTGATCGATCGCAATAGCGGGTTCGCGAGGGTGGCGTGGCTCGAGCCCGCCGGTGACGCCGCGCCCCGCGAGTGATCGATACTGTGAACTACCCGGCGGGTGGCTGTACTGGTATGCCGATCGAAGACCGGGACAACGCCTATCTCATCACGCACGCACTGGCGAAGGACACGCTCTCGCGGCTGCGCGACGTCGAGACCGAGCAGGTCAGCTTCCGCAAGGGACTGGTCAAACTCGGCCGCATCTGCGGCTACGAGATCATCGACGGCCGGATGGAGACCGAGTACGTCGAGATCGAGACGCCCCTCGAGCAGACGATGGGCGAACGCGTCCGCGGACTCGACGACGTCGTTATCATCAACGTCCTGCGCGCCGCGACGCCGTTCGTCGAGGGACTGCTGAAGGCCTTCCCGCGGGCGCGACAGGGCGTCATCAGCGCGAGTCGCGACGAGGAAGCGGGTCGTGCCGAGGACGGATCCTTCCCCATCTCGGTCGACTACGTGAAACTCCCCGAGATCCACGAGGAGGACACGGTCATCATCGCCGATCCGATGCTCGCGACGGGGAGTACCATGTGCACCGTCTTAGAGCACGTCGTCGAGAACGCGACCCAGCCGGAGAACCTGATCGTCCTCTCCGCGGTGTCGGCACCGGAGGGACTGCTCCGCGTCAACGAGGAGTTCGACGAGGCGGACCTGCTGACGGTGTCGATCGACGACCGGCTCGACGACGACGGCTTCATCGTTCCCGGCCTCGGGGACGCCGGTGACCGGGCCTTCCGGACGACCTGAGCGGACGCTTCTCGAGCCTGTCACGTTTCGACGAGTGCCGACGGACTTTTGCGGATCGACTCGTATCGAGTTCCCATGGATTACAGCGTCGTCGATCCGGACGACCTCGAGCGAGTCGATGACCGACCCTGTGACCTCCGCCGGCTGAGCGAGGCGGCCGGGATGGACAACGTCGCGATCAATCGGTTCGACGCGGAGCCGGGCGAGCAGTTACCGCTGGCCTACCACGTCCACGATACGCAGGAGGAGGCGTTCCTCGTCCTCTCGGGAACGCTTCACGTCGAGACGCCGGAGGGTGAACTCGTCGTCTCCGAGGGCTCGATGTTCGCGGCCCAGCCCGAGTCACCCCACCGCGCGTACAATCCCGAAGACGCCGACGAACCGGTTTCGGTCGTCGCCATCGGCGCTCCGTCGGTCGACGACGTCGCGCCGTACGAACCGGAGGAATAAGCGCTCGAGCGTTCTCGAGCGGACTCTGCTGGCCGTGACGCTTGCACACTACTACTGATCCGTTCTACAGGTGTCGATCCCCAGCACGGCGTTGACCGGACACCGCTGGATGATCGCGGTTGCGAGGATGTCGCTTCCGGCGATGAATGCCAGCGCGCCGAGCGTCCGATTTCGGTTCCGGTAGCCGACGAGCAGTAGCGTCGCCGCGAGGACGAGACGACCGATACGATCGACTCCACCGACGTTTCTGTCCATACTGGATAGGAGAGTGTCGCACGTATAGGTGTTCCCTGCAACCCCCTCGTTTCCGGTCGAACCCGGTCCCCGTCTGCGGAATTCGTCTCGGCCGTGTCCAGACGAAGCGGACGTTCGAGCGCCCGCTCGCGTCACGCCGTCGTGTGCGTGTCGTCGTCAGCCGCCTCTTTCTCGCTCGATTCGTCCGACCCGGTGGAGAGGTCTGCGTCGGGGTCGCGTTCGAGCGCCGGTGGTGCCTCGTGGTGGTCCGAGTAGCCGTCGAACCAGCGGGCGAGGCGCTCGAGGCGGTCGACGACGTGTGCCGGCTCGCCGGAGCGGGAGAGCTCGTGACCCTCGCGGGGATAGCGGACGAGTCGGGTGTCGATGCGGTGTTTCTTCAGCCCGAGGTAGAACAGCTCGGCCGTGTTCGCCGACGTTCGGTAGTCGCGGTCCGAGTGCAACACGAGGGTGGGCGTGTCGACCTCGGGGACGGCGGCGACGGGCGACTGCTCCCAGAGGAAGTCGGGCTCCTCCCAGGGCGTCGTCCCGAAGTCGCCCTCGACGAGTTTGAAGGCGTCCGTCGAGCCGTAGAAGCCGGTAAGGTCGTAGACGCCCCGCTGGGAGACGGCCGCGCGGAAGCGGTCGGTGTGGCCGACCGTCCAGGCGGTCATGAACCCGCCGAAGCTGCCGCCGGTGACGAACGCCTCGTCGGCGTCGACGAAATCGCGCTCGCAGACCGCGTCGACGCCGGCGAGGACGTCGGTCAGCGTGACCGCTCCCCAGTCGCGTTCGATGGCCGTCGCCCGGTCCTCGCCGTAGCCCGTCGATCCCCGCGGATTGCACCAGAAGACGACGTAGCCCCGCGCCGCGAGCGTCTGGAACTCGTGCCACATCGTGCCTGCCGTCGTCCAGTGGGCGTGTGGACCGCCGTAAATCTCGACGACGAGCGGGTAGGTCTCGTCGGGTTCGAAGTCGGGCGGGGTGAGTAGCCACCCCTGTAGCTGGTCAGCATCGCCACCGCTCCCGTCCTCGTCGGTCTCGAACCGGATCTCTTCCGGCTGGCAGACGGCCCGGTCCGCGAGATACTCGTCGTTGACTCGCGTCAGCCGAGCCGTCTCGTTGCCGCCACGCGTCGTCACGAAGACGTCGCCCGGATGGTCCCACTCGCTCTGGACGTAGGCGATCGCGTTCCCGCCGACGTCGAACGACTCGACGGTGACACCGTCGCCGTAGACCGCCGTCGGCTCCTCGCTCGCGTCTCCGGGAACCGACCAGACGACGCGCGAGCCCTCGTCCGGCGTGCTGAAGTAGAGCGAGTCGCCGTCGGGCCCCCACTGGAATTCACACCGGTGGCCGACGGTACGATCTAGGGGCTCCGTCGGGGTGGTTTCCGTCCCGCTCTCGCGGTCGTGGACGCGAATCTCCGTCTGACGCATCGAAGCCCGCTCTTCCGGCGTGTACTCGAACGCGACCCTCCCGTCCTCGGTGGCGTCGATCGACTCGAGCCAGCCGGTCGTGGTGGTGAAGGCGTCGACCGCGCCCGACTCGAGGTCGTGTTCGTACAGCTCGTATTCCAGCGAATCGTCGGGCTCGTCGCCGGTCTTGGCGGCGTAGTAGACGGTCTCCGAATCGCCCCAGGCGGGAGCGATATAGTCGCGATCCCCATCGGCCGGCCCGCCGTCGCCGGCGAGTCGCGTGACCGCGTCGCCGTCGCGCTCCGGGCTATTCGAGAGCGCCGTCTCGACGTCGAGGACGTAGACGTGACTGCGTCGGCCGTCGAGGTACGCCGTGTCCGCGCGGTAGATCATGCGGTCGATCACGCGCGGATCCGGCTCGTCAGGCTCGTACTCGGGATCGACCGACCGGTCGCGGCCGCTCTCTCGGTCGGCCGCGGTGACCCGCTGGCTGAAGCACAGTCGGGACCCGTCCGGACTCCACTCGAGGTCCGCGACGCCGCCGACGACCGACGTGACTCGCTGAGCCTCACCGCCCTCCGTCGGCAGGATCCAGACCTGCTCGCGATCGTCGCTCTCTCCGCGGGTGCTGGCGAACGCGAGGTACTCGCCGTCGGGACTCCACCGGGGCTGGCTATCGACGCCGTCGCTAACGGTGAACTGCGTCGGTTCGCCCCCGCCGATCGGAACGACGTGAATCGTCGCCGCGTACGACTCCTCGTCTTCGGGACGACGCTCGACGAACGCGACGCGCTCGTCGTCCGGCGAGAGTCGGGGCTCGGTAACCCTGGCGATGTCGTGGTAGTCGCTCGCTTCGATCCTGTTCATACTCGATCTCACATTCGGTCGATTATATAACTCATCCTTAACGTTGGGACTCGAGAAGGGATCGGCGAAGGGCGACGGCTGTCCGCTGGTTGTTTCGAACCTGGGACACGATTAGAGCACTCGTCATAGATACTATTTTAGCAACAGTCGGACATTGATTTTGCAGTCATGGGGCAGAGTGGAAACTCGACTGCTACCACCGAATCCGGACACCCGGACACGGTATTTCAGGTCGTGTTCGCCGTCTATACGGGATTCATCGTCGCGGGGACCGCGACGACGGTCGTCGAACCGAACGTACCGTCGACGATCGCCCTCGTCGGAACCGCGTTCGCGGCTTTCCTGGCAGGGGCTGCGGTCGGTGTCGTTCTCACGAGTCGTCTCCCCGGATTGCCCGTCTGGCTCGGTCGGACGTGGCCGCGTCGGGTGACGATCGCCGTCTCGATGGTGCTGCTCTTCCTCGCGGCACTCGTCTCGGTGGCTGGCGCCGTCGAATCGCGATTCGGGCTCGTCGCCCTCGGGTCGACGTTCGGCGTCGCCATCTCGGGACTGATCGTCGCGAGATGTGCGGAGAACCGCTACGTGGATGCGATCACCTGCGACGAACCTCTCGAGGCGTGGCAGTGGGAGCCGTCTAGCTCCGTAAAACACGATCGTCTTCTCGTTTTCGCGTGGGGGAGCTTGGCCATCATTCACGGCGTCTCCGGTGAGCCGTTGACTGCTGTCACCTGGGCCGGTTTCGCCACCTCCGTTGCGGCTTCCGGCCCCGCCCGCGGTCGAGTCGAACAGTGGCTCCCCGGTGAGTCCGACACCCCTCCCGAGGTTCGCGTTTACGGAACTGGGATCGTCGCGACGCGTCCGTACATGCAGCGGTTCGCCTCGTGGGAATCGGTCTCCCACGTCCGCCTTCGAAACGACGAACTCGTCGTCGACCGGGGCTTCTTCGACTGGCGGTTCGACCGCGACGAGCTCGAGGACCCCGAGGCCGTCCTCGCGGCGATCGAACGTCGTCTCGAGAACGTCGGCTCCCGATAGCGGATCTGACCCGTCAGTTTTTTGCGACCGTTCGCGCCTGCACGGTCACTCGAGGTCGGCCCGACCGCTCGTCGCGCTCCGGATCCGATCCCGTAACGCCGCGCCCTCCGCGATCGGGACGCGGACGTCGAAGCTGACCGCGGCCTCGTAGTCGGCCTCGAACGCGTACCCCTCGCTCTCGAGGATCGAGCGGACGGTCCCCGAGTCGTCGTATTCGACGGTGATCCCCAGTTGCTCGTGGGGCCGTTCCTCCACGATACCCGCGTTCTCGACGGCGTCTTTCACCGCCCGGGAGTAGGCGCGGACGAGACCGCCGACGCCCAGGTTCGTCCCGCCGTAGTACCGGGTGACGACGACCGCACAGTTCTCGAGGTCTTGCTGCGCGAGGACGTTCAACGCCGGTTTCCCGGCCGAACCGGAGGGTTCGCCGTCGTCGCTCGAGTACTCGCGGAGAAAGCGGCCGTCGCTCTCCTCGTCGCCTGCTCGCACTCGGTAGGCGGGGACGTTGTGCGTTGCATCGGCGTACTCCTCGCGGACCGCGTCGACGAAGTCTTCGGCCGCGTCGACCGATTCAGCGGGCCGGACGTGGCCGATGAACTCCGACCCCTGGACGACGAACTCGGCGGTGGCCGGCTCCACAACGGTGCGATACGCCCCGCTCACGGCCGCTCACCCGCCGCGTCTCGCCGTCGGTCTCGGTGTCGCCGCTCGAGGCTGACCATGGCTGAGCTACCTCGGCCGGCGAAAAGAGGCCGTCGGTCCAGTCGGCGCGAGAAACGAGTTCGATTCCCGAACGTTTCGCCCGGACCCCTACGCTATTGTCTCTCCATGCGCTGTGTGCACACATGAACGGCGAGACTATCGACTCCGAACTCGAGAGCGAGCTACACAGCGTCTGTCGGACGACGGTCGGCGACGAACTGCGCAGTATCACGTACTTCACCGAGGACGACGTCGAGCAGTTGTATCTCCGATCGGATCTGGAGCAGACCGCCGATCTGATCGGGTTCGCCGAACACGAGCGGCTGGGCTTTCGCTCGCAGTCGGCCTACCGGAACACGCAACTCGGCGAGTATCAGGCGACGATCCGGATGTTCGAGAACGGCTACCTGTCGCGGGTCATTCGCGGACCACACGGCGTCTGGGTGACAACCGACGAGATGTCGATGGAGCGGTTCGAGGAACTCACGAGCGCGCTCGCGTCGGTCCTCGATAGCTTCGCGGATACCGCCGGCGTCGAACGCGAGGAGTGAGCCGCCGGGACCGCGCTCACTGGATTTCGATCTTCCGGACGAACTCGAGGTCGCGGATCGCGGTAATTACGTCACCCGGGAGCTCCTCGTCGGTGATCAGGTAGAGCCGGGGTTCGTCGGTGAACTCTGGATCCTCGCTGATCGTCTGTCGGATCGAGATGCCGTAATCGGCCAGCGTGCCCGTGACCTGCGCGACGATTCCCTTCTGCTCGGCGTCGCCGACCTCGATGGAGAGCACCGTGAGGTCGAGGACCGGTGCCAGATCCATCAGGCTCGGTACCTGCGAGATGTTCTGGAAGATCCGGCGCAGCTCGGGGTCCTCGAGGATGACGCCGGTCGTCGAGTCGACGACCCGCCTGTCGACGCCGATCTCGCGGGCGATTCCCGTGTTCGGAATCTCGATCCCGCCCGATACGACCCGCCCGTCGTCGTTGACCGAGAAGCCCCGCTCGAGTAGCAGGCGAATAACAGCCTGCTGACTCGGCGATCCCTCGAACTTCTCCATGATCTCGTCGAACATTCGATATCGGCTGTACGGACGCCGCAGTATAATCCCCAGTGATCGTCGTCGCCCGAGTTGGGCTCCTCCCGTGAGGAGGGGGCGGTTCGACGGCCCGAACGACCGTCTGACGGGTGGTTTTTTACTCCCTCCGTGATAGCCGACACTATGCGCGAACTCCGGAACTGTGACTTCTGTGACGCCGACGCCGTCGGCGCGTTCGAGATCGTCCCACCCGAACTCGAGCCGACGGAGGCCGAACAGCGCCGCGTCGTCTGTTGTCCCGACTGCAAGGACCGCCTCGAGACGCTTATCGAGCCGCTACTCGCCCGTGCCGGTGCCGACGGGACGGGACCCGAGAACGGGACGGACGAGGCGACTGCGACCCGGGAAACGGACGGTTCCGGGTCCGTCGTCGCCACCGCCGACGAGTCGACGGAGAACCGATCGCGGACGGCCAGCCCGAACGCGAGCGTCTCGGACCCGACTGACGGATCCGACGCCGAAGACGGGGCCGCTTCCGACTCCGGACCCGGATCGGCCACCGAATCCGTTCTCGAGGACGGGATCACCTTCGAGCGCGACGAGCGAGCGGACGACGGCGGAGCCGAATCGGGAGCGACGGCTGACACGGACGCAGCGTCCGATAACACGGATTTGGCCGATGCGACCGACCGGCCGGAGCCGAACGACGCGCCGACGGAGTCGGCGACCGAACCGTCGACGGGCTCGCAGAGCCGGCCCCCGGCGGCGTACAACAAGGTCGTCCGCCTCCTCCGCAACCGCGAGTTCCCGATGAACCGAAGCGCCGTCGAAGAGCTCGCCGCCGGAGCCTACGACCTCGAGAGTCACGAGGTCGAAGCGGTCGTCGATCACGCGATCGAGGACGGCGAATTCGTCGAAGAGAACGGTCGTCTTCGCCGCCCGTAGCGGGTCGCGGTCCGTCGCTGTCCGGCTCCCGTTACACGGGGTGAGGAAGGGTGTCCCTACCGACGGCTACAGCGTCCCCTTCGTACTCGGCGTCCCCTCCCGCCGCTCGTCGATGCGCGTCGCGTCGTCGAGGGTCCGCGCCAGCGCCTTGAACAGCGCCTCGACCTCGTGGTGGGCGTTCTCGCCCCCGACCTCGACGTGGAGCGTCAGTCCGGCGTTCATCGCGAGCGATTCGCCGAAGTGCCTCGCCATGTCGCTGGTAAAGTCGCCGATCTCTGCTTGCGAGAACGTGCCGTCGAAGTAGAACCGCGGCCGGCCGCTCACGTCGACGACCGCGCCCGCGACGGCCTCGTCCAGAGGGACTCGTCGGTCGGCGTAGCGGACGATCCCCGCCCGGTCGCCCAGCGCCTCGTCGAGTGCCTCACCGAGGACGATCGCCACGTCCTCGACCGTGTGGTGGTCGTCGATCTCGAGGTCGCCGTCGCACTCCACCGCGAGGTCGAACAGACCGTGCTTGGCGAACGACGTTAACATGTGGTCGAAGAAGCCGATTCCGGTGTCGACCGTCGCCGTGCCGCTGCCGTCGATCTCGAGCGTGCACTCGATCGTCGTCTCGGCAGTCTCGCGCGTGACAGTCGCCGTTCGCTCGCTCATGAGAGAGTCATACCGCCCCCGGTACAAGGGGATTCCGCTCGTCGCCGTCGGCACGTTGCCGAGCGGGATAGACGAGTCGTTTCCGGCAGACCCGATATCAGTTCCGAGTTAGGCATCGAAAATAGATTATAAAACGTCTAAAGGACTATCCGTCGGTTTAAAAACGTCATTCATCTTCCACTACTGGGGTAAAACGGACCGAAACGGCGCCAATATTCGGCCTGTTATATGATGGGTTGGGTGAATGTCCTACTCGAGCAGAGGTGACCCGCTTCGATGTCCAACCCCTCCCCCCTGTCGAACGAATCGATCGCCCCGTCGAACCATGAGGCAACGCCCCACCGCGAGTACTACGACCGGTTCGTCCGCTCGCTTAAAGGACCCGTCCAGTTCCTCTCGTTCTGGGCCGCTATCGCCTTGCCCTTCATGTACATTCCCCTCCTCGCACAGGGGCTCGGCGATACGACCGTGATGGTGACGTTCGTCACCTTGCTGGCGGCCAACGTCCTCGCCCTCTACGTCGGTCACGGCTACGACGGCTGAGGCTTCGCGTCGCCGCTCGAGTCCTCGCACTCCGGTTCGCTTCCCTCGCGGTTTCGATCCGTTTCGCTCCGTCCGAACTGTTATTCCGCTCCACCGTACAGGTATGGCTGTTCGATGTCGATTCGAGTCGACTGGCGCTCGAGTTGTAGTCTTACCGGGACGATACTGAAGTGGCTCGCCGTCCCGTTAGCCGGGCCGCTCTCGCTCGCGGTCGTCGACGGCGACGATCCGCTGCCGTTTCTCGTCACGATCGCGGTCACCGTCGTCCTCGGTACCGCTCTCGAGGCACTGGCGGACGATCGCGAAATCCAACAGCGAGAGGCGTTCCTGATGGTCGCACTGACGTGGCTCGGCGTCGCGCTCGTCGGGGCGATACCGTTTCTCGTCGCGGGCGACGGCGTACTCGCGAGACCGGTCAACGCCGTCTTCGAGAGTACGAGCGGCGTGACGACGACGGGCGCGACCGTGATCGCGGACTTCAGCGTCCACTCCCGGGCGATCATGCTCTGGCGGGCGATCCTCCAGTGGCTCGGCGGCCTCGGCATCCTGATCGTTGCGATCGGCCTGCTCTCCCACCTGCTCGTCGGCGGTGCGCAACTCATGGAGACGGAAACACAGACCCAGAGCGTCCGGAAACTACGGCCGCACCTCCACGAGACCGCCCGGCTCATCTGGGGACTGTACGTCGGACTGACGGTCATCACGACGGTCGTCCTCGTTACACTCTCCTGGATCGGGCTCGCACCCGACATGGACCCGTTCAATGCCGTCGCACACGCGCTGACGAGCGTCTCGACTGCCGGCTTCTCGCCCCAACCGGACAGCGTCGGTGCGTTTTCGCCGGCGGTCCAGTGGACGCTGATCCCCGTCATGATCCTCGGTGCGACCAACTTCGTCCTCCTCTATGCGGTCTCCCAGGGTGATCTCCGGCGCCCCCTCGAGTCCGACGAGTTCCGGTTCTACGGCACCCTCCTCGCGTCGGTGACGGCGGTCGTTATCGCCACCCTCGTACTCGATCCCGACCTCGCGATGGGGCTCGAGCCGACGATCCGCCACGGGCTGTTCAACGTCGTGTCGATGGTGACGACGACGGGCTACGCCTCGGCGAACTTCGACCTCTGGTCGCCCGGTGCGAAGCACATGCTGTTCCTGTGTATGTTCACCGGCGGGATGGCCGGGTCGACGACGTGTTCGATTAAATCGCTTCGCTGGCTGGTGATCGCCAAAACGTTTCGTCGCAATCTGTTTATCGCGGTCCACCCCCAGGCCGTTCGACCGGTTCGACTCGACGACTCGGTTATCGACGAGGAGACCGTCGGCGAGGTCTTCACGTACGTCATGCTCGCGCTGGTCATCTTCTTTCTGCTGACGGTCGTCATCGTCGTCGACGCCGCTCGTGTCGGCAATCCCGTCGACGAATTCGATGCCCTCGGTGCCGCCGCCTCGATCTTCCTCAATATCGGCCCCGCGTTCGGTGTCGCCGGCCCGTTCGACAACTACCTGGCCTTCTCACCGTTGACCCGGACCGTGATGATCGTCATGATGTGGATCGGCCGAATCGAAATCATCCCGGTGCTCGTGCTGTTGACGCCGACGTTCTGGAAATCCTAGCGAAATTTTACACTGCGGTCTATCGCGGTCGCAAACCGCTGCGACCGCGATGTCCCTCGGTAAAATTTCGATCAAAAGCAACGGAAGACGTTCCTGCTCACTTCGTTCGCGGGCTGCGACTTCCGAGCCTTCGTTCGCTACGCTCACGAAGACGCTCCTCCCTCCGTTCGCTCGTCCTTTTAGTCCTCGCTCACATCGGTCGTCGGCCCGCTCGCTCGTGCCTTCGGCACTCACTCGCGGTGGTATCGGTTAATCGCCTGCCCTCCCCCGAGTTACATGGCTCTCGCGGTGCTCGAGCCGTGCTCCCGGCCACTGAAAACGAGTCAGCGCGGCTACCGCTCCCCGCCGGACTGGACCGCTGCCTGCGCCTCCTCGAGCGTGAAGTTCCCCTCGTAGAGCGCGCTGCCGACGACGACCGCGGCTGCACCGGCGTCCTCGAGCGCCCGCACGTCCTCGAGCGTCGCCACGCCGCCGCTGGCGATCACGGGGACGTCGGTCGCCTCGACCAGTTCGCGGACCGGTTCGGTGGCGACGCCCTCGAGCTGGCCTTCGACGTCGACGTTCGTAAAGAGGATCGCGGCGGCGCCGAGGTCCGCGTACCGCTCGGCGGCCTCGACGGGCGAGATTCCGGCTCCTTCGGTCCACCCTTCGACGACGACCTCTCCGTCTTTCGCGTCGAGGCTCACGACGACGCTGTCCGGCTGCTCCTCGCTGATTTCGGCGACGATGTCGGGGGTTTCGACCGCCGCGGTGCCGAGGATGACGCGGTCGACGCCCCGCTCGAGCAGGTCGAGGGCGTCGGCAGCGGTGCGGATCCCGCCGCCCAGCTGGGTCGGCACGTCGGCGGCGTCGATCACGGCGTCGATCGCGCCCGCGTTTTTGCGCTCACCCTCGAACGCGCCGTCGAGATCGACGAGGTGTAGCGTGTCCGCGCCGGCGCCGATCCACCGCTGGGCGGCCTCGACGGGGTCGCCGTAGGTCTTCTCCGTGCCGCGTTCTCCCTGGACGAGCTGGACGACCTCGCCGTCCTGGATGTCGACCGCCGGGATGACCTCGAACGTCCCGAACTCGCCGCCTGCATCGTCGCTGTTCATACCAGTGAGCGCGGGTCCGGCGCGAGTAAAGGCGACGGTTTCGATGAACGCCATCGCCGCGACACTGTCGCCTATCTTTACGGAATCGTTACATGTGTGGTCGGTGTGGATCGTTCCATGCCGGTGTCGGCGTGCGATTTCCTCGCACAGGCGACTTCAACGCAGCCCGACGTGACGACCGACGTCCTCGTCGTCTTCGGCGTCGTCGGCTTCGCGCTGGTCCTCTTTCTCACCGAGCGCTTGCCGATCGACGTGACCGCGATCCTGTTGATCGTCGTGCTGGTCGTGCTCGAGCCTTGGACGGGAATCGATCCCGAGACCGGCATCTCGGGATTCGCGAACGAGGCGACGATCACCGTGCTGGCGATGTTGATCCTGAGCGGCGGGATCAGCCGGACCGGAATCGTGCAGGAGCTCGGGCGACGGATGGCCGACTTCGCGGGCGAAAGCACGCGCAAACAGGTGCTCGCGACCGTCGCCGCGACGGCTCCCGTCTCCGGCTTCCTGAACAACACGCCGGTCGTCGCGCTGCTGGTGCCGGTCGTCACCGACGTCGCGAACCGGGGAGACACGTCCCCGTCGAAGCTGCTGATCCCGCTTTCCTACGCCTCGCAGCTGGGCGGGATGCTCACCCTCATCGGCACCTCGACGAACATTCTCGCGAGCGACGTCAGCGCTCGACTCGGCTCCGAGTATCCCGAACTCCACCGGTTTTCGATGTTCGAGTTCACGAAACTGGGTGCCATCGTCGTCGTCGTCGGCTCGCTCTACCTGATCTTCGTCGGTCACTACCTCCTTCCCGAGCGAGTCCCGCCGCGCGCTGACTACCTCGAGGAGTACGCGGTCGGTAACTACCTTGCCGACGTCGCGGTCGTTCCGGGCTCTCCGCTCGCGGGCGGGACCCTTCGCGACGCGACCGCGGCGCTCGGACCCGCCATCGACGTGGTCCAGATCGTTCGCGAGGGAGAACGATCGGTCGCACCGCAACAGGGCACGTCGCTCGCGGAAGGTGACGTCCTCGTCGTTCGGACAGACCGCGACGCGATCACGGCGCTCGAGGACGCGGCGGGCGTCGAACCCCTCGGCAGACCGGCCGGGACCGCGGAGCTCTCGACGTCGGACGACGGCGTGCTCACTGAACTGGTCGTCTCCCTCGATTCGCGGCTCGTCGGGGAACGCCTCGATCCCGAGTGGTTTCGGGAGGAGTTCGACGCCGCCGTGCTCGGACTGCGCAGCCGCGGCGAACTCGTCAGGGATCGCATCGTCGGCAAGCGCCTCGCCGTCGGCGACACGCTGCTCGTACAGGCACTGCCGGAAACGCTCGACCGGCTCGCCCGCGGCGACGACGTGATCGTCGCGCGGGAACCGCCCCGTCCCGACTACCGGACGGATAAGGCACCTATCGCCGTCGCCATCATGGTCGGTGTCGTCGCCGTCGCCGCACTCGAGCTCTATCCGATCCTCGTGTCCGCGCTTGCGGGCGTGGTTGCGATGGTCGTCACGGGCGTGCTCGAGCCCAACGAACTCTACGACGCGGTCGAGTGGGACATCATCTTCCTGCTCGCGGGGGTGATTCCGCTGGGGATCGCGCTCGAACGAACGGGAGCGGCGGCGCTGCTCGCGTTCGGGATCGTCGAGGCCGCGGAGGTGCTTCCGGCTATCGCGGTTCTCTGGCTGTTTTACCTGCTCACGGCGCTCCTGACCAACGTCATCAGCAACAACGCCAGCGTCGTCCTGTTGATTCCGGTCGCGGCGGCCGCAGCCGCGGGGATCGGCGCGAATCCGTTCGCGTTCGTGCTGGCGGTGACGTTCGCCGCGAGCACCGCCTTCTTGGGTCCGATCGGCTATCAGACGAACCTGTTCGTCTACGGTCCCGGCGGCTACCGGTTTAGCGACTACGCCCGGATCGGCGCGCCGCTGCAGCTGATACTGTCCGTTGTCACCGTCCTCGGAATCGCGTTCTTCTGGGGTGTTTGATAGCCGATCTCGTCCTCCGTCGATGCTCGTCTCGTCGTCCGTCTCCGATCGGTCGATCGGGGATCTATCGCTACCGCACACGTATCATACCGACGACCGAATCCCGAGAGTCCTCGTTCCTGCCACCGGTTTCACAGATCGGGACCGAATGGGCGAGTTTTTAGTATCGGCTCGCGTGACTTCCGAGCGTGAACGCGGAACCGCTGCTTATCGTCGGAATCCTCACTGCGATCTTCGTCGGCTACAACATCGGTGGCTCGACGACCGGACCAGCCTTCGGACCAGCCGTCGGCGCGAACGTGATCACGAAAGTGATGGCCGCCGGACTGATGTCGATCTTCTTCTTCGTCGGGGCCTACACGATCGGCCCGAACGTCGTCGATACGCTCGGCACCGGTCTCGTCAACGACACCTCCATCTTCACGCTGCGCTCGAACGTCGCCGTGCTCTTCTTCATCGGCGGCGCGCTGTTCGTCGGCAACTACGCCGGCGTCCCGGCATCGACGTCGATGACCGCAGTCGGGGCGATCGCCGCGCTCGGGCTCGCGACCGGCGAACTCAACTGGGATACACTCGGCGAGATCGCCGTCTGGTGGATCGTCGCGCCGATCCTCGGCTTCTGGGTGGCCGGCGTCGTCGGCCGGTACTTCTACCCCCGAATCAACGCCTGGGTCGCTATCGAGAGCAAACAGGGCGGGAGACCGATGGTCTCGATCGACAACTCGGGCCTCGTCCCCCGACTCCAGTTCGGCGTCGATGCCAATCGCCGGGAGATCACCGGCGCGCTGGTGGTCGTCGCGATCGGCTGCCTGATGGGCTTTGCATCGGGGACGAGCAACATCGCCAACGCGATCGCGCCGATCTACGGCACCGGCGACGTCGGGATGGTGCCGCTGATCCTGATCGGCTGTGCAGCGGTCGCAGTCGGCTGCTTTACGATCGCCCGCCGCACGCTCGACACGCTGGGCAACGACATCACTAATCTCCCGCTGACGGCGGCGATCGTCGTCGCGGTCATCAGCTCGGGCATCGTCGTCGCGCTCTCGTCGATCGGTATCCCCGCGAGCTTCGTCGTCATCGCGACGATGAGCATTGTCGGCCTGGGGTGGGGGCGAGCGACCCGGACGACGACCCTGTCGGGAGTCCGGGCTGGCGAGGAGACGCGCGTCTCCGTCGGCGCGCTGACCGCCGAAGAGGAGGGCGAACGCTCGCCCGAGATCGGCGAGGAAGACGTCGAGGACATTCCCAAAGCGTCGGATCTGTTCGATCCCTCCACGACCGCCCGCGTCATTCTCATGCAAAACGTCGTGCCGGCCATCTCGACGATCGGTGCCTACCTCACCTTCCGGTTCGTGCCGATTTTCGGGTTCTGATCGGTCGTTCTTGTCGTTCTCTCCGTTCTCGAGCTCGGTGACCCGAACGGCTGAACGACGTCGCGTGCCCGTTTCGGACCGTCAGTTCCGTTACCGCTCGGCCCGGTATCCGTCTTCTTCGTGGGTCCCCTTGCGAGGACATCCGTCGACACTCCTCGCGGGGTCGACGATCGGGCGACTCCCGATCGGTTTCGAATGCGGCAAAGAACGCGTCCCTCGTTCGAATTCGTTCGAACATTTCTTTTTTCTCTTCCGTTCGGTCGCTGATATTGTTCGAAACCGGGACGTTCTTTCCTTCGAATTGGTCAATTCTGACTGATAGACAATTTAGGACTGAACAGCAAGCTATACCAGTCCGGGACTCGAATCACAGAGTGATGCCCACGGTAGAATACCTCAACTACGAAGTACTGGACGACCAGGGCTGGGACATGGACGATGACAACCTCTTCGAGGAGGCCGCCGACGCCGGCCTCGACGACGAGGACTACGGCACGCTCGACGTCGCCGAGGGCGAGTACATCCTCGAGGCGGCCGAAGCCCAGGGCTACGACTGGCCCTTCTCGTGCCGCGCCGGTGCCTGTGCGAACTGCGCAGCCATCGTCTTCGAGGGCGAGATCGACATGGACATGCAGCAGATCCTCTCCGACGAGGAGGTCGAGGAAAAGAACGTCCGCCTGACCTGTATCGGGTCGGCGGAGACCGACGAGGTCAAGATCGTCTACAACGCGAAACACCTCGACTACCTGCAGAACCGCGTCATTTAACGACACCCCGCGCAGCGATCGAGTCCACCCCGGTTCCCGGGGTGCGTTTTATTCGTTTTCCCGAGTCGCATCGCTCGAGTAGCGTCCTCTCCGTCGATTTTCGAACACGGGCTCGAGAGAGGGTCACTGATCCCCGTCGAGAACGCCGTCGACGTTCTCGGAGTTCAGCCCTTCTCACGACTTCCGGTACTCCCAACGACGCGATCCGTATCGCGTTCGCGGAGCGGAACGCGACCGACGCGACCCTGCGGACGGATACGAGATCCGTGATAGGTCCCCGCGCCGTTCGACGAGTTCAGTACCCCTCTCCGGTTCCGAATCGACCGTTCAGCGCCCGAGCGGACCGCCGTCTCCGAGGGATCGCTCTGCGGTCACGAGTTCGTGTACAGCGACGAGGGCGACGACGGCGACGGCGATGAGCGCGCCGTCGACGACCGTCGGGAGGAGGCCGAGCGAGACGATCAGCGTCGTCGCACAGGCGGGCGGGTGGACCGTCTCGGTCGCCAGCATCCCGCCCGACGTCAGGACGGCGGCGACGATGCCGCTGGCCACCAGCCGGAGTTGTGTTGTCGCGAGCATCGGTGCGGCAGTGGACACCTCCAGACCCGGTGCAATGGTGTGGTACGCCACCAGTCCGGTGACGATACCGACGAGATGGCCGCCGATCACCCGTCGCGGCGCGGTGACCTCTCCGTCTCGAACGGTCGCCAACAGAAACGCGGAGGGGCCGAGACTCGGGAAGAGCAGCGCTTGCCCGGTCACCCAGGCCAACAGTCCGGGGACCGCGAGCAGGACGCCGACGTACAGTGTCGAAAACGCCGCACCCTCTCTCATGGCCGCTGCCTTGTTAGCACGGACGGATATACTGTTCGTTGTCCCGGTCTCCTCGAGTGCGGCGGATCGGCCTGGCTCCGCCGTGAAGAGCGCAACCACGTCACCGAACGCCGAGGGTCCCCCTCTCTGTTCCGTTGTCGACTCGAAACGAAATCCGAGCGATCGGTGTTACGAACCGTGGTTCTCGAGATACAGCCGGCCGGAACCCCTTCTCTTAATATAGTTACTTAAATATAAATTATAAATATAACTATTTACTAGTGAATTATTAGTTCAAACATCATCAGTGTATTTGATAGGTAGTTTCTGCCAGTGACTGTGGACGTTCGAACGAGTTCGACCGTTTCGCGGTCTGAAACTCGAAACAGTCTCCGACTGTGCGTTCGCCAGAGCCGTCTTCTCGAGGCAACGGTCGATAGTCTGATCGAGTGATGTGACCGATTCGAGAGCGATGCGACCGGCGCTATCGTTGCGAGCGAGGACCGCGGCCCTGCAGCGATTCCAGTCCCCTTCCCCGCGTATTCCCGTCGCTTGATCCCGATATCGTGTGTCTTTTGCGGACGTATCCGTTTGGCTCTCTATACCGAACGAACGACTATGAGGGTATACCGAAAGATTTACTCAGAAGGATGTACTTTTTCCTCATACGTGTCGTCAAGGCATCACACGGAGAATTCCCAGAAGGGGACGCCCGCTCCGTGATGGGGGGCACGTAGAATTCAAAACTATGGCAGACAACGATACACCTCTTTCGCGCCGTACCGTGCTCAAATCGACCGCTGTCGCAGGAGCGGCCGGCCTGGCCGGCTGTATGGGTGGTGGTGGCAGTTCGGAAGCGGAAGCCATCGAGTTGCTCCACGCGTGGTCCTCGGGCGACGGGAACGCCGCCATCGAGGCGCTCGTCGAAGGGTTCAGGGAAGAACACCCCGACATCGAGTTCGGTGAAGATCCGGTCGACGGTGCCGCTCGGAGCAACCTCGACCAGGTCGTCTCCAACCGACTCCAGGCCAACGACCCGCCGAGTACGTTCCAGACGTGGCCGGGGCAGACGCTGACGAAGTTCGGTGACGCGTACGCCGATATCGAGGGCGACGTGTGGACCGACGACCTCAAGAACAACTACCTCGCGGGCCCGAAGGAGCAGGCCCAGCTCGACGGGACGTACGTGACTGTCCCGCTCAACATCCACCGCATCAACAACCTCTTTTACAATACGGCGGTGCTGGAGGAGGCGGACGTCGATCCCGAGTCGCTGTCCTCTCCCGCCGACGTCGTGGACGCCTGCGAGGCCGTCTCGCAGAACACCGACGCGGTCCCGTTCGCACACCAGACCAGCGGTTCGTGGTCGACCACGCAGCTGTGGGAGACGATCCTGCTCGCAGAGGGCGGCATAGACGGGTACAACGCGTTCATCGAGGGCGACGGCGACGTCGATCAGGTCCGCTCCGCGCTCGAGAACGTCGTCGAACTCAGCGAGTACTACCCGAGCGACTCGTCCTCGATCAGCTTCACGGAGGCCAACACGATGGTCATGGAGGGCGACGCCGCGTTCATCCATCAGGGTGACTGGGCGGCGGGCGCCTACAGCGGCAACGACGAGTTCAATTACGGCGAGGACTGGGGGCAGATCACCTACCCCGGAACGAGCGGGAACTACCTGCTGAACATGGACTCGTTCCCGTACTTCGACAACAACCCGTCGGCGGAGGCGACCAAGACCTTCCTCAGCTACTGTGGCACCGCCGAGGCCCAGGTTCTGTTCAACAAGGAGAAGGGATCCATCCCGCCGCGGGAGGACGCCGACGTCTCGGAGCTCAACACGTTCCAGCAGGACCAGTACGAAGACTTCACGAGCTCGGACAACCAGCCGCCGTCCATCGAACACGGGCTGGCCGTCTCGCCTAACATAAAAACGAACATCAGTGACGCGTTCAGTGGCTTCCTCGAAGAGAACGACCCCGACGCGACTGCGGACGCGCTCATCAGCGCCTTCCAGTAAGAGAGGGCCTCAGAGTATTATATTATGCGCAAACTGATAGCCAGAGTCCGGGATCGCTGGTCCGACAGCGACGTCCGTACGGACGGCGGTGAGGTCTCCGCAGAGCGCTCGCTGTTGCGTCGCGATTCGGTCCGCTCGGCCCCCTTCTGGTTGCCGCCCTTCCTGCTCGTCGGGCTGTTCGTGTACGGTGCCGTCCTCTGGAACTTCGTCCTGTCGTTGACCGATTTTCAGGGCCTCGGTGCCCCCGATTACGGCTCTCTCGACTTCGAGAACTACGCCATCGCGTTCAACGGCGGAACGCCGACGTGGTCGGAGCTGACGGTCGATCCGGTCTGGAACTCCCTCCAGAACACGATCATACTGATGGTCGTGTTCTCCGTCGTCTGTCTCGTGCTCGGGTTGTTGCTGGCGATTCTCGTCGACCGGAACATCCGCTACGAGGACACGTTCCGGACGATCTACCTGCTCCCGATGAGCCTCTCGTTCGTCGTCACGGCGAAGTTCTGGCTCTACATGTACAACCCGCAGACGGGGCTGATCAACGCCGCCATCGGGCTGGTGGGGATCGGGCCGGTCGAGATCGTTCAGAACCCGGACCTGAAGCTCGGAGCCGTCGCCTTCGCCCTGATATGGCAGTTCAGCGGCTATGCCATGATCGTCTATCTGGCGGCGCTGCGGGGCATTCCGACGAGTCACTTCGAGGCGGCACGCGTCGACGGTGCGAGCACGGTCCGGATGTACTGGCGCGTCATCATTCCACAGCTCCGGACGGCGACCGTGAGCGCGCTGGTCGTCATCACGGTGTTCGCCCTCAAGGCGTTCGACTTCCTCTTCTCGATGTACGGCGGGTACCAGCCCGGTCCATCGGCCGACATCCTCGCGACGCGGATGGTCAGGGAAGCCTACGCCAATCAGAACTGGGCGTACGGGTCGACCATCGCCGTCATCCTGTTCGTCATGGCACTGTTCATCGTGACACCGTACATCTACACGCAGTACAAGCGAGGTGAACTATGAGCGGCGCAACGAGCGACGAGAGTACCACGACCGCAACGGGCGGCGAGACCGAAACGCGCACCGCTCTCAAGCGAGTCGTCCTCTATGCCGTGCTGGTCGGGATGGCAGTGTTCTATCTCATCCCCATCGAGACGGGGCTGATGACGGCCATTACGGACCCCAGTACGTACACCGGGTCGACGCCGTACCTCCCGCCGCTCGAGCCCCTGGTGCCCGGTACCGGCTCGTTCTCGCTCGAGCCGTTCGGGAACGCGTTCGACGGGCTGTCGAGAGGGCTCGTCAACAGCGTCATCCTCGTCGTCCCGGCCACGGTCCTGTCGGGACTGCTCGGGAGCATGGCGGCGTACGGGCTGACGAACGTCGACTGGCGCGGCCAGGTCGGTATCTACGCGCTGTTCATCGCCGGTATCTTCATTCCGTATCAGGCGGTTCTGGTGCCGCTGACCCAGTTCTGGTACAACGTGGTACCACTGCAGTCGATGTTCGTCCCGCTCGCCAGCTTCCCCTTCGTTCAGGAGTACCACTGGAAGCTGGCCGCGCTCATCATTACCCACACGGCCTACGGGATCCCGATCTGTACGCTCCTGTTCCGTGCCCACTACAAGAAACTCTCCAGCGAGATGATCGAGGCGGCCCGGCTCGACGGGGCATCGGTGTCGACGATCTATCGTCGCATCGTGCTTCCGCTGTCGGTCCCGATGTTCGCGGTCGTCTTCATCTACCAGTTCACACAGGTCTGGAACGACCTCCTGTTCGCGTTGACCATCGTCCAGTTCGGCGACGCGTCGGTCGTGACCCAGGAGCTGGTGGGGATCGGCGTCTCCCAGTCGGGGACGAACTTCCCGCTGCGGATGGCTGCAGCGCTGCTGGCAGCGTTCCCGACACTGATCGTCTACATCCTGTTCGGCGACAAGTTCGCCGAAGGGGTGACAGCATGAACTCCCCCACGACTTCCACAGGTGATTCACTATGGCAGAACTAACGCTCGATACGGTAACGAAGGTGTTCAACGACGGTGACAGCAACGAGATCGTCGCCGTCGACGGCGTAGATATCGACATCGACGACGGCGAGTTCCTCGTGCTCGTCGGCCCGTCCGGCTGCGGGAAATCGACGACGCTCCGCATGATCGCGGGCCTCGAGACGGTCACCGGCGGTGAGATTCGGCTCGGGGATCGACTCATCAACAACACGCCCCCCGCCGACCGGAACATCGCGATGGTGTTCCAGTCGTACGCGCTGTACCCCCACATGACTGTCCGGGAGAACATGCGCTTCGGGCTGGAGGAATCGACCAGCATGGCCGACGACGAGATGACGTCGATCGTCGAGGAGACGGCCGCGATGATGGGTATCGAAGACCTGCTCGATCGCAAACCGTCGGAGCTCTCCGGCGGCCAGCAACAGCGGGTGGCGCTCGGCCGCGCCATCGTCCGCGACCCGGAGGCCTTCCTGATGGACGAGCCGCTCTCGAACCTCGACGCCAAGCTCCGCGCGACGATGCGGACGGAGCTCCAGCGTATTCAGGAGGACCTCGGCGTGACGACGGTCTACGTCACGCACGACCAGACGGAGGCGATGACGATGGGCGACCGCATCGCGGTCCTCAACGACGGCGTCCTCCAGCAGGTCGGTACGCCGCTGGAGTGTTACCACACGCCGAACAACCGATTCGTCGCCGGCTTCATCGGCGAGCCGTCGATGAATTTCTTCGACGTGTCGCTGTCGGACGACGCGCTGACCGGCGAGAGTTTCTCCTATCCGCTCCCCGGCGAGATTCGATCGTCGCTGGGCGACGCGACGGAGTTCACGCTCGGCGTCCGGCCGGAGGACATCGAGTTCCACGCCACGAAGTCCTCGGTCGGCGACCACGATTTCGAGTGCGTCGTCGACGTGGTCGAACCAGTTGGGGAGTCGAACAACATCTATCTCCGATTCGCCGACGACGACGGGCCCGATCCGGAAACGTTCATCGTCACGATCAGCGGGATGCGAAACGTGTCCAGCGGCGACCGCGTCGTCGCCACCATCCCGCCGGAGGCGATCCACCTCTTCGACGACCGCGACGGACGGGCGGTGAAAAATCGGTCGCTGTCCGAGGTCGACGCCGTGGCACCGACCTGATGCGAGTCGCGACGGCAGTTTTTCCCGGCTGATTCGTTTCATCCCGTTATTCTGAACGGGCGCCCACGACCACGGAGCCGATGGCTCGCTCTCCCGTCTCGAGCGCTCGGCCGAGCCGAAAACGTAACGCATCTTCGCTCGAGAGAGCTATCCGTGACAGTTTCCGGCGTCTCGTCGACGGGTCCGGATCTCCTTCGACTCGTGGCCGTGCCCGTCTTCGCCTGGGCCGCCTACCGCGATATCGAGACGCGGCGGGTCTCGAGCACCGTCTGGATCCCCCTCTCACTGCTCGGTGCCGCGCTGTTGGTCTGGGAGGGATGGCTCTCCTGGTCCGCCGGCGGGACCGCGTGGACCTATGAGTTCCTGATCCCGACGGCGATCAGTCTGGGAGTGGTGGTTCCGATCGCCTACCTCTTCTGGTGGTTCGGCGGCTTCGGCGGGGCCGACGCGAAAGCCCTGCTCGTCCTCGCCGTCCTCTTTCCGACGTTTCCCGAGTACGCGATGGGATCGGTGACGCTCCCGCTCGAGACGACCCGCATCGGGACGTTTTCGTTTACGATCCTGACGAACACCGTCCTCGTCGGGATCGCGCTCCCGGTCGCGCTCGCCGTCCGCAACGCCGCTGCGGGCCGGATCGCGCCGGTCATGTTCGTGGGCTGGCCCGTCTCCTGGGATCGGATTCCGGAGACTCACGGCCGCCTGCTCGAGACGCCGACCGGACTCTCTCGCGGCGGCGTCGATCTCGACGCCTTGCGGATGTACCTCCGCTGGCGCGGGCTCTCGCTGGCCGACCTGCGCGAGCACCCCGACCGGTACCGGGATCCGGCGACGCTTCCCGACGAGCCGAACCCGCCGACCGACGGCGCGGTGACTGCGGACGTGTCCGTTCGCGGGGACGGCGGCGCGCTCGAGCCGAGTTCCGATAATGAGCTCGATCGCACGCTGGATTCGGAGTCTGGCCCGGAGTACGACGACCCGTGGGGTGCCGAGGCCTTTCTGGACGATATCGACGGCTCGGCCTACGGAACGACCCCCGAGACGCTGCGCGAGGGACTCGAGGTACTCACCGACGAAGAGACGGTCTGGATCTCGCCGGGGACGCCGTTCCTCGTCCCGATCGTCGTCGGGCTGGTGATCGCGCTGGTCTACGGCGACCTGCTGTTCGGGACCCTGTTCTAGCCCAGCGTCCGCTCGTACAGCGGGACGAGCGCCGTCCAGAAGAGCACGAAGGCGACGCCGACGCCGATCAGCGCCAGCCAGGCGTCGCCCCTGCCGGTCGGGGCCCCCTGGGAGAGGAGGACGAAGGTGCCCGCGAACAGCAGACAGCAGACGAGGATGCTGCCGAGCTCGAGGGCGATGGCGACGGGGTGGGCGCGAAACTGGGTGACGATGCCGGCGAGCGTCATACGCGACACTCGGCTGCGGACCGGAAAAACGTCACGGCAGTCCGACGCGCGTCGGTCGCGTCGTCAGTCGACGACGTACGACTGGTGGTCGCCGCGGGTTCGAGTGTCGACGAACTGGTGTCTGGTCGCGTCGCTGAGGTCGCCGGCGAGGGAGGGATCGTCCCGTTCGTTTCCGTAGACCTCGTTGGCCCCGCGAAGATCGTGGTCGGCGAGCAGGTCGCGGATCTCCGCCGGGAGCGCCGTCCCGTCCTCGAGATCGAGCACCAGGAGGCGGTCGGTGAAGCTCTTCGCGAGGAAGGCGTCGCTGACGGCCTCGCGCTCGCGGAGTCTCGCCGCGAGGTCCTCGAGGGTCGCCTCTCGATCGGTCATTCGTTCACGGTTCGACGCCGGCGAAACAAGGACCTCGCTCCGAATATGTTCGGTGTGGTCGATTCAGGCCTGAGACTCGATGTCGTCGGCGATGGCGTCGAGTTCGTCGTCGGCCAGGTCGGGCCGGTCGCCCGCGATAGCGTGGATGGGGCCGCCGCCGTCGCCCTCGAAGCGCGGGACGATGTGGCAGTGGACGTGGGGGACCTCCTGCCCCGCGGCCTCGCCGTTATTGAACGCGACGGTGGTCGCGTCGGCGTCGACCGCCTCCTCGACGGCGGGGACCATGCGGTGGATAGTTGCGTAGAGGTCCGTCGCGACGTCCTCGGGCACGTCGTTCAGGCGCTCGTACTCGTCTTTCGGGATCACCAGCGTGTGGCCCGGCGCCAGCGGGTTGGCGTCGAGGAAGGCGACCGTCGTCTCGTCTTCGTACACGATTCGCGCGGGAATGTCTCCCTCCACGATCTGGCTGAAGATCGTACTCATGCTCGAGTGTGTGTCGTCTCGTCGTAAGAAGGTTACTCGCCGTCGCGTCTCTCGGTCGGTGGCCGTCCGAACGGGACGGGGAATTCGGTTTCTTCGATGGTCGTCTTCGTTCGTTGGTGACTGTCGCCAGAATTTGAAATACTGTTGAATCACTCGAGTTATTTGCCCGAACGGCGCTGAAAACGTTATACTACTGGCCGACATAGCATCGGTATCGTTTGATCCGCTCGATGAAGTCGGCGAACTGATGGGTTTCATCGACCGGGAGACAGCGCTCACCGGCGCACTCGTTGGTGGTTCATAGCATGGTAGCAGTACTGTACGCGATCGAGCGACCGTTCATGCGAAAGACGTTCGAAGCGATCGATCGTCACGTGGACGTCGAGTCGGCATTCATCCCGGTCCGAGCGGATGCGCGGGGTTGTAGCGACCGTATCGACGAGATCGAGGTACGCCGTCCCGACGCGGTCGACGAGAACGTGCGGGCGATCGATCCCGGCGTCGTCGTCTACAATCATCGGTTCGGCATCGATCGGTTCACGTTCTATGAGGAGTACCCGCTCGTCCACGTTCGCCACGGCGCGTCGATCGGTCGCGACGAGAGACGGGTCACGGCGGAGACGATTCTCGAGCACGTCGCCGCCGCGCTCGCGCCCGGGGAACGCTGGGCGAGGGCGTATCGGTCCGCGGCGCCGCCCGACGTGCGAGTCGCCGTCGTCGGGATTCCGGAAGCCGACGCGCTGGTCGACGCGCCACCGCCTCGAGTGCACCGGGTCCTGTACGCGCCGACCAACTATCTGGTCGGCCGCGGCGCGTACGCGAACACCGCCCGCTCGGTCGTCGAGTGCTTCGCCGACTCGGCGTACGAACTGCTCTTTCGACCCCACCCGACGGACAGGCGCGAAGGCCCCGGGCTGCCGGTCACCCGAGAGTGTCGCGAACGGATCGCCGAGCTACCGAACGTAGTATTCGATACGGCCGCGACGCCGACCGAGAGCATGCGTCGATCGGACGTGCTCGTCTCCGATTACTCCGGTTCGATCGCCGAGTGGCTCCACACCGGCCGACCGCTCGTGCAACTGACGGCCATCGACGCACCGGACCGCGAGGTGCCTCGGATCGGCGTCACCGCGGACGCGATCGATCTCGCGCTCGTCGACGAGCTGTACAGAAACGGCGAGCCGCCCGCCGTGAAGCGCCGGCGGGCGTCGTGGCTCGAGCGCCTCGGCATTCCGATGGACGGCCGGGCCGGCGAGCGTGCCGCCGAAGAGGTGTGCCGATGCGTGGCGTAATACTGGCCGCAGGCCGGGGCCGTCGCCTGGGACACTACACCGACGACGTCCCGAAAGCCTTCCTCGAGTTCGACGGCCGAACGCTGTACGATCGACAACGCGCGCTGCTCGAGCCACACGTCCACGGAACGAGCGTCGTGTTAGGCTATCGCTACGAGACCGTCCTCGACAGGTACGATCCCGAAGACCCGATCGCTCTCGAGGGCTGGGAGCGCTACGAGAACGCCGCGTCGTTGCTCCTCGCGCTCAGGCGTACCGACGACGACCTGCTGGTCCTGAACGGTGACGTACTCGTCGACGAGCGGGAGATCGGTCGGCTCGTCGGGGAGTTCGACGCCCTCAGCGGTCGTCTCAACCTCGTCGGGAGTATTTCGGGAATACAGGACACGGAGACGGCGATCTGCTGGGACGAATCGGGACGCGTGACGGACTACGGGCTCATCGAAGGCCACCGACACGCCGGATTCGGGATCGTGAGCCGCGACCACCGGACGGCGGCGATCCGGATCCTGCGAGAGCATCTGGACGATTGGTACCCCTGCGTGTACCCTCGGACACCGACCAGACCGCTGTTGATCCCGGCCGATCGCCATATCGAAGTCAATCGACCGGCGGACCTCGAGCTGGCTCGAGCGTGGCTCGCGTCCGAACGGATCCGGTGTGCGTGATCGGTACCGAGACACCCGCATTCGACACTGTCGATCCCGGGATGCCGCTGACGTCTCAGTCGATACTCCCACGCTAGCATGATACTCTGTTTTCGGGAATATTCCGTATTATCGACCGTTTCAGACCGTGAAACCAGAATATTGATGTTCATCGGCTGGTGCGGTCCCGGTAGATGGAGATCATCGGCCATCGCGGCTGTGCTGATCAGTTTCCGGAGAACACCCTTCTCGCCGTTCGAGAAGCCGCCCGTCGGCTGTCCGCGGTCGAGGTCGACGTGCGGCGGTGCGGATCGGGCGAACTGGTCGTGTTCCACGACGACACCCTCGAGCGCGTCACCGACGCGTCCGGGCGAGTCGCGGAGACGCCGTGGTCCGACCTCCGCGAACTGTCCGTGCTCGAGTCGGACGAATCGATTCCTCGACTCGAGTCGGTACTTCGCGCCGTTCCGCAGGACGTCACCGTGCAACTCGAGCTGAAAGAACGAGGTATCGCGACGGATACGTTGCAGGTGGCGATGACCACCGGTGCCGACGTCCGCATCACGTCGTTTCTCCCGGAGGCGCTCGCGGAGCTCGAGACGAAGTATCTGGACGTTCCCAACGGCCTCCTCTTCGGGGAGGAACCCGACGCGAACCTCTCGCGGGCGGTCGAACTGGACTGTACGCACGTGTTCCCGCACTACGATCTCTGCGTCGAAACCGACGTCGTGACCGCCGCCCGCGAGCGCGGATTCGACGTCATCGCCTGGAAGGCCGCGCGGACTGCCGACGACGTTCGAGCGCTCGACGAGGCCGGCGTCGACGGTGTCACCGCGGATCGATGGGACGTCACGCCGCCGTCGCTTCGGCACCGCAGTTGACCATTCGCGGCAGCTGCGACGCGCGCTCGATCCCGCCCGGCAGTCGCTCGTGACTATCGCTGGGCCGTCGTCCGACACAACTCGTCGAGGGTCTCACCGATCGCCTCGAGATACTCCTCCGGCTCGTACCCCAGCCGGCCGATCCAGACGTCCTGATAGGACGGATGGAGAATCGGCACCAGCCACACGTCGAGGCGCTCACAGCGCACCGGCTCGAGCACGCTGTCGAGAAAGCCCTCGAGGTCTCGATCCTCGGCCGCCAGCACGGTTTTCGTCGCGTGCTTGCCGGTGGCGAGGACGACCGAGGGATCGATCGACTCGAGTTCGGTCAGCAGGTGGGTTCGACAGGTCGCGCGCTCTTCGGGTGTGGGTTCGCGGTTACTCGTTGGATCTTCAGGATCCGCTGGAAAGCACTTCACCGCGTTCGTGTAGTAGGAATCGTCGCCGTAACCGACGTCGTCGACCATTCGCCGGATGCGTCGGCCCGAGTGGCGCGAGGTGTACGCCTTGCCGGTCCAGTTGCCGCCCTGCCAGCGATCGGCCTCGGGGTTGCCGTAGCCGGGTGCCTCGCCGACGACCACGACGTCGGCATCGAGATCGCCGGTCCCCCACGAGATGCACTCGCGGGAGTCGGCCAGCGCCGGGCAGCGGGTGCAGTCGGGCTCGAGGACGTTGCGATCGCTCGGATAGGGTGGCTCGTCGGCGGTCGCGGAATCGGACTCTGCGTCGGTATCGGAATCGGACGCGGGCACGTCCCAGAATACGTCCGCAGCGGTTTAGCCGGGTCGGTTCCGTACGATTGCAGCCGTGGTATCGCGTCGCACCCGAGGGGACAGGTTTACCTTGGATGGGTGGATAGAAGGGGGGTAATGACATCCATCGGCCCCGAACTGCTCGCGGAATCACTTTCGTTGATCCTCTATACCGTCGTGGCGGGCGCGTTGACGGTCGGCGGCGTGCTCGTCGAACAGGCGAGCCTCCAGCACCTCGGCTCCGGCGAGGCGATGATCGCGGTCTGGCTCGCCGTCCTCGGCGGCGTCATGCTCTACGCCGGTGCGTACGGGGTAGGCTACAAAAAGGTCCTCTCGCGGTACGTCTGAACGCCGCGATCCCGACCGGTTCTCTCGAGCAATCGGGCCGGAGAGATCCGCGATATCGATTCCTCTTTACTCTCGGAGGCGATTAGGTCGCGTATGAGCAGGTTCGACGAGGTCGACGACCAGTACGACCCACACGAACTCGAGCAGCGGGTCTTCGAGTACTGGGACGACGTCGACGCCTACGAGCAGACGGTCGAGCACCGATCGGACGGCGAGTCCTACTTCTTCGTCGACGGCCCGCCGTACACGTCGGGATCGGCGCACATGGGGACCACCTGGAACAAGTCGCTGAAGGACGTCTACCTCCGCTTCCTTCGGATGCAGGGGTACGACGTGACGGATCGCCCGGGCTACGACATGCACGGGCTCCCGATCGAGACCCGCGTCGAGGAACGCCTGGGCTTCGAGAACAAACAGGACATCGAGGAGTTCGGCGAGGAGAACTTCATTCAGGAGTGCAAGGACTACGCCAACGAGCAACTCGAGGGGCTGCAGGAGGACTTCCAGGACTTCGGCGTCTGGATGGACTGGGACGATCCCTACCGGACGGTCGAGCCGGAGTACATGGAGGCCGCCTGGTGGGGCTTCTCGAAGGCCGCGGACCGTGGCCTGGTCGAGAAGGGGCACCGCTCGATTTCCCAGTGTCCGCGCTGTGAAACCGCGATCGCGAACAACGAGGTCGAGTACGAGGACGTCGAGGATCCGTCGATCTACGTCAAATTCGATCTCGAGGACCGCGAGGGCTCGATCGTCATCTGGACGACGACGCCGTGGACGGTCCCGGCGAACACCTTCGTCGCCGTCGACGAGGACGGGGACTACGTCGGCGTGCGCGCGGAGAAGGACGGCGAGGAGGAACTCCTCTACGTCGCCGAGGCGAAACACGAGGAGGTCCTGAAAGAAGGCCGCTACGACGACTACGAGGTCGTCGAGGAGTTATCCGGCGAGGAACTGCTCGGTTGGTCCTACGAGCATCCGCTCAGCGAGGAGGTGCCCGACCACGTCGACGCCGAGGGCGCGTTCGAGGTCTACGCCGCCGACTACGTCGATACCCACGGCGACGGTACCGGGCTCGTCCACTCCGCACCCGGGCACGGTGAGGTGGACTTCGAGCGCGGTCGCGAACTCGGCTTCCCGATCTTCTGTCCCGTCGGCGGCGACGGCGTCTACACCGCGGAAGCGGGCAAGTACGAGGGTCAGTTCGTCAAAGAGGCCGACGACGAAATCATGGCCGACCTCGAGGACAACGGTGCGCTGCTCGCCTCCGGCACCGTCAACCACAGTTACGGCCACTGCTGGCGCTGTGACACGGGGATCCTCCAGATCGTCACCGACCAGTGGTTCATCACGATCACGGACATCAAAGACGACCTCCTCGACAATATCGAAGACAGCGAGTGGCACCCCGAGTGGGCCCGCGACAACCGGTTCCGTGACTTCGTCGAGGAGGCTCCGGACTGGAACGTCTCCCGCCAGCGCTACTGGGGTATCCCGCTTCCGGTCTGGACCGCGGAAGACCGAGACGACGACGAGGATCGGATCGTCATCGGCGACCGCGAGGAACTCGCCGAGCGCGTCGATCAGGACGTCGACCCCGACGATGTCGACCTCCACAAGGACACGGTCGACGACTTGACGATCACTGAGGACGGCACCACGTACACTCGCGTCCCCGACGTGTTCGACGTCTGGCTCGACTCCTCGGTCGCGTCGTGGGGCACGCTGGACTACCCCTCGGACGACAGCCGGTTCGACGAACTCTGGCCCGCGGACTTCATCCTCGAGGCCCACGACCAGACCCGGGGCTGGTTCTGGTCCCAGCTGGGGATGGGCACCGCCGCGCTCGGCGAGAGCCCGTATCAGGAGGTCCTGATGCACGGCCACGCGCTGATGCCCGATGGCCGCGCGATGAGCAAGTCCAAGGACATCCTGATCGATCCCCACGAGGCGATCGATCGCCACGGGCGGGACGTCATGCGCATGTTCCTCCTCTCGAACAACCCGCAGGGCGAGGACATGCGCTTCGACTGGGACGGGATGCAGACGATGGAGAACCACCTTCGGACGCTGTGGAACGTCTTCCGGTTCCCGCTGCCGTACATGCGCCTGGACGAGTTCGATCCGCAGGAAACCACGCTCGAGGACGTGGACGACGACCTCGAACTGATCGACGAGTGGGTCCTCGCCCGCTTGCAGTCCACGAAGGCCGAGATGACCGAGGCCTTCGAGGACCGCAGACAGGACCGGGCGCTCGACGCGCTGATCGAATTCGTCGTCGAGGACGTCTCCCGGTTCTACGTGCAGGCGGTCCGCGAGCGCATGTGGGCCGAGGAGGACAGCGATTCGAAAACGGCCGCCTACGCGACGATCTACCGCGTGCTCCGCGAGAGCGTCGCGCTGCTCGCGCCGTACGCGCCGTTCATCAGCGAGCAGATCTACGGCACGCTGACCGGCGACGACGGGTTCGACACCGTCCACATGGAAGACTGGCCCGCGGTCGACGAGTACTTCGAGGACGACCAGCTCGAGGTCGACGTCTCGCTCCTCCGCGCGATCGAGGAAGCCGGCGCGAACGCCCGCCAGCAGGCCGGCCGCAAGCTGCGCTGGCCCGTTCCGCGCGTCGTCGTCGCGGCGGACGACGGACGGGTCGTCGACGCCGTCGAACGACACACCGAACTGCTCGAAGATCGGCTCAACGCCCGCGAGATCGAACTGGTCTCGCCCGAGGACCGCTGGGAGGAGCTCCAGTACAGCGCCGAAGCGGACATGAGCGAACTGGGCCCGGCCTTCGGCGACCGCGCCGGGCAGGTCATGAACGCGCTCAACGAGGCCCGCATCGACGAGCCGAGCCTCGAGGCGATCGAAGACGCCGTCGACGACGTCCTCGAAGACGGCGAGGAGATCACCGACGAGATGGTCTCCTTCGTCACCCAGACGCCCGACAGCGTCGCCGGCACCGCCTTCGGGATCGACGCCGACGACCGCGGCGTGGCCTACGTCGACGCCTCGCTGACCGACGACATCGAGAGCGAGGGCTACGCCCGCGAGGTCATCCGCCGCGTCCAGGAGATGCGCAAGGACCTCGAGCTCGACGTCGAGGAGCGGATCGCGCTCGAGTTCGGGATCGACGACGAGCGGATCGCCGACCTCGTCGCGGATCACGAGGACCTGATCAGCGAGGAGGTTCGCGCCGACGAGCGCCGTGCCGTCGAGGACGGCCACCGCAAGGAGTGGGAGGTCGACGGCGTGACGATGGAGATCGCGATCGAGCCGCTTGCAGCTGCGGAAGCGTCGGATTAGTCGCCGCCGAGCGGAGCGAGGCGGAGTTTTTTGGTCCAGATTTTTTGCGTGAGGGGTCGCGAACACCGTGAGCGACCCGAACGGAAAAAAGGTGGATGCAGAGATCGCGATCGAGCCGCTGGCGGCTGCGGAAGCGTCGGACTAGCGCCGACTCCGGTTCGTTTTTCGATTCGTTTCGCTCCGTCCGCGCTTGTTTCAGCGAGACGTGATAGTAGCGCTGCCACAAACGTCTTGGCCGCTGACTTACCAGCTATGAGTAGTGAACTCTCGGGTCGCCGTCCTCGCGTTCGTCGTCTTGCTCGTCGGAAGTCTGCCAGCTGGCGTCGGTGCGATCGAGCCGGCACAGGCGACTGCGTCGCCAGTCACTGCCGACTCGAGCGCCGTTCCCGAGGCGAGTGAGTCGCTCGCGTCGGTCGGGACGAGTGCCGGATCGGCGGCGACCAGCGGCTCCGAGGACGTCGTTCTTCGGGAGACGGTCCTTCGACATCGGCCGGACGACCCCGACGTGTTCGAGGCGGAACTGACGGTCCACGTGCCCGATTCGGTGACGGAACTCGAGATCGAACTCGAACGGGATGCGACCGTCGAGTCGATGACCGGATTCGAGCGGACCGGCGATCGGACGTTCGAATGGACCGAGGACACCGACGCGCCGACGATTCGGTACACGATGCCGGCCGATCGACGGGGTGGCGGCACCCAGCGAGCGGTGGATTCGTCGAGCGACGGCTACACGTTCATCGATACCGGCGAGTGGGGTATCGTGCCGGTCCCCGACGTGGGGATCTCGGTGCGAGGAACCGAGTCGGTCGGCCTCGACCGGTCGGCGCGCGTCGACGGACCGGGGGCGACCGGCGGCGACATCGCCTTCTTCGGCGAGGTGACGGAACACGAACGAGCCGTCGACGGCGGACGGATCAGACTGGTCGTTCCCGAGGCCGCGGACCTCGAGGAATCGCCGGAGGCGATCCTCGATGCCCTCGCGGACGCTCGCGAGCGACTCGACGTGGGATCGCGGCGGGACGAGGTCTTCATGGTCGCAGTGCCGAGCGATATCGACTGGGGGTCGAAGCGTGGCATCCAGTACGGAGCGTCGGACGCGTGGGTCGTCGACGACGCCACGCTCGACGAGCCGAACCCGGTGTGGCTCCACGAGTACATCCACGTTCGGCAGCGGTTTTCCGGCAGGAGCGACAACACCGCCTCCGAGACGAAGTGGGTCGTCGAGGGACAGGCCGACTACTACGCGGGCCTGCTCGCCCTCGAGAGCGGCCGTACCGATTTCAACGACTTCAGCGGCCTCCTCGAGCGGGGTGAGCGATCGTCCTACGCCGACGCAGTGCTCTCCGATCCTTCGACGTGGGACGATTCGAACACCCCGTACACGAAAGGGGCGCTCGCCTACGGCGAGATCGACCGCCAGCTCCGGCTCGCGACGGGCGGCGATCGCACGCTCGAGGACGTGTTCCGGACGCTGAACGCCCAGGACGGGACGGTGACCGAGGCGGACTTCCTGGGTTCGATCGAGGACAACGGCGGTGCGAAGGTCCGTCACGTGGCCGAACAGTACACGCAAACGGAGTCGACGCCGGAGATGTGGAGCCGGAGCCAACACCGGACTGCCTTCGATCAGGAGGTCGCCGCTTTCGAGTACGGACTGGGGTCCGATCCGATCGAGGTCGGGAAACAGGAGTGGCCGCGCTGGACGGCCGCGGAGACCGGCGGTACCGACGGAGATCCTGACGTCATCGCGGTCCCGGCCGGCGAATCGGTGACGATTCCGAGCACTGTCACGAACGCCGGCGATCGCGAGGGAACCTACGACGCGACCCTGGAGGTCGACGGACGGGTGGTCGACCACCGGCGGGGGACCCTCCCACCGGGCGAGGAGACGAGTCACGCCCTCTCGTGGACGCCGTCCGATCCCGGCGAGTACGATATTCGCGTCGGCTCGGATCGGCTCACGGTGGTCGTCCGTTCGTCCGCGAGCGTGACCGTCACCGACCTGCAGGTCGCGCCCGACAGTATCGGAGCCGGCGAACCGGTAACGGCGACCGCGACGGTCGAAGCCGCCGATGATCGGCCGGCGGCGGCCGTCCTCGAGTTCCGGACGGTGGACGGCACCGTCGCCAACCGTTCGGTGGCGCTCCGGCCCGGCGAGACGACGACGGTCGATGCCGAACTCCGGTTCGACGAGGACGGCCGGTACGAGGTGGCCGTCGGCGACCGGACCGCGGTCGTCAGCGTCGGCGGCGGCCCGGCCGCGGAGATCGACGAAGTACCCGGATTCGGTATTCCGGCTGCACTCGTCGCCTTCGTGACGGCGCTCGCAGTCACACTGCTCGCTCGGCGCCGCTGACGGTCACGGGCTCCGACACGTCTTTCGGTCGGCTACCTGGTGCATTACACAGAAATCGACGGCGACGGTCGTTTCGCCGGCTTACTCGAGGTCGACGCGGAACTCACAGCGCTCGGCACCGTCGTCGGCGCAGGCCGTTTTCGTGACGGGTGCGTCGCCGTCGAACGCGGCGATCACGCCTTCGAGGACCCCGTGGGCCAGCCCGCAATACTGCTGGTCGCGGTGGGTGTCGTACGTGACGACCGCGTGATCGGACTCCAGCGTACAGGATATCGCCGGAAGCGACGTCTCCTCGGTCGCGCTATCGATGTCGTCGTAAACGTCCTCGAGTCCGCCGAGGAGCTCGTCGACGTCCCAGTCGCCGCGGACGTGGGCACTGAACGTCGAGAGTAGTTCGGGAGCGAGCGTCTTGCCGAAATCCCGTTCGATCGCGCGTCTGTCTTGGGTCGCCATCGTCGAGAGCGTCTCGAGGATCGCGTCGATCTCCGCGTCGTCGTAGTGGGAGACGGGGAGGTACAGTTTCGGCTCGAGGTCGGATCGCTCGACGATCGTATCCCAGGTGCCGTCGTCGGTTCGGTCGACGACGTACTCCTTGAGGGTCTTGTGGACGATTCCGTGCATCTGGTCGATTAGTCCGTTTCCGCAATCGCTCCGATTCCGATTCGCGTTCGTCGCGGCCGAGACCGTCTCGTGCCACGCGCTACCAACTAAACACGATGTCTGGCCACTACTTAATCGTTTAGTTACAGGTTTGTTGCGAGCGTCGGGGCGACTGAAATCGTCTCGACACCGCGCTCGATGGTGTCGGTGCCGTAGATCGCCTCGACGCCGGCCCGCGAGAGCTTCGTGACGGCGTCGCGCGCGAGCAGCGGATGGACGCAGGTGACGAAGACGCGGCCGACGTCTCGCTCCTGCAACACGGCGACCGCTTCGCTCATGGTGGATCCCGTCGCGATGATGTCGTCGACGACGACCACGTCGCGGCCGGCGACGTCGACGTCGCTGGGCGAGATCTCTACCTCAGTACCGGAGTGGCGCGTTTTTTCGAAGTAGTCGGTCTCGCCCGCGCCGTAGGTGTCCCGGACCGTTTCCGCGAGCTCGACGGCACCCGCGTCGGGAGAGAGGAAGACCGGATCCGCGAGGTCGTCGGGGAGCGGCTCGGCCAGTCGACCCGCGGCGTCGACCGCGGTCGCGGTCGGCTCGAAGAACTCGCAGACCGCACGCTCGTGGGGATTGACCGTCACCACGCGGTCCGCGCCCGTCGAAATCGCGCGTGCGATCGCCCGCGCGGAAACGGGATGTCCCGGTTCGAACGCGGCGTCCTGTCGGCCGTATCCCATGTAGGGCAAGACGGTGACGACTTCCCCGACGCCGGCCTCCCGGACGGCGTCCTGTAACTGGAGTACCTCGAGGTGGGCGTCGCTCGAGAGCGTCGACGCGACGATCACCGCTCGATCCGGCTCGGCCTCGGCCACGCCGGGGACGGCTGCCAGCAGTTCGCCGTCGGGGAATCGGTCGTACTCGACCGCAGCGAGCGGTTCCGCGAGTTCGCGTGCGAGCGCTGCGGCGAGCGTCTGCGACGTGGATCCGCTAACGATCATAGTCGGTGGGACAGCCCGGGGGGTAAACCAGTTTTCGTTCTCGAACCGAGAAACCGGCCGCTCCACGTCCGGTAGTACCGTCCGCAAAAGCCCTTCGTAGCTTCACCTTGTGACCAGAAGCACTTAAACGAGTGCTCGGGTCCGGGCACGCAGCATCAGCGGTCGGCCGCGTAGAGCGGCACGGCGAGGCCCGTTACGTCGGTGACGCCGAGCGCTCGTTTTCGCCACGTCCCGTCCGTCGCCGTCCGGAACACGCCGCCGACCGTGATGGCGTACACCGTTTCGCCGTAGCCGAAGCCGACGATCCGGTCGCTCGAGCGCCCGCTCTCGTGCCACTCGTCGTCAGTCGCGGCGTACTCGTAGAAGACCCGGTCCGCGACCGCGTGTGCGCGCTCGAGCTGGCCGGGTTCCGAACGCGGATCCGCCGCGACGACGTCGAACGACCCCTCGCGGATCTCCATCCAGCCGTTGCCGAGCTTGTAGAGTCCGTCGGCGGTGGCGGCGAGCGGGACGCCGGCGGCCGAGACGTCCCGGACGTCCGTCAGCCCGGCGTGGTCGAGCCCGCCGTCGTGAACGCGGTAGACGCCGTTGTCGGTCCCGACGAGATCGCCGTCGATCGCTCGCACCGGTCCACCGACCTCGTCCTCGAGCGTCGTCCACTCGTCGGCGCCGGCCGGTCGAGACGCCACGCGGCCGTCCGGGCCGGCCGCGATCAGCTCGCCGCCGTCGTAGCCGACCGCGACCGCCGGGCCGAAGTCCGTCTCGACGAACGTCTCGTCGGTCCGTTCGTCGGCGTCGGCTCCGTCCTCGAGTTCGAGTAGCCGAACGTCCTCGTCGGTCGCGACGGCGACGCCGTCGCGGGTCGCCGCAATGTCTCGCGCGTCACACCGCTCGCAGAGGCCGAATTCGCCGACGGAATCGCCGGCCACGCGGACGCGGACGATGCCGATTCCGCTCGCGATGTAGGCGGTGATCGCCCCGCCGCGATCGCCGTAGACGCGTTTCTCTTCGATCGAGTCCATACGGGACCGTCGCGGGGACGGGCCGAAAACGTTCCGTCCGCGGCGGCTGTGGTCGAATCGGTTTGCGGAATCCCTTTGAGGAGGCCGGTCAGACTAGCCGGTAATGCAAGTCTTCGGATCGAGTGGGACCCGAGGCGTCGCCAACGAGGAGTTGACGCCCGCGTTCGTCCTGCGCGTCGCGAAAGCGGCGGGGACGACCTGGGGGGACGGCGACGGTGGGGATCGGGTCGCCATCGCCCGCGACACGCGCCATACGGGACGCATGCTGGCCGACGCGGCCGCCAGCGGGCTGGCGAGTACGGGAACCGACGTCGACCGCCTCGGGATCGTCCCCACGCCGGGAGCACAGGCCTACGCCGAACGGGAAGGGGTCCCCGTGATGGTGATCACGGCGTCGCACAACCCGCCGCCGTACAACGGCGTCAAACTCGTCGGGAGCGACGGCGTCGAGCTCGCGGTCGCCGACCTCGAGGCGATCGAGGAGACCCTGCTCGCGGAGTCGTTCACCGTCGCTCCCTGGGACGAGACCGGTCGCGTCCACGAGATCGACGGCGTGGGACGTGAGTACGTCGACGACCTGCTCGCGGCTGCGGATCATGAGACGATCGCCGACGCCGATCTCACCGTCGCGCTCGATCCGGGCCACGGCGCGGGATCGCTGACCAGCCCCGAGTTCTTCCGCGAACTCGGCTGTCGCGTCGTGACGGTCAACGCCCAGCCGGACGGCCACTTCCCCGGCCGCGATCCCGAGCCGATCCCGGACAACCTCACCGATCTCGGCCGGCTCGTCCGGGCCACTGACGCCGACGTCGGCATCGCCCACGACGGCGACGCCGATCGCGCCATCTTCTTCGACGAGCACGGCGAGTACGTCGAGGGCGACGCCACCCTCGCCGCGCTCGCGGCCGCCGAACTCGAGGCCGGCGACACCACCGTCTCCGCGGTCAACGTCTCCCAGCGCCTCGTCGACGTCGTGAACGAGGTCGGGGCCGAACTCGAGCTCACCCCGATTGGCTCGACGAACATCATCACCCGCATCGAGGAACTCGAGGCCAACGGCGAACGGGTGCCGGTCGCGGGCGAGGGCAACGGCGGGATCTTCTTCCCCGACTATCGGCTCTCGCGAGACGGGGCCTTCACGGCCGCGCGCTTCCTCGAGCTAGTGGCCGAACGCCCCGTCAGCGAGATCGTCTCCCCCTACGACGGCTACGTCAACGTCCGACGCAACATCGAGTACGAGTCGACGGCCGAACGCGACGCGATGCTCGACGCCGCGGCCAACCAGGCACAGGCCGCCGACGCGGAACTCAACACTCGAGACGGCTACCGGCTAGACTACGGCGACGCGTGGGTGCTTGCCCGCCCCTCCGGGACCGAACCGCTCGTCCGGATCTACGCCGAGGCCCGCGACGCCGACCGCGCCGAGACGCTCGCCGAGGACATGTACGAGGCGCTGGCCGAGGCGAAGGCCGACGCCTGAGATCGTATCGGCTCGATAATTCGGCGATCGCTCGTATCGAGTAGCGGTGCCGAGGTGCGGTGACGCGCGCTGTGCTCGGTTCGCCGATGGGCGAACCGCGGAACGAATGTGCCCGTGGTCTTCGTGAATAGCGAGGGACCAGCGGTCCCTCGGACCGTTCGCGCGGCAACGCCGCGCGACAACGCAGTGAACGAAGTCGTTCGAGACGGCACCGCCGCCTCGCGATGCCAACGATCTTCCGCTTTCACTCCGCACTCGAGAGATCCCATCGGTACTCGAACTGGCACCAGATAATTATCTGTCACGTTTTCATTAGTTATAAGTAAGGTTGTGATAACGTTCAACTGGAGCAAGTCTCCAAAGGCACGAGCGCAGGGGGCAGCGCACCTAAATGCCCCGGGTGGTCAGGACACCCGAGACTTGCTTCCAAACCCCTACCGAGGGTTTCGGAAGCATGCACACGTACATCCCGCCGAGATATAAACGTCCTGAAAATGAGTGAAATTAACCTCGTCGAGGACCGACAGCACTCGAGCGCACGGACCGCTCGTGCCGTTCCCGGAGGCCGCGATGACCGACGAGGAAGGGGTCAGACCCCAGCAGCAACTACTGAACGGACTGGTGCGATCCGGCGATGGCACCAAGAGACGGCCTCCTCGATCGAAACGGCGTTCGATCGCCTCGAGGCCTCGTTCCTCGACTGCCTCGCCTGCACTGCGGGCGCACCGTCTCGGTTCCCGGTCCGCTCGAGGCGACTGCCTCCCCCTGCGGATGTTCGGTTGTGCACGGGACCCTCGAACCCCGGCGGAGAGCCGACCACTCGATCGCGCTCGGTCGAACCCACCATTCGAGACACACCGCTGCTCGACCACCACAATCGACGACGCCGTCGGGTGGTCGGCCCGCAACCGGGACCGCTCTCACGGCACGATTGTCACCGGAATCCCCGCGCGGCGCGTGACCGCTTCCGCGACGCTCCCGAGCAACATCCGCGAGACGCCGGCTTTTCCCTCGCTCCCCATGACGATCGCGTCGACCCCCACCTCGTCGGCGTACTCGAGGATCGCGTCCGCCACGCCGTCGCCGTCGACGACGGCCGTTTCGATCGAGCGGTCGTATTCGTTGGCGATCGCCCTCACGTCAGCGAAGAACGCGGGTTCGTCGTCCTCCGAGACGATGCTGCCGTAGTCCGCCTCGAGGTCGCCGACCGCGTGGACGACCGACACCTGATCGGCGGGAACCCACTCGAGGGCGTGCTCGAGCGCTGCTCGCGCCGGTTCGGAGTCGTCCATCGGGACGAGAACGCGTCTGGACATACGTCTCCTTCGGGCGGCGACGGCTAAAATCCGGGGTCGCCAGCCGACGCCGAAGTCGGCGGGCAGGGCGACCGTCAGACCGGGTCGTCGACCTCGAGCGCCTCCTCGAGTTGCTCCCGTTCGGTCCGCAGGGCCTCGAGTTCGTCCGCGACGCGGCCGTCGGTCAGCCGTTCGCGTTCGGCGGGGGTGAGCTGTGCGACGGCCTGGGCGGCGGTCTGCAGACGGTCGTAGTCGGACTCCGTCGCGAGCAGGCGGACTTCGCGCAGGGTCGCGACCGCGTCTTCGTCGGCGATCCGAGCGACGAAGGGGCGGTACTCGCGTGCCCGGGTGCGGAGCGCGCCGGCGGGTTCCGGCGGCCAGTCGATCGTCAGCGGCTCGGGGTCGATCCCGTCGAGATACGTCTGCTGGGTCGCCACCGATCGCTTGAGTTCGTCCGCGCTCTCGACGTAGTGGGAGAGCTTCGATCGGGAGTAGTCCGCATACTCGAGCAATTCGGGGATCGTGTACTCGCCGGCCTCGTTATCGCGGACGTACGCCAGCAGTTCGTCGGGCGGCCGTTCGTAGCTCACGAACGGGTACCACCGGCTCCGCTCGAGCAGGGCGAACACCTCGCGGGCGCTGGCCTCGAGCCGATAGTCTCGAAACGCCTCGCGGATCACTTCGTTGTACGTCTCGATCGGCTCCCGGAGGCGGTCGACGGGCGCGTCCAGATCCGCGTTCGCCAGTTCGAGGAGCCGTTCACGCTCGTCGATCTCGTCGTCGATAGTTCGCAGGCGTTTGTTCGCTTCTTTGCGAGCCTCCGCCAGTTCGTCGCGGGCGGCCTCGCGCTCCTCGAGCAGCTCGGCGTACTCGGCGGCCGGCTCGAGCGCCGCCGTGGCCCGCTCGAAATCCGACTCGCTGAGTCGGCGCTTGTCGATCCGCTCGAGCGCCTCCTCGAAGGCCTCGTATTCGGGGATGTCGTCCGACAGCCCCGACACCAGTCCGTCGAATTTCCCCTCGAGTTCGATGTACGCCTGGAAGTTTTCCTTGCCCGTGCCCGTCGCGCGGTCGACGTAATCGTCCAGCAGTGTCGTCGCGTTCCGGTAGGCCGTCGCGACCTCCTCGACGGTCTCCTCGCCGTGGTCCGCGATGCGGGTGTCGACCGTCTCGAGTCGCCGTCGGGCGGCCTCGAGCGACTCGAGTGGCGTCGGTTCGCCGTCGTCGGTCCCGGTACCGGTGTTCGAGCGGGCGTCGGCTGGAGGGACGCGCTCGCTCATCTTACTCGTAGACTGCCTCGGGGTCGAACACCTGTTCGCCGACGGTCTCGCCCTCGATCGTCCGGTGGAAACACGACCGGTGGCCGGTGTGACACGCGCCGCCCTCCTGGTCGACCAGGTAGAGGAGCGTATCGGCGTCGCAGTCCACTCGGACCTCCCGGACTGCCTGCACGTGGCCGCTCGTCGCGCCCTTCTCCCAGAGTTCATCGCGGCTCCGGGAGTAGTAGTGCGCTCGGCCGGTCTCGCGGGTCCGCTCGAGGGCCTCCGGCGAGACGTATGCGAGCATGAGGACCTCGCCGGTGTCGGCGTCCTGTGCCACGGCGGGGACGAGCCCGTCCTCACCGAAGTCGACCGAAACGTCGTCGTCCATACTCGCGATATCGGTCGTCCGAGCGATAGGTCTTTTGCTGATCGCTACACCGACGGTGAACGCTCGCCATCCGGTCCGGATGTGGGTACCGTCAACGTTTATCGTGTGCCGTATAGATAGGTGATAATGATTTTCTGGGTTAACATTGGAATCATATTTACTACGTATGAACAAATCAAATGGCATCAAAACTGAATATTAATACTTTTTTAGATAGGAATCGGCCGAACCTAAAATATTAAACGAATACTCTGCTTGTTTACTCCTCCATTCCGACTGGTGTCGGAACACTCGCCCTTCACCGGTGGGCAAGGTATGCGCTTAGTTCTCTATCCTCCACTTCGAATCGCGTCACGAATTGTCGGCACGAAGGAATATACAAGGACGAGTATCGTAATTAAAAATAGACTGAACGCCTCTGGATCGTTATTGATCACGAGCCCTGCAGTAATAATGGCTAGTGCTAGGCTTGCAATTGCCGTTCGAATCGCTCGTAAATGCGCGTTTCGAGACTTAGAAGTCATAAAACAAAAAATCCCGTTCTGATCTATAACTCTATTCGTTTTAATCCGAAGTCAGAGGTACTCTTCTGGATCAAACGGCTTAGCAATACTCCAATAGGTGTTTCCAGAGAAACTTAGGCTAAGACCTAATCCTCCTTTTCCACCGGAAATAGATTCTATTGACGAGTACGGTGAGCCACCAATCGTGTGTGAGTAAGATCCCCATAGAGTTGATGGCACTTTATCCTCTCGCAAACGATATTTAGCAGTTAGAAAAGCATCACCAGACTCCAAGGAAGCACATACCGCTTCGTCGGCTTCTATTGAAATAGTTCCAGCAGTTGCATCATCTTCTACGTTTTCACTCGTGAAGCGAGCCTCGTGGGGATCATCAATTGTCACGGAGGGTTCGCCAACTTCTGCCCAATCTTCACCGGTGAAGCCAACACCAATCGCATCATCAACCCACCAAGAATTTCTGGTGGTAGTACTACACCCATCTAGGTGCATATGCGGGGTGATATAGACTTCCTCCTCCGATGCCGCGTCACCAGTAATGAGCGAAAATTCGGAGTCACTATCTCTTGGATCTTCAAATGCGTACTCAGCGTGGAATTCGCCATCTTTAGCTCCCTTTTCTACAGTTTCCAACGCGTGCTCGTTCACTTGGAAGTCCTGAGTAGTCTGAACACGTGCATCGATACCTAGATCCTGCATCGCTTCTTTACCACCTTTGGGGCCAGAATCGTCTATACCTCTTGCTACTGCTTTCTGCACCTCTTTGATGGTAGGCTCCTGGGACTTGAATCCAGCAACACTATGAGTAGCACTTACACTTAACGCTGCGGCCGATGTTACTAGTAATTTTCTTCTAGATCTCATCGCGTTCAAATATATAATCACTATCTTTATATATCTATTGGTGATATCTGTATACATCACAGCGAACTACGATGATGTCGATAATCGGAACGGGATGCACTTTCTCCGTGACGAACTGAACTGCGAGAACAGGATGTGACCGTCGTCGAGTGTAAACCTGGCTGGGAAGGCAAGGAAAACGCCTACGAAGAGGTCTACCTGCTGATCGAGAGCGAAGCGACAGTCACCGTTGAAGACGAGTCGGTCGAAATGAACCCGGGCGACGCGATCCGGATCCCCCTGGACGCGACCCACTAGATCATAACGGGGACACCGAGAGTCGGTTCGTCTTGATGGGTGCACCGTGATCGACCCCGGCCCCATGCCGGACGCGTTCCGATCGAGTCGAGGAAATCGTCGTCCTCACCCTCGGAACCGATCGGCGGTCCACCGATCGCCAGCGTCGACTGTCGCGAGCGACTGTCTCATCAGGGCTGTTCGTACTCGACACAGTCGGCCGTCACGACGGTGACCGTCACACTGCGGGCCAGATTGCCGCCCGTTCTGACGTGGTCTTCGGGCAACAAGGGCAGCGACACTGGCCGGTAGGGGTTGGCCTTCATGGCGGCAATGGCGGCGTAGCGGCCGACTTCGCGGTCCCAATCGAAGACGTGGATGCGCTTGTCCGCGCCGCGACCGTACCGGTAGGGGAACGTGTCTGGTTCGGGACCGGGACAGGTCAGCTCGTCGGCTGTGAGGGTGGCCTGAACCGTGCCGTTGGCCCCGAGTAAGAGTCGTGGCTCGTCGGTTGCCGTCCGATCGCGGCCGTCCTCGATCGACGACTCCACACGCCCCGCCTTGAGCGCGGTCGTCGCGGTCGACGACTCTTCCCGCCACTGCGGTTTCGCGTCGGTCCGCACGCAGGCGTACCGCCCGTCGGTCAGCACGATCCGGTCCGGAAGGTAGCTCGGACGCGGGCTGACAGTATCACCTGGGATTCTGGATCGGGCGTTTGGCCCCGCTGTTGAGGCCGCGGATACGAAACTGCACGAAACGAATAAAAGACGGCGTACTGCCGACGCGTTCGACCGCTTAAGCCTGCCCGTTCAGCGTGATGTCGCTGATGCCGATGATTCGCTCGTCGGCCTCGAGTTCCTCCTTGGCCGCGTCGGGGACCTCGCTGTCGACGTTGTAGACGGTCAGGGCCTCGCCGCCGATGGTTTCGCGGGCGTTGAACATGCCGGCGATGTTGACGTCGTGGTCGCCCATCACGGAGCCGATCAGGCCGATGACGCCGGGCTCGTCCGTGTTGCGCGCGATGACCATCCGCCCGTGGGGGATGGCGTCGACGCGGTAGCCGTCGATGCGGACGATGCGCGGGTCGTCGCCGGCGAAGAGGGTGCCGTCGACGGACACCTTGTCGTCGTCGTTGCTGACGGTCACGGAGATCAGGCTCTGAAAGTCCTCGGCCTGTCGGGTCTTGGACTCGGTGACGTCGACGCCGCGGTCCTCGGCGATCTGGGGCGCGTTGACCGCGTTGACCTGCCACTCGAGGGGTTCGAAGACGCCCTTGAGCGCGCTCGCGGTGACGAACTCGACGTCCTCGTCGGCTATCTCGCCCTCGTAGGTGACTTCGATGTTCTCGATGCGACCCTCGAGGAGCTGTGCGGCGACCTTGCCGGCGGTCTCCGCGAGGTCGATGTAGGGCTCGACGCGGGGGAACGCGCTCTCGTCGATCGACGGCGCGTTCAGGGCGTTCGCGACGGGCTCGCCGATCAGGGCGGCGTTGACCTGCGAGGCCGTCGAGGTGGCGACGTTCTCCTGTGCGGCCTCCGTCGAGGCACCGAGGTGGGGCGTGACGATGATGTCGTCGTGCTCGAGCAGCGGCGAGTCGGCCGGGAGCGGCTCCTCGGCGAAGACGTCGATCGCCGCGCCGGCCAGGGTACCGTCCTCGACCTTGGCGGCCAGCGCGTCCTCGTCGACGACGCCCCCGCGGGCGCAGTTGACCAGATAGCCGTCGCCCAGCAGCGATAGTTCGTCCTCGCCGATCAGCCCCTCCGTTTCGGGGGTCAGCGGCGTGTGAACGGTCAGGAAGTCCGCGGCCTCGAGACACGGCTCGAACTCGACGAGTTCGGCACCGATGCGGTCGGCGCGCTCCTCGCTGATGTAGGGGTCGTAGGCGACGATGTCCATGCCCAGCGAGTCGAGCTTCTTTGCGACCTCCTGACCGACACGGCCGAGGCCGACGACGCCCAGGGTCTTGCCGTCGAGTTCCGTCCCGAGGTAGTCGCTCTTCGCCCACTCGCCGTTTTTCAGGCGGATGTGGGCCTGCGGGATGGATCGAGCGGTCGCGAACGTCATCGCGACGGTGTGTTCGGCGGCCGCACGAACGTTCCCTTCGGGAGCGTTGGCGACGATGACGCCGTGATCTTTCGCGGCGTCGATGTCGATGTTGTCGACGCCGATCCCCGCTCGACCGACGATAACCAGATCCTCCGCAGCATCGAGGACGTCCTCGGTGACCTCCGTTCCCGAGCGGACGATCAATCCGTTCGCGTCGGAAACCGCCTCGAGGAGGGCGTCGCCCTCGAGTTCGTAGCCCGTCTCGACTTCGTGCCCGGCGTCTCTGAGTACGTCCAGACCCGCATCCGCGATGGGATCCGTGACGAGAACCTTCATGCGCGAGACAACCGTGCGAAGCACGTAAACCCTTCCGTTGTGGTCGTGCGCGGCAAAAAATACCGCTGTCTGTCGCGATCGGGAGAGCGCTCGGTACGAACGACGCAGACGTGAGCCCCTCCGCTGCCGACGCCACCACAGGGCGTTCCGTACTCGACCATGAACGGTAGCCGATCGGCACCGGGACCTCCCGTCATCGGTAGCAGTGGGGTTGCCGTCTCACTCCCACCGGTCGGGAACCACCGGTCGCCGTTATATGTCTCCGAAACATACTTTTTCGTATGTACGATCGGATCCTACTGCCGACCGACGCGGAGGAGGGGACGGAACTGGCGATCGAACACGCGATCGCCCTCGCGGAACACACCGACGCGGCGCTGGACCTGCTGTACGTCGTCGACAGCGACGTCTACAGCACCTACAGCGGCGACGAATACGTCCACGAGTTCGAGGGACTCGAGGCCGCCCTCGAACAGATCGGCGAGGACGCGCTCGGATCGGCCGCCGAGGCGGCCCGGGCGGCGGGGCTCGAACCGACGACGGTCGTCAGGCACGGGTCGCCACACGAGCAGATCATCGACTACGCCGACGAGGTGGACGCCGATCTGATCGTCATGGGGTCGAAGGAACGACCCGGCGAGTACCGACAGTTGCTCGGTAGCGTCACCGACCGCGTCGCACGACTCGCCTCGCGGCCGGTGACGATCGTCAAGACGCCCGTCGAGGACAGCGAGTGATCAGTCCGGGTTCCTCGAGCGGTTCGATCGAACGGATTCGACCGAGCGGAATTCGCCGTTTGGCGTCCGCCGATCGCCGTTCACCGTTCGTCGCCCGTCGACGGATCATTCGGTCGCGGCCAGCAGTCGCGGAACGGCGGCGATACCGGCACCGATGACGACGAACGTGAGCGCGGTCCCGCCGATCGTCGCGACGAGGGAGAGGTCGGTCGCGACGGCGATCGTTTCCGCCTCCTGCGCACCGCCGGTGTCCTCGGGCGTCCAGCGAGCGATCGCCGCCAGGGCCGCCGTCGGGAGGACGTAACACAGGACTAGCGACCCGAGCGCGAGGCCGGCCTCCTGCCGCGTCTCGAGGCGAACGTAGCGCACGAGGAGGTAGCCGGCGACGACGAGTACGACGATCGGGACGAGTGCCGAGACGTGGCTGGTCAAGCCCCGAATGAATCCGAACGCACCGCGGATCACTTCTTCGTCCTGTTCGAGCGTCGCACCGTGGCTCCCGAGCGTCACCAGTCCCGTCACGACCAATCGACTCGGTTGCTCTTCGACTCCGCTGAACATTCCGCCTGCGAACATCGCCCCGACGAGCTGGTACGTCGCCGCGAGGACGACTGCGAAGGCGCTCGCGCCGGAGATCGCACCGGCCTTCCAGGGGGGAACGGCGAACCGCGTTCGCCCGCGTCGCGGAGCGTCTCCCGCCGGCTCGTCCTCGTCGCCGTCGTCGTCGCGCTCGGTGATCGGCTCCTCGTCCTCGAGGTCGGGTCCCTTCTCGTACTCGAACCGTCGATCTGACGACATGTGCTCGGCAACGGAGGCGGCCGGATAATACGTTTTGGTCGACCGAAGCGAGGAACGGCTTCCCTCCGGTGCGACGGGAAACCTGAACTGGTTTATCCGGGGCCCGACAATCGGGGGCAATGACAGTCGTTGCGTTCGACTTCGACGGGACGCTTTCCGACTCGGAAATGACCGTGCTGCTCGGCGACCGCCGTAGCGTGGCTGACAGCATGGCCGATATCACGGAACGGGCGATGAACGACGAGATCGGTTACGCCGAGAGTCTGCGCCGGCGCGCGGCGCTGCTCGAGGGACTGCCCGAAGCCGAAGCCGAGGCCGCCTTCGACGAGGTCGTCCTCCGCGAGGGAGCCGCCGACCTCATCGCGGAACTGAACGAGGCCGGCGTCACGACCGCTATCCTCACCGGCGGGTTCGAACGCGGCGTCGCAGCGGCGCTCGAGCGCGAAGGCGTCTCCGTGGATCACATCGTCTCGAACCGGCTCCCGATGAAAGCGGGCGAGCTCACCGGCGCGGTCGACGGGCCGCTGATCGAGGGGACCAAGGACGACGCGCTCGAGGACCTCGCCGCCGACGTCGGCGTCGACCTCGCGGACACCGTCGCGGTCGGCGACGGGGCCAACGACCTGCCGATGCTCGAGGTCGCGGGGCTGGCGATCGGCTTCGACCCGAAACCGGCGGTCGAACCGCACTGCGACGTCGTCGTCACGTCGATGGCCGAGGCTCGCGAGACGCTCGTCGACGACGGCGTCCTCGCCGGGGACTGATCGGGACGCGGCCGAAGCGATCCTCGCCGTCGTAATCACGGCTTGCACTCCTCCAGCGCGGCCCCGATACCCGACTTCGGTTTTGATTCACCGATTCGTTCGAACGACTGATTTCGGCGACATTCAGGTCTAACGACCGATTTCGGCACCAACGAAGTTATTAACTCGTGGGCGAGTAAGTAGTTTTGATGATGTGGCAAGATCTCGTATTCATGCTGGGGAGCAGCCTTTCGATCGTTTTCCTCGCGCCGACGCTGCGCGACTCGAGCGCGCGGGTTCCGCTCGGCACGAGCCTCCCGTCGATGGGGATCGGGTTCGTGTACGGACTGACCTTCTTCACGCTGGGAATGACCTTCTCCGCCGCCGGCGCGGTCGCGGCCGGCACGATGTGGTCGCTGATCGCTCTGTTCCGCTCGCCGCAGGGGATCTCGATCGCGCTGCTCGGCCGCGAAAACCTCGCGCTGTTCGTCTCCGACGTCCAACACTGGCTCGCCCGCCGTCGCTCGGACCGGTCGGTCGCCGACCAGTACGTCTCGTTCGAGTCCGCGGATATCGATCGACTGTAAAACGGGTTCGGAACCCGTCACCGTTCGAACGGTCGAACCGCCGTCTCTTTACTCCGAAAACAGGCTCGTGTGGACCGGAGCGAACTCGCCGGAATCGTCGGCCTCCGGTGCCGTGTCGGTGATCGCGCGGCCGGCGAGTCCGTCCTCGAGCAGGTCGGCCAGCGGCGGCCCGACTTTTTCCGGTTCGACGAGGAAGGCGTCGTGACCGTGGTCGGATTCGACGACGTGGTGGGCGACGTCGACGGTCGCCTCGCGGCAGGCCTCGGCCAGCGCTTCGGCCTGCTCGACGGTGAAGTGCCAGTCGCCGGTAAACGAGAGGAGCAGGAGTTCGCCCTCGAAGGCCGCGAGCGCGTCGGCGTCGGACTCGTAGCCCGCCGACAGGTCGAAGTCGTCCATCGCGCGCGTCATGTAGAGGTAGCTGTTGGCGTCGAACCGGTCGGTGAACTTGTCGGCCTGATAGTCCAGATAGGACTCGACTTCCCGATACGGGAAGAACGCGGCGGCGGGATCCAGCGGCTCCTCGCGAACCGCCGCCCGTCCCGCCGACCGGCGGCCGAACTTGCGCCCCATCGAGGCCTTCGAGAGGTACATGATGTGGCCGATCTGGCGCGCTCGAGCCAGCCCTTCCTCGGGTTCCGGACCGCCGTAGTAGTGGCCGCCGTTCCAGTTGGGATCGCCCGTGATCGCCCGTCGAGCGACGGTATCGAGCGCGAGACACTGGGCGTCGAGCCGAGCGGCGGTGGCGACCGCGCCGGCCCGCTCGACGTCGTCGGGATACCGGCGCAGCCAGTCGAGGACGTTCATCCCGCCGACGCTGCCGCCGACGACGGCGTGGAGTCGTCCGACGCCGAGCTCGTCGAGTAGCTGCCGCTGGGCCCGGGTCCAGTCGCCGACCGTGACCGGCGGGAAGTCGGTCCCGTAGGGCTCGCCCGTCTCGGGATTCTCGCTCGCGGGTCCCGTCGTTCCGTAACACGACCCGGGCGCGTTCGCACAGATGACGTAGTACTCGCTCGTGTCGATCGCCTTCCCGGGCCCGACGACGTCGCCCCACCAGGCGCGAGCCTGCCCTGCCGTCTCTCCGCCCGCGTCCGGCCGGCGGGCGACGTGGGCGCTGCCGGTCAGCGCGTGACAGGCCAGCACCGCGTTGTCACCGGTGAACTCGCCGTACGTCTCGTAGGCGACCTCGAGGTTCGGGATCGACTCCCCGCTCTCGAACTGGAACTGCCCGAGACTGACCGTGTTCTTCGTCGTCACGATGTCTCACCCTCCTCGCGACAGGCTCGCGTCGCCGCCGCGATCGCTTGCTCGAGGTCGGCGAGAATGTCCGCGGGATCCTCGATCCCGACCGACATCCGGATCAGGTCGTCCGTAACGCCCGCCTCTGCCCGCTCTTCGGGCGAGAGCTGCCCGTGAGTCGTACTCGCCGGGTGGATCACGAGCGTCTTCGCGTCGCCGATGTTCGCGAGGAACTGGGCGACCTCCACGTTCTCGCAGAAGGCCTTCCCCGCCTCGAATCCCTCTTCGAGTCCGAACGCGACCATCCCGCCGTAGTCCTCGAGGTATCGTCTGGCATTGTCGTGGGTGGGATGGTCCACGAGCCCCGGATGGGTGACCCAGGCGACGTCCTCGTGGTCGTCGAGGTAGTCCGCCACGATCGAGGCGTTCTCGCAGTGCTTCTCGACGCGCAAGGGCATCGTCTCGAGCCCCTGCAGCGTTTGCCAGGCGTCGAACGGTGACTGCTGGTTGCCCAGACTGCGCAGCGACCGGAACCTGGCCGTCGCCGCGAAGGGTGCCTCGGGGAAGTCCCGCGAGAAGTCGACGTCGTGGTAGGCGTGGTTCAGCCCCGCGATCTCCTCGTAGCCGTGCTCGCCCCAGGGGAACGAGCCGCCGTCGACGAGGACCCCGCCGACCGTCGTGCCCGAGCCGTGGAGCCACTTGGTGGTCGACTCCCAGACGACGTCAGCCCCGTGCTCGAGGGGGCGACAGAGCGCCGGCGTCGCGAAGGTGTTGTCCACGACTAGCGGCACGCCGTTCTCGTGGGCGATCTCGGCGACGCGCTCGAAGTCGGGCGTCACCAGCGAGGGGTTCCCGATCGTCTCGACGTGGACGAAGGCGGTGTCCTCGTCGATGGCGTCCTCGTAGGCGTCGTACTCGAGGGTGGGGACGAATTTCGGCTCGATGTCCCGTCGGGTCGCCGTCTTCGAGAAGTAGGCGGTCGTCCCGCCGTAGGTGTCGGTCGAACAGACCACGTTGTCGCCCGCCTCGGCGAGGATCAGTACTGCAGAATCCAGCGCGGCCATGCCGCTGCCCGTCGCGACCGCGCCCGCGCCGCCCTCGAGGTCCGCGAGGCGATCCTCGAGCGTGCTGACGGTCGGGTTCGCGATGCGAGAGTAGATGTAGCCGTCGTCCTCGAGGGCGTACCGGTCGGCGGCCGTGTCGGCGTCCTCGAAGACGTAGGAGGTCGTCTGGTAGATCGGCGGTGCCATCGCGCCGGTCTCCGGATCGGGGGACTGTCCGGCGTGGACGCTGCGCGTGCCGAGACCGCGCTCGCCGTCTCGGGACCTCGGAGACGTCTCGCGATCGGAGTCGGCGGTTTCACCGCCTCCTTTTCGAGACGCCGGAGGCGTCTCGCCATCGGCGTCGTGCCCGTCGCTCGCGTCGTCGCTCATGTTTAGTATGCATACTCCCCCACATTCATATGCGTCGCAGTAACGGCAAAAAACGAAGACTAGAGAATGTCACGCACGACTCTCGGACGCTCGAGCCGTCGGTTGCGTCGAATGCGTTCGCTCGCAGGCTCAACCACTATTGGGAGACGCCTGTGTTGTCAATACGTGCAGACCGTTTTCCACCTCATCGCAGACGAGCCGGCGCAGCAACAGACCGCACTCACCATCGCGGAGAACCTCACGAAGGACGACTCCGTGGAAATCGAGGACGTCGCCGTCGTCGCGCAAGCTGACGGGATCGAGCCCCTGACGATCGGCGGAGACGGCAGCGAGATGGTCGAGTCGCTGCTCGAGACCGGTATCGAAGTCAAAGCCTGTAGCAACACGCTCGACTTGAAAGACCTCGCCGAATCGGACCTCGTCGAGGGCGTCGAAACAGTGCCCTCCGGTGGCGGCGAACTCACCCGCCTGCAGAGCGAGGGATACGCCTACATTCGCCCGTAGTCCTGGTGTGTTTCGAGACCACATTCGTCCGTAGATCCCGCCGCGTTTCGAGGGCCTTACTCGTGCTCGAGGGACTCGAGCATCGTCCGCACGGCCCCCGACTCGGTCTCGAGGCCCTGAAACTGCGGGTAGACCGCGATGCCGATCACGAAGTCGTCCCCGTGGGCGACGGGTTCGCTGATCTGCAGGTAGACGTCGAGCGTCACGCCGGGATCGAGCAGTCGAGCGCGCCCCTCGTACCGGGCGAGCGTCGTTTCGGTGCCGAGAATCGATACCGACTCCTCGCCGGCGGACTGGACGTCATCGAGCCGGTCGTATCGGCTCTGGATCAGTTCGACGAGCTCGTCGGTCGAGTACTCGCCGACGGGATTGAACGTCTTCCCGAGGATGGATACCTGCGGCGTCGTGAGGACGGAGACGATCGCCGCTTGTGCGCGCGTCAGACCGACCGAATCGAGCGCGATCGACCGATCGTACTCGGCGTACCAGTTCCGTGCCTCGATCGTCCGTTCGATTCCGAACCGGCCGACGGTCCGTTCCACAATGACCTCCTCGACGGCGTGTTCGTTGTACCCGGTCTCCTCGAGCGCCTCCTCGGACACGGTCCCCGGCGTCGACGAGAGCGAATCCCGGACGATATCCGTACAGCCGGCGACGACTCCCGTTCCGGCGGTCGCTCCCGCGGCGAGGAGCTGTCGGCGAGTGACTGTCATCGATAGCTCCGAGTTCTCGGTGAACGAAAACGCGTCGATTCCGACCGCCAGAATAGGGTACCGCTACCGATCCGGGGAAATCACGTTCGTCCGCGTCGAAACGAACGAGTTCATACTCCCGGAGAACCAAGGGACGTCCGTGCACTCGAGCGACCGCGATCGGGTGGTGCTCGCCGCGCTCGTCTTCGCGGTGTTGTTCTCGCAGCTCCTGCTCTACCCGGGCGTCGCGACGCTCGTCGAGACGCTGGGCGCCGACGCGGCGACCTCGGCGTTCGCGGCGACGCCCCTCGACGCGAGCATGTGGTTCCTGGTCGCGGAGTTCGCCGCCTACGTCGGGTTCGTCGGGGTCTGGGGACTCGCGAGCGACGTGACCGGACGCCGCACCCCGTTCATCGTCGTCGGCGCGCTCGGCGGCGCGCTCAGCTACGCCTCCCTCGCCGCCGTCCCCGCCGTCGGCTCGGTCCCCTTCGAGGGTGTGCTTCTCCTGCGCGTCGTTCAGGGCGCGATGACCATCGGCGCGTTCTCCCTGACGATGACCATGCTAATGGACCTCGAGGGCGGCCACGGCCGGAACATGGGCGCGGCCGGGATCGCGATCGGGCTCGGTGCCGCGCTCGGCGCACCGATCGGCGGGCAGCTGACGGCGGTCGATCCGATCGCGCCGTTGCTCGTCGCCGCCGGCTTGCTCGTCTGCGTGGGCGCCCTCGTTACGCTCGTCGAGGATCGGATTCCCGACGAGCGCCGGAGTATCAGTGCGCTCGTGGACGGAATCCGCCGGCGGCCGACGTTATCCATCCCGTACGCGTTCGGCTTCGTCGACCGGCTCACGGCGGGCTTCTTCGCGCTCGTCGGAACGCTCTACTTCCAGGAGGCGTTCGGCCTCGACGCCCGAACGACCGGGCTCCTGTTGGCGTGTTTCTTCGCACCCTTCGCGCTCTTGCAGTATCCGATGGGTGCCCTCTCGGACCGGATCGGCCGAACGATCCCGATCGTCGTCGGATCCGTCTGTTACGGCGGCGGGATCCTCCTCGTCGGTGCCTCCCCCTCGGTGGCGACCGCCGCGATCGCGATGGCGGGCGTCGGCGTCCTCGGCGCGCTCGTCGCCCCTGCGACGATGGCGCTGGTCACTGACCTCGCGGACGAGAACGAGCGCGGCGTCGCCATGGCGGGGTTCAACCTCGCCGGAAGCCTCGGCTTTCTCGGCGGCTTCCTCGTCGGCGGCACCGTCGCCGGCACCTACGGCTACGAACTCGCGTTCGTCGTCGTCGGCGGCCTCGAGATCGCGATCGCCGTCGTCACCGTGCCAGCGTTCCTGCGGCTCTCGCTCGAGTCGACTGATCGGTTCCGATCGGGGGATCGAGGTGACGCCTGAGCTCCGGTAAGGACGTGCAGTGTCTCCCTGGTCGACAATACATATATTATGGTATGCATTGTCATAACATCGGAGTGATAGAAGGTATCAATTTTTATGTTACCGACCCCAAATCCCGATGATGGCACGAGACAAGGCAGTTTCACGGCGGACAGCACTGAAGCTTACGGGCGCGGCCGCATCGACGGCGCTCGTCGCCGGCTGCAGTGGCGGTAACGGCGGCGGTAACGGTAACGGCAACGGAAACGGTAACGGCAACGGTGGCGGCGCAAGCGAGTACGAAGCCAGCGCTGGCGACGAGATCATGTTCAGCGGCCAGACCTCCCACTGGGAAGGCGTCAGCCCGTCGGCGATCGAAGGGTCGGAGAACCCAACGATCATCCTCTCGGAGGGTGAGGAGTACACGATCGGCTGGAACGAGGGCAACGGCCAGCCACACAACATCGAGATCCGCAACAGCGACGGTAGCGTCGTCAACGACCTCTCGACCGAGCAGGTGTCTTCCGAGGAGCCTTCGGACCAGACGCTGACCTTTACGGCCAGCAGCGAGATGGCCCAGTACGTCTGCCAGCCCCACTCCTCGCAGATGGTCGGCGACATCACGGTCGAGTAACGACTCTCACCGCCGTTTCCGACAGCGACTGCCGTTGAGGACTCTCTCGCGGCTCGCATCCGATCGCACGGCTGTCGGGCCGGAGAGGCGCAGGCCGTTTTCTCACCGCGGTTACCGCTCTCATTGCAGCGACCGCTGCGTCACTCTCCCCGCCACTCCCGGTGTGGTATCAAAAGTACCATACCGTCACGCGTCCCAGTGACCCGTACTCGAGTGGTTTCCGTGACCAAGAAACGCGAATACAAAGACGACTATCCCGACAAGACGCTGTATATCCCGGGTCCGACGGAAGTGCGCGACGACGTCATCGAGGCGATGTGCGAGCCGATGTTCGGCCACCGTATGGACCGGATGACGGACCTGTACACGACTATCGTCGAGGACACGAAGGAATTCCTCGGCACCGACAACGAGGTGGTCATCTTGACAGGGTCGGGAACGGAATTCTGGGAGGCCTCGACGCTCAACCTCGTCGACGAGAACATCCTCGTCCCGACCTGTGGCAGTTTCAGCGAGCGCCACGCCAACGTGGCCGAGCGATTGGGCAAGGACGTCGACAGGCTCGAGTACGAGTGGGGACAGGCGATCAAGCCCGAAGACATTCGCGAGACCCTCGAATCGAGCGACAAGCACTACGACGTCGTCGCCACCGTAATGAACGAGTCCTCGACGGGCGTCCGCAACCCCATTGAGGAGATCGGCGACGTCGTCGCGGAGTACCCTGATACGTACTTCGTCGTCGACGCGGTTTCCGCGCTGGGCGGGGACGTCGTCGATATCGACGAACACGACATCGACGTCATCTTCGCCTCGAGCCAGAAGGCGTTCGCCATGCCGCCGGGGCTCGCCATCTGCGTCGTCAGCGACGACGCCTACGAGCGCGAACTCGAGAAGGATTCGGCATCGTGGTACGGCGGCTTCCAGCGCACGATCGACTACTACGACCGGAAGGGGCAGACCCACTCCACGCCCGCGATTCCGATCATGCTGGCCTACCGCAAACAGATGAAACGCATGCTCGATGAGGGCCACGACGCGCGCGATCAGCGCCACCGGGAGATGGCCGAGTACACCCGCGAGTGGGCCCGCGAGCACTTCGACGTGTTCCCCGAGGAAGGGTACGAATCGCAGACGGTGAGCTGCATCGAGAACACGCAGGGGATCGACGTCGCCGCGACGATCGAGGCCGTCAGCGAGGAGTACGACATGGTCTTCTCGAACGGCTACGGCTCGCAACTCGGCGAGGAGACGTTCCGAATCGGCCACATGGGCGAACACGACCTCGAGAGCATCAAAACGCTGACCGACGCTATCGAAGACGTCGCAGATCTGTAGCCTGTCATTCGTAGTACGATTCGAAGAACGGATATTTCTCGAATCCGGGGCTGCTCCATCGCCTATTAGATGTCGAATTGCAGATATCACCTCGAGTATTGTCGGCGAGCGAGCGGTTCGAAGAACCCGAGTGAAGCCGTTCACCGCGAGCGCCGTCGGCGCTCGCGGGCCGACGACTGACTCGGAACGAACGGAGTGAGTGGAGAGGAAGGAGGAGTACTTTTGATCGAAACTGAGCGGGATCGAAGATCCCGCGGTGTCCAAAAGAGCGCTTCGCGCTCTTTTGAAGATTTTGCCGAGGGCGCGGCGAAGCCGCGCCCGCAGAGCAAAATTTCGTTTTACTGGATATGACCTTCCTCGCGGAGCTGGTCGGCCTCGCTCTTCTCGTAGCGCCAGGTGATGTCGGCCTTCTCGTCCTGCCAGTCCCAGGGTTCGACGAGCACGACGTCGTCCTCGCGGATCCAGATGCGCTTTTGCATCTTGCCGGGGATGCGAGCGGTGCGTTCCGTCCCGTCGGCACAGCGTACTTTGACCCGATTCGCCCCGAGCATGTCGGTGACGGTCGCGAAGACCTCGTCATCCTCGGGCATCCGGAGGTTATTCCGACCGCCGTCTCCGTCGTCGCTCATGGCCGCGGCTTTGCGTTCGAGGGGTTTAACCCTTTATCGTTCTTTCTCCCCGATCACCGGACGCGAGCGTCTCTTCCACCCGATCGGGGAACCACGTCGTTTATTCCGCTCGGCTCTCCATCCGTGGGTATGTTACGGAACCTCGGTGCGCTCGGTATTGCGGGAATCGTGATTCTCCTCGCCGGGATCGGTCTGATCGCGTCGCAGAACCTGCTGATCGCTGCCGGGATGGCACTCATCGTCGCCGGCCTCGGATTGGTCGTCAAATCGTTGATTTCGGGGATGCTCCAGAACTTCGGCATGTTCTGATTCGTCTCGAGGACGAACCCCGGACTCTCGGGATCAAACGTTTTGCCGCTGTATCCCGTTGTTCCGGTATGGGATACTCGCTACACTATTACGATCTCGTGTTGCTCTCTATCGCGGCCAGTCTCGGCACTGGAGCGATCGTCGGCTACGCGACGGCCGTCCCGTTTACGGCCGCCGTCATGGCGCTCGGCATCGTCGCGATCGGATTCATCGCTCACGCGTTGTTCGTCAACGGACCGGTCGACAGCACCGAGGATCTGACCGAGGAGGTCGAACTCGAGGAGGTCCCGCGGGTACTGTCGCCGATGGAATCGGGGCCGGAAACGTAGGCCCGATCAGACTTCGTTGTCGCCCGCCCGGTGCTCGCTGATGAGCTGGTCGACCATCGATGCCTTGCGGTCGCGCTTGCGTTCTTCCGCACGGTCGTGCCAGTCGTCGATCGCGGCTTCGACGTCGTCCTCGCGGGCCACGGCCAGTTCGTCGACCTCCTGCATGGCGACGTCGTCGGCCGGACCGACCGGAATTTCGGCCTCGAAGAGGATCTCGTCCGCGATCTCCGAGAGGCCGCCGTCCTTGAGGACGACGCGAGGGTCGAACTCCGCGAGCAGTTCGGCGGTCGACCGGCCCGCACCGCTCGCATCGCGGATGTAGACGACGTCGCCGCTCGCGATGCCGTACTGGTCGTCGGCCTCGCGGATCGCGCCCTTCGTGAACTTCTCGACGACCTTGACCGGGACCAGCCCCTCCTTTTCCGCGGAGACGTCGCTGAAATTGGAGTGGTCGAGCTTCCAGAGGGCCTTCATCCGCTCGACTTTCCCCTCGAGCGCCTCGACTTCCTCACGGGCTTCATCGCGCTCGCGCTCGAGTCGGTTCGCCTTTCGCTCGAGACGACTCACTTCTCGGTCCCGGCGGACTTCCTTGCGTTCCTCGCGGCGGGCGACGCCGAGTTCGGTCTCGAGCTCGTCGATCCGGTCGTCGCGCTCGGCGACGCGGCCCTCGAGGCGGTCGACGTGCGACTGGAGGCGCTCGACCTGTCGCTCGAGGTCTTTGATCCGCTTTTCCTCCGCGGTGAGTTCGCGGGGCTCGTGTTCGGTGGATTCCTCCTCGGTTTCCTCGCCGTCGTCGAGATCGGTCAGGACGGCTTCGACGCTCTCTTCGCCGGCGACGACGCGAGCGGTGACTTCGCCGCGGTCGACGCCCGGCGGGAGCTTGTCGGCGATCCGCTCGAACTGATCTTCGTGGGCGTCGATGGCATATAGCGCGGCGGCCATCGCGTCGCGCTGGTGGTCGTCATCATATGGATGTTCGCGCGTGCGGTGTTGTTTCTCGTCGACGGGGAGGTCGCTCTCGGGGGTCCAGCCCGCGGCGTCGAAACTCCGGCGGAACTTCTCGACGGTTTCGGGAATCGGCGTCACGTCGGCCGCGACGATGATCGGACGGCCGCGCTCGACGATCCACTCGATCACGTCGGCGGTGTCGCTGGTTCGCGAACTCCAGACGTCGAGGACGTCGCCCTCGAGGTCGACGATGGCGACGGCGGTCGTCGTTCCCGGATCGATGCCGACGACGACGTGATCGCGCCGCTTGACCAGCGGTTCGAATTCGATGCCGTCGCGGCGCTCGCGCTCGATTTCGACTCGAACGTCGCCCGAGCGATTTCGAGAGACGGGGATGTCACTGGGCCGGGCTTCCACGGTGAAGACGGCGTTGGCGAAGCCGCCGTAGGCCTCTCGGACCTCTCGCTCGTACTCGAGGTTCGCGTCCTCGAGTTCGGACTCGACCTCTCGTGCCCGTTTCCTGACGGAGCCGTGAATGCGGCGGGTGTAGCGGTCTTCGCTCCAGCCGCCGCTGCCGGTCGAGCGGCCGCGGGCGACCTTGACTTCCGTCGTGTCGGTAAAGGCCGATACTTCGTGGCCGACGTTGTGGGCGGCCAGTCGGGCGGCGGCTTCGGCCTCTTGCATCGGGTCCTTTCCGTACGGGACGTTGTGGCGTTTCGCGACGCGGGAGAGGGGCTCGGGCTGTTCGGCACCCGTTACCTGCACGAGCATGGTGTCGGACGGGAGCGAACCCAGAAAGTGGATGAGTTCGTCCTTATCCGCGGCCAGCTCGTACATGTTGTCGGTCGCGACGATCGTCGGCTCCTCGTCGTCGATCAGTCGTCTGAGCTTCCGGTGGCTGACGACGTCCCGGCTGACGTCCTCGCCGTCGTAGATCGCGAGTGCGTACGACGGGGCGTCGCCGCGCACGTCACCGCTCTGGATGTCGACACCGAAGACGACCGCATCGAGCGCACTCGTTCGCGTACTCACAGGGGGTCGTAGGAACGAGGTAGCTATAAATCCGGCGCGGGGTTTCAGCGGTCGAATCGAACGTGGGCATGATGCCCTCGAGGGGACGTAGCGGTCGTCGGTTACAAATGGGTGTCCGGTGTCGGTTTTCCGTGGTTGATTCCCGACGTGGTCCGTGAGTGAGCGTCCCATCGCGGACGGCAACGGACCGATAGTCGATGGCGGCGAGTTCGAGTGACGTCTGACCGTCGCTGGTTCGTGAAGCGCTACGCGAAAATGTAATATAATTCACAACATATCCTGAATATGGCGGCTAAAAATCATTTTTGTCGCAAATTGTATTCGGAGATCGGAAGCAGAGACTAACTACTCGTATTCCTCAAACCGGAATATATCTGTTTTTGTTGGATATATGGCCTGAATATGCTTACTTGGGACTCTCGTTACTCGTCCGTTATTCTCGCGTAATAGTTCCCCACCAAACATATTGGTCCGTTTATTTTTGTACGACTCAAACGTAATGTTTATCACAATAATCAAAAATTTCATTACTATTGATCGAAATTATATATCGAGGAGGATCCAAAACGCCTCCGCATTCCCAGTGAACGAATCGCACATCTCGTTCGCGGGGTATCCATCACACCATGTCAAAGAATACGAATCAAACAGACTCAGCGGCTCGGTCGAATAGGAGCGGCCGCGGCGTCTCGACGTCGCGACGAACGATAATGAAGGCCACAGGGACGAGCGTGGTTGCGCTCGGCGGTCTCGGCAGCGTCACGAGTTCTGCAGCGGCCCAAGAGGTCGACCTCCCGCCGCTGGCACGGGACGGAAACAAGATCGTCGATCCGAGCGGTAAGGAAGTCCGTCTTCGCGGCGTGAACATCGCAGATCCCGGCGAACAGAGCCGAACCTGGCGGGGACAGACCGCGCCAGAGACGTTCGAGCTAGCGACGAACGAGGCCGAGGGATGGTACACCAACGTCGTCCGGGTACCGGTAATGCCGTCGTTCCTCGCGGCCGGGACGAAGAACGCGAAACCGAGCGAAATGCCCCACGGCGACGACTGGGGTCCGGCCCTGCCGGGACAGTTCGACAGGGACGACGTCAAGTGGTACTGTCGGACCTTCCTCGACGAACTCGTCGAACTCGGTGCCCAGCGCGGTGCCTACGTGATGATCGACTACCACCGTCACTACCCGGTCTTCCACCAGGAGGATCACAAGAATCACGGCGTCGATCCCAACGTCTGGCAATGCTCGAGCGACGGCGGCGAGGACTGGCGGCATCCGGAAGTCTGTGGCGAGCGCGGCGTGCTCTGGCACGGCGAGGACCAGGTCGACGAGATCTGGGACCTGATCCACGAACAGAACATCCTCGAGGCGTACGACCTCGAGGAGGACGACATCTTCCTCGAGCCGCCGGAGATCTCGAACGCGCTCGACGAGGAGTTGCACATGTTCTGGGAGATCGTCGCCAGCCGGTACGCGGACGACGATCACGTGATCTTCGACGTGTACAACGAGCCGAACGGCCCGTACGGCGGCGACTGGGGCGGCCCGCAGCGGCAGGCGGGGGAACTCTCCGCTCCGGCGGAGGCCCCCGGCGATGGGGACGCGTCCAATTACGACGTCGCCAGCGAGGACATGAAAGCCTGGTACGACCTGTGGGTCGATCGTGCCCAGCCGTGGGTCGACACGGTCGAGGAGAACGCGAACGGACAGTTGATAACGATCGGGAGTCCGCGCTGGAGTCAGTACACCTACTGGGCGCCACACAACGAGTTCGACACCGAGAACATGTGCTATACGGCCCACGTCTACACCCAGGACGATCTGCGGCCGCTCTCGAAGTACTTCGGCCAGCCGTCCGAACACGTGCCGGTCTTCTTCAGCGAGTTCGGCTGGATCGAAGGCGGCGGAATGCACGTCGATACGCCGTGGATGGACTGTAGCGGTAAGCACGACGGCGACTGTCAGCCGTACATCCAGGAGTACGAGGAGTTCATCAAGAATTACGACGTCCACCCGCTGGCGTGGTGTTTCGACCACACCTACGAGCCGAATATGTTCGAGCACGGGACCCCCGGTCTGAACGACGGGGCGAAGGGCGCCGACGACTGGATGAATTACCTGAACGACGAGACGCCCGGCGTCTGGTGGCACGAACTGAACCAGGAGATGGCCGACGGCTACGACGACTTCGCGCCCGGCGACGACCCGTATCCGGACGCCGACAACGGCGAGAACGACCTCCACATCGGTCCGGGTGACATCACCGGGGATCCCTACCCCGACGACGGCGGCGACGGCAACGAGACGATCTCGGTCGGCGAGTACGAGGCGCGGGATCTCGACGGCGACGGCCGCTACGAGGACGTCAACGGGGACAACGAGACGACTCACGGCGACGTCAATGCCCTCTTCGAGAACCGAAACGCCGACGGCGTCCAGAACAACCCCGAGAAGTTCGACTTCGACGGCAACGGCCGCTTCGGCTTCTCGGACATCCTCGAGCTGCTCGAGAAGATCTAACGAGAGTCGAAGTCACACCGAAAAACACGACACTACAAATCCAATGACCAACGACAACAACACGTACGACGACGCACAGCTCACCGATCAGCAGACGGACTCGTCCGCGTCGCGACGCACCTTCATGCAGGCCGCCGGGGCCAGTGCGGGCGCACTCGCGGTCGGGACGTCGACCGTCGCAGCCGACGACCACGTCACGCTCTCGGCCGACCTCGCCGACGACCAGATCGGGGCTGGCGAGACCACGACCGTGACGTTTTCGATTTCGAACGGACCCACCGGAGTGATGGGCTGGGGCCTCGAGGCCACGGTCGATTCCGCGGTCGCGGAGATCGTCGGCGTCACCCTCGGCGACGAGTGGCCGTCGAACTGGGATGATCGAAACAGCGTCGACGAGCCGACCGACTCGTTCCGGGCGGACTACGCTGCGTTCAGGCAGGACGGCGGGGTCATGGACGTCGGAACGAGCGAGTACGAGTTCGCCACCTTCGTCCTCGAGGCACAGGAAGACGGGACGACCGACGTCGAACTGTCGGACTTCCTGCTGACCGACGCCGAGGACGAAGCGGTCGCGGTCGACTACGAGACGCCGACGCTCAGGGTCGGCGACGACCCCAGCGTGCCCGATATGCCCGCGGACCTCGCGGTCGTCGACGAGAGCGAGACCTCGGTCGAGGTCGAGTGGAGTCCGGTACCGGACGCCCTCGAGTACGCGGTTTCCGTCGACGGCGAGCAGGAGCTGACGACGACCTCGAGCAGCGCGACAATCACGGGGCTCGAGGCCGACACGACCTACGATATCGGCGTCAGTGCCGTCGGTGAGGGCGAAACCGCCTCCGGGATGGCGACGGTGCAGGCCACGACCGTCGCGGGGTCGGAGCCGGAGACGCCCACGGTGACCGTGGATCTCGCCGACGCTCAGGTCGATCCGGGCCAGACGACGACCGTCGATATCGGCATGACGGCGGTCCCCAACGGGCTGTCCGGGTTCGAACTCGATATCGACGTCAACACCGAGGCCGCGATCATCGTCGACGCCGAGATCGGTGAGACGTTCGCCGATTCCCTGTTCCCGCCCGAGATCGACGTGACCGACGGGTCCGCGACCGTCGCAGCGGCGGGAAAACGGATCAGCGAAGGAACGACCGACCTCGACCTCGCAACCGTCGAACTCGAGGGCGTCGCCGACGGCGAGACGGTCGTCGACGTCGCGGAGGGGAACACCCCGATGGAAACGCTTCCCGGCAACGACGGCGCGAAACTCATCGAACCGAAATTCGAAGAGGCGATGCTCACCGTCGGCGACGGCGAACCGGACGAGAAGCCGCCGAGCGTTCCCGAGGATCTCGAAGTGGTCGCCGAAACCGAGACCTCGATCGAGGTCGCGTGGGCGACCGATCCGAACGCCGACGAGTACGCCGTGTACGTCGACGGCGAGCAGGAAACGACCACGACAGCGACCAGCGCCACCGTCACCGACCTCGAGTCGGGCACGACCTATCAGATCGGTGTTAGCGCCATCGGCGGGGAGGACACCGAGACCGACCCCGCGACGATTTCCGCCACGACCGCGGAGGCCAATACGCCGCCGAGCACGCCCGAGGGTCTCGAGGTCGTCGCCGAGAACGAGACGTCGATCGAAGTCGCGTGGGACTCTGACCCGAACGCCGTCGAGTACAACGTCTGGGCCCGCGGGGAGGAGACGCTCACCACGACCTCGACCAGCATTACGGTCCCCGATCTCGAGTCGGGAACCACCTACGACATCAACGTCAGCGCGGTCGGCGAGGAAGGGACGGAGACCGACCCCGCTACGGTCTCCGCCACGACTGCGGAGCCCCACGTGCCGCCGAGCACGCCCGAGGGCCTCGAGGTCGTCGCCGAGAACGAGACGTCGATCGAAGTCGCGTGGAGTTCCGACCCGAACGCCGTCGAATACGTCGTCTCCGTCGACGGTACCGAGGAAACGACCACGAGCTCGACCAGCGCCACCGTCACCGACCTCGAGGCCGAGACGACCTACGAGATCGGCGTCAGCGCGGTCGGTGAGGAGGGGACGGAGACCGATCCCGCGACGGTCTCCGCCACGACTGCGGGAGGTGACGACGGCGACAACGAAGACGGTGGCGACAGCGAGTATCCCGAGTGGGACGCCAACACGCTCTACCAGAGCGGCGAGCGCGTTCACTGGAACGGCGAAGACTGGGAAGCACGGTGGACGAACCAGGGTACGGAACCGAAGTACGAGGAAAATTACGCCTGGGAGCCCGTCGACGGCGAGATTCCCCTCGAGGTCGACCACCTCGCGAAGATCGACCCGAGCGCCACGGACGTCGAGACCGGCGAGCGCATCGGCTTCCATGTCAGGGACGACACGCCCGGCGATATCTGGATCACTGGGCTCGAGTGGGACCTCGGCGACGGAACGTCCGTCAGCGGCTGGTACGCCGGGCATTCCTACGAGTCCAGTGGCACCTACACGGTGACGCTTACCGCGACGGATCAGCGCGGACGGCAGACGACCCACGACGTCGAGATCACGGTCTCGTAATCCCGACGTCGGGGGGACCGACCGCCGTCGTCGCGTCGGTACCTCGAATTCGGTACCCCGTCGACTCCCGTTTCGATGCGGGGTTCGACGGAATACCGTGACATCGAGGCGAACAACGAGAACGAATCGATTCGAACGAGTGCCGTCCGTTGCCACCGCCGGCCCGGTCGTCGAGCGACGATCTGCGGGACGCGGTCGGTGGCCCTGACGGAGTTGTCTACCAATGCACGAAACTACGGAAACGAAACGGGTGGAAGGGGCGAGTCAGTGCGCCGTAACGTCCGACGATGCGATCGGCCGGCGGGGATTCCTGGCGGCCGCCGGCCTCGTCAGTGCGGGCGTAGCGGCCGGACCGGTCGCCGGGAAGACTGGACCGGTTGCCGAGACGAGTGAGACACCGACGGTAACGATGACGCCGGCGGAGACGGCGATCGATTCGGGCGAGACCACGACGGTCGATATCGGCCTGACCGAGGCCCCCGATGGACTCTCGGGGTTCGATCTCGAGGTCACCGTCGACACGGACGTCGCGACCGTCGCCGACGCCGGGCTCGGCGAGACGTTCGCCGACGCCCTGGTTCAGGACGTCGAAACGACGGACGGGACGGCGAGTCTCGCCGCGGCGAAGTCGATCGATGCCGGTGCTACTGACCTCGATGTCGGCTACGTGGAAGTCGAGGGAGTGGCAGTCGGTGAAACCACAGCCGAGGTCGAGATCGTCCGGCTCGAGGACGGCGACGGCAAGGTCGTCGAATCGACGGGCGAATCGGCGGCGCTCACCGTCGGAGATGGCGAATCGGCGGACGGTGGCGGTGGACCTGAGACGACTGCCGGTACCGACGACGAAATTCCGGGCTTCGGTCCCTCGGCTACGGTGATCGGCGCTGCAGGGCGGATCGCGTACGCGCTCGGGAGACGGGGTGACCGATCCGGGAGGTCGGAGTGAGAGTCGACTGAGGCGTCGGCTGTACTCGGAGTCCGAACCGGCGGCCGGTTCGATCTGGATCGCGAGGCCACTCGTGTGGGTGGCGATCCGACCGGACTGGTACTGCCCGGACTACCGACCGAGAACAGGCGGCCGACGAATACAGCGACACTCGTCGGACCGACGCTCTCGAGATCGTCGTCCAGACGCGGGCCGAAGGCCGTTCCAGAATGCGATCGCGGTCGTCGAGATGCGAGATCGTGGGTACGGGCTCGCCGCTGCCCTTCGAGGAGCACGGTCGGGCGGTTACGTGTATGGAATGTTACAACAAGGCGCGTAACAATAATTTCTTCTACTACTCTAGTTAATTTTAATGTGGTAGAAAGAAGACTTGTGGGTGGATCTTCGCAGATATCGCGGACGACCCGTGACGGACGCACGCGGATCCGATCGACGAAATGACAATGAAACAGACTGATAACGCGCAGCAGACGGACGAACCGACGAACGAGAGCACGCGACGAAGTGTACTGAAGCGGACGGAGGACGACGCGACGTCGCCGATCAACCTCACTCGGCGTAGCGTGATGCGAACGACCGCCGCCGCGGGCGTCGCCGGCCTCGGGATGAGCGCCGGCTTCGCCGGCAGTGCGGCGGCCGGCGGGCTCGACGAGTTCCAGGACCTGACGGTCAGCGACGACAACCGAATCGTCAACGAGGACGGCGAGACGTTCAAAATGCGGGGGCTCAGCATTCCCGATCCGAAGCGGCTCCACCGGACGCGGAACCTCCGCGGGAAGACGCCGGAACAGCTCCTCGATATGGTCACGAACAACGAAGCCGGCTGGCACCCGCGGGTTATCCGGGTTCCCGCACAGCCACAGGACATCGGCACGAAGGACGACGGTTCGCACCACCCGATGGGACACACCGGACCCGAGTACGAGTACGGCGAACTCGAGTCGCCCCAGGCGGTCGACGACGACCGGCGCAAGCAGCGCCCGGCACAGCCACAGGCGTTCACGCGAGAAGAACTCGAGGACTACCTCGAGAACTACTACGACCCGATCGTCGAACGCTGCAAGGAGCGCGGCGTCTACTGCATCGTCGACTACCACCGCCACTGGCACGAGCAGCCGCCGGGCATCGAGGAACCCGCCTACGCCGAGAACCACCTGCCCTACAACAGCGAGTACACGAACTACTGGGCGTACAACAGCCACGAGATGTTCGGCAAGGACGCGCCCGGCTCCTGGGGGTACGTCGACCAGACGTACATCGAGAACACGCCCGGTGACGACTACGTCGAAGGGATTAGCGAGGGCAACCTCGAGGGCACGCCGTACGCGTACGAGAACTGGACGGTCAACCAGGAGCTGCTCGACGAAGTCCTCATGTTCTGGGACGTGGTGGCCGAGCGCTACGGCGAGATGGAGCACGTGCTCTTCGAGCCGTACAACGAGCCGACCGCGCCGGGGATCTGGGGTCCCGTCGAGGGTTGCGGGGCGTTCAAGCAGAAGCCCCTCTGGGACACGTTCCTCGATCAGTTCATGGGACCGATCATCGAGAAGATCAGGGAGTACCAGTCCGATCGCGTCCTGCTGGTCGGCGTCCCCGGCTGGTGTCAGTCGGTGCAGGCGCTTCACTGGCGGAACTTCAACGACGCGGGCTACGACAACATCGCCGTCACCTGGCACAACTACGCGGGCCACGACGTCAGCCAGATGAACAACTGGTTCAACGACACGAACTACCAGAGCCCCGACGCGGTCGAGGCCGAAACCGGCGAGGACCTCGAGAGCCCCTATCTCCCGGTGGAGGACGACCCCTACGAGCAGGAGTGTTACGGCTGGGAAGCCTACGAGGCGGCGGGTCTGCAGAACGCGATGGAGCACCACCCCGTCGCGATCACCGAGTTCGGCTGGATCAACGACGCGGACGTCTCCCACTGGCTGCGCGGGACGACCACCGGGCAGGGGACGCTCCCCGAGTACGGTGTTCCGTTCCTCGACCAGGTCGAGCAGGACGACCGAATCAGCTGGGTCGGCTGGTGTGCCGACGTCCGCTGGCTGCCGAAGATGTTCGACAACCCGAACGCGCCGGAAGAGGGCGAACTCGACCTCGTCAACGACAACTTCTACGACACGCCCTTCGAGGACCTCCCGGTCGGATGCGACGAGCTTCCCTGCGAGTGGGACCTGATCGGGGGCGAGGACAGCGGCGTCTACATCAAGCAGATGCTCGAGGAGCACAAAAACGACAAGGTTCCCTTCGACACGCGGACAATCGGTGACGGGGACGACGGCGGCGACGGCAACGAGACGATATCGGTCGGCGAGTACGAGGCGCGGGATCTCGACGGCGACGGCCGTTACGAGGACGTCAACGGGGACAACGAGACGACCCACGGCGACGTCAACGCCCTCTTCGAGAACCGAAACGCCGACGGCGTCCAGAACAACCCCGAGAAGTTCGACTTCGACGGCAACGGCCGCTTCGGCTTCTCGGACATCCTCGAGTTGCTCGAGCGGATATAACGCAGAGCGCTTCGGGATACGAGCGACCGCAGTCGAGACCCCGTTCCAGTAGCGTCGCACTCGCACAGTATCCGCGCTCGAGCGACATTTTATTACACGCTTGAGTAAGTTATATTTGACTTCGAACCATGCGTGATAGTAAATATGGTAGATCATAACACTACGGGAGAGAATCGGCAACCAGAACGGGGAGATCGGGGATCGCTCCGACCGACGCGACGGACGTTCGTGAAAGCGGCGGGCGTCGGCGCGGCCGGGCTCGCACTCGGCGGGCTGTCGGGATCGGTAGCGGCCGTGGACAACCCGACGCCGCGACTGGGAACCGACGGCAAGTGGATCGTCACCGAGGACGGGAAGCGAGTGAAACTTCGCGGCCTCTCGCCGGCGTCGCTGGATTACATCGACGCGTCGTGGTTCCCGAAGAGTCAGCGGGAGATCCTCGAGCACGCGACCGACGGGGACCGGTGGCATCCGAACGTCGTCAGGCTCCCGGTCGGGGAGGACGCGGTCCACGAAGAGGGAACGGACTACATCGTGGAGGACCTGTTGCGGCCGGCCGTCGACCTGCTGGCCGACCGGGGGGTCTACGCGATGATCGACTTCCACCTCATTCGACCGTACGTGGAGGCGATGGCCCACGGGGAAGGAATGGTCGACGACGGGTGGGCCGATAGCCTCGACGGCCTCGGGTTCGATCCACACGTCGACACCGACGACCTGTTGACGGAGTTCTGGGGCGCGGTCGCCCCGGCCTTCGCCGACGACGAGAACGTCCTCTTCGAACTGTACAACGAACCGACGCTCCCAGTCACGTGGTCGTCGTACGGGGAGCACGGGCCGGATATTCGGACGCGCGAAGACGAGTGGTTGCTGTGGCGCGATACCGCGCAGTCGTGGGTCGACCTGATTCGGAACGACGCTCCCGAGACGCCGATCGTCATCGGCTCACCCGACTGGACCTCTCGGACCAAGTTCGCCCCCGAGTACCCCTTCGAGGGCGAGAACCTGATCTACGCCGCCCACATCTATCCGGCCCACGGACTCCCCTACGAGACGGTCGAACGGGGGTCGGAAGGCGACACCGAGGAGGTCGGCCCGTTCGATCCGGAGTACGGTGCGCCGGCCGATGACGTCCCAGTGGTCGTCACCGAATTCGGGTGGGATCCCGCCGAGGAATTCGAAGAAAACGTCGATTCCGGCACGACGAGCGACTGGGGAGAACCCGTTCGCGAGTGGATGGAGTCCTACGAGAACATGGGCTGGCTCGCCTGGTGTTTCGACGACACGTGGGCTCCGACCTTCTTCGACTCGCCCGGCGAGGGGGCCGCCGAACCGTGGGAACTGAAAGACGACCCCGAACAGATGGGCTGGTTCGTTCGGGAGTGGCTCGAGGACACGAAAGACGACACGTTCGTCGGCGGCGGCGACTCCGACTGGATCGATCTGGGCGACCACAGGGCCTACGACAGGGACGGCGACGGCCGCTACGAGGACGTCAACGGGGACAACGAGACGACCCACGGGGACGTCAACGCTCTGTTCGAACATCGGAACTCCGAGGGCGTCCAGAACAACCCCGAGAAGTTCGACTTCGACGGCAACGGTCGTTTCGGTTTCTCGGACATCCTCGAGTTGCTCGAGGAGCTCTGAACGGGGTCGCGGGAGGACAGAAAAATTACATATGGCCGAGGAAAACGAATTATTTCCTAATAAAAATACTTGTACAAATACGGGGTAGAGCGAGTGTAGTCGGACCGAGAACGGGAGCCGAGACGGAATCGCCGTTACCGGCTCCCAACTCTCGGCCGGTCCCGGAACGCGGACGACGTGCGAAACCGGATGCCGAACGAGCAACGCGAGCACTGGCGATCGCCAGTCACGGATCGACCACTTACCGATCGCTCGGTACGCGTGCGTGTGTCCGGTGACCCACAGCGACCGCTCGGCGAAGACGAATCCCGATACACATGACCAGGAACGAATCGATTGCGGACGGTCGCACGACTGATCGAACAGCACAGCACACCCGTCGCCGCTTCGTCAAAGCGATCGGCGCCGGTGCGGCGATCGCCTCGACGGGCATCGGCACTGCAGCGGCAGCCGCGGAGCCGATGACCGACCCCGACGACCTCGCGTTCGTCGAGACCGACGGAACCGAGTTCGTCGTCGACGGCGAACCGGTCTACTTCAACGGGGCGAACAACTTCTGGATCACCCACGAATACGAGGGAACCAGGCAACGCATCGACGACGTCCTGGATCTCTACCAGGAGCTGGGGATCGACCTCGTCCGGTTCTGGGCGCACGGCGAGGGGAAAGACGGTCCCCTCGCACTCCAGCCCGAACCCGGCGAGTACAACGAGGAGGCCCTCCAGAACCTCGATTACCTGATCGAAGCGGCCAGGGAGCGGGGCATCAGGCTCATCGCGACGCTCGTGGACAACTGGGACCACGAGGGCGGCATGCTCCAGTACGCCGAGTGGGCCGGGGGCGAGTCGCGCTACGAGTTCTACACGATGGACGAAACCCGGGAGATGTACCGTACCCACGTCGAAACCATCCTCACACGGGAGAACTCGATCAGCGGAATCGAGTGGCGCGAGGATCCCACCATCGCACTCTGGGAACTGGCCAACGAACCGCGCCTCGAGCAGGACGACGTCCCCGACGACATGGACTCCCTCGAGTCGCCCGAACACCGCGAGATCCTCGGGACCTGGTTCGAAGACATGTCGACGTACGTCAACGACCTCGACGGGAATCACCTCGTCTCGACGGGGTCGGAGGGCCACTACTACGGAACCCGGGAGGACGAGTACCCGGACGGCAACTGGGACGGGCAGGACTACGTCGACCACCACTCGATCGAGACGATCGACGCCTGCTCGTTCCACCTGTATCCGGATCACTGGAATTTCCCGCTCGAGGAGGGGGCGGCGTACATCCGGAACCGCGTCGTCGACGCCCACGAGGAGATCGGCAAGCCCGCCTACCTCGGCGAGTTCAACGTCGACGACACCCAGCACGACCTCGAGACGAAAAACGAGACGCTCGCGTCGTGGTACGACGTCGCCGACGAGTACGATTGCAACGCCGTCCTCCCGTGGCAAGTCGTCCTCGAAGAAACCCAGGACCACGACGGGTTCCAGCTCTACGCGAGCGAGTCCGGCCACCTCATCGAGGAGTACGCGGCGATCGTCGACGAGAAGAGCGGCGGGTCCGGCCACGACACGATCTCGGTCGGCGAGTACGAGGCCCGGGATCTCGACGACGACGGTCTGTACGAGGACGTCAACGGGGACAACGAGACGACTCACGGCGACGTCAACGCCCTCTTCGAGCACCGGGATTCGGACGGCGTCCGGAACAACCCCGAGAAGTTCGACTTCGACGGGAACGGCCGTTTCGGCTTCTCGGACATCCTCGAGTTGCTCGAGGAGATCTGAGGTCGGATCGCCATCGAAGCGGATCGGACACGAGTCGTCAGCGCTCCCGGAGCTGTCTCGAACGCCGGCCGAACGGGCGATCGATCAGTCGTCGAGGTACGGAAGTTCGAGTTTCTCACCGTCGTGGGGGACGAACGCCGTTCCCTCGAATACCTCGCGGGCCTCCCGTTCGTGATCGTCGGTGTTGCCAGCGTACCGGGAGGAGAGGTGCATCAGTGCGAGCCGGTCCGCGCCCGCCCGGTTTGCGATTTCGGCGGCCTGTCGAGCCGTCGAGTGAGCCGTGTCGGTCGCTCGATCGGCGCGATCGTCGGCGAAGGTCGCGTCGTGAATCAGCAGGTCCGGGTCGTCGGCGACCTCGATCGTCGCCTCCGCGGGGCGGGTGTCGCCGGTGTACACGATCGAGCGGCCGGGGCGGGGCTCGCCGACCACCTGCTCGGGGTCAACGACGGTGCCGTCCTCGAGTTCGACGGACTCGCCCTCGTGAAGCCGCGAGAACTTGGGACCGACCGGGACGCCGAGTTCTTCGGCGCGCTCGCGGTCGAACCGGCCCTTGCGGTCGTCTTCGACGAGCGCGTAGCCGACCGACCGGGTGTCGTGGTCGGTGTCGAACGCGCGGACCTCGTACTCGTCGGCGCGGTAGGCGACGTCGCCGCCGCCGACCTCGCTGATCCGCACGGGAAACGAGGGCCGGTTCCCGAGCGCGTTCACGAGCGATTTCAGCTGGCCGCGCGTGCCGTGGGGCGTATGGATCGCGAGGGGCTCCTCGCGATCGTTGAAGGCCATCGTCTGGAGCAGGCCCGGAATCCCGAGCACGTGATCGCCGTGGAGGTGCGTGACGAACAGGTGCGAGACCGAAAATCCCGTCCCGAACCGCATCATCTGACGCTGGGTTCCCTCGCCGGCGTCGAACAACAACCCCTCGCCGTCCCGGGCGACGAAGACGCTACTCGGATTCCGCTCGGTCGTCGGAATCGCCCCCGCTGTCCCCAGAAACGTCACGCGCAGTGGCATCGGTACACGCTCCGCGGGCCGCGACTAAACCGGCTTCGGATCGCTCGAGCGTCAATCTCGCTCGTCCCACCAGCCTCAGTACCTGGGAACCGCGGTCGATCGGGGTTAAGTCGGCTACTGATCCCGTCTCGAGCGTTGGAATCTTTTTCCGGCGCAGCGTCAGTTCCAACGACGAACGGGGCGGGTGAACTGTCGTAACTGGCGCCTATTCGGGCAACCCGTCGCGGAACGAGCCACCGTCCTGCGAACGGACGGCGCATTTTACCTTCGTCCGGTACGAAACGACAACCGACGACACCCAATGAGTTCGAGATTGACGTTCGGGACGCTCAAGCGGATCATCGCCATCCTGATCGCGATCGCGGTCGTACTCGCGGCCGGTATCATCGTCGGCCAGGCGCCCGCCATCTTCGGCGTCGAGCAGGATCCCGAGGCCTCGATCACGTTCGAGGATCAACAGGGCGACGGGACCAACGTCACGATTCAGTCCGTCTCCCTGTCGGACGGTGGCTACGTCGTCATCACTGGCAGTGGCGGCGAGACGCTCGCCGTCTCCGACCGCCTCGAATCCGGCAGCCACGAGAACGTCACCGTCGAGCGCGACGACGAGGCGCCCCGCGAACTCGTCGGCCAGCTCACGGCGACGGTCCACCGAGACACCTCGGAGCAGGACGGCTACGCGTACGAGGCGACCGACGGCGAGGAGGATCGCCCTTACCTCGAGGACGGGTTCCCAGTCAGCGACACCGCGACGGTGACGACGAGCGAGGAACCCATCGGAGGCGACTCCTTCGTCGTGGACTCGATCGACGCGCCCGCGAACGCGACGACGAACGAGACCATCGAACTCAGTGCCGAGATTCGCAACCCGACCGAGTTCCAGACCCAACAGGCCATCACGGTTCGCATCGACGGAGCGGTCTTCGAGCGGCAGGTGCTCGAACTCGAAGGCGGCGAATCGCGGACGGTGACGTTCGAGACGGACACGAGCGGTGCAGCGCCCGGAAACCGGACGATCGGCGTCTACACCGACGCTGACGGCGCGGTCGCGCCGATCGAACTCGAGTTCCACACCGATCCGAGCGTCACCGTCGACGACGCAGGCAATGAGAGCGTGACGGTCGCCGCCGCGATCCCCGAGACGGGGTTCGTCGCCGTCGAACGGAACGGCACGGTACTGGGAACGAGCGGCGAACTCGAGCCCGGCGAACACGAGAACGTCACCGTCGATCTCTCGGAGAACGCCTCCGTCGCCGAGGACGACGAACTGACGGCGACGCTCTACGGCGGCGCTCCGGGCGATGTCGATTCCGCGTCGCCGATCGAACACGAGGGCGAGCCGGTCCGAACGACGTTCACGCTCGCGGACGCGGGCGACGGCTCGAGCGACGGCAGTACCGGGAACGAGTCGACCGGCGGATAGCGGACCGATCGATAACCGACCGATTCTTACCCGTACCGGCCCTATCCGCTGGCGATGGACGCGCCGCTGTGGACCGAAACCCACGCCCCGGAGCTGGCCGAGTTGCCACAGGACGACGCTCGCGAGTACTTACAGCGAGCGGTCGAGGAGCCGATCAACCTCCTCCTGCAGGGACCGCCCGGGAGCGGGAAGACCGCGGCGGCGCGCGCACTGGCCCGCGAGGCACACGAGGACCCTGACAACGATTTCGTCGAGATCAACGTCGCCGACTTCTTCGGCCGGACCAAGACCGAGATCAAGAACGATCCCCGCTTCGAGCACTTCCTCGTCGGTCGCTCCTCGATGTCCAAGCGGGACATGATCAACCACGTCCTCAAGGAGTCCGCGAGTTACGCGCCCGTTTCGGGCGGCTACACGACGGTCCTCCTGGACAACGCCGAGGACGTCCGCGAGGACTTCCAGCAGGCCCTGCGCCGGATCATGGAGCAACACCACCGGACGACGCAGTTCATCGTCGCGACGCGCCAGCCCACCAAGCTCATCCCGCCGATCCGCTCGCGGTGTTTCCCCGTCTCCTTCCCCTCGCCGACCAGCGAGGAGATCGTCACCGTCCTCGAGCGAATCGTCGAGGCCGAGGGCGTCGACTACGACGACGACAGCCTCGAGTTCGTCGCGGGCTATGCCAACGGCAACCTCCGGCAGGCGATTCTGGCTGCCCAGACGACCGTCGAGGACGAGGGCGAGCTCACGATGAGCGCGGCCTACGAGACGATCGGCGAGGTCGGTCTGGACGAGGAGATCGAGTCGATGCTCGACGACGCCGAAGCCGGCGAATTTACGGACGCACGGTCGACTCTCGACGACCTGCTCGTCGACGAAGGGTTGGACGGCAACGAGGTGCTCGAGGCGATCCTCCGCATCGCTCGCAAGCGGTATCAGGGCGACCAGCTCGCCGAGATCCACCAGTTGGCCGCGGACATCGATTTCGAGATGCACGAAGGCACGAGCGATCGAGTTCACGTCTCGCATCTGCTGGCGGAACTCGGCCGGGACGCCTGACTGTCCCGGACGACTGGCCGGCTCGTTTTTCAATCGACGTACGGCTTCTCGAGATCGGTCGTCCCGCCGAGGCGGTCGCTGATCCACCCGGTCACGACGTCGAAGACGGTCACCAGCGGCGACAGTGCGCGCTCGACCAGCGAGACCGGTCGGGCGACCCGCATCGCCCACCCCTGGGCATTGCCCAGTCCGTAGGACTTCGGGACGATCTCGCCGAAGACGAGGATGACGACGCTGACGGCCACCGTCGCGGCAGTGACGGCGATGCCGGTCGGCAGGTAGGTGGCGAAGACGACCGTCACGATGCTCGAGAGGGCGACGTTGACGACGTTGTTGCCGACCAGAACCGTCACCAGCAACCGGTGTGGGTCGTCCCGTAACCCCTTGAGCACGCCCGCCCGCGGATCGTCGGTCGCTGCCTGCTCGTCGACCCACGCCATCGGGAGGGTGAAGATCGCGGTTTCCGCGCTCGAGAAGAAGGCGCTACAACACAGCAAGACGACGGTGGCACCGAGTCCGAACCAGGCCAGCGTGAGGTCAACCATGGCCCCCGATTTAGAGACGACCCTCAAGAAGGAACGGGATTCACCGGCCAATATCGTGACGGCACGGGTCGTTTTCCGATCGCCGGACGAAGGGCGGGTATGCCCACGCTTCTCGAGACGCACATCCGGAACCGATTTCGCGTGCAGCCCAACCACGCGAACAACAACGACACGCTCCACGGCGGCAACCTGATGAAGTGGCTCGACGAGGTGAGCGCGATGTCTGCGATGCGCTTCGCCGGCGAGACCTGCGTCACCGCCCGCGTGAACGAACTCGACTTCGAGCGGCCGATTCAGATCGGCGATACGGCCCTCGTCGAGGCCTACGTCTACGACGCCGGCCGGACGAGCGTCCACGTCGCGCTGCGCGCGTGGCGGGAGGAACCCCGCAGCGGCGAGACCGAGAAGACCACCGAGTCCACGTTCACGTTCGTCGCGATCGACGAAAACGGCGAGAAGGTCCCCGTACCCGACCTTTCCGTTGAGTCCGAGGAAGGAGCGCGACTTCGGGATCGCGTCCACGAGTTCGACAGCTAACCCGATCCCCCGTTCTCATCCGCTCGAGGAATGCGAACAGTTCTCTTGGATGGAATTGTCACAATGCCTTTTGTCGGAATCGTGCCAGGGGTGGTATGGGTTATGAACGCACAGCCCCTACCGACCACGAGATCGAGAATGAATCGTCCCGTCGACGCGTGCTCCGCGCCCTCGGTGCGGCCTCCGCCGGCGGCCTACTCGGTGCTGGTACCGGCCCGACGGGCGTTGCCGCCGAGCCCGACGGCTGTCCCGGTGCCGACCACCTCGAGTCGCCGCGACCCGGCCCCGACGTGCTGTACGACGACCCCGTGACGCCGCCGGAACTCGAGCCGACCGACGGCTGGAGCGCGGATCCCCTGCTCGTCTGCGGCCGGACCGCCTACGCCGACGGCGAGTTCCTCGCGCAGGCGTGGCCGTTCGACGACCGCGGGGCGAACAACGAGCGCAGCTATCCGGACGGGGACCGTTACGCGAACAACGCCGCGGATATCCTCGAGGTCCGCGTCCGGTCGACGGCGGACGGGATCGCCTACCGGATCGCACTGAACGCGATGGTCGAGTCCGACGCCGCGATCATCGCTCTCGGGATCGATACCGGGGGCGGCGATCGCACCGACTGGAGACACGGTCTCGGTGACCTGGGCGCCGGCGTCGACCACGTGGTCGCGACCTGGGGTACCGGCGCGACGCTGGACGGCGAACCGCTGCCCGACGACGCGGTCGCGGTCGATCCCGAGCGCAATCAGCTGGAAATCGAGGTGCCCCTCGAGCCCGGCCGGGAGACGTGGCGTCACTACGCGGTGTCCGGGGTTCACGACGGAGACGGTGGATTCTCCCGCGATTCGGGCCCGTTCGACGCGAACGAGCCGCCGGTCTACGACGTCGGGTTCCGGACCGTCGCGGACGAACCGCTCGAGTCGCGCGAGGAGGACCGGGACGCCCTCTCCGAGACGGGGGACTACACGACGCTCCTCTCGGACGGCGAGGGGATGTGGCGTGCAGCGGGACAGGCCGAGGCGCTCTCCGAGCGCGACGTTTCCGCACTCGGTGCCGACGTCGACTTCGGCCGGCTCGCGGACGGCGACGTCGACCGATCGGTCCCGCGAGCGGGCTATCACAACCGGCTCTACGCCTCGCGGTACGATCTCGGGGCGGGGATCGACCTCGAGGAGCCCCGCGAGGTGTACCAGAGCCGGGTGCAACCCTACTCCGTCTACGTACCGGAGAGCTACGAGCCCGGCGAACCGTCGGGGCTTCTGGTGCTGTTGCACTCGCTTGGCCAGAACTACAACCAGTACTCGGCGTCGCCGAACATGCTCGCTCAGCTCGGCGAACAGCGCGACGCGATCGTATTGATGCCCCACGGCCGCGGCCCGGCGGGCTGGTGGAAGAACGAGGCCGAACTGGACCTCTTCGAGGCCTGGGCGGATCTGCGGGCCCGGTACGACATCGATTCGGACCGCGTCTCCGTCAGCGGCTACTCGATGGGAGGCCACGGGACCTACCGCATGGGTTCGCTGTATCCCGATCTGTTCGCGCGCGGCTACGCCGTCGTCGGCCCGGCGGACGAGTCGATCCTCGGCGCGCCGACGGACGGGCTCTACGGCGAGTACTCGAGTTCCTCCGAGAACCCGCAGAATATGATGCGCGTGACTGACAATCTGCGCCACGTCCCGCTGCTCATGTGGGCCGGAATGCTCGACGAACTCGTCCCCTACGCGGGCGTCCGTAACTACCGCGACGACCTCGTCGAGCACGGGTACCGCCACCGGCTCGACTCGTTCCCGGAGGACGACCACTTCTCCTTCTTCGCGAAGGACGAGTGGGGGCCGGGTCGGGACCACCTCGGCGACGCCACCGTCGACCGCCTGCCCGCTCGCGTCACCTACCGCGCCGTCCCCGAGTTCGGCAACGAGACCTACGACATCCGCCACGACGGCGCGTACTGGGTCCACGATATCACGGTCGCCGGCGACGTCGAGGACGGGCTGATCGACGTCCTGTCGCTCGCCGACGGCTACGGCGAGCCCGTCGCCGAGGAGTTCGAAGCGGAATCGACCGAACCGAGAGCCAACACTCGAGAGGGAATCCGCTGGCGGCCGCCGCTCCAGTACCGTCCCGCCGAGAACGCGATCGAACTTGTGGCCGAAGCCGTCACCGCGGCCACGCTGTACGTCGACGACGCCCGGGTCGACACGACCGAACCCCTCGAACTCCGCGTCGAGACGTCCCGCGATCTGACGCTCACGCTGACGAGCGGGGCCGGCGAACGGACGCTCGAGTTCCCCGCGGGCGACTCGAGCCGGACGGTCGCGCTGTGCGAGGAAGGCTCGAGTTCGTAGGGTCGCAGCTGCGAGCGCCACCGCGGCGCGCGGTCGCGGCGAGTCGACGACGAACCACAACTCGGCCGAGGAGGGCGCGGAACCCCTCGCCGCTGCGATCGCAGCGCGTTCTTCGTCTCCGATTCGAGTGAATTCGACTGATTCGAGGACGATTATCGCCGCTCGAGCACCATCACGTACCGCGTTAGCGACTGATGCACCCGGCGCTCGAAGGAGGCCTCGAGCTCCCACCCGGCGGCACGCGCCTCGCCCGCCCACGAGCGATCGGCGACCACGACCGCACGCGGCGCGACCCGATGGGCCTCGGCGAGCGCGCCCGAGACGAGGTCCTCGAGCCGATGCGTGTCGATCTTCGACTGGCGGCCGTAGGGCGCGTCGAAGACGACGCCGTCGACGGCGTCGTCGACCAGCGGGAGCCGCATCGCGTCACCCCGACCGACGTGCCACGACCCCCGCTCGAGGCCGGTCGGAGAGGGCTCGTCCCGCTCGAGGAAGTGCCGCAGGTTCTCCCGCGCCCCACGGGCCATCTTCGCCTGCGCGTCGGTGCCGATTACGTCCGCCCCGACCAGCCCCGCCTCCACGAGCACGCCGCCCGTGCCACACATCGGGTCCAGAACCGTCGCTCCGGCTCGAGCGCCCGCGAGGTTCGCGACCGCGCGGGCGAGCAGGGGATCCATGCTCCCGGGCTGGAAGAACGGTTTGTCCGTCGGGTGGCGCGTCCCGAAATCCCGGACGCTCTCGGCCGCGAGCCAGCCGAGCGCACAGACGGAGACGTGCTCTCCCGCCGGCCTCTCGGGTCCGTCATCCTCGCCCCCGACGCGCTCGAGGGCGTTCCCTCCCGCATCGGCCTCGAAGACTCCCTCCGAAAAGACGACCCGCAGGAGGTGGTCGGGCTCGTCGAGATCGACGGCGAACCCGCGGTCGACCAGGATTTGTCCCAGTTCGCGTTCCGCCCGTTCCGTACGCACGCCGCTCGAGCCGTGGACGTCCGTCGCCCGGACCGCGACCGACCCCTCTCGGTCGATCGACGCGGCCTCGAGGACGGCGCGAGCGCTCGCGAGGTCGGCGTCGCCCCGTCCGAGGAGCTCGCTCGCGCGGTGCGTGTAGGCGAGGCCGCGGACGCGCTCGGGGACGATTCCCCCGGCGACGGCGAGCCCGGGTGCGATTCGGCGGATTCCGGTCGCCGCGCTGGCCGCCTCGCGGGCCGCGAACGCGTCGTCTTCGCCGCCGAGCTCGAGCAGATACACGGCCGATGATCGCTCCGGACCGGCCATGAGCCTACCGCTTTCCGCCGACCGACCGATCGAACGCGGCGGCAAATATCACTCCGTTGACCCGTCGAACAACCGAAAATCGGGTATTCCCGGAATGACCGCCGACCGTATAAACCGGATATATCAGGTGGCGGTACTAACCTTTATAAATCTTAAATACGTCTTTTTAAGCGACTAATGACGGATCCGAAGGATACCATCAACATCGAAAACGTGGTGGCGTCGACCGGTATCGGCCAGGAACTCGACCTTCAGAGCGTCGCAATGGACCTCGAGGGGGCCGACTACGACCCCGAGCAGTTCCCCGGTCTCGTCTACCGAACCCAGAATCCCAAATCCGCCGCCCTGATCTTCCGCTCCGGAAAGATCGTCTGTACCGGCGCGAAGAGCACCGACGACGTCCACGAGAGCCTGCGCATCGTCTTCGACAAGCTCCGCGAACTCCAGATTCAGGTCAACGAGGACCCCGAGATCGTCGTCCAGAACATCGTCACCTCGGCCGATCTGGGCCGGAACCTCAACCTGAACGCGATCGCCATCGGACTGGGACTGGAGAACATCGAGTACGAGCCCGAGCAGTTCCCCGGCCTCGTCTATCGACTCGACGAACCGGAAGTCGTCGCCCTGCTCTTTGGCTCCGGGAAGCTCGTCATCACCGGCGGCAAGAAGCCGGTCGACGCCGAACACGCCGTCGACAAGATCGTCTCCCGGCTCGAGGACCTGGGCCTGCTCGAGTAACGCCGTTAGCGGTCGGTCGCCGCGACCGACTCGAGCGATGCCGCGCCACCAGCGTGCCGTCCGGTCGCAGAGGCGTCGTTGGAACGCGACCGGTCGCCTGCTTTTGTCGCTCCGGAATCGGTTCGATCCGACCGTCATCGGAGCGTAGCCGTCGGTAATCCCGTGTTACCGCTCTAGAGTACCGACGTGTCCGTCGAACGGCCGCCAGTTCCGGTCCCAGTTCGTCCCACTCTATTCCGTTCCACCGGATTGGCGACCGTTTAATCCCGTGCGAGCAGGTCTGACTCGACTGAATCGAGCCTGATTCGATGAAACGACCGTTCGCGTTTATCCGGCATCCAACCCCTGACTCTCACGTGCCCATGACGATCCACCCAGATCGAACGACGGCCGGTTCGGATCGGTTCCACCTCGGTAGCGACGGCGCGATGGGACGTCGCCCGCTCCCGCGAGAGACGGTCCGCCACGTGGTCGACAGCGACCGTCGACGCGAGGTGATCCGCTGCGTACTCGCCGCGGACGATCCGATCGCATTGCAAACGCTGGTCGGACGACTCGCCGACGCCGAACACGATCCGACGGTTGGGACGACGATCCACCAACTCCGCCAGCGCATCCACACCTCGCTGCGTGAAACCCACCTTCCTCTCCTCGAAGAACACGATATCGTCCGCTACGATCGGGTGCGGAACCTCGTCGCGTCGGCGGCGAACTGTGCCGCGTTCGAGTCACTCCTGGAGTTCGAATCGCTCGAGCGACCGATCGCCGCCCGGCTCGAGTAAGCTCCGCGTCGAGTAATCCCTCCTTTCGGCCGCGATCACTCGACCAGTCGCTCGATTTCGGTGACCAGAATATCGCTCGCGCCGGCTCCCTTGACCTCGGTGATCGTCTCGAAGACGTCCCGTTCGTTGACGACGGCGTGGACGGCGACCATCGCCCCGTCCTCCTCGTCGTCTGCGATGTCCATGATCGTCGGCCCGCCGAGTCCCGGAATCACGTCGCGCACGTCCTCGAGTCGGTCCCGGGGAACGTTCATCATCAGGTAGCGCTTCCCCTCGGCGCTCTTCACGGAGGAGAGCGCAGTTCGGACTTCGCCGACTTTCGGCTCGTCGAGGACGTCGTCCCGACCGAAGAGCCGGACCGAACTCGAGAGCACGTCCTCGACGACGGCCAGTCGGTTCATCTTCAGCGTGGTCCCGGTGCTCGTGATGTCGACGATCGCGTCGGCCATCTCGACGTGGGGCGTGAGCTCGGTCGCGCCCGAAACCTCGACGATGTCGGGCTCGACGCCGGTGTCCGCGAAGAAGTCCGCGGTGATGTTCGGGAACTCGGTGGCGACGGTCTTGCCCGCGAGATCCTCGATACCGTCGATATCGCCGTCTTCGGGTGCTGCTAGAACGAGCCGGCACCGGCCGAACTCGAGGTCGAGCAGTTCCGAAACGTTGTCGACTCTCGCCTCCTGCACCTGGTCAAACCCCGTGATCCCGAGATCGGCCGCGCCGTCGGCGACGTACTCCGGGATGTCGGCCGCGCGGGCGAACAGCACTGTCACGTCGGGATCGACGGTATCCGCGTAGAGCTTTCGGTCGGCACCGTTCTCGAGGTGGAGCCCCGCCCGCTCTAAGAGGTCGATCGTCGGCTCGTGCAGGCGGCCCTTGTTGGGAACGGCGATTCGCATATGGACAGTCTTCGGTATCGGCGGGGAATTGTCTTTTCATCCCGGCGAACGGTTGCCTCGAGTCGTCCGAATTCGATGCTCACTCGGGAGTGGCCTGCCTCACTATCTTGGTGTTCGATGGCGTATCGTCCGACAAGAACCGACCGATGGAGGACCACGACCGCCGAAGCGAAGACGATCAGGGGCCAGCGGATACCGGAGGCGACGGTGACCGGTCGGACCGGGTCGAGGAGTCGCTACTCGAGGACGAGGCCGCCGACGCCGAGCGGGGACGCGACGAGATCCGCGACCGGCAGGAGCACGGCGGAGACCAGGCCGAAGCGGACGCTCAGGATCACGGCGGCCACGAGGCCGGCGGTGACCACGATCACGGCGGCGACCACGGCGACGGCGGCATGCACGCCGGTCACGAGACGATGTTTCGGCGACGGTTTTTCGTCTCGACGCTGCTCTCGATCCCCGTCCTCCTCTACAGCGAGACGCTTCAGGAGTGGCTCGGCTTTTCGGTGCCGGCGTTCCCCGGCAGCGAGTGGATCAATCCCGTCTTCGCGGTGATCGTCTTCGCCTACGGTGGCGTTCCATTCCTCCGAATGGCCGCCCCGGAACTGCGCGATCGGACGCCGGGGATGATGACGCTCATCTCGATGGCGATCACCGTCGCGTTCGTCTACAGCCTCGCGAGCGTCGTCTTCCCCACCCAGTCGGCGTTCTTCTGGGAACTCGTCACGCTGATCGACATCATGCTGCTCGGCCACTGGATCGAGATGCGAAGCGTCCGCCGGGCCTCGAGCGCGCTCGACGAACTGGCCCAGCTCATGCCGGACACGGCCGAGCGGATCACCGACGAGGGCGAGACGGAGGAGGTTCCGGCGAGCGAACTCGAGGAGGGGAACCTCGTCCTCGTCCGACCGGGCGCGAGCGTGCCCGCCGACGGCGTCCTCGAGGAGGGCGAGTCGGACGTCGACGAGTCGATGATCACCGGCGAGTCGACGCCCGTCGGGAAGGAGCCCGGCGACGAGGTGATCGGCGGGACGGTAAACGGCGACGGCAGCCTCCGGGTTCGAATCAGCGCGACGGGCGAGGAGACGACGCTGGCGGGGATCATGCGCCTCGTCGAGGAGGCACAGGAGAGCAAGTCCCAGACGCAAATGCTGGCCGACCGGGCTGCGGGATGGCTGTTCTACGTCGCCCTCGGCGCGGCCGTCGTCACGGCCGTCGCGTGGACGATCGCGACGGGGTTCGAGTCGACGGTGATCGAACGGGTCGTCACCGTCCTCGTCATCGCCTGTCCGCACGCGCTCGGGCTGGCGATTCCGCTCGTCGTCGCGATCAACACCTCGCTGGCGGCCCGAAACGGGATGCTCGTCCGGGATCGGATCGCGATGGAGCAGGCTCGCACCCTCGATACCGTCGTCTTCGACAAGACCGGAACGCTCACCGAGGGCGAGCAGGGCGTGGTCGATATCGCGACCGTCGACGGCGTCTCCGAGGAGGACGCCCTGCGACTCGCCGCGACCGTCGAAGGCGACTCCGAACACATGATCGCTCGAGCGGTTCGCGAAGCGGCCGAGGAGCGCGGCGTCTCGAGGGGATCCGCCACGGAGTTCGAGGCGCTGAAAGGGCGCGGGGTTCGCGCGACAGTGGACGGTGAACGGATCCACGTCGGCGGCCCGAACCTGCTCTCGGAACTCGAGGGTGACGTGCCCGCGGACCTCGAGCGCTTCGCCGATCGGGCCGGCGAGAACGCCCGGACTGTGGTCTACCTGATCCGCGATGGCGAACCCGTCGCCGCCTTCGCCCTGGCGGACGTGATCCGCGAGGAGAGCTACCGCGTCGTCGACGCGCTCCACGAACTCGGGCTCGAGGTGGCGATGCTGACCGGCGATTCGGAAGACGTGGCCCGCGCGGTCGCGGCCGACCTCGGGATCGATACGGTCTTCGCGGAGGTGCTGCCCGAGGACAAGGACGAGAAGATCACGGAGCTCCAGGAGCAGGGCAAGTCGGTCGCGATGGTCGGCGACGGGGTTAACGACGCCCCGGCGCTCACGCGAGCCGACATCGGCATCGCGATCGGCAGCGGGACGGACGTCGCGGTCCAGTCGGCGGATATCATCCTCGTCCAGAACAACCCGATGGACGTCGTTCGACTCGTGAAACTGAGCCGGGCGAGCTACCGGAAGATGAAGCAGAACCTCGTCTGGGCCGCGGGGTACAACGTCTTCGCGCTCCCGCTCGCTGCGGGCGTCCTCGCTCCGATCGGGATCCTCCTCTCGCCGGCCGTCGGCGCGCTGCTCATGTCGCTCAGTACGGTGATCGTCGCGATCAACGCGCAGTTCCTCCGGCGCGTGGATCTCTCCGTGCCGAGCCTCCCGGGGGTCTCCGCACCGAAGGAACCGCGGCCGGCGGACTAATTCGCTTATCGGGTCGTTCTGATCGTCCCGCGCGATCACCCGCGGACACGTAAACGGTCCCAGCACGTTGGGAGTCACGGCAATGGCCTCGGCGGGTCTTCTACTGCAGTATGACGGACAACCCGTGTCCCCGCGACAGTCCCGCCGACGACCGGGAGCACGACCTCGAACCAATGTCCGATCGCTGGATCCCCGAGTCGCAGCCTCTCGAGGCACCGCTCCCTGACGATGTCCGAGCCGCGCTGGGACGACTCCTCGGCGGGGGGTCGGTCGAGACGCTGGACGAGTGGGTCACCGCGGTCCGTCGTCGAACCGGCGGTGGACCGATCACAGTCGACGATCTGTGCCACGCCGGAGAGGAGACGGCTCACTGGGGCGAGATCGAGGGAGAGCGATACCACTTCCGGTGTTTCTACGACGCGGTGATACTGTCGGCGCTCACGGAAACGCCGGTCACGATTCGAACGGAGAGTCCGGACGGAATGGTGATCGAAGCGCGATCCGTGGGGACCGCCGAGCTGACAGTCTCGCCCGACGAGGCAGTGTTTTCGTTCGGCGTCGACGAGACCGTCGCACCGCCAGCGGACGGCGAGCCGTCACGCGCGGACATCTACGCCGCAGTCTGCCCGTCCGTCAGGGCCTTCCCGGACCTCGAGGCGTACGAACGGTGGGCGGCGACCGTCCCGGTGGCAACCGTCGCGATGCCGCTCGCGGGTGCCACGGATCTAGCGGCCGAACTCGTCGCGTGAACGACGACGGAGAGAGCTATCCGGTCGCGATTCGCACCGGTTCACAGGTACTGTCCCAACAGGTTCCGCTCGGCCCGCTGGAGATGCTCGGCGACCGTCGACGGATCGACGTCGAGTTCGGCGGCGACGTCTTCGGTCGTCACCGTTCGCGGCACCTCGTAGTACCCCATCTCGTAGGCGGTCCGGACCATCTCCCGTTGGCGGTCGGTCAGTTGGTCCAGCGGCTGATCGCGGCCGTCGTACGCCCCGAATTTCCGCAGCTCCGGCGAAACGCCCGCGCTTTCGTACTCGTCGAGGGTTTCGGCGATCGCCTCCTGCGATCCGACCAGGGAGAGCGTGGTACCCCGATCGGTCACGTCGGGTTCGCAGGTTCCGACCAGCTCGTCCGCCCGCTCCCCGAGGCTCTCGGGGAGGCCCGGTGCAGTAAACGCGATTACGTATCGGTAGTCGTCGGCCGACTCCCCGATCTGCTCCCACCAGTCGACGCACTCGAGGCCGGCCAGCCGGCCCTCGTCGATCGCTCTCTCGACCGCAACCTGGACGATCCCGCCGGTCCCGTGACACGCGAGTTCCTCGAACCCCAGAACCCCCGCTTCGCGAGCGAGCGTAACGAGTTCCGCGATCCCCATCCGATCGAACGCGGGGTCGCTGAGTGACACGTGGGCTTCTCGCATCTTTTCGACTGAGACCAGACCGGCATCGAATAAAGTGTTATCCACCGGTCACTTGGCCGACTACTCTCCACAGGTACCGAACTGCCGTTCGATGGGTGCTCGAGCGGGTACATAAACCGTCCCAGTATACTCGGAGAACGGGCCTTGCGTGCTGCCCCGGTATGGGCGGGTGATGCCTGCAATCCAGACGGACGATCTGACCAAACGCTTCGACGACGTCGCGGCCGTCGACGGCCTCGACCTGCACGTCGAAGACGGCGACGTGTTCGGCTTCCTCGGACCGAACGGTGCCGGCAAATCCACGACCATCGACATGCTGTTGGATTACGTGCGCCCGACGGCTGGAACCGCGACGGTACTCGGCATGGACGCACACGAGGAATCGGAGGCGCTCCGTGAGCGAATCGGCGTCTTTCCGGACGGAATCAGCCTTTACGACCGGTTGACTGGTCGCCGCCACCTCGAATTCGCGATCGAGTGGGCGGATGCGGCCGACGATCCGGACGCGATACTCGACCGCGTCGGACTGGACGAACGCGACGCGGCCCGTTCGGTCGGCGACTACTCAACGGGCATGCAACAGCGGCTCGCGCTGGGAATGGCGCTGGTCGGCGACCCCGACCTGCTCGTCCTCGACGAGCCGTCCTCGGGGCTCGACCCGAACGGTATTCGCCGAATGCGGGAGCTAGTCCGCGAGGAGGCCGCGAACGGGACGACGGTGTTCTTTTCGAGCCACGTTCTCGGCCAGGTCGAGGCGGTCTGTGACCGCGTCGGGATCCTGTCCGAGGGCGAGCTAGTGGCCGTCGACACCGTCGAGGGGTTGCGGCGAACGGTCGGGACTGGGTCAGAACTACGTCTTCGCGTGACCGGCGACGTGGACCTCGACGTGGCCGCCATCGACGGCGTCGAGTCGGTGCGGCTGGCGGACGGTATCCTCCGGGTCGCGTGTTCGGACCCGCGTGCAAAAGCGCGGGTCGTTACCCGGCTGACGAACGCCGGTATCGAAATCCTCGACGTCGACTCCGAGGAGGCGTCACTCGAGGACGTATTCACGGCCTACACGACCGATTCGAACGGTTTCGAATCCGAAACGGACGAAACTGCCGTCACGGAGGTACCAGCATGACGGCCACCTGGACGGACGTCGCGCGGAAGGACTTCGAGGACGCCGTCCGCTCGCGGCTCCTGTGGGGGCTCATCTTCGTGTTCGTCGCCTTTCTGGTGATGTCACTGCTCTCGGCCGAGCAGCTCTTTCCGGAGCCCGTGACCGTCGACGCTGCGATGGCGCTTTCGGGCGTCGCGATGCTCGCGCAGCTGTTCGTCCCGGGCATCGCACTGGTCGCCGGCTACATGGCCGTGGTCGGCGAGCGGCGATCCGGGAGCCTGCGAGTGTTACTGAGCTATCCGTTTTCCAGGGGTGACGTCGTGGTCGGAAAGCTCGCTGGTCGACTGCTCGTCACCGGCACGGCGCTGACTATCGGGTTCGCCGTGGCCAGCGTGCTCGTCCTCGGACTGTACGGCGTCCCTGACGCGGTGACGTTCGTCGGGTTCGTGGCGACCGGCGTTCTGCTCGGATTGACGTTCACGGCCCTCGCGGTCGGCGGATCGGCCGCCGCGTCGACCCAAGGACGGGCGCGGACCCTCACTATCGGATCGTTCGTGGGGATGGTGTTCTTCTGGAAGCCGGTCGTCGTCGGCATCTACTACGCGGTCACCGGCTCGTTGCCGGGGATTCGGGTCGAGCCGTGGTACGTCCTCCTGAAGCGACTCAACCCCCTCGAGGCCTACCGCGTCCTCGCCGGTGCCGTCCTCGACCAGCGGGTAGACGGAGTCCCGGAATTCCCACTCGAGGACGTTCCCGCGAGCGCGCCGCCCGAAACGCTCGAACTTTCCAACCGGCTCGCAGGAGATGTCCCGTTCTACCTCGCGGACTGGTTCTCCGTGCTCGTGTTGCTCGCGTGGGGGCTCGTTCCCGTCGTCGTGGGCTACTGGCGGTTCGAGGACGCGGATCTCGGGTAACGAAGACTCGTCGTCGATCGATTCGAGACTGCGCGTCGATCGATGCCGGTTACCGTCGTACTGAACACGGGCCGGTTCCGGTCTTCACCTGTCCCGCTCGAGCGTGTTTCGCCGCTGTTCGTACTCATCGTCGTCCAACTCGCCGCGGGCGTACGCGAGGCGAAGCTCCTCGAGCGCTCGATCGGCGTCGTCCGATCCGGTCATCGCTCGATAGAGGAGGTATCCGGCCCCGACAATGAGAGCGACGAACAGGAGCTGCATCAGGACGGCCACGAGGGGCATCCAGCCGGGGACCGTTCCGCCATCCCACGCTCCGTGCCCCCACATTCCGCCCATCATCGGGCCGAACCCCATCAGTCCAAAGCCCATGAAGAGCATCGGCAGAACCACGAGGGCGCCGAGGGTAACGAGGACGATCGTGACGAGTCGCGTATCGCGTGTGTCCGTTGCCATATGAGTTCACCAGTGACGGATCGGTCCGTCTCTATCTCTAGAGACGGTCTCCCTACTCAATGCGATTCCCCCTTCGAATCCAATGTTCGGATCGGATCAGTCTTCGATATTCATCGTTCAGTATCGCTCGACCGTCGATTTATCGAATCAGCGTTTTCGTGGGACCAGCACTGCCTGACAGCGGTCTCGAGGCGCTGTCGCCTTCGATTGCAGCCACGTGCCGACGATCGATGGCTCTCTCGAGAATCCCGTGAGGAACGCTTGGATACCGATGAGTAGCGTCCGTGCCACTGACCCGGGTCACACACTGATCGCAACGACACCGTGCGCTCGGGTGTGCAGTGACCAAGTTGCTCCGACAGCCAAAGCGATATTCGTCATTCACTTTCGAATACGTCGTTCAGTGGGTTCGAATCATTACGTTTCGAAGAACAACTGCAATAGCCGATCCGTCCGACGTAGTACGTATGGAGGGGACACTCATCGAGGGGGTGCTCGAGTCGCTCCGAATCGGCGTCGGGTTCCTCTGGACAGCAGCGTGGGCGATCATCATGGGGCTCGCCATCACGAGTCTCGTTCAGGTGTACGTCTCGAAGGAGCGAATGGCCAGGGTTCTGGGTGAGAACGACGTCTCGAGTCTCGCGAAGGCGACGGCGTTCGGCGCGGCGAGCAGCGGCTGTAGCTTCGGGGCCGTCGCCATCGGCAAGGGACTGTTCGCGAAGGGCGCGCACGCGGTGAATTTCCTCGCGTTCATGTTCGCTTCGACGAACCTCATCGTCGAACTCGGACTGATGATCCTGATACTGCTGGGCTGGGAGTTCCTCGTCGCGGAACTCCTCGGCGGGCTCGTCCTCATCGCGATCATGGCCGTCATCGTCCGCGTGACGCTCCCGGAGACGCTGTTCGAGGAGGTTCGCACGGAACTCGAGCGTCAGGATCGCGACCGCGGCGATATGACGGACCCGACCTGCGGCATGGAGGGGACGGACGAGCACGCCATCGTGACTGACGGCGGCGAGACGCTGAAATTCTGCTCGGAGGGCTGTCTGGAGACCTACCGGCAGCAGACGGCGAGCAGCGGCGAGTGGCACGACGAACTCCGCTCCTGGGGCGGCTGGTACAAACTCGGCAACCAGTACCGCAAGGAGTGGTCGATGATCTGGACGGACGTCGTCGCGGGGTTTCTCATCTCGGGATTCGTCATCGTCTTCGTCCCGCAGTGGGTCTGGAACGCGCTGTTCCTCGAGGGCGATGGCCTGCTCGTGACCGCCGAGAATGCGGTCATGGGCGTCGCGATCGCCGTCATCAGCTTCGTCGGAAGCATGGGAAACGTCCCCTTCGCGGTCGCCCTCTGGGGTGGTGGGGTCAGCTTCGCCGGCGTCATCGCGTTCGTCTACGCCGATCTCATCACGATTCCGGTGTTGAACGTCTACCGGAAGTACTACGGCTGGTCGGTCATGCTGTACATCCTCGGCGTCTTCTTCGTGACGATGGCGTTCACCGGCTTTCTCATGGAACTGCTGTTCGACGCGCTCGGAATCGTCCCGAACCTGGCCGGCGGCGAGACGGCGACCGAGCGGCAGTACTTCGAGGTGAACTATACCTTCTACCTCAACCTCGTCGCGTTCGCTCTCTCCGGGTTCCTCCTGTACGTGTACCGTCGCGGCCTCGGTGCCCCCGGCCAGTACCGTGATCCGGTCTGTGGGATGCGGACCGATGACGACGGCCCGACGGCGACGCACGATGGCGAGACCTATCACTTCTGCTCGAGCACCTGCAAGCGGACGTTCGAGGACGCGCCGGACGACTTCGCGGAGCACCCGCCACGAATTTCGGACGCTGACTCGTCGCACGACCATCACTGACGCCGCTGCCAATTTATCGCTGAAAACGGGGACTCCGACGGATCAGGGCGCGGATCTCGGGTGCGGCGAATAGAACGGGTCGAAACGCGCGGCGCTCGATCACGCGCTTGCGTCGTAGCCGGCGTCGTCGACCGCGGTAACGAGCGTCTGCGTGTCCACGTCTCCGTCGACGGTGGCTCGTTCCGCCTCGCGATCGACGTCGGCCGACTCGACGCCAGCGACGCCCTCGAGTGCCTCCTCGACGGTCTGCTCGCAGTGTTCACAGGACATTCCTTCGACTGTAATGGTCTGACTCATACGAAACCATAGGGGCGGCTCTTCTTTGTGCGTTACTGCTTTCGATGCTAGGGCTACGACGGAAGATACTTTGTGTTCTAAAGCAATCGCCGCCACATTCTTTGATCGGTGGACACAACGGTGAGCTATGCGCGACCTCGACGAAACCGACATGGAGATCCTGCGATTGCTGGGCGACGACGCGCGACGACCGTACAGCGAGATCGCCGAGGCGGTCGGCCTCTCCGGGCCGGCGGTCTCCGACCGCGTCGAGCGCCTCGAGGAGGCCGGAATCATCGAACGCTTCACCGTCGACGTCGATCAGTCACAGCTCCGGGCCGGCGTTCCGGTATTCGTGCGGGCGACCGTTCCCACGGGCGCTATTGACGACTGTAAAACAACGGTCGCGGAGGCCGACGCGGTCGAACACGTCTTCGTCACCGCCGATGGCGACGTCTGGTTTTACGCTCGCGCGCAGGTCCAGCGGGTCCACGAGTGGCTCGAGGGACTGCTCCCCGACGCGGACGACATCGACTACGACGTGACGCTGGTCGACGACGCGGAGTGGACGCCCTCGCTCGAGGGCACGGCGTTCGCGCTCACCTGCGCGGAGTGTGGCAACACCGTCGACGACGAGGGGGAATCGGCCCGCATCGACGGCGAGGTGTACCACTTCTGTTGTCCGTCCTGTCAGAGTCGCTTCGAGGGCCGATACGATCGACTCGAGGAAGGCGTCTGATGCGACCCGAGGACGGTTGCTGAGTTTCGATTCCAAAGAACGCGTCCCGGTTCTCTTTGACTTCTGATCAGTAAAGGGGGTAAGACGGGATCCCCTACTAGTCAGTAATGAGTACCCGAACTGCACAGCTGGACATTCGGGGCATGAGCTGCGCGAACTGCTCGCAGACGATCGGTAGTGCCCTGGAGTCCCTCGACGGCGTGTCCGAGGCGAACGCGAACTTCGCCACCGACGAGGGAAGCGTCGAGTACGACCCCGAGGAGGTATCGCTCGCCGAGATCTACGCGGCCATCGAGGACGCCGGCTACGAGGCCGAACGCGCGAGCCGGTCGATCGGGATCACGGACATGACCTGCGCGAACTGCGCCGAGACGAACGAGTCGGCACTGGAGTCCGTGCCCGGCGTCATCGGCGCGGAGGTCAACTACGCGACCGACGAGGCCGGCGTCGAGTACAACCCCCGCGACGTCTCGCTCGACGCGCTCTACGAGGCGATCGAAGACGCCGGCTACACGCCCGTACGCGACGACGGCGGCGAGGAGTCGGATCAGGAGCGTCGCGACGCGGCCCGACAGGCGGAGATCCGCAAGCAGCTCCGCCTGACCCTGTTCGGGGCGATCCTGTCGGTCCCGTTCCTGTTCTTCCTCGCAGATAAGTTCCTGCTCGGGGGCGCGTACGTGCCGGGGAGGGTCTTCGGCGTCGAATTCGGCTGGGTCGAGTTCCTGCTCGCGACGCCCGTCTACGTCGTGCTCGGCCGCGAGTTCCTCGCGAACTCCTACACGGCGCTCGTGAAAAACCGGACCGCCAACATGGACGTGTTGATCGCGCTGGGCGCTTCGACGGCGTACGTCTACAGCCTCGTCGTCCTGCTGGACCAGCTCGCGGGGAACCTCTACTTCGACACCGCCGTCCTGATCCTCGTGTTCATCACGCTGGGCAACTACCTCGAGGCCCGCTCGAAGGGCCAGGCCGGCGACGCGCTGCGGAAACTCCTCGAGATGGAGGCCGAGACGGCGACGCTGGTCGACGAGGACGGGACCGAGGAGGAGGTCCCGCTCGAGGACGTGGAAGTCGGTGACCGGATGAAAGTGCGGCCGGGAGAGAAGATTCCGACGGACGGCGTCGTCGTGGACGGCCAGTCCGCCGTCGACGAGTCGATGGTGACCGGTGAGTCCGTGCCCGTCGAAAAGGAAGACGGCGACGAGGTGATCGGATCGACGATCAACGAGAACGGCGTGCTGGTCGTCGAGGCGACGAAGGTCGGCGAGGACACCGCGCTGCAGGGGATCGTCCAGACGGTCAAGGAAGCCCAATCGCGCCAGCCGGAGATTCAGAATCTGGCGGATCGGATTTCGGCGTACTTCGTCCCCGCGGTCATCCTCAACGCGATCTTCTGGGGGCTCCTCTGGTTCGCTTTCCCCGAGACACTGGCCGCTATCGGCGGCGCGGTGCCGATATTGGACCTCGTCGGCGGCGGCCCGGCCGCCCTCTCGACGTTCGAGTTCGCGGTCGTCGTCTTCGCCTCCGCGGTGTTGATCGCCTGTCCCTGCGCGCTCGGACTGGCGACGCCCGCGGCGACGATGGTCGGCAGCACCCTCGGCGCGCAAAACGGCGTCCTGTTCAAGGGCGGTGATATCTTGGAGCGCGCGAAGGACGTCGACACCGTCGTCTTCGACAAGACCGGGACGCTGACGACCGGCGAGATGACGCTGACCGACGTGGTCGCGCTCGAGGGAGAGCGGGCTGCCACGGACGGCGGCGACGCGGCTACTGACGGCGGCGCGCTGGCCGCTCGCGAATCGCTCGACGAGGACGCGGTGCTCCGCCTCGCCGCCAGCGCCGAGCGCAACAGCGAACACCCGCTCGCACAGGCGATCGTCGCGGGTGCCGAGGAACGCGGCCTCGAGCTATCCGATCCCGACGAGTTCGAGAACGTCCCCGGACAGGGCGTTCGGGCGACCGTCGACGGTCGTGAGGTCCTGGTCGGCAACCGGCGGCTGCTCGAGGAAAACGGCGTGGATCCGTCATCCGCAGGCGACGAGATGGAACGGCTCGAGCAAGAGGGCAAGACCGCGATGCTGGTCGCGGCCGACGGCGAAGTCGTGGGCGTGGTCGCGGACGCCGACTCGGTCAAGGAGAGTTCGACCGAGGCGGTCGCTGCCCTGCAGGAACGCGATCTCGACGTCATGATGATCACCGGCGACAACGAGCGGACGGCCCGCGCCGTCGCCGAACGGGTCGGAATCGATCCGGACAACGTCCGGGCGGGGGTCCTCCCCGAAGACAAGGCTGACGCCGTCGAAGACATCCAGTCCGACGGTCGAAAGGCGATGATGGTCGGCGACGGGGTCAACGACGCGCCGGCGCTCGCCGTCGCCTACGTCGGCACCGCTATCGGTTCCGGGACCGACGTGGCCATCGAGGCGGCGGACGTGACGCTGATGCGCGACGATCCCCTCGACGTGGTGAAGGCGATCCGCATCTCCGAGGCGACGCTGCAGAAGATCAAGCAGAACCTGGTCTGGGCGCTGGGGTACAACACGACGCTGATTCCGCTGGCCTCGCTGGGCTTGCTCCAGCCGGTCCTCGCGGCCGGGGCGATGGCGCTGTCGTCCGTGTCGGTGCTCTCGAACAGCCTGCTGTTCCGCCGGTACACGCCCGACCGCGACTACGAACTGTTCGGTCGGCTCCGGCGGTGATCGGCGGTGCTGGACGGGATCGGTGAGTCGTTCAAAGAATAGCGTTCTCGTATGGTGTCGAATCGACGGAACCGATACTACCGGAGAGGGGCCATTTCCATGGTAGTTTCGTTCCCGTCGGTTTCGTTGGCCTGCTGTTCGTCGTCCGCTTGCGCGTCTTCGTCGTCCGTCTCTTCGTCGTCCGTTTCTTCCTCGCTCTCCTCGTCGGTCTCGTCTTCGCTCTCGTCCTCCGCCTCGTCGTCCTTGTCGATATCGTTGATCTCGACCTTGTCACCCGTTCCGCTCTGGCTGATCACCGGCTTGAGGATGTACTTCCCGCTGTTGCCGGCCTTGTGGGGTGCGATGTCGTAGACGAAGTCGACCCGCTCGCCGTCACCGATGGTGAATTTCGAGTTGATCTGGAGCTTGTTGCTGGGTAGTTTCACCTTCGTCTCGCTTCCGTCGGTCAGGATACCCTCGGTGTCGCTGACGTAGATGAAGACCTTCTCGTAGTCGCCGGCCGGCAGCTCGAACTCGTCGATCATGGACGCGTTCGCGCCTTTCAGCTCGGTGAGGTCGACCGTCCGGTTGTCGACGTCGTGCTCGACCCATCCGCCGTCGCTCTCGTCGCCGTCATCGTCTCCACCTGCCTCCTCGTCTTCCGCTTCCGATTCGTTGCCGTCTGTCTCTTCGTCGGTTTCGTTGGTTGATTCACTGTCGTCGGTCGTCTCGTTGGACGATTCGTCGTCATCCGCCTCTTCGTCGGTCGACTCGTCGTCGGACTCGTTCGTGTCGTCTTCGTCGGTTTCGTTCGAGTCATCGTCGCCTCCATCGCCGGCCTTCTTGAACCCGACTTTCGTGATCGTCACGTTGAGGTGTTCGAAGTCGTCGATCACGTTCGGCTCGTCGCTGACGTAGAACGCGGCCGTTCCCGCGCCGCCGTCCGAGTCCGTCACGGAGGAGTCATCAGTCGTCGAATCGTTCGTCAGGTCCCCGCCCATACCGCCGGTGCACCCGGCGATTGCGACGAGTGCTGCAACGAGTACCAGTTGGATTGCGCGTCTGTTCACATCGGGACACAGTCACCTCGCAGAGAAAAAGGGGAGCGACCATTGGATCCGTTCACGATCGTTCAGGCCCGCGAAATCCGTCGAAAGAGTCGTTGAACGGGGGCAAGTGGTCGCTACGGTGCCGCGCTCAGTCCCTCGAGCCGGTCGGCGAACAGGGTCTCGAGCAGCGCGGGCGTGACGAAGGCCTCGACGAACGCTGCCACGACGAGCAGCAACCAGCCGACCAAGACGAGGAGGCCGGTTCGGTACACGTAGGGTTTCGTGACGATCGCGTCGCGCGTGCCGAAAATCCGCTCGCCGAATCGGTAGAGCAGCCGGAAGCCGACGCCGGCGGCGATGAAGAGCGCGGGAAGTTCGAAGATTCCGTGGGGGAGCAGTCCGACGAGGATGTAGTCGAATCCGACGTTCTCCGTGACGATGGCGGCGACGTTCCCGACGATGACACCGTTGAACAGCATCGCCCAGGCGGTGAGGAGCCCGAGCGTCAACGCACCGAGGATCGACAGGAAGAACGCCTGCGTGTTGTTCACAAACAAGAAGCGTGCCAGTTCGATGCGACTCTGCTCGCCGATGTCGGGGAAGAGGGGTTCTCCGAGCGCGTCCTGGATAATCTCGAGCAGGTTGTAGCCGGCCGCAAAGAGGACGACGCCGATGAGGACGCCGAGACCGAACAGGCCGGCCGCGAACCCGACGTACCGGCGGTGCTCGTTCCACGCGTCCGTGAGCGCCTCGCCGGGCGGATACCCGTCCTCGCGGCGGTCGTCGTCGTATCGCGTCCCGGAATCCATACGGATACGTCATCGAAAGAAACCATAAACCCGGCGACCGGGGTCGGGATACTGCCCAGCGGATCGACAGTATAAGGCCGCCCGACGAGAACGGTGAGTCAATGACGACGCTTGCGATCACCGACGGGCGGGTCCTCCGACCCGACCTGACGGTGGCGGCTGCGGACGTACTGATCGATCGAGACGTCGGCGAAATCCTCGAGATCGGTCCCGATCTCGCGGGCGACGCCGACGACACCCTCGACGCCGCGGACTCGCTCGTGACGCCGGGGTTCGTCAACGGCCACTGCCACGTCGCGATGACGCTCCTGCGGGGGTACGCCGACGACAAACCGCTCGAGGCGTGGCTTCAGGAGGACATCTGGCCTGCCGAGGGGGAGCTAACGCCCGAGGACGTCCGCGCGGGTGCGGAACTGGGCCTGCTCGAGCTGATACGGTCGGGCGTCACCGCGTTCGCGGACATGTACTTTCACGTCCCGGAGGTCGCCGACGCGGTCGAGGCGGCCGGCGTCCGAGCCCGTCTCGGGCACGGAATCGTCACCGTCGGGAAAGACGGCGAGGCGGCCCGCGAGGACGCGAAAACGAGCCTCGAGATCGCTCGCGAGTACGACGGTGCGGCCGACGGCCGGATTTCGACGGCCTTCATGCCCCACTCGCTGACGACCGTCGGCAGCGAGTACCTCGCGGAGTTCGTTCCCGAAGCGCGGGAGGCGAGCGTTCCGATCCACTATCACGCCAACGAGACGGAGGACGAAGTCGCACCGATCGTCGACGAACACGGCCAGCGCCCCCTCGATTACGCCGCTGAGCACGGTCTCCTCGAGTCCGAGGACTTCGTCGCCCACGGCGTCCACGTCGACGAGTCGGAGATCGAGCTGCTCGCCGAGGCCGGCACCGGCGTGATCCACTGTCCGGCCTCGAACATGAAACTGGCGAGCGGGATGGCCCCGGTCGAACGCATGCGCGAGGCGGGCGTCACCGTCGGCCTCGGGACGGACGGCGCGGCCTCGAACAACGACCTCTCGATGCTCGACGAAGCCCGCGACGCGGCCATGCTTGGTAAACTGGCCGCCGACGACGCCAGCGCGGTCCCTGCCGAGGCCGTCGTCGACATGCTGACGCGAGGAAGCGCCGACGCGATCGGCCTCGAGTCGGGCCGTCTCGAGGCTGGCGCACCGGCCGATCTCGCGGTGATCGACCTCGAGGCGCCCCACCTGACGCCGCGTCACGACCTCGTGAGCCACCTCGCGTACGCTGCCGCGGCGGCCGACGTGCGCCACACCGTCTGCGACGGAGACGTGCTCATGCGCGACCGCGAGGTGCTGACGCTGGACGAAGCCGGTGTTCGGGAGCGCGCGCTTGAAGCGGCCGACGCGCTGGCCGCCCGTGTCGAGTGATGACCGCGAGTTGAACTCTCAAAAAAGTCTATAAACGGTATAAACGCTTCTTATCGCTCGAGACAAGTCTTCGAACTGATCGAACTGCCGGAGGGGTTTATTCAGGAATCACTGAATGTTCGACTCGGAATGAGACAGAACCGACTCTTTGCACTTGTACTGGCGGTCGCGATGGTCGCGTCCGTCTTCGCACCGATGGCCGCAGCGGCCGATACGGGCGGGGCCGATGCGGCGTCCGTCGACGGCGATGCGACGTTCTCGCTCGCAGCGGATAACACGACGGACAACGAGACCGACGACAACGATACTGATGACCTCGATAACGACACCGAGGATAACGAGACCCTCAACGACGCTGAGGACAACGAAACTCTCGATAACGATACAGAAGATAACGAGACCGAGGACGAGTTAGACGGAAACGAGACGGACGACAACGAGACCGAGGACAACGAAACGAACTTCGGATCCCTCGTCTCCGATTACGTCGAGAATCTGCAGAACGAATCGAACGACTCCAACGACTCGATCGGTCTGTCGGTCGCGAGCTTCGTCGTCGAGAACAACCCGGGTAACGCACCCGCGCACGCCGGCCCGCCGAGCGACCCCGGCCCGCCGGGCGAAGACGATGACAAGCGAGGCCCACCGAGTGACGTCGGCCAGTCCGGTCAGGACGACGGTGACGACGAGGACGACAAGCGTGGCCCGCCGAGCGACGGCGGTCCGTCCGGCAACAATGGTGGAAACGGCGGCGGCCCGCCGAGTAACGCCGGCAACTAACGACGGATAGCGATTCAGATTCGCGTTCGAACGACTGATGCCGGTCGACGTCGCTGCCACACCAAAGCGGCCGTCGCCGGTGTCGGTACCCGATCGCGGCGGTCGCGGTCGATGCTGACCGCCCCGATCGAAAAGGCACGTAGCGATTGCGGATCACCCACCACCTTCGCCGATCGTTTTTCAATCCCGTACGGACACGTCTCCGCTGCCGAAACCGGGCCGCCGCGCCACCGTTCGCCGGTACGGTTCGGTAGCGTTTTGGCCCTACTCCCACTCAGTCGACCCATGACAGACACCGAGTATCCCCCGATCAGCGAGCAGCTGGACGACCTCGAGTCCGCTCGCGAGGAGGGACGCCGGAAGATGGACTGGGCCGCCCAACACATGCCGATCCTCGAGCACGTTCGCGAGGAGTTCGTCGCCGACCAGCCCTTCGAGGGCGAGCGCATCGGCATGGCGATGCACGTCGAGGCCAAGACGGCGATGCTTGTCGAGACGCTCGCGGAAGGTGGCGCGGAGGTCGCCATCACCGGCTGTAACCCGCTCTCGACGCACGACGACGTCTCGGCGGCGCTCGATACCCACGAGAACATCACGAGCTACGCCAAGCGCGGCGTCGACGACGAGGAGTACTACGCGGCCATCGAGGCCGTCATCGCCCACGAGCCGACGATCACCGTCGACGACGGGATGGACCTCGTCGCCGCGATCCACGAGGACTACCCCGAACTGATCGACGGTATCGTCGGCGGTGCCGAGGAGACGACGACCGGCGTTCACCGTCTGCGCGCGATGGACGCCGACGGCGCGCTCGACTATCCCGTATTTGCTGTGAACGACACGCCGATGAAACGCCTCTTCGATAACGTCCACGGCACCGGCGAGTCCTCGCTGGCCTCCATCGCCATGACTACGAACCTCTCGTGGGCCGGCAAAAACGTCGTCGTCGCGGGCTACGGCTACTGCGGCAAGGGCGTCGCCCAGAAGGCGTCGGGCCAGAACGCCAACGTGATCGTCACCGAAGTCGAGCCACGGCGCGCCCTCGAGGCCCACATGGAGGGCTACGAGGTCATGCCGATGGCGGAAGCCGCCGAAGTCGGCGACGTCTTCCTGACGACGACCGGCAACCGCGACGTCATCGTCGAAGACCACTTCGAGAAGATGCAGGACGGCGTCCTGCTGGCCAACGCGGGTCACTTCGACATCGAGATCGACCTCGAGGCGCTCGACGACCTCGCGGTCGACCGCTACGAAGCGCGAGACGGCGTCGAGGCCTACGAGATGGCCGACGGCCGCAAACTGAACGTCATCGCCGAGGGCCGACTCGTCAACCTGGCCGCGCCCGTCTCGCTGGGCCACCCCGTCGAGGTCATGGACCAGTCGTTCGGTATTCAGGCCGTCTGCGTGCGGGAAATGCTCGAGAACGGCGACGCCTACGATGCCGGCGTCCACGACGTCCCCGACGAACTCGACAAGGAGATCGCCGAGATCAAACTCGAGGCCGAGGGCGTCGCCTTCGATTCGCTGACCGACACCCAGCGCGAGTACATGGACAGCTGGGACCACGGGACGTAGGCTCGCCCTGACCGCTCTCCCGTCGAATCGCACCTCGTCTCTTCGGGCGACCGATCAACGGAGCTACGTCTCAATCTCGTTCTGACGTCTTCCTTCCGGCGGACGAGCGAACGCGACGGGGTGCTCGCTATCGTAGCCACTGAACCGATTCGTACACGACTCACAACGTAATCCTACGATTCGGTTGCACCGGCTTTCGGTGGCTACGATACCCGTTGCGTGTCGGAACGTGAACGGCAACGCACGAGCGTCACCGAATCAGTCCTCGAGCCCGTCGCGATGCTCGCCTCCGTCGAGCCCGACTACCAGACTGCCGTCCTCGAGGCTCCCGAGGCGCACGCGGGCCGGGAACGTCTCACCAGTCCGTCGGCGGCCGGTGCAGGTACCGGTCCACTGCCATCCGTCCGCGACCATCGGAATCGCCGCCGACTCGAGGTGATCGACGGCGGCGTCGGTAAACAACTCCCGCCAGGGCGTGCCGGCGATGGCGTCGGTATCGTCGCCGAACTGCATCGCGAAGGACCGACTCGCGAACTGGACGTCGCCGCTTGGGTCGACGACTGCGATGGCGGCCCCGGCGAACTCGATGCTCGCCAGGGACCGTCGCGACAGCGCGGCCAGTCGACGCCGCTCGAGGAGGCCGTGGACGCGGTCGGCGAGTCGATCGCCGATCTCGGACTCCTCGAGAACGGCGGTCCAGTCGTGCGACCGAACCGTGCGTGCGATTTCGGCGGTTCGCTCCGGCACGAGGACGACAGTCGGCAGCTCGGGCGCGTTGGTCTCGATCGCCTCGAGCCGGTCGTTCAGGTCTTCGACGTCGATCTCGGGCGCGTCGTCGCGGGTCGCCTCGTCGGTGTCCGGTTCCGACGCGATGACGAGGCAATCGACGTCGTCGACTCGGTTCCAGGCGTCCTCGAGCGTCGCCACGGTTTCGACGACGACGTCGGCTCCGTCGCCGTTGAACGATCGTTCGACGGCCGCAGCTATCCGGTCGTCGTCGTCGACGACCAGGAGAGACAGGCCTAATTGGCGGTTTCGATCGGTCGGAACGGTTGTTTCGGTTGGCGGGGTTAGCATTGACACCACCCGTGCCGGATCGGCGTTCGATGGAGTCGACACTGCTCACCGATCGTCATGGACCGTTCCGTCGACCGTGACGGTACCGTCGCTTCGAACTTCGACCGACGAATCGTCATACTCGAACTCGACGCGAATCGGGACGTTCGAGTCGCGCTCGAAGAGGGTATCGAGCGCTTCGGGATCGACGACGTTGTACAGCGGCTCGAGTTCGTGTGCATCGGTGTCGGTCGCGTCCGCGAGCGCTTCGACGACCCGCAGACTGATCGAGTCGTTGTGGTAATCCAGTGTGGTCCCAGGCATCTTGGATAGAGGGACGACACTGGAGGGTTTCCGCTTGCTCGTTATACACGTAATTTCCTCGCGGCGGCGACGCTACGTGTATAGTGTGTCGGAGAAACAGCCCGACTGCGATCGGGTTCTGGGACCTGATCGACCGAAGCCGCGGGTGCTATGGTTCGGCTCCGGTTCGAGTTTCGTTCTTTCGGGAGTTATCGTCGTAATTGACTCCTACTGATACTTATGTGTTGAACGCGGAACCAACCGCGCGTATCTTTGTCAAGCGTCGCATAAGAGGTCCATGATCGTTACTGCGGTTTACGCCAGGATACTCGCGGCCGGGTCGCGACGGCCGTTGGGAGGGATTCTCGGCGTGATCGGTATCGTGATCGGCGTCGGGGCGGGGCTACTGCTTTTGGAGCCCGCAACGCTGGGAATCGGACCGGCGCCGGGACCGGGAGTGTTCGTCGTCGGTCTCGCCGCACGAAGCGGATCGGATCCGAGGGGCGACATCGAACGCCTGACCGACCAGCTCCGACAGTTCGTCTCTCGAATCGAGGACGAACGGCCCACGGCGTTCGCCGAGGAGACCGGTGACGGACCCGTCGACACGGATCGTCCGATCGACTTTACGATCGACCGGGACGACGATATCGGACGGCTTTCGGCGGCCGTCGACGACCTGGCGGGAGCGGTACGTGATCGCGAACGACGGCGTGCCGAGAGCGAACGCTATCGACAGGACCTCTATCGGATCACGTCGGACCCCAACTGCCAGGGTGAGACGAAGGTTCGTCGACTGCTCGAGCTCGGCTGTGAGCGGCTGGGCGTCGAGACGGGGCTCATCGCTCGGATCGACGAGTCGGCCGACCGGTACGAGATCGAGACGGCCGTCGGACGCGAGGGTGACCGGGAGGGAACGGTGCTGGACCTCTCGACGACCTACTGTCAGGAGACGATCGGGTCGGACGATATTCTGGGGATCTACGACGCCGCGGCGACGGGGCGAGCGGATCATCCGATCGCCGACCAGCTGGGCATCAGTTGCTACGTCGGCGGGAAGATCACGGTCGAGGACGACCGCTACGGGACGCTGTGCTTTCTGAACTCCGAACCTCGAGATCGACCGTTTACGCCGGCCGAAAAGTCGTTTATCGACCTGATGGCCCGGTGGCTCAGTCAGTCGTTCGAACGCCGACGGTACGTTCGCCAGATTCGGGAACGAGAACAACGACTCGAGCGCGCCCGCGAGTTCACCGACGACATGCTGGACGCCGTCGACGACGTCGTCTATCTGCTCGACGAGGACGGCGAGTTGCAGCGCTGGAACGAGTCGCTGACCGAGGTAACGGGCTACGTGGACGACAAGATCGCGGAGATGCACGCGCTGGACTTCTTCGACGAATCGAACTGTGAAATGGTCGCGAACGCGATCGAAGAGGCCCTCGAGACCGGTCGAACCCGGGTCGAATCGAGGATCGAGACGAAGTCGGGCGAGACGATTCCGTACGAATTCTCGGCCTCGGCGCTCGAGGATCCGGCTGGAAACCGGGTCATCGCCGGCATCGGTCGCGACGTCAGCGAGCGCACGACCAAGGAACAGCACCTCGAGCGCTACGAAATGTTCATGAACGACGTGTTGGACGCGCTGGACGACGTCTTCTACCTCCTCGACGACGACGGCGACCTCCGGCGCTGGAACGAGTCGCTGGCCGAGGTGACGGGCTATACGGACGACGAGATCGCCGGGATGAACGCCCTGGACTTCTTCGACGAGACGAATCGGCCGATCATCCGAGACTCGGTCGAGGAAGCCTTCGAAACGGGGGATACGCACGTCGAAGCGGCACTCGAAACGAAATCGGGCGAGCGAGTCCCCTACGAGTTCATCGCGTCGGTGCTCGAGGATCCCGACGGAACCCCGGTCGAAGCCGGCATCGGCCGCGACATCTCCGACCGAAAGGAGCGAGAACGAACGCTCGAGCGGACGAGGCGGCTGCTCTCTCAGGCCCAGCGGCTGGCGAACGTCGGTGGGTGGGAACTCGACGCGACCGTCGACCCGCCCGAACTGGAGTGGAGCGACGAGGTGTACCGGATCCATGACGTTCCGATTGACGACCCAATCGATGTGGATCGCGGCGTCGAGTTCTACCATCCCGACGACCGCTCCCGCATCGAGGCCGCAATCGACGGGGCGCTCGAGAACGGAGAGAGCTACGACCTCGAGTTGCGGTTGATCACGGCGGACGGCGATCGCCGCTGGGTTCGGTCGATCGGCGAACCCGTGTACGAGGGCGGGGAAATCGTCAAAATTCAGGGCTCCGTTCAGGACATCACCGAGCGCAAGGAGCGCGAACGCGAACTCGAGCGGACGACGGAGCTGCTCGAACAGGCCCAGCGGATCGCGGGGTTCGCCGGCTGGGAGCTCGACGTTCGCCCCGACGAGAACGAGTTGGCGGTCACGGAAGGGCTGTATCAGCTGTTCGATATCCCTCCCGGGGCGGACGTCGGTCCGGCGGACTCCTTGGAATTCTACCACCCCGAAGACTACCCCGAAGTCGCGCGAGCAACGCGTGCCGCGATCGCGGACGGCGAGAGTTACGATCTCGAGGTGCGACTGTTTTCCGGCAACGGATCCGAGCGGTGGGTGCGGGTTATCGGCGAACCCGTCACCGAGGGCGACGAGGTCGTCGCCATTCGCGGGTCGATACAGGACATCACCGGCCGCAAGGAGCGCGAACGCGAACTCGAGCGCTTCGAGACGATCGTTCAGGCGCTCGACGAACTGGTGTACACGCTGGACGAGGCGGGCCGCTTTACCTTCCTGAACGACGCCGTCACGCGGATCCTCGGATACGAGCCGGGGGAGCTGCTCGGCGAGCCCGCGGCGACCGTGATCCCGGCGGCGGACGTCGAGAACGCCCAGGAGATGATCCGCGAACTGCTCCGATCCGACGACCCCTCCCGAACGGTCGAGATCGCCCTCGAGACCGCCGACGACGACCTGATCGACGTAGAAAACCACATCGCGCTGTTACCGATGGGAGACGGCGAGTTCGCCGGAACCGCGGGCGTCGTCCGCGATATCACCGAGCGCAAGGAGCGCGAGCGTCGACTCGAAACGACGAGCTCTCGGCTCGAGGCGCTGTTCGAGAACTCCCCCGACATGATCAACGTCCTCGATACCGCTGGGACGATCGTCGACGCGAATCGGCGGTTCGCCGACGAGTTGGGCTACGCCAAGCACGAGCTGGTCGGAACGAACATCTGGGAACACGATTCCGCGTTCGACTCGGACCATGTCGTGACCTTCCTCGAGGACCTATCGGTCGGTGAACGGCGGAAGTTCGAGTCGCAGTACCGGCGTCGCGACGGCTCGACGTTCCCCGTCGAAGTCCACCAGATCTGTATCGATATCGACAACGAAAACCGATTTATCGCGATCAGTCGGGACGTGACGGAACGAAAGAACCGCGAGCGGGATCTCCGCGAGACCAAACGCCGTCTCGAACTCGCACTGGAAGGGACGAACACGGGCGTCTGGGAGTGGGATCTGGACACCGATACGGTTTCCTGGAACGAGACGCTCGAGCGAATAGTCGGACTCGAACCGGGATCGTTCGAGGGGACGTTCGACGCGTTCGAGGAGTACGTCCATCCGGACGATCTCCCGCGGATCGAGACGGCGGTCGATCGGGCGATCGCGAACGACGAGCTGTTCCAGACGGAGTTCAGGTTGCGCCACGAGGACGGGACCCGGATCTGGGTCGGGGCACGCGCTCGGGTCGTGAGCAAGGAGGGTGGCGGCAGTCGGATGGTCGGAATCAACAACGATATCACCCCGCGCAAGGAGCACGAATTCGCACTCGAATCGCTCCACACCGCTGCTCGCGACTTGCTCGGGACCGATTCCGAAGCGGAAGTCGCGGAGCTAGTCGTCGAGACGGCCGCGGAAATCCTCGACGCGTCGGGCGTGGCCGTCTATCAACTCGACCCCGAGGTGAACCGGCTCGAGCCGGTCGCGTACACTGACGAGTTCGCGACGCTCTGTGCGGGGCCGCCGTCGGTCGCCGTCGGCGATCCTGACTCCGCCCTCTGGAACGCCTACGTGACCGAGGCGGGAACGGTCGTCGACGATCCGGCGTCGTTCGATCAATCGCAGGTGTTCGGTCCGGACGTCGAACGCGGCGTCGTCGTCCCGGTCGGCGATCACGGCGTCTTCGCGGTCGCGTCCAGCGGCGAGGCGATCGACACCGGAGCCCGCCAGCTCATCGAGACGCTCGTCGCCACGACCGAGGCCGCGTTCGACCGCCTCGAGAGCGAGGCCAGCCTCCGCGAGCGGGAGGCCGAACTCGAGGACCGGAACCGGCGGCTCAACCGCCAGATCTCGATCACCGAACTCATCCGGCGCATCGACCAGTCGCTCATCGGGGCCGACGGTCGGGAGGAGATCGAACGCACCGTCACTGACCGACTGCTCGAGGCCGACGACATCGCGTTCGGGTGGATCGGCGCGCTCGACGCCAGCGGGACGCGACTCGAGCCCCGAGCCTGGGCCGGCCCCGGACAGGAGTATCTGGACGACGTCCCGCTCGAGCACGACGGGGCGACCGAGCCGGCCGTCCGGACCGCCCGGAGCGAAACGCCGACGGTCGTTTCGAACGTCGTCGACGGGCTCCAGGACGAGGAGTGGCGGCGAGAGGCCCTGAACCGCGGGTTCCAGTCGGTCATAAGCGTCCCCATCTCCTACGCCGAGTACACGTACGGCGTCCTCACGGTCTACGCGGACGAGCCGGACGCGTTCGGTGAGCTCGAGCGGACGGTGCTGACGGAACTCGGGGAGGGCATCGCGAGCGCCATCACCGCGGCCAAGACGCGAGAGGCGCTCCACGCCGAAACGCTGCTCGAACTCACGCTCGAGATCGAGGGCTCTGACGATCCTCTCTCCCGGATCGCGACGACGACGGGGGCCACCGTCGAGTACGAGGGTCTCGGGGCTCACTCCACCGACGAGATGGTGCTGTTCTTCGAAACCAGCGGCGTCCCGGCCGACGAAGTCCGGGCGGCCCTCGACGACCTCGTCTCGGTCACCGCGTATCGACTGATCAGCGAGACGGACGACGACGAGTGCCGGTTCGAGGCGACCGTCACGGGCGATATCGTCGCCTCACGGCTGGTTCGACACGGTGGCAGCCCGCGCTCGATGACCGCTGCCGGGGACGGCATGGAAGTCACCGTGGACGTCCCCACGGGAACCGACGTTCGCGAGTTCGTCGAGATGCTCCGTGACCAGTACACGACCGTCGAACTGCAGGCCCGCCGCCACGTCGAGCGCTCCATGGGGACGCGAGGCGAACTCGTCACGTCGCTGTTCGACGGCCTCACCGACCGGCAACTCGAGGTGCTGCGGACCGCGTACTTCGCCGGCTTCTTCGAGTGGCCCCGCGAGAGCACCGGCGAGGAGATCGCCGACATGCTCGACGTGACCCAGCCGACGGTCAATCGGCACCTGCGGGTCGGTCAGCAGCGGCTGTTGGCACAGTTATTCGAGGACGAGGTTCCGGTTCCCGCGGAGTGAGCGCGGGTTCCGGTTTCGACCACGCGAGACCGGACGGCTCGACGCGGAGAGGAACGCCCAAGGGCCCGGTGACCCTACCGGTCCACATGGCAACGTCTTCACGCCGCTGGACCGATGATCCGCTCTGGTCGACGCTCATCGCCGCCGGGCTCGCGATATCCGGCCTGTTTGCGGCGCAGTTTACGACGCTGCCGGCGCTGTTGCTCGATCCGGCGCTCTTTACCGCGCCGACGGAGACGTCGATCGCCAGTCGGGCGACGCTGTTGATCCTGAACTTCGTCGGGTTCGCCCTCGCGGGAGCCATCTATCTCGCCGCCACCGGCCGGGGCTGGGCGTACGTCGACCTTCGGATGCCGACGCGACGGGAGTGGGGGTACGTCCTCGCCGGTATCCTCGGCGGCCTCGCGTTTTACGTTCTCGTCAGCGTGACCGTCCAGGTACTCTCGCTGCCGGCCGCCGAGAACCAGGTCTCGACCTACATCGGTGACGATCAGACGATGGTACTCGTCATGATCGTCATCGTGTTCCTCTTCAACGCACCCGCCGAGGAATTCCTCTACCGGAACATCGTCCAGAAACGACTCTACGATGCGTTCTCTCGCCTGCAATCCGTCGCCATCGCCAGCGTCATCTTCGGCCTGATTCACTTCCCGGTGTACGCCGCCCTCTCGGAGTCGCTGCTCGCGACCGCAGTTCCGGTCACCGTCGTCGTCGGCGGCGCGGCCATCTTCGGCTACCTCTACGCGAAGACCGACAACCTCCTCGTTCCCATCGCCGCCCACGCCGTGTTCAACGGGTTCCAGTTCGGGCTCCTCTACCTCGCCCTCGAGTACGACCTCGAAGCCGCCGACCCCACGTCGTCGCTGCTGGTCGACGTCGCGATGGCCGTTCCGCTCTAAGCGTCAGCAGCGGACCACGTCCGCCGCGCCGTCCGGTCCTATTATTAGCGGCCGCGAGTGAGGGAGAGGTATGTCTCAGGCGAAGGGCGACCGCCGCGAGCGGGAACTCGTCAACGAACTCGACGGGGCCGGCTTCGCGGTGATGCGCGCGCCCGCCAGCGGCTCCGCGACCGAGCGCGAACTCCCCGACGTGCTCGCCGGCGACGGCGAGCAGTTCTACGCGATCGAAGCGAAGTCGAGTTCGGGCGATCCGATCTACCTCACCGGCGAGGAGGTCGAGGCGCTGACCTTCTTCGCGCGAAACTTCGGCGCGAAACCCCGTATCGGCGTCCGCTTCGACCGCGAGGACTGGTACTTCTTCCACCCCGGCGACCTCCACGTCACCGACGGCGGGAACTACCGCGTCAAGAAGGAAACCGCCCTCGCGGAGGGGACGGACTTCCCCGAGTTCACCGGTCAATCGGAAAAAGTCACGCTCGAGGAGGTCGGCGACGACGGCCAGGACGGACCGGACGAGGAGATCGTTCGCGTGCTGAACGCGGTCGCGCAGGGGATCATGGACGTCGACGAGGCCGCCGAACTGCTCGAGTAGTCCCGTCCCGGTCGATGCCGGACGCCGGCGGCGAACCGACGGCTCGGCTCTCAATCGTCGGCCGCGATCGCCTCCGAAACCGTCTCGGGATCGACCGGGGCGTGGTGGACGATCGGCTCGAACGCCTCGAGGGCGAACCGGTCGCCGCCGGTGATCCCTCGCGCCTCCCGGTCCGCGAGCGTCGTCGAAACGAACCGTCGCGCGACCATCGCCATCCGTCCGTCTCCGTTCTCGAGACCGGTCTGGGCCTCGTCGAGCAACAGTGCGGCGGTGAAGACCTCGAAGACGTAGTGGGCGAGGCGCTTGGCCGAGAGCTGGGCGTACTCGGTATCTTCGCCGGCCAGCGCGATCAGCGCCCCGGTCAACTCCTCGTACTCGTCGGCGACGGTGTCGGCCGCGTCGGCGAGCGCGGGATGGGCGACGGCCTCGAGTCGCTCCTCGACGACGCGCGCGAACGGCTCGTGGGCGTCCTCGCGCTCGAGGGCGCGGAGCGCGTCGAGCGAGAGGATGTTCTCGGTCCCCTCCCAGATCGGGAGCACCTGCGCGTCCCGGAGCAGCCGGTTGGTGACGAAGTCGTCGACGTAGCCGTTTCCGCCCTGAATCTCCATCGCGTAGGAAGCGGTGTCGACGGCCATCCGGCCCGTGCGGAGCTTCGCGATCGGGACCAGCAATCGCAGCAACCGGTAGGTGTCGTCGAGTTCGTCGCTCGAGTCGCCGTTCCGTCTCGCCCGCTCGCGCTCGGAGAAGAGCCGACCCGCCTCGTAGACGTACGCCGTCGCGGCCTCGTAGTCGACGGTCATGTCGACGAGATCCTCGCGCATCAGCGGGAACTCGTCGATCGTCCGTCCGAACGCCTCCCGGGTCGCGGCTTGCACCTTGCTCTCGAGCAGGGATCGACCCATGATACCACACGATGCGGCGGCGTTCGACAGCCGCTCGAGGTTCAGCATCTCGGTCATCTGTTTGAATCCGGCTTCCTCCTGTCCGACGAGGAACGCCTCCGTCTCCTCGAACTCGACTTCGCCGGTCGGGACGGAGATGGTTCCGAGCTTGTCCTTTAGCCGACGGTACAGCTGGTCGTTTACGGCGTCTCCCGGCGGTTCTCCGTCGAAGTCGTGCCGGTCGCCCTTGGTCATGACTCCCCCGTCGGGGTCGCCGTGAGGGACCAGGAACATCGAGAGGCCGTCGGTTCCCGCCGGCGCGTCCGCCGTCCGGGCGAGCGCGAGCGTCCCCTCGGCGTCGATATTCGAACAGAACCACTTCTCTCCCGTGAGCCGCCAGCAGTCGGCCGTCTCGTCGTACCGCGCGGTGGTTTCGTTCGCCCCCACGTCGCTACCGCCCTGTTCTTCGGTGAGGAACATCGCGCCTTCGATCAGGTCGTCGTAGTCCCGGCTGACGAGCCCCCGGTAGTAGTCCGCGAGTTCGCCGTCGTCGAACCGCTCGAGGACCAGCGCCGCGCCGGCCGTCATCGCGACGGGACAGCCGAAGCCGGCGTCGGCGTAACACAGCAGATGCAACCGGGCGAGATAGTGGCTGAACGGCAGCGGTTCGTCGCGGCCGGGCGGGGCCTCGAACGCGTCGGCCACGATGCCCGCCTCGTAGACCAGTTCGTCGTTCTCGCGTTGCTCGGCCGGGTACCGGACGACGTTCTGTACGTCGCCATACCTGTCGTACGTCTCGAGTTCGGGTCCGTGATCGTCGATGTAATCGGCGTTGTCCGCGACCGTGTGGCCGATCAGCTCGCCGAACTCGGCCAGTCGAGGCTCGTCCCACTCGACCGTCTCCGTCTCGGACGCCCGACGCAGTTCCCGCTGGAGCGTGTGGTCGAGGTTCCAGTAGTTTACGTACCGCCCCTCGTCGAACTCGCCGTAGTCGATTCCCGTTCCCATAGCACGCTCATCGGTACCAGTACACAAGAAAACGGGCGGTTTCAATTTCGGACGCGTTGGAAGCGGTTGTCCGGGCGGTTCGACGGGTGCGTTACCCTGACAGCCCGTTCGCGGGTTTCTCGAGGCGGGTTCGCGGGAAGACGTAGACCTTCAGCGACGACGGGACGACGCCGTTGGTCGCCACGGTCGCGTGCGGATACACCGCGCCGACGACGGGGACATCGGGGTCGTACGCCTCGTTCGTCCCGTACTCGGCGACGGTGCAGTCGGCCGCCCCGATTTCGACGGCGTCGGCCCGGAGCTCGGAGACGTCGACGACGGTGAGGCGATCGCCGGTCTCGCGGTCGAGGACGGTGTCGCCCGGGGAGATCGTGTGACGATCACAGTAGAACGGCGCGGGTGCCTCCTCGTCGACGAAGATCGTCTCGCCGCAGTCGTGACAGTCGACGGCGATTTCGCCCGGCGGCGGGGTCCGGCCCTCCGTGATCTCGATCGCGACCCGCCGGACGTGTTTGCACCGGGCCCCGCGGAAGACGTGGTCCGGACAGGTACAGCGGCCGGCCTCGAGATCGACGAGGTAGGTGTGATCGCTCGCGGACTCGATCTCGTAGAGGCCGTCGCCGAGGGGCAACACCGACATCGGTTCGGTGCGCGCCCGGCGCGATCGCTCGGTGAGGTGGTCGGGAGACGGTACTGGAAGCGGTGCTTTCGGTGACGCTGTTGTTTTCATGGATGCGTCGGAGTGGGAATCGCTGGTCGGCTGGCTATTCGACAGTGATAGGGGCTGCAGTCGAATAACGGACACGCTTGCGTACCCACGGTCGGCGTTTATATGACGACGCGGTTTCGACCATCGCGATCGACCCGCCCCGCCGCAGCCCCCTTCGAAGCGCTTTTCACCGGCCCGGCGAAACCGATCGGACAATGGTCGAACGCGAGCAGCTCATCGAAATCGTCGTCTCGGTCGGTGCTGTCTTCTTGATGCTGGCGGCTATGATCGCCATCGGCTCTACCTACGGAACCGAAAACAGCACGCTCTCGCCCGAGGGCGGCCAGATGCTCATCGGCGTCATCGTCGGCTTCATTATCCTGATGGCCGCGGTCGGCATCGGCCTGGCCTACACCCTGAACGATCCCGAGGACGGCCTCGAGACCAACGACGATGACGACAACGGTGACGCCAAGGGGACGTTCTGAGGGCGGCTCCACTGTTCGTCGCTGTCGATTTGAAACGACCGTAGCGCTTCTTCACGATTCACTGCCCGACAAACGGTCCGACAGTCGTGAGTAACCGGCCGACGCCGTCGACGATCCACCCTCGAGTCCGAACCCCGAGCTCGGTCAGTCGCCGCTCGCCGACTGCCCGTCGTCCTCGCTCTCCCGCCAGTCTTCAAGCTCCTCGTCGTCGGCCTCGTCGATTCGCTCCTCGTAGTAGGCCATCGGATGCGGGATCCGTTCGCAGAGGTCGTCCTTGTTCACGCAGTCGCCGTAGGACTGCATCGTCGCACAGGAGGGAGCGGAGTACTCCGTGGGCGAACTGTCCCCGCGGATGTGATCGGTCTGGTAGCGGGTCATCTCCTCGCCGAAGGAGGAGTTGACGCGGTAGAGCTCGACGATCTGGTCGGTGTTCATCCCGATGCTCGTCAGGAACGCCGTGATCGCGAACCGCGAGTGATGGGGTAGGTGCTCGCCCTTCTGGATCTGATCGAGCAGCGCCTTCATACACGGCGGGAAGAGGTCCGGCACGACGGTGTCGATGTCCTGGGTCAACTCGAGGTCCGCCAGCACCTCGCGGATCTCGGCGACGTCGTCCTCGAGCCCGGTCGCGATGGCGTCGGGCACTTCGAAGGGAAGCCCGTCCTCGATACGGCCCCGGATCGCTTCCCGCAGGAGCGTGAGGAGTTCGTCCTCGTCGACCGGGATCTCGCCGGCGTCCAGCGGCTGATTGACGAGTCGCCACTCGTCGTCCCACAGGTCCTCCGCCAGCGGCAGGTAGGTGCCGACGTCGATCCGGTAGCCCTCGCCGTCCGCTCCCGCGCGGATGGCCTCCCGCAGGTCGAACTCGGCGAGCAGGTCCGCGAGCTCCAGCCCCGTCGACTCGACGCTCTTCAGTTCGGTCGTATCGGCCATGTCCGTGGTGAACCGCTCGTAGGCCGTCGCGGCCTCGGCGCGGGCGTACTTGCGCACGAGAACGCGTTCGTCGACCATCGAGACGAGCACCCGCGCGACCGGGTAGGAGAGCAGCTCGATGCGGGCGTCGCGGTGTGGCTCTCCCGTGTCACCCTCTTCGAGCGCGGTAATCACGCGTTGGCGCGCGCGGTCGACGACCGCCCGGTCCTGTTCGACGACGGTCGCCAGATCGACCGCCTCCGTCGCGACCGACTCGCGAGCCGCCTCGAGAAACGGGTACCGGGCGTGGAGTCGCTGCATCGGTAACACGATATTACTCCGATGGGATAAACGCGCTGATTACCACAATCGTCCTTTATTATGACTGCCAGCGCGGACGGTATGCGACGCCGATTCGACCATCGCCAGCGCTGCTGCTACTCACCGATCACGGTGGCAGTATAATCGTATTACCGGCACCCGGCTCCGGTCACCCGGCGGACAGCCGTCGGCGTCCCGCGCTCGAGGATCGATTTCAAGAGTGTTCGACACGTCGGTCCGGGTATGCCACAGGCGACGAGAGACGGCGTGTCGATTTACTACGAGTACGATCGGAGCGACGGAGACGGTCGAGCGCCAGTCGTGTTCGTGCAGGGGCTCGGGTTCGGGCGGTGGATGTGGCGCTGGCAACGCGAGGCCGTCGCCGACGAGTACGACGTCGTCGCCCCCGACAACCGGGGCACCGGCCGCTCGGACGTCGGCCTCCCGCCGCTGGTCCCGCGTCTGCCCGGCAAGCTCCGGGCCCTCGTGTTGTTCAAGCTGGCGGGCTACTCGATCGGGGGGCTGGCCGCCGACCTCGAGGCCGTCCTCGACGACGCGGGGATCTACGACGCCCACATCGTCGGCGCGAGCATGGGCGGGATGATCGCCCAGCGCTACGCGCTCGAGTACTCCCGGGCGAAGTCGCTGACGCTGTGCTGTACGACTCACGGCGGTACCGACGCGGCACCGGTTCCCGACGAGACGCAGGAACACATGTTCGACACGCCCGACGGGGCGAGCGAGCGGGAGACGCTGCGCCACCGGATGCGACCCGCGTTCAACGACCGCTTCACCAACCGGAACCCGCACCTCATCGATCGGATCCTCGAGTGGCGACTCGAACAGGACGCCGACGACCCGGCTCGCGAGGCCCAGGCCGCCGCCGTCCTGAATTTCGACGTCAGCGATCGCCTGGACGCGCTTCGGATTCCGACGCTGATCCTGCACGGGACGGACGACAAGGTCGTGCCCGTCGAAAACGCGCGGCTGCTCGAGGAGAAGATCGCCGATAGCCGCGTCGAACTCGTCGAGGGCGGCTCCCACCTCTTCTTCATCGAGAACGCCGACGAGGTCAACGAGACGGTGCTGTCGTTCCTCGACGAGCAGGACTGACTCCCGGCCTCGAGCGCGCCGGCGAAGTCGTCTCAGCTGGCAGTCGAGGTGGCGTCCCGGATCCGAATTTCGCCGTCGCTTCGAACGCCCACGTCGACCCCCTCGTAGGTGAACCACACCTGATGGGTGCCGGTGTCGCCGACTCGCTGGGCGTGCTCGACGAACGAGTCGAGCGCGTCCGGCTCGACGACGTCGTAGAGCGGGGAGAGATCGCCCGGTTCCGCCCCGATGACGGCAGCGACCGCATGTACGATGGCTTGGCTCGCACGGTCGTCGGCCGGATCGAACGTCGTGACGTAGTCGGCGTCGCGTCGAGCGGGGCCGTCGTCTCTGGAGGGCATAGATCAGGTACGAGGACGATACTCGTAGCCGCAGTCCTTTCCATGTCCCCTCATTAAGTCACGACGGGTCCGCCTCGTCGTTCGATCGGGACTCGAGCCACCGTCCGTGGAGTGCCCTCGGGCCCGAACGCGATACGCTCGCGAATCAGCCCCGACTCGAGTGCGAGCGGTCCGACCAGCACCGCGGAACGCGCCGCGGCCGGTGGACGCGGCTTCTACCGGTCTGACCACCCGTTACGGGCGCGCAGGCCGACGACCGCACCGACCAGCGCAGCGATCGCAGTTGCGACGCCGAATCCGGGAACGGCGTCCTCGTCGGTGACCGTGACCGTTCTCGCGTCGGCGTCGCCGACGGCGATTTCGTGTTCGCCGGCTCTTTCGAAGGATTCGGTGAACGACACCGTCTCCGATTCGTTGCCGTCGAGGGTCACGTCACGCTCCGCAGCGACCGATCCGTCAGTGACAAGCTGGACCGTGTCCGTCTTCGACTCCTCACCGACGTTCCTGACGGTCGCCGTCACGTCGACGCTCTCGCCGGCCTCGAGTTCGGTCGCACTCACCTGTGCGGTAGCGACCTCGAACGCCGCGGGCGCTCGATCCCGGACGGTGACCGTTCCGAGTTCGAGGTCACCGACTGCGATATCGGCGCTCCCTGTCTCGTTAAACGGTCGCTCGAAGGTCACGTTCTCGGCGGCTCCCTCCTCGAGCGTCACTTTTCGTTCGGTGTCGACGTCACCGTCGACGAGCAGTTCGACCGGTTCGGTCCCGTTTCCGCCGCCGTTCTCGACGGTCGCCGTCACATCGATGCGCTCGCCGACACGGACGGTGTCGGCACTCAGTTCGCCGTCGACCACCTCGAAGTCGGGACCCGTCGTATCCGGATCGGGGTCGGAATCGGCGGTCGACCCTGTGCCTGATGCTGGTGTCGAGCCCTTCTCGACGGTGAGACTCACCACACCACCACTACCGAAGGTGACGGCCGGATCCGCAGTGGCTTCCTCGCCGTCGACGAGAAAGGTGACGGGTGTTCCGGTCTCGTTGGCCGTCCCCGAGACTGACAATCTGTTATCCATGGACCCGAATTCGCCGGCTTCCTCGACGGTAATCGAGCCGCGTTGCTCGCCATCGATTTCGGCGGTGACGGTCGTTCCGACGGGTGCGGGTTCGCCGTCGATTTCGACGGTACCGATATACGTGTCGGAGTAATTGGGTGCGGAATCGGGCCCGCCATCCTGCAGTGCAGTTGCGACACCGCCACCGACGGCGATCGCGGAGAGCCCTACTAGTAGCATGACTACGAGTACGATACCCCACTTCCGCGACGTCCCTGCCGATCGAATTCCTGCTGTTCTATCGCGTGGCATTGTATCCATCTCTGAGAAAAACGAAACGACGAGTATTACGCCGCGATCGCCCTCAGCGAAGCACTTCGCTCGTTCGCTCCGGCCGCGATCTCACTCGACGTACCGTTCTCGTCGGTGACGGTGACGTTCACGACTTCGCTATCGTCCGGGGTGAAGACGCCGATCTGGCTCTCACCGGTGACCTGTTCGTCGATCACTTCCGACCGGATCTCGAGCGTCGTCGTGGCGCCGGGTTCGAGTTCGACGACCGTACTGTTGATCGCGACGACGTCCTCGCTCAGCCGCGCTCGTTTCTCGTCTTCGAGACCCGGCCCGAACTCGACTTCGACGATCTCTGACGCCCGTTCGGTGCCCCTGTTCTCGAGTTCGTACTCGATCGTGTACTCGTCACCCACGCTAAGGTCCGTCTCGTTCACGGCGAGGTCGGTAACGTCGAAGAAGACCGTCTGCTGGAGTTCGACGGTCTCGCTCTCGTCGAGACTCACGGTCCTGTTTTCGAAGCCGTCGGCGGTGACGGTGACCTCCTGCTCGACACCGGTCGGGAGCGCCGGGAGCGTGAACGACCCGTCGGTGCTCGTCGTTGTCGAGACCGAGGTTCCCGGGACGCGAACCGTCGCGTTCGCGACGGGTGCGCCGTCGACGCTCCGTTCGACGGTACCAGTCCGTCGCTCGGCGTCGATCTCGAGGTCCTCGTAGGCGGAGTCGAGGGTCGTTCCCTCGTCCACGGTAGTCTCGAGCTGGGTATCTTCCGAGGCGAACACGAAGTAGCCGGTGAACGGATTGACCGCGTTGTGGGTTTCTTCGAAGATTCCGATGCCGCCGAACCCGCTCTCGGGAACCATTTTCGAGTCGGGTGCCCGCTGAATCCGGAACACGCCGAGGGTGGCGTCCGAATCGTGCTCGAACGCCGCCTCGGGGTCGTCGTAGGCGGCCGGTGCGACGAAGTTCCAGCCCCGCTCGATATCACGCGGCTCCGTCACTCCGTCGCCGGTGCCGGGCGTTCCGGCCAGTTCGACGGTCACCGTGGTGTCCTCGAACGGCGTCACGAGGAGCGCGTCGAGCGGCTCGAGTTCGTCGTCCGGGCTCGGCTGCACCCAGCGGTTGGTCGTTTCGTTGTACGTGAGGACCGTGGCGTTGGTTTCCTCGGGAACGACGTCACCGACGGTCCCGCCCTCGACCGGACCCGGCAGCCCGACGGAGTAGGTCTTCCCGCCCTCCATCGAGAGCTCGAACGTTGGATCGCTGCCGACCGTGAGATTCCGTTCGATCGGATCGAGATCGTCGTCGAACTGGACCGTCGTGCTCGTCGGCCCGTAGCTGGCCGCATCCGCAGTGACCGTCCACTCCCCCGGCGCGTCGACGATGATACTGTATGCGCCTGAACTGTCAGTCACGGTACTGAACTCGGCGTCGCCGTTCGTCGCCGTGACCTCGATACCGGGCAGCGGCTCGCCCGTGTCCGCGTCGGTCACCGTTCCGTTGAGTTCGCCCCCGACGATGTCCGTGGTGAACCGTTCCTCCTGGATCGGAGACAGCGTTTCGTTGACCAGCACGAACCGATGGTCGACGGTCTCGCCGGTGTCGGCGATGTACGACCACGGTGCCGGCGAGCCGTCACCGAAGGAGAGCGTGCGATTGTACGTCGCGGTCTCGCCCGGCTCGAGCTCGTACTCCTCGGAGGAGAAGTCCCCGATCGGCGTCTTCCAGACCACGGTGCCGTTCTGGGTGACTTCGTCGTCCGTGTTCTCGACGACGACTGGACCCGGTGCGATCTGCTCGCTGGCGAGCGCCTCCTCGACGATGTCCGTCTCGACGATTCGGAGGGGGTCTGTCTCAGAGACCTCGGTGACGACGGTCGTCGGCCCGGTCGTGACCGTTTCCGTCGTCCCGTCGCTTCCAGTGAACGTGTGCTCGAGTTCGATCGTTTCGCCCGCGTTCGCTCCGTCGACGGTAATCTCGAGCGTGGCGGGCGTCGCGGTCAGCGGTTCGCCGAACGCGACGGTGTTGCCAAGCACGTCCGATTCGACGCCGACGAGGTCGACGGTCACGTTCGATTCGTCGACCGTCGATTCGTCGGCTAGCTCGACGGTGAGTTCGTCGAGGTGGGCGACGTCGACCGCGACCTCGGCCGTGCTCCCTGCCTCGAGTTCACGGGGTTGTCCCCGAACGACCGCGAGGTCGAAGCGCTCCTCGAGGACGATGTCCCGCTCGACCGGTTCGCTCGCATCGATCATCTCCGTCGTTTCGGCGTAGCCGAACGCGCCGGAGACGGTCACGTCGTGGTGGCCTTCCGTGACGTCGAATTCGAAACTCCCGTCGGCGGCGTACTGGGTTCGATTTGCGTCGTCGATCGTGACCGTGGGGCCGCTACCGTCCGGGAGGTCGTTGGAGCGATCCGTGATCGGTTCACCGTCGCCGTCGACGACGGTCCCGTCGATCCGGCTTTCGTTTGCCAGCGCTGCCGACGCCGCGTACGCGTCGATGATGCCGTATCCGTACCGGACATCGCGTTCGTCGTCGTCGTAGACGTTCTCGTACTGTTCGTCGCTCACCTCTCGTGCTTCTGCGGTGACCCGCTGACTGATCCGATCGGGAGCCGGCTTCGTCGCCGTCTCCTCGAGGAGCGATTTCATCTCGTAGGGGTCCTCGACGCCCTGGGCGGCCAGAAGCGCAGCCACGCCGCTGGTGTGTGGCGTGGCCATACTGGTCCCGGAGAGTTCCGCGTAGGTGTCGTTGCCGCCGACGTAGGAGCTCCGGACGTCCACGCCGGGTGCGGAGACGTCGGGCGTCGCGTACGATTCGGGCCAGTCGCCCGGTGCGACGGGGCCCCAGTCCTCGTCGGTGTTCACCGTCGCGCCGGTCGAGAACTCGGCCACCTGCTCGTTCGCGTCCGTCGCACCGATCGAGAGCGTGTCGTAGACGTTCCCCGGCGTTCCTTCGGCACCAGGGCCGTCGTTCCCGGCGGCGCTCACGATGAACGTGCCCGCCCGCTGGGCGTTCCGGATGACGTCGACGTAGATCGCAGCGTATCCGCCGCCACCGAGGCTGAAGTTCGCCACGTCGGCGCCCTGCTCGACCGCTTCCTGCATGCCGGCGACGATCGCCGCGAGCGTCGTGGACTGCCGATCGGGCATCCCCGGGAAGACGTTGATCGGGATCAGCTCCGCGTCGGGTGCGACGCCGATCCGCTGCCCGTCGGCCTCACCGCCCAGAATCGTCCCGGCGACGTGGGTCCCGTGTCCGTTCCGGTCGTAGGGCTGGCTCTCGATTTCGCTCCCGTCGAAGTCGAACTCCGCCCAGTTATCCCGGACCTCGTCGCGATCCGCGAACTGCTCGTGCGATGCCGCGAGCCCGGTGTCGACGACGGCGACCGAGACCCCCTCACCGGTCGCGTCGAACTCCTCCCACACCTCGGGCGCGTTCACCTGATCGAGGCCGTAGGTGACCGTCGAGTCGTTCGCCGACCCGTCGTTCGCGTCCGGTTCGACGAGTTCGACCTCGTAGTTCGGGTGGAGTTCGGTGACCCCGTCGATCCGCGCGAGTTCCTCGATATCGACCCGCGTCGTGTCGACTTCCACGAGGGCCGCGTTCGTGAGCCAGAATTCGGTGACGATCTCGACGCCGTCGACGTCCTCGGCGTACGTCTCGAGGCTCCGCTGTGTCGCTTCCGCCTCCCGTTTGAGCGCGGTCGCGCTCTCGGCGTCGGTTGCGGTCGCGAACTGTGATACCTCGGCGTCCATGCGCACGAACACGTCGACGGTGTCCGCCGACGATGCCGACTGCTCGAGTTCGGACTCGATCCGAACGTCTTCTCCTGACTGCGTCTGTACGTCTGAAACCGTGAGCGATTCTCCATCTGCGCTGCTACCTGCATCCGTGAGGCTCCCTGTTGCCATGGCGACTGGAGACGTCACCAGCAACAGCGCCACGAGCACTACGAATACGGTTGCTCGACTGAGTCCATATGTCATTGCCACAACTAGATCTAAAATATTGTTCAATACAATAAAATTATGCAATCCGGAGAATACACATTGCTAACAGCTATCTGGATTGGGTGAAGAAATGGACGCCTTGAATAATACAGTTATTGTATAGTAGAAGAATCGAGTATAGGGATCGCCCGCGAATTTCCCGTGGATTCGGTCGAATTCGAGCGACGACCGACGTAACACCGAGATCCGGAGCCCCATCTGACGCCACTTCCGAGGGTCACGATAGCTATCGCTCGAGAACGCCGTCTTCCCGAAAAAACGAGTTCGACTGCTCGAGCGGCGCGGTCGTCAGTCGCTCTGGATCCGCGGCGCGAGCATGTACGTGACTTGGCCCTTCCCCTCCCCGAAGCCGAAGTAGATCTTGACGGGGAACTCCTCGCCGAGATCGAGCGTGACCTCGGTATCCTTGGGGATCGCCTTGTTCATGTCCTTGAGATAATCCAGGGAGAACAGCGAGTGAGCGGGGCCGACCTGCAGATCGATCAGATCCTCCTGCGTGAGTTCGAGGTGGACGTCGTCGGTGTCGCCCTCCGCGTCGACGTAGAAGTACTCCTCCGTTTCGTCGACGCCGAGCGCGATGTGATCGGAAACCATGTCGGCGGCGGTCACCGAGCGGTTGACGTCTTTCCCCTCGAGGACGACCTCAGCGGGCAGATCGAGGTCCGGGATGTCCGGCTCCTGGCGGATCGAATCGGGATCGATGAGCGCGAGCGTGTACTCGAGCCCGTCGATCTGGATGTGGAGCTTCCGGGTTTCCTCGTCGAGTTCGAGCTGGATAAGCTGGCCGGACTCGGCCATCCCAGCGATATCCTCGAGCCGCGAGAGGTCGACGCCGATCAGTCCGCCGTCCGCTTCGTAGGACTCGAACGCAGACGCATCGAGCGAGAGGTCGACCATCCCGACGTTCGCGGGGTCGACGGCCCGGATCTCCAGTCCGTCTTCCTCGAGGTGGATCTTGCACTCGTCGACCAGCACGCTCACCGAATCGAGCGCGCTGGTGAGCGTTTCGGCGCTCACGATGGCCTTGAACATATAGGTCGCCGTACGGACGGTCGACATAAAAAGGCACCCTTTACGCGCGAGGGCGCTCGAGTCGACGACTCCTGACGGGACACCGAACGGGCGGGCAGCTTCGCTTCGAAGTAGTAGATTCTTCCTTCAAACCACGGTCGATCGCGTTCTGCTGGCCGCGATTGCGGTGACCGAGGGCCTCCGTTCGATAGCCGCAACCGACGAGTCGCGTCACCTATCCGTATCGACCGTCTAGGGACGGTAACTGAGCGACATCGCCATGGCAGGAAAAGACCACTACTACAACAAAGCGAAGCAGGAAGGGTACCGCTCTCGAGCGGCCTACAAGCTCAAACAGCTCGACCAGCTCGAGAACGTCATCGACGGCGGCGACACCGTCGTCGACCTGGGTGCGGCCCCCGGCGGCTGGCTCGAGGTCGCCGCCGAGGCGGTCGGCCCCAACGGGAACGTCATCGGCGTCGACTTCCAGCGGATCAAGGATTTCGACGACCACGACAACGTCGAGACGCTCCGCGGGGACATGACCGAGGACAAGACCCGCGACCGCGTCGTCGACGCCGCCGGCGGCCCCGTCGACGTGGTCGTTTCGGACATGGCACCCAACATGTCCGGCGAGTACTCGCTGGACCAGGCCCGCTCGCTGCACCTCGCGCGGCAGGCCTTCGAGACCGCTCTCGAACTCCTCGACAGCGGCGGCGACTTCGTCGTGAAGGTCTTCGAGGGGCCGGACGTCGACGACTTCCGGGCAGACGTCGAGGAGGAGTTCCAGTACGTTCGCGCGACCTCACCGAAGGCCAGCCGCGACGAGTCCTCCGAGGTCTACTTCATCGGGAAGGGGCGGCTCACCGCACCGGTGCGGCCCGGCGACGAACTCGAGGTCGAGATCGAAAGCGTCGGTACCGAGGGCGACGGCATCGCGTCGGTCGACGGCTATCGCCTGTTCGTATCGGGCACCGAGGAAGGCGAGACCGTCGACGTCCGCGTCGAAGACGTGAAGCCGAACTTCGGATTCGCCCAGCGGATCGACGCGGAGTAACACTACTCCTGGTCCTCGAGGCGGTCGTGGCGTTTGTCGATCTCGTCCAGGATATCCAGGTTTTTGCGGATCGAGGATCGGATGGCGTCGCTGCGGTTGACGAACTTGCCGTCGTCGCCGACGTGGTCGTCCAGGTCGTCGAGGAGCTCCTGTGGGATTTCGACGCTGATCTTTGGCATCAGTTGCCTAGCCGTTCGCAAGCCCCCGACTTAAGCCGTCGGCTCGCGGCACCGAGCCGTCAGTCGACGACGGTGGCTCCGGTGTCGCCGTCGGCGTTCGGATCGGTCGCCGATCCGCCACCGCCGCCGTCGAACAGCCGTCCGCCGGCGGTCAGGACGTAGAGGACGGCGAGCCCGATCAGGTACGTGAGCGCGATCGGGATCGAGAAGATCAGCATCATGAGGATCCCCTTCGGGCTGAAGAAGGCCGCGAGGACGAAGATCCCGACGACGACCGGCCGCCAGCGCTCGAGCATCGAGCGGTAGCTGACGATGCCGCCGACGTGGAACAGGGCCATCGTGACGATGATGTTCAGCAGAAAGCCGATCCCGACGGTGGTGAAGATCACGAGCCAGAAGAAGCTCTTGATCCGGTAGGAGACGACGATATCGTTCGCGAGGGCGTCCGAGACCAGATACGAGATGATCGACGGGGCGATCCAGAAGAACCCGAGGTAGGTCCCGACGGCGAAGCCGGCTAGCAGGCCGCCGCCCCAGACGATGAACGTGCGGCGGTCGCCGTAGACCAGTCCGCGCTCCTTGGCGGCCGGCCAGGCGAAGTACAGCACCACCGGCAACACGGCGACGAGGCCGGCGAGCGCGCTCACCTTCGCCTCGAAGATGAGCACCTCGACGGGGTGTAAGGCGACGACGATGTCCAGTTCCTCGATAATCTGATGGAGGAACTGCGTCTCGTTCAACTCGCTCAGATTGACGTCTTCGCCGACGACCTCGGCGAGCACGTCTCGGGGTATCCGATCGAGGAAGAGCAACAGTACGTTCCCGAGACCGCCCGAGTAGAGCCAGAAGAAGGTGCCGCCCATGACGGCCATGAACATGCCGACGATGATGAACATCCGCGAGGCGAGGCTGTTGAGGACGAATGCGATGTCGTAGGCGTAGCCGCCGATGTCGTCCTCGGTGGTCTCGTCCTCGGTGAAGGGGTCGAGCATGCCGGCGGCGGTGTTGGCGAAGAGGCCGCCCTCGTCGTCACTCGAAGCGGCCCCGCCGGCACTCGCTGCTCCGCCTGCGCTTCCGTCTCCGCCCTCGGCTTGCATCTCCTGGACCGTATCGAAGCGATCGAGGATGGCCTCGGCCTTCGATCGGTCGTCGTCGTACATCGCCTGCCGGGAGTACTCCAGCGCCTGCTCCTCGCTCATCGTCCGGAAGACCTGCGTCGAGAGGCCCTCGATATCGTCCGCCTCGAGCGTGTCGAAGTCGACGTCCTCGTGGGAGTCGGCCCGTCGGATGTCGTCCGGTCGCGGATAGACCGGCTCCTGCAGCACGTAGATCGTGTAGCCGAGCAGGACGAGGAGCCCGACGGCGGCGGCGAGGAGGAGCCCGACCGCGACCTCGCCGAGCAGTCCGTGTTCGATCGCCGTCGTCTCGAGTCCGGTCGGCCTGCTGGGGCGCACCGCCGACGGGAACGCGGGGAAGACCGATTCGTGGAGGTACCCGAAGGCACCCTGATCGACGGCGACGGTGATCGCGAGGGCGACGACGCCGAGCGCGCCGCCGAACTGGAGCAGGCGGCGCTTGATGTGTGCCGTCCCCGTCCCGCCGGAGGTCGCCGCGCCGCGCCGTCGCACGTTGGTGACGACCTTGGCCAGTCCGAGGCTGAAGACGTAGAGGACGATCATCGGCATCGCCCACATGACCTGCGTGAACGGGTCCGGCGGCGAGAACAGGGCCCCGAAGATCACGATCCCGATAACTGCGTATCGCCACTTGTCCCGGAACGTTTCGAAGGGAATGATCTCGGTGTAGGAAAGCGCGCCCATCAACAACGGCAACTGGGCGGCGAGGCCGAAGGAGAGCGTCAGAAGGGCCATAAATTCAGTAAACTCGGTAATGCCGTAACTGGGTTTGACGCCGGCGCTGACGGCGTTCTTTGCGAGGAAGCCGAACGCGTACGGGAAGAAGATGGTGTAGGCATAGACGACGCCCGCCATGAACAACGACAACGCCATAATCACGAATCCAGCGATGTACCCCTTCGAGATCGGGACGACGCTGGTGTAGCCGCGACGGCGGAGCGCTTTCCGAGAGAAAAAGAGCAGGGCGGGGAGTGCGAAGAGCGCTCCGACGACCATCCCGATCTTGGCCTGTAACAGGATCACCTCGAACGGCGTCCGGGTGATGATATCGGTCGAGCCGGCGATCTCCTCGTTCATCTGGCCCTTCGCGGTCGCCTCGAGGAAGTCCCAGACGACCATCCGAAGCGCGTAGAAGGCGCCGACGAAGCCGACGAGAAAGACGATAAACACTTTCTGGAGGTGCTGTTGGGCACCCGAGAGTAACGCGCCGATCGTCTCCCGGCCGCTGTTGATGGCCTTGGCAGTGTCCTCGTCGACGGCAGAACTCATTGGGTAGGTGGTAACTGACATCCAGTTATCAACCTTTCGAGTGGGTACGCGGTTCGTGGGGCGATCGGACGACCTTCTCACCCTCGAGGGGTCTTCGTAAGAAAAAGGCCTATAACCGGTGGCCTATCAATATCCTGTAGATGTCGGACGAGCCGGCGGAGGACCGCGACGTCGAGGGCCCGGCAGAGCCGCGGGAGGACCCCGACGAGCACCGGCCAACCGCGACTGACGCGTCCGAACCGGAGTCCGGAAGCGACGCAGAGACGTCCGAACACGACGGTGCGGACGATCCCAACCTCGAGACGGACGGTGAGGGAGTCGTCAGCGACCGTCACAACCCTGAACCCACCTATCCCGACCCCGACGACGACATCGGCGGTATCTCGACGCCGCCGGACGACGAGGAGATGCCGCTGGCCGATCACATCGAGGAGATGGTGCTCCGGCTGGCGGTCGTCTTGCTGTTCGGTGCGGGCGGGACGGCGATCGGCCTGCTGTGGGCCTCCGACGCGATCCAGTTCGTCTGGTTCAACGTCTTCCCGGCCGGTGGTGACGCGCCACCGCCGCACGTGTATAATCCGCTCGAGCTGTGGTTGACCCGGATCAAGATTTCGTCGCTGCTCGGGATCATGGTCGCGTTGCCGGCGTTCATCTACGAGTGTTACCTGTTCATGCGGCCGGGACTGTACCCCAACGAGCGCAAGTACTACCTCGCGGCGGTGCCGACGAGCGTCGTGCTGGGAGCGCTCGGGATGGTGTTCTCCTACCTGCTCGTGTTGCCGATCCTGTTCGAGTACTTCACGTACTACGCGGAGGCGAGCGCGGATATCCAGTACGCGCTCGGCGACACGTTTAACCTGATCATCACGCTGACGGGCTTCCTCGCGATCGTCTTCCAAATTCCGCTGTTCATCATGCTGGCGATCATGCTGGGCGTGACGACCCGTCGCTGGCTGGCCCAGAAGCGGCTGTACTTCTGGGCGGCCTTCGCGGCGCTGGCCTTCGCGTTCACGCTCGACCCGACGGGGATGGCACCCATCCTCGTCGCCGTGACGATGATCCTGCTGTTCGAGGGGACGCTGTTCATCCTCAAGTGGGTCGGACGGGAATAACCGCACTCGAGTCAGTTACCCGTTTTCGACACGACGACGGCCACTTCGAGCGATCACGCCTGCTATCGATTCGTGGACATTCGTTCGCTCCCCGAGCGAAATGGTCCTCATATAATGCCCTTATATTCTCCCTATCCGTCCGCATATTCCGGACTCCTGGCCATTTCCAAGCTAAAACCAACAGTTTGTAAACGATCACCGTTTAGTAGTTCCGTATGTTCTCCTAATCTGTGAAACTCTGCATGATATTACGCGAATCTCCATTGGACGAGTGTGATTGTAAATCACACAGTCTCGTTCACTCCCGTACCGCGGCGAGGTGGGTATCGTGACCGATCTCGTCCCGACCACGTGTATGCGGTGTGCGGTCGGGTGTGGGCACGTCCAGCAGAGTCCGGAACGGGGCTACGGCCTCGAGACCGTCCGCGGCGATCCCAGTCATCCGGTCAATCAGGGACTGGCGTGTCAGCGCGGCGTCAGCGAGACCGCCGATCCGGGCGGCGAGTGGCTGACGCGGCCGCTCGTGCGGGAAGACGGCGAACTCGTGCCGACGACGTGGGAGTCCGCCCTCCAGCGCGCGGCGGAAGGGCTGGGGACCGCTCACGAGGCCGGTGGCGACAGCGTCGCCGTCCTGGGAAGCGGCCAGCAGACCAACGAAGCGGCCTACGCGCTGGGCAAACTCGCCCGCGGCGGCTTCGGAACCCGGTACTACGACGCCAACACGACGCTGTGTATGGCCTCGGCCGTCACGGCGTACTACGACGCGTTCGGGAGCGACGCGCCGCCGCCGACCTACGACGACATCCCCGAGGCCGAAACGCACGTGGTCTGGGGAGCGAATCCGGCGGCCGCCCACCCGGTCATGTTCCGCTGGATTCGGCAGTCCGCGGCCGAGGACGACTCCGAGCTGATCGTCGTCGATCCCGTCCACAGCGAGACCGCCGAGGTCGCCGACCACCACGTGCCCCTCGAGCCGGGCGGCGACCTCGCACTCGCTCGAGCCGTCCTCGCCCGCGTTATCGAAACGGACGGCGTGGACGAAGCGTTCGTCGACGAGGCGACGATCGGGTTCGCGGAACTCCGCGCGGACCTCCCCGACGCGGCCGATGCCGCCGAGATGGCGGGCGTTTCGATGGCCGACGTCGACCGCCTCGCGGCGGCGCTCGAGGACCCCTCCCTGCTCTACTGGGGGATGGGAATCAACCAGAGCGTCAACGGGACCGCAGCCGCGGGCGCACTGATCGATCTGTGTCTCGCGACGGGTAACCTCCGGCCGGGCTCGGGGCCGTTTTCGCTGACCGGTCAGGCCAATTCGATGGGGACCCGCGTCTGTTCGTCGAAGGGGTCCTGGCCCGGCCACCGACCGTTCGCTGATCCGGAGCACCGACGGGAGGTCGCCGAGACGTGGGACGTGCCGGTCTCTCGGTTTCCCGACGACCCCGGACCGGGACCGGTCGGCATCGTCGACGCGATCGGCGACGACGTCGACGCCGTCTACGCGGTCGCGACCAACCCCGTCGCGGGCATGCCCGATACCACGCGCGTCCGCGAGAAGCTCGAGGACTCGTTCCTCGTCGTTCAGGACGCCTTTCGCAGCGAGACGGTCGACTACGCCGATGTCGTTCTCCCAGCCGCGACCTGGGGGGAGTCTGAGGGGACGACGACCAACATGGAGCGGACCGTCTCCCGGGTTCGGGCGGCGACGGAGACGCCCTCGGGCGTCCGAACCGACCTGGCGTTGATCGGCCAGCTCGGCGATCGGCTCGTCCCCGATCTGTTCGACGGCCCGCTCGAGCCGGAAGCCGTCTTCGACGAATTCGTCGCGCTGACCGCTGGGACCCCAGCGGATCTCTCGGGGATCAGCTACGACCGCCTCGAGGCCGAACACGCGGTCCGCTGGCCGGCACCGGCACCGGACGTAGCGGGCGGGTACCGGTACTACGAGGCTGGAGAGCCGGACGATGCGACCGGTTCCGTCGATGACCCGAGCGACGAATCGTGGTCGTTCTACACCCAGTCCGGCCGCGCCCGGTTCTCGATGAACGAGGCCCGAGCGCTCCCGGAACCGACGGACGAAACGTATCCGTTCACGTTGACGACCGCACGCCGCCCCGACGCGTACAACACCGGGGTTCGGACCCGCGAGGACGAACCGCCGACGGCCCGGGTCAGCCCGGCGACGGCCGTCGCGTTCGCCGACGAACTCGCGGCCGCGGCCGAAGAGACCGAGGCCGACGAGGAAGACGACCGGTTCGCTCGCGTCGTCTCCCGACGAGCGTCGGTGACGGTCAGCGTGGAGACGGACGAGGCGATCCCGGACGGAGTCGTCTGGCTGCCGATTCATCACCCCGACGTCAACGATCTCACGCTCCCCGACGTCGACCCGCGCTCGAACGAGCCGAACTTCAAGCAGTGTGCGGTTCGTCTCGAGCCGCCGCGGGAACGGGACGTCAGGGCGGTCGCGGAAGCGAGCGCCTGACCACTCATGACCGCGAAATCGACCCCCGAACCGACGAGCGACGGCACACGCGATATACGGGGGAGCCCGCGACGCGGCGTCGCGTCAGCGACCCTCGGCTTCTTTGTCGGGTTCGCCGGCGTCGTCCTCTACGGGCCCGTCGCGACCGAGCTCGAGGGAGCGATGGGGTTGTCCGGGCTCGCGCTCGGGTTGCTGGTCGCTGCACCCCAGTTGACCGGCTCGTTGCTCCGGATTCCGTTCGGCGCGTGGGTCGAGGACGTCGGGGCGGCGAAGCCGTTTCTGGTCCTGCTGGGCTGTGCCGTCGTGGGAATGGCCGGCCTGTCGACGATCCTCGTGACCGTCGGCACGGACGGCCTGACGATGGCCCACTATCCGCTGGTGTTCCTGTTCGGCGCGCTGAGCGGGTGCGGGATCGCGACGTTCTCGGTCGGCGCGGCCCAGACGTCCTACTGGTCGCCCGAGGACCGACAGGGAACGATGCTCGCGGTGTACGCGGGACTCGGCAACAGTTCGCCGGGGATCTTTACGCTCGTCGTTCCCGTCGCGCTCGCCGCCCTCGGGCTGACGGGTGCGTACCTCGCGTGGTTCGGGTTCCTCGTCCTCGGAACCGTGGTCTACGCCGTCGTCGCCGTCGACGCCCCGTTTTTTCAGCTCCGAAAGCGGGGACTCGAGGCCGACGACGCGAAGCGAGAAGCCAAAGCGCGAGGGCAGGACCTGTTCCCCAGCGGCGACGCGACGGCCTCGATCCGCGAGGCGGCCGGAATTCCGAGAACCTGGGTGCTCGTCGTCCTGTTCTTCGCATCGTTCGGCGGCTTCCTCGCGCTGACCACCTGGTTCCCGTCGTACTGGACGGCCGTCCACGACCTCGACTTGCAGGGTGCCGGGACTCTCACGGCGGTGGCGTTCACGCTCCTCGCGGCGCTCGTCCGCGTGCCGGGCGGCGTCGCGAGTGATCGACTCGGCGGCGAACGGACCGCGATCGCGAGCTTCGTCGTCGTCGGCGTCGCCGCAGCGATTCTGGTCGTCGCTCGAACCGTCCCGCTCGCGATCGGCGCGACGGTGCTGCTCGGCATCGGGATCGGCGTCGCCAACGCGGCGGTGTTCGGTCTCGTCCCGAAATACGTCCCGGAGGCCGTCGGGGGCGCGTCGGGACTGGTCGGCGGGCTCGGCGCGTTCGGCGGCTTCGTCATTCCGCCCGTGTTGGGACTGTTCGTCGATCTGCAGGGAACGGCCGGCTACGCGAACGGCTTCGTCGTCGTTCTCGTCCTCGCGGTCGCGTCGATCGGCCTCTCCGGCCGGCTGTACCGGACTCGAGTGGAGCCGGCTCCGGACGGACCGGCTCCGGCCGACGATTGAGTTCGTTCGGGTTTCGTGCTCCGTTCTACCCGTTCGTCGGGGTTTGATCCGTCAGCGATCGTCGCGACAACGGTGTATACCGTTTCGAGCGTCCCGCGCGGAACCGGAACCGCCGAATCGGACGTTGCCCAGCGTTCGCGTGCGAGCGAGATCGAACTGCTGGGATCGCGTTTGTAATCGCCAATTCTCCACCCGGTCACTCGCGATATACGTCCTTATACAGACCATATTCCATTGGAGATGCCACGTCCGGCCCCGAATGCGAGCGAAAAACAGATGTTTGTAAACGATTACCGTTATAAGGTTTAGTACCATGTGGTCAAAACGTGAATTACGACATGTTTGGTGAAGAACTTCGCGATTTCGCGTCCGATCGTTCGGTCAGCGAGGTGGTCCCCGATGGCGCATAAGAAAGAGGAACTCAAGGACGGCTGTTACGGGGACGAGGTCCGCGAACACATCCTCGACTTCGCCACCGACGGCGGCTACGAGGCGATTCCGGAGGACGAACACGAGAAGTGGTTCACCCGCTTCAAGTTCTGGGGCCTGTTCCACCAGCGTTCGGGCCAGGAATCGTACTTCATGATGCGCCTGACCAACGCCAGCGGGATTCTCGAGCCCGAACAGCTGCGGACGATCGGCGAAGTCGCCCGCGAGTACGCCAAGGGCCCAGTCGAAAATCCCGAGTTCGGCAACGGCTGGATCGACCTGACGACGCGCCAGTCGGTCCAACTGCACTGGCTCGAGCTCGAGGACGTCCCGGCAATCTGGGAGAAACTCGAGTCGGTCGGCGTCCACTCCCGCTCGGCCGGCGGCGACACGATGCGCAACATCTCGGGCTGCCCGCTCCACGGAAAGGCCGAGGAATTCGTCGAAGCCGGGCCGCTGCTCGAGCGCTTCGAAGAGGAGCTCCGAAAAGACGACGCGCTCGCGAACATGCCCCGCAAGTTCAACATCAGCGCGTCGGGCTGTACGGTCGGCTGTGCACAGGATTCGATCAACGACATCGGGTTCGAGCCGGCGAGGAAGGAGATCGATGGAGAGACGGTGAGGGGGTTCAACGTCCGCATCGGCGGCGGGCTCGGCGGCCGCCAGCCCCGCGCCGCGACGCCGCTGGACGTCTTCGTCCGGCCCGAGAACGCCTACGAGGTCGGTCGCGGCTTCGTCGAGCTGTACCACGACTACGGCGACCGACAGAACCGCTCGAAGAACCGCGCCCGGTTCTTCGCCGAGGACTGGGGCATGGAACAGATCCGCGAGACGCTCCAGGAGGAGTACGTCGAGTTCGACATGCACACGGCGGGCGAGGATTTCCGCGAGGAGTACACCTACAACGCCGGGAAACCGGTCGAGGACGGCCAGCACGACCACGTCGGCGTCGGTGACCAGAAAGACGGCCGGAACTACGTCGGACTGAGCGTGCCCGTCGGTCGGCTGCCGGCCGAGGACGCCATCGAACTGGCCGATCTGGCCGACGAGTACGGCTCCGGCGAGGTCCGGCTGACCCGCCGGCAGAATCCGGTCATCGTCGACGTCGCCGACGAGGATCTGGACGCGTTGCTCGCGGAACCGCTGCTCTCCGAGTACCCCGCCGAGCCGAGCCCCTTCGAGCGCGGCGCGATGGCCTGCACCGGAACCGAGTTCTGCTCGATCGCGCTGACCGAGACGAAGGGGCGGATGGCCCGCATGCTGCGCTGGTTCAACGCGAACGTCGAACTACCCGACGACGTGGGGAAGATCAAGATGCACTACTCCGGCTGTACGGCCGACTGCGGGCAGGCGATGACCGCCGACATCGGCCTGCAGGGCATGCGCGCCCGCAAGGACGGCGAGATGGTCGAGGCCTTCGACATCGGCGTCGGCGGCGGGGTGGGCGAGGACCCCTCGTTCATCGACTGGGTCCAGCAGCGCGTCCCGGCCGACGAGGCTCCCGGCGCGATTCGGAACCTGCTCGAGGCCTACGCGGCCCACCGCAGCGAGGGACAGACGTTCCGCCAGTGGGTGGAGGCGACGGCCGAGGCACAGCTCGTGGAGTTCTGCGAGCCCGAGGAGACGGACTTCGAAGCGCCGTACATGGCCGACGCCAAACAGTCGTGGTACCCCTTCGCGGAGAGCGAGTCCGCGGCGGCTGCGGCGGCCGACGAGTCCGCAGCGCCGTCCGACGACTGACACGGTCCCTCGTTCCCTCGGCGGTATCGAACTGATTTTTCGTCTGCGTATTTATCAACGTGCGGACCGTATAGTCTCGTATGCCCGAAGAGGTACTCTTCAAATCCGAAAGCGAACAGAGCAGAGCCGAAATCGCGTCGCTCCTCCGCCGCGTCGCGGACAATCTGGACGACGGCGAACCGATCACGCTCAAAGCGGGATCCGAGTCGGTGACCCTCGAACCGCCCGCTCGGCCCACCTTCGAAGTCAAGGCCGAACGCGAGGGGCCGACCGACGCACCCGGTGAATTGAGCGTCGAGTTCGAACTCGAGTGGGACGAAACCGACGGCGAGGACGCCGATAGTGGACAGTTAGAAATCGAGTAGCGCCACGCTCGCACTCGCCCCGGGAGATTCGAGCGACGGCCCGTGGTCGCTTCCACCAGCCGATCAGCGATGGCCTCGGGTTCGCTCGTAGGCGTACTCCAGCGCGTCCTCGAGCGAGCCGGGGCCGTCGTAGCTGGCCGAAAAGAGGTCCATAAATTCGCCGGCGATCCGGTTGCACCGCTCGAACGTCAACACGGTCCTGACCCGCATCGTCTCGGAGAGATCGAGCCCCGGATAACTCGTCGCCGTCAGCGCGTAGCCGGGATGATCTTCGCCGTCGAGCGACGCGGGCGCAACCTTCAGCCGCAAATCACCTGATTCGTGGAGATACGTCCGATACTGCATTTCCCGGTCCGTGTCGGCCGGGGTGTAGGTCCGACACTCTTCGGTGGTCCACTCGAGCGGCACGTCGGCTTCCATCAGTCACTGATAGCAACCCAAGCGCTACGTTCGTATCGCAACGAGCAATATTATCGAACGATAGTCCAGAAGCTCCAACAATGATGGGTTCTCTACGCGAAACGTGGTTATATTCTGGATTTTTGTTTACCAAAGGCGATTGTAACCGACCGTTCGATGAATCGCACCTCGCCGTCACGATCGGTTCTCACACCAACCCCGTAATCGATTGCTGGTTCTCAGCTGATAGCCGTCGCCAGTCGCGGATTCGAAGCCCGTCTCTCGTTATCGAACGCAAGGAATACGGCTTTGGCCGGGAGCGCGTTCGCCGCAATCGCGGCGAATCGCGCGACCCGGGGGAGGGCAGGCGGTTCACCGATACTCGCCGCGAGCGAACGGAGTGAGCGAGCGGCCTTTTTTGGTCGAGATTTTTTGCGCGAGGGGTGAACGCAGTGAACCCGAGCGGAAAAAAGGTCGGTGTTAATCATTGGTCGAGGACTCGACGGCCGACTCTTCCTCCTCGGTTTCGGGGCTGACGCTGCCGGTCCGGTAGCCGTGGAGGTCGAGCGTGACGTGATCGAAGCCGAGGTTCGACAGCTCCGCGCGAACCGTCTCGACGAACTCCCGATTCAGGGCGCGCTCGAGTTCGTCGGGCGCGACCTCGATGCGGGCGAGCCCGTCGTGGTCGCGGACGCGGAACTGGTCGAACCCCCACTGGCGGAGCAGCGCCTCGGCCCGTTCGATTCGCGTGAGCCGGTCCTCGGTGACCTCGAGCCCGGTGGGTATCCGGGAAGAGAGACAGGCCATCGAGGGTTTCTCGGCGACGGAGAGATCGTATCGGTCGGCGATCTCGCGGACCTCGCTCTTCGAAATGTCGTGGGCGAGCAGCGGCGAGTGGACGTCCAACTCCTCGACCGCCTGCAGTCCGGGTCGGTGGCCCGCGCCGGGATCGTCGGCGTTCGTCCCGTCGCAGACCGTCCCCGCGCCGAGTTCGCGGGCGGTCTCGAGCATCTCGCCGAGTCGCATCGTTCGACAGTGATAGCAGCGGTCGTCGTCGTTCTCGACGAACGCGTCGCTCTCGAGCTCGGAGAAGGAGACGATCTCGTGGCGGATGCCGATCTCGCGTGCGACCCGCTTTGCGTCCTCGAGTTCGGCCTCGGGGAGCGTCTCGCTCTTCGCGGTGCAGGCGACCGCGTCCTCGCCGAGCGCGTCGTGGGCCAGTGCGGCCACCACGCTCGAGTCGACGCCGCCGGAGAAGGCGACGACGACGCCGTCACGAGCCGCGAGGTCGTCGCGGGCGGCCTGAAGTTTCGGCTCGACCGTTGTCATGGACCGTCGTTCGAACCCGACGGGCAAAAGGACGTTGTCGCCGGTCGATTTCCGGCAGCGGTCTCGCTCACCGGCGGCAAGCGGCGTCGTCGACGCCCGTGATCTCGAACCGTGCACCGCCGTCTTCCCCCTCGGTGACCGACACCGACCAGCCGTGCGCTTCCGCGATTTGCGCGACGATAGACAGTCCGAATCCCGTTCCGTCGGTCCTCGTCGAATAGCCCCGCTCGAGTACCCGTTCGCGCTTGGCAGGCGGAATTCCGGGGCCGTCGTCGGCGACGTAGAAATCGGGGCCGCCGCCGATACGGCCGACCGTCACCGTCACGTCCGATCCGCCGTGCTCCGCGGCGTCCTCGTGAGCGTGTGAACGAGGGCTTGTGGAGCTATGCTCCACAGCGTTCCGAAACAGGTTCTCGAGGAGCTGTTTCACTCTGTCTCGATCGGCACTGATCACCGCGTCCGTCTCGACGGTGAGTTCGGCTCCCGCCGTGTCAACGGTGTGCCAGCAGGCGTCAGCGAGTTCGGCCAGTCGGACGGACTTGAACTCGGTTACCGCTTCACCTTCCCGCGCCACCAGCAACAGGTTGTCGATCAGCGACTCCATCCGATCGTGCGACTCCGCGACGGCAGCGAGGTGGTCGTTGTCGTCCGACGCTCTGGCCTCCTCGAGACGCCCCTGCGCGACGTTCAGCGGGTTTCGAAGGTCGTGGGATACGATACTGGTGAACTCGTTGAGCCGCTTGTTCTGGCGCTCGAGTTCCTGCTCGTAGCGTTTCCGTTCCGTGATGCGGTGACTGATCCCGATGAGGCCCTGTACGGTTCCGTCCTCGTTGCACCAGGGGACTTTCGAGGTCAGGTTCCACTCGTCGGAAAGCGGACTGTACTCCTCTTTGTTGATGATCGGCTCGCCCGTCTCGACGACGCGCATATCGTCGTCGTACGCCTGGCGCTCGTGTTCGGTGGTCGCGATTTCGCGATCGGTTCGACCGAGTATCTCGTCCCGGGTGAACGAATCGACTAGCAGGGCGTCCGTATCGTGCGTTGTCCGCTCGGTGAGGTGTCTGCTCACGCGGACGTGTCGTCCCTCCGCATCTTTCACGAACAGGTGTATCGGGACGTGATCGAAGATCGCCGCCAGCAGATTACTGTCCTCCCGTCGCTGTTTCCGGCGTCGGTATCGTTCGACGGCGGTCGTAATCCGATCGGCGAGTCGATCGGCAGCTCCGTCTGCCGATTTCCGTAGATACTCCGTCACGCCGAGCGAGATGGCCTCGCTCGCGACGGCTTCTGAACCCGCGTCGGTGTAGAGAACGAAGGGGAGGTCGGGGTGCGCGTCGCGGACTGCCGCGAGGAGTTCGAGTCCGTTGCGTCCGCCGGCGAGTCGATATTCGGACACGATGCAGTCGATCGATGCCGGTACGGTTTCGAGCCGATCGAGTGCCTTTCCAGCGGTGGGCTCCGTACGGACATCGAATCGGCCAGATGGCCTGTCCAACCGAGCGGTCAGCAGACCCGGATTATCGGACTCGTCGTTCACGGAAAGAATCCGGATCGGGTCGGGCATTGGTAGCCGCAACGGATTAAGTGGGTAAAAATATACTTGCCGAAACCTGTCGGCTCCGTTTCGACCATCGGTCGGGCCGTGTCGCCGATCTCACGATCGCTGCATTAATCGCCGACGCCGTCTCGAGCCGCGAGGTCGTCGCGGGCGGCCCGGAGTTCTGGCTCGACCGTTGTCATGGACCGTCGTTCGAACCCGACGGGCAAACGGACGTTGTCGTCCGCGTATTAGGTGGGGTTGTCAGATCTCGACGGGACGATCGCGATCGGCGCTTTCCGACAGTGCGTCGAGCACCCGCATATTGGCGATCGCCTCGTCGCCGTCCGTCCGCGGGGTCCGGCCGGCGGCGACGCAGTCGGCGAAGTGATCGATCTCGAGCCGGAACTGGTTGACTGGATCGAACGTCTCGACGCCGCGGCGGCCGTCGATCCGGTACTCGAGTTCGAGCCTGCCGTCGGGCACGTCGAACGCGTTCTCGACCTCGATCCAGCCGTTGGTTCCCTCGATCCGGTAGCGCTGGACGGTTTCCGTGTCGAAACTCGACGAGACGCGACCGGTCGCCCCGTCGGCGTACTCGAGGATCCCGGTCAACTCCGAATCGACGCCGGCGTCGCGGGTGTCGACTGCGGACGCGTACGCCCGCTCCGGTTCGCCGAGGACCTGACGCACCACGGAGACGGGGTAACAGCCGACGTCCATCAGGCTCCCGCCCGCCAGCTCGGGCGAGAGGCGGATGTCTCCCGTCCGGTCGAGCCGGAATTTGAACGTCGCCGTCACCGAGCGGACGTCTTCTAGTTCGTCGCGCGCCAGGGCGAACGCGCGCTCGGTCCGCGGATGATATCGGTACATGAACGCTTCCATCAGGGTCACACCCCGGTCCGCACAGTGGTCGACGACGTCGCACGCCTCGGCCGCATCGACTGCGAGGGGCTTCTCGCAGAGGACGTCGAGTCCGGCGTCGGCCGCGCGTTTCGTCCACTCCGCGTGCAGGGCGTTCGGCAGCGGGATGTAGAGGGCGTCGACGTCGGCGTTCTCGATGAGGTCGCCGTAGTCGCCGTAGGACGCCTCGATATCGTACTCCGCTGCGACGACGCGCGCGTCGGCTTCGTCGCGAGACGCGATCGCCGTCACGTCGTGGTCGCTGGCTTCGATTCCCGGGAGGAACGCCTTCTGTGCGATGCCCGCCGTACTGAGAACGCCGAAATCCATGCCCGTGTGTTTCGCCGACCCGTATAAGTATTCCAGCAGTCTCCGACGAGCGGTGATCGTCGCGACCACCGGACCCATCGCTGCCGAGTTACCCCGGTCGTGGCCGCGATAGGCGAACCAGTACACAGCACGCCGGACGGTTAAGGCGATGTCTCTGGTAGGACCGCTATCCCGATCACCATGGCTATCTCAAATCGACTGGGACGACTCCGTTCGGTTATCGACACCGAGGGCCACACGAGCGAGGCCGACGAACACTCCCGCGAGGAACACATCGCGGACGCGGTAGCCCGCGGGATGCAAGGGGGAGTCGTTGCAACGCTCATTATGACGGCGTTTCGGCTCCCGCTCCTGCGATCACTGCCGCCGTCGGCGAACTTCTGGTCGCAGTACGTCGCCGGCGGCGACCCCGCCGACCACCGGATCGCCGGCCTCGGGCTCCACCTCCTCTATGGGGTCAGTTCGGGCGCGGTCTTCGGCGCGCTGTTTTCCCTGTACACCGCCGGTCGGTCCATCGAGCCCGAACAGCGCGGGCTCGTCTGGGGCGCGGTCTACGGCATGGTCCTGTCGGCGTTCGGTGTCCAGGTCGTGCTCCAGGAACTGCTCGATATCCGGCTCGAGGCCGACGAACTCGCGCTCTTTCACGCCGGTCACCTCGTCTACGGGCTGGCGCTCGGGGCCTGGGTCGGCTCTCGAACCGAGGGCGTCGAGGATCCGGAACGGGAGTACGAGTACGACGACGGGAACTGACTCCGTCGCCGGCGCTCGCCGTGACGGTTGCCGGCAGGCTAACGCATAGGCCCGTTCGAGAACACGCTCGCATATGAACCATCGACGACTCGGTTCGACCGGACGCGACGTCTCCGAGGTCGGCCTCGGGACGTGGAATATCGGCGGCGACTGGGGCGACGTGGCCGACGAGACCGGCCGCGACGTCGTCCGCGCTGCCCTCGACGCGGGGGTCGACTTCGTCGACACCGCGGACGTGTACGGCGACGGCCGCAGCGAACGCCACATCGGCCGCGTCCTCGACGAACGGGACGCCCACGACGACGTGTTCGTCGCGACGAAAGCGGGGCGACGCCTCGAGCCCCACGAGGCCGACGGCTACGACTACGACCACCTCTCCGCGTTCGTCGACCGGAGCCGCGAGAATCTCGGCGAGGAAACCCTCGACCTCCTTCAGTTGCACTGCCCGCCGACGGCGGCGTACTACCAGCCGTCGACCTTCGACGCGCTAGAGCGACTCGCCGACGAGGGAAAGATCGCTCACGCCGGCGTGAGCGTCGAAAAAGTCGAGGAAGCGCTCAAGGCGATCGAGTACGACGTCGTCGAGACCGTCCAGCTCATCTTCAACCCGTTCCGCCAGCGGCCCGCGGAGCTGTTCTTCGAACGCGCCCGGGCGGAAGATATCGGCGTGATCGTCCGGGTCCCGTACGCCTCGGGGCTGCTGACCGGCGCGCTCGAGCGCGACCAGACGTTCCCCGAGGACGATCATCGCAATTACAACCGGGAGGGCGAGGCCTTCGACGTCGGCGAGACGTTCGCGGGCGTTCCCTACGAAACGGGTCACGACGCCGTCGACGCGCTCGAGGCCCACGTGCCCGACGACCTGTCGCTGGCAGAACTCACGCTCCGGTGGATCCTGGACCACGAGGCGGTTTCGACGGTCATCCCCGGGACCACGTCGCCGGACCACGTCCGCAGCAACGCCGCCGTCTCGGAGCTCCCGCCGCTCTCGAATCGGGTTCACGGGGCCGTTCGGGACGTCTACGAGGAGTACGTGTTCGAACACGTCCACCATCGCTGGTAGTACCGGCGGCTCTCTCAGCAAGCCCTCGCGGACGAGGATCGAGGTGTCGTTTTCGAGGCCCACTCGAACCCACTGAGAACGCAAGGGGGACGCCGATTTTCCGGCGCGGGGTAGCCACGCACATGACCGACTACGAGATGCACGAACCCGACTTCTCCGGCACGACGACCGAGGAATGGGACGAACCGCAACTCGAGGATTTCGACACCGACGACCTGAGCGAGGTCGCCGACCACTTCATTCTCTCGGCCTCGGGGTTCCCGCCGGAGAACTTCACGGATCTGAAGCTCCCGGTGGTCGATCCCGACGGGGACCTCAACAGGAACGCCCTGCAGACGGCGAAAAGCGGCGGCCACGGCGTCGGTGCAGTCGAGGATCTCGAGGACGACGAGCAGGCCGAAATCGAGGACATGATCGACGACCTTGCGAACGAACACTTCGAGGACGCCGACTTCGGCGACTAATCGGATTCCGGCCGATCACCGCGGAGCACGTCTATAACGACTCCCGATCGGGCGAGGACGACGAGGCCGAGCAGCAAGAGTCCGCGCTCCCAGTTTCCGCGGTCGAACTCCCGCGTCGCCGCCACGAGGAGCGTGCGGATCGACAGCGTTCGTATCGGTTTCCGCCCCGTGAGCGCCGTGACTGGCATACTCGTGCTACCACCACCGATGAAATAACGACGATACCGGCGGACGCAAGCGGATCCGTATCGAACGGGATCGTCGGCTCGCTCCGCTCACTCCGGATCGAACCCGCCGACGAGGAGCTCGAGCGAGAACAGGGCGATCGCTCCAACCACTGCCCACGCGGCCGTTAACCCGATCGTCTCCGTCGTCCACGCGTGTGCGTCGGCGATGTTGTGCAACGGGGCGGGAACCGACCCAGCGATGAGACTCACCAGGAAGACGAGAGTCAGGCCGCGATTGCGGGCCAGTGCGGCACGTACGACTCGAGCGATCGTGACGAGGCCGACGATTCCGCCGACCATGAACAGCGCGACGGTCGTTCCCGGGCCGGTGACTGCCGCGAGCGATCCGTCGTCGAGCAGGCCCAGGCCGGCACGGACGAACTCGCTCAGTTCGCCGGAGAGGAAGACGTACTGGCCGAGCAGGATCAGGATCAGCGAGCCGGAGATCCCCGGCAGGATCATCGCACTGATCGCGATCGCACCGGCGAAGACGATCACGAGCGGACCGCCACCGGGGAGCTGGAGGACGTCGGCAGCGACCAGCAACGCGAGGGTCGCACCCGCCACCGCAGCCCCGACGTGTGTGGGCGAGGACAACTCGAGGCTCCGACCCAGCGTGATCGCCGAGGCGGCGATCAGCCCGGTAAAGAAGCCGAAGATGGCGATCGGATGGGTTTCCGCGAGCGACGAGACGACGTCCGCGATGAGGACGACCGCGGTGACCATGCCGACGCCGAGCGGAATCAGGAACTGCAGGTCCAGCTCGAGCAGCTCCTCCCGCGCTCGCGTTCGCCGCTCGGGGTGGTAGCCCCGGAGGACGGCGATCGCTCGGCGGGGAGTAAACGCGGTGATGGCGGCGATCAGCCGGCTGTAGAACCCGAGCAAGAGCGCCACCGTACCGCCGGAGACGCCCGGGAGCGCGTCGGCCGCGCCCATGCAGAGCCCGTAGCCGTAGGCCCGGAGCAGTTCGAGTCGATCGACGGGGACGTCTGTGCGTTCATACTCCATGTGTTCGCTCCTGCCGCCCCTGAGTCGGGTACTGACTCGACGGCGGTCGACGCCACTGCCTCGAGCCCGAGCGCTCGGGCCGCCGATTCGGCTGCATGCTCGATGGAGCGACGCGCGGCCGTATAAAAGTGGGACAACCCCGTCAGCGCGTGCTATTCTCGCCCACGGGTTCCGATTCGACGTCGACGAGAGACGGGCTCAGGCCGGCCGCCCGATCGTATACAGGAAAATCGGGGTTTGTCCCGCGGCACGCGGCGCGAAGAAGTCGGAGACGGCGTCGTCGTAGAACGTCAGTCCGGTCCCGCCGAGATCACGGTGGGCGTAGGTTCCCAGATACAGCCGGCCGGCCGTCAGCGACGCCTCGAGTTGCGCTACCCGATACCCACGGTCTCCGAGCGCGTCGACGATATCCTCGAGGTCGGTCAGGAAGTAAATACAGGCAGCGGCGTCGGCGGCCAGCCGCTGATCGATTGCGAGGTGGCCCGCTTCGCTACGGAACTCGCCAGCCCGGAGCCGCTCGAGCTCGCCCGCCGCCGGGTGATACCGATACGTGCCGGCCTCGAGACCCTCGACGGCGGTGACGACGAGATAGGGGTCGACGAACGACAGCGGCGGGTCCCTCTGTCGTCGGATATCCATCGGAACACCCCGAACGGCGCGGTCGAGTACGGTCGAGAGCTTCCGGAAGCTGATCGAGTCACGATCGTACTCGCGACAGGAGCCGCGGCGACGGATCGTCTCGTGGATCGGCCGGCTCGAGGCCGTCTCGTCATCGACCGGCTCGAGTGCGATCCGGTCCCCGTCACCGTGTTCGCGAGTCCCGATCGGTGCCGCGGGTCGTTCGGACCGCCAGGATTTCGCCATCGCACCGCTCTCGAGGGTACCGGCCGACCACGCCTCGTGGATCGTCGGGAACGACTTTTCGGTCGGTGAAAGAGGTTCGGTGGCGTGGTCGATCGCCTCGAGATCGTCACGGTCGGACTCGGGAACACTGTCGCCCGTTCCGATTGGGACCAGTTCCAGCGGCGCTTCGCGTTCGGGCTCGAGTCCGAGCAGGTCGGCGACGGGTCGGTCCGCGAAGCCGGTGACGATCTCGGCGCGGTAGTCGAGCGCGTGGGCGACCGCGAGCAGGTTCGCGAGGGTCGTGCCGGAGTCCCAGAACGCGTGGCGAAACGTCCGGTCGCCGTACTTCCAGGCGTTGCGCCACCACGTCGAAGTCGCGACGAACGAAAGTGGCGCGTCGGCGACACCCTCGTCTGCGCTCGCACTCGCGAGCACGCCGCGGTAGTCTCCCTCTCGGAGTACGTCGAGCGACAGCGTCCGGGGATCGAAGTGGTAGACGCCGGCCTCGAGATCGGTCCTCGGAGTACCCGAACCGCCGGGTCCCTCGAGATCGCCGCAGACGACGTACAGATCGACGTGGTAGAGCGCGCCGGTCGTCGCCGCGGCGCGAAACAGCAGCGAGCGCCCGCGCTTGGTTATTCGCTTCGTGATACCCGCGGCGTAGTAACACAGATTCGTGACGGTCTCGCGATCGGGGTGCCGATCCCGGGTCGGGGTCCCGTCGGGTGTCGACTCTGCGATCGCCGCCAGCGCAGGTTGCTGAGGCGGCCGAATCCGATCGGCTAGCGGTCGTTTTGGGCGGTCCACGTACTCCTTGTACGGCCGCGGCTTGTTGTCGAAATCGAGCCCGTATCCGGCTTCGCGGACGGTTCTGGGCGAGTGCTTCGTCCGGTCGTGATAGTCGAGCGCGCCGATCGGCATGGCTCGAGCTACCACGTCGGCCCCGAAAAGCCCGGGCGGGAACTTTTTCTCATTCCGGTTTGATACGCATCTCGAGAACATGGACCTCGAGTCGATTCCGGGCGTCGGTGAAAAGACGGCCCGAGCGCTAGCCGAGCTCGACGATCCCGAGCGCGCGCTGCGGACGGGTGACGTGGAAGCGATCGCGGCCGCGCCGGGGATCACCCAGGGGCGGGCCGCCCGCATCGCGCGCGGCGCGATCCGGCTCGAGCACGACGATCCCGGCGGGTTTCTGGCGACCGACCGCGCACGGGAAGTCTACCGCGCGGTCCTCGAGCTGCTCGAGGAGCGCACGGTCACCGACTACGCGGCCCGGCGACTCGAAACGCTCTATCCGAGTCCAAAACGGTCCCGCATCGAAGAGGTACAGGCGTTCGCGGCCGATGCGCTCGAGCGCGAGCCCGACCCCGACGTGCTCGACGCGCTCGAGGGACTGGAACCCCTCCGGGAACCCGGTGACGTGCAGGTCCGCGAGCGGTGTCTGGCGACGACGGACGCCGAGCGCTACTCCGAGGCGCGCGAAGCGATTCCGGAACTCTCCGTCGAGGTCGTCGAAGACGCACAGGGGCTGGCCGAACTCGCCCGGGGGTACTCGACCGTCATCGCCCTCGACGAGTCGTTCGCCGGCGTGACACTCGAGGGCGACGTGCAGGTCCGACCCGACGCCCTCGAAAATCCGTCGGACGTCGTTCCCGAGCGCTCGCTGGCGTTTTTCGCTCGCAATCGAGATCGATTACAGGCCGCCATCGAGGTCCACCGGACCGCCGGTCTCGAGGCGCCCTGCGACCTCACGGCGCTCGAGGACGGCCTCTCGCGGCTCGAGGAGGACGGCACGGTCGCGGGCGACGACGAACTCGACCGGCTGACGACGGCGGTCGACGACCTCGACGCGGCGGCGGGCGCGGCCGAGAGCGTCGCTAACGATCACCTGCGCCAGGCGATCCGCGAGCAGGACGTGACGATCGAGGGCTCGGACCTGCTCTCCCTGGTCGAGCGCGGGGCCGGCGTCGACTCGCTGCTGTCCCGCGAACTCGCGGACGAGTACGCTGCGGCCGTCGACGCGTCCCGCGATCACCTCGTCGACGCGCTCGATCTCGATCAGGGGGAGGCGGAGATCGCTCGCCGGGCGTTCAGCGACGAGCCGACGTTCCCGGTCGAGCGCGACGAGGACGTCGTCAGCCGACTGCGCGAGGAACTCACGGCGGCCAAGGAGCGCCGCGCGGGCCGGCTCAAACGCGAACTCGCCGCGGACCTCGCGGATCAGCGCGAGGGGGCCCGCCAGCTCGTTCGGGACGCCCTCGAGCTCGATGTCGAACTCGCGATCGCCCGGTTCGCTCGGGAGTACGACTGCGTGATGCCGGAATTTGTCACTGACGACGCCGCGGACGACGTCGGGTTCGCGATCGAGGGCGGTCGGTCTCCCCTGCTGGACGAACCGCTCGAAGCGATCGACCCCGTCGATTACGAAGTCTCGGGCGTCGCCCTCCTCTCGGGGGTCAACAGCGGCGGGAAGACCTCCACGCTGGATCTGGTCGCGAGCGTGGTGATTCTGGCCCACATGGGACTGCCCGTCCCCGCCGAGCGCGTTCGCCTGCGGCGATTCGACGATCTCCACTACCACGCCAAGACGCAGGGCACGCTGGACGCGGGCGCCTTCGAGTCCACCGTCCGGGAGTTCGCCGATCTCGCCGAGGGCGGGGAGGGCTCGCTGGTGCTGGTCGACGAACTCGAGAGCATCACCGAGCCCGGCGCGTCGGCGAAGATCATCGCCGGCATCCTCGAAGCGCTCTCCGAGAACGGCGCGACGGCGGTGTTCGTCTCGCATCTGGCCGACGAGATCCGCGAGATGGCCGAGTTCGACGTGACAGTGGACGGGATCGAAGCCGTCGGCCTCGTCGACGGGGAACTCGAGGTGAACCGCTCGCCGGTCAAAGACCACCTGGCGCGGTCGACGCCGGAGCTGATCGTCGAGAAACTGGCCGACGAGGCCCGGGACGAGGCGGTCGCGGCCAACGGCGGCGCGCCGAGCGGGGACGAGGGCGATTCGGACCCGGTCTTCTACGATCGGCTGCTCGAGAAGTTCGAGTGACCGCTCCGCCGTCGACCGGCGAGGAAATGCAGCGTTGGTATACCGCACTGGGGCATGCAAGTGCAACGCCTACCACTACAGAATGACTATGTTAGGGTATGCCATATCAGTTCCAGTGTCCCAGGGAGGGGTGTTCCTTCGAACTGCGCTGTGATGCCGATCACGAGGCGGCGCGCCTCGCGCGAGCCCACGCCCGCGTCTCACACCGCAGTCGGATCGCTCCGGCCGATCTCAATCGGTGGCTCGAGCGGGTCGAAGCCGCTTGAACCGTCTTCAGAACCCGTCTCTCGGCACCACCCACCGTGACACACCAGAACCTTCTGTTTTCTCCACGCTACTTTCTCACCGCTGGCGGTCCGGTGCCGTCAGTGCTGTCACTTAGACAGGCAGAGTGGCCATTGGTTTTTGTGGATGAGTGTCATGGTCAGATATAATACCGCGGTCGAACCGTGGATCGGGCCACCGAACCATTAAGACGCTGCGGAAGCAGGGTGAAAGTGATGGGAGACGACCCCGACGAGGGGATGTTGTCGTGGGACGAATCCGTCTTTAGAGACGAGCACGTCTTCGAAATCGACTACGTTCCCGAGACGTTCAAGCACCGCGAGGGCCAGACCCAGAGCCTGACGTACGCGCTACGCCCGGCGGTGCGGGGGTCGCGACCGCTGAACGTCGTGGTTCGAGGGCCGCCGGGCACCGGAAAGACGACGGCGATCCAGAAGCTGTTCGACGAGGTCGGTGCCCAGACGAGCGAGGTCCGGACGATTCGAGTCAACTGTCAGGTCAACGCGACCCGGTACTCGGTGTTCTCGCGCCTCTTCGAGGGGACGTTCGACTACGAGCCACCCTCCTCGGGCATCTCGTTCAAGAAGCTGTTCGGCCAGATCGCCGAGAAACTCGTCGAGGAGGACAAGGTCCTCGTCGTCGCGCTCGACGATATCAACTACCTCTTCTACGAGAACGAGGCCTCGGACACGCTCTACTCGCTCCTGCGGGCCCACGAGGAGTACCCCGGCGCGAAGATCGGCGTCGTCGTCGTCTCCTCGGACCCGGCACTGGACGTGATCGACGAACTCGACTCGAGAGTCCAGAGCGTCTTCCGCCCGGAGGACGTCTACTTCCCGGTCTACGACCAACCCGAGATCGTCGACATCCTCGAGGAACGGGTCACACGCGGCTTCCACGAGGGCGTGATCGGTCGGGAGACGCTCGAGTACGTCGCCGAACTCACCGCCGAGAGCGGCGACCTCCGGGTCGGGATCGACCTGTTGCGCCGGGCGGGACTCAACGCCGAGATGCGGGCCAGCCGAACCGTCGAGCGCCAGGACGTCGAGGACGCCTACGAGAAGTCCAAGTACATCAACCTCTCGCGGTCGCTCTCGGGGCTGACCGACACCGAGCGGGCGCTGCTCGAGGTGATCGCCGAACACGACGGCGAGCAGGCCGGCGAGGTCTACGAGGGCTTCCACGAGCGGACCGACCTCGGCTACACGCGCTATTCCGAGATCGTCAACAAACTCGACCAGCTCGGACTGATCGACGCCGATTACGCGGAGGTCGACGGCCGAGGCCGCTCGCGGTCGCTCTCGCTGTCCTACGAGAAAGAGGCGGTGTTGGATCGGCTCGAGTAGGTCGCCAACGATGATTCCGGGTGGAACGCCGGGAGAACACTGATCGTCGCGGTTTCGGTCATCGTTGCGCTCGTCCGAACGCGCTCTCAGGCCTGCTCGAGGGTCTCGCGGTAGTCCTCGGTTGTCTCGATGGCCGACTCGACCTTGTCTTTCGTGGTGCCGTCGGCCCGCTCGCGGACCTGCCGGAGCGTGTTGAGCCGCTGGTCGAGGATGGCGTGATCCGGTTGCGTATCGCTCGTCACGTAGTCGGCGAAGGCGTCCGTCGTCTCGCGGATATCCTCGCGAACGTCGTCGCTGTCGGCCGACTTCGCCGCCTCCTCGAGGTCGTCTCGGGCCTGCTGGAGTTGCTCCGTCATACCCCGGTCGACCACGGCTCGGTCCATAACGGTTGGGCGGGCAGTGGCCACGTTCGGATGCGATCCGAGGCTCGGTGGCGACTGTTCTCGACTGCTGCACTGGTCGGCCAGAACATCTCGACATCGAGTTCGACTGCGAGTTCACGTAATGCGAGCGCGTAAAGTGGCTCGAACCCCTGACTCCGATAATGAGTGACGCGCAAGGTCCCCTGCAGCCGGACCGACCGGACGTCGACCGTCCGTTTCGGGTCGACGCCCCCTTCGAACCCGCGGGCGACCAGCCCGAGGCGATCGAACAGTTAGTCGACGGCTTCCAGTCGGGAATGGACAAACAGACCCTGCTCGGCGTGACGGGGTCGGGCAAGACCAACACCGTCTCGTGGGTCGTCGAGGAGATCCAGAAGCCGACGCTGGTCATCGCCCACAACAAGACGCTGGCGGCCCAGCTCTACGAGGAGTTCCGGAACCTCTTCCCGGACAACGCCGTCGAGTACTTCGTCTCCTACTACGACTACTACCAGCCCGAGGCCTACGTCGAACAGAGCGACACCTACATCGACAAGGACGCCTCGGTCAACGACGAGATCGATCGCTTGCGCCACTCCGCCACGCGGTCGCTGCTGACCCGCGAGGACGTCATCGTCGTCGCGAGCGTCTCCGCGATCTACGGCCTCGGCGACCCGCGCAACTACATCGACATGTCCCTGCGCCTCGAGGTCGGCGAGGAGATCGGCCGCGACGAACTGCTCGCGCAACTCGTCGACCTGAACTACGAGCGCAACGACGTCGACTTCACGCAGGGTACCTTCCGCGTTCGCGGCGATACCGTCGAGATCTACCCGATGTACGGCCGCTACGCAGTCCGCGTCGAACTCTGGGGCGACGAGATCGACCGTATGGTCAAGGTCGACCCGCTCGAGGGCAAAACCCAGGGCGACCAGCAGGCGGTACTCGTCCACCCTGCAGAGCACTACTCCATTCCGGAGAACACGCTCGAGAACGCGATGGACGAGATCCGCGACGATCTCGACTCCCGAATTTCGTACTTCGAGCGGCAGGGCGACATGATCGCCGCCCAGCGCATCGAGGAGCGCACGACGTTCGACCTCGAGATGATGCAGGAGACGGGCTACTGTTCGGGGATCGAGAACTACTCGGTCTACCTCTCGGACCGCGAGTCGGGCGAAGCGCCGTACACCCTCCTCGACTACTTCCCGGACGACTTCCTCACCGTGGTCGACGAATCCCACGTCACGTTGCCCCAGATCCGCGGGCAGTACGCCGGCGACAAGTCCCGGAAGGACTCGCTGGTCGAGAACGGGTTCCGACTGCCGACCGCCTACGACAACCGACCGCTCACCTTCGAGGAGTTCGAGGACAAAACCGACCAGACGCTGTACGTCAGCGCCACGCCGAGCGACTACGAGCGCGAGGAGAGCGGCCAGATCGTCGAACAGATCGTTCGACCGACCCACCTCGTCGACCCGGCGATCGAGGTCTCCGACGCCACGGGCCAGGTCGACGACCTGATGGACCGCATCGACGAGCGGATCGAGCGCGAGGAGCGTACCCTCGTCACCACGCTCACCAAGCGCATGGCCGAGGACCTCACCGAGTACCTCGAGGAGGCCGGCGTCGACGTCGCCTACATGCACGACGAGACGGACACCCTCGAGCGCCACGAGATTATCCGCTCGCTCCGGCTGGGCGAGATCGACGTTCTCGTCGGCATCAACCTCCTGCGGGAGGGCCTGGACATCCCCGAGGTCTCGCTGGTGGCGATTCTGGATGCGGACCAGGAGGGGTTCCTCCGATCGGAGACGACGCTCGTCCAGACCATGGGCCGAGCGGCCCGGAACGTCAACGGCGAGGTCGTCCTCTACGCCGACGAGCCCTCGAACGCCATGGAGTCCGCCATCGAGGAAACCCAGCGCCGCCGCGAGATCCAACAGGAGTACAACGAGGAACACGGCCTCGAGCCCACGACGATCCAGAAGGAGATCGGCGAGACGAACCTGCCGGGGAGCAAGACCGACACCAGCGAGGTTTCCGGCCGGGAGCTCGAGGACGAAGACGACGCCGCCCGCTACATCGACGAACTCGAGGAGCAGATGCAGGAAGCCGCGAACAACCTCGAGTTCGAGCTCGCGGCCGACATTCGCGATCGGATCCGGAAGGTACGAGAGGAGTTCGAACTCGAGGGCAGCGACGAGGGGATCGCGCCGCCGACCGAGGAGTTCTGAGCGAAATTCGGTCTGAAATACTCCGATAGCGGCTCGAGCGACCGACTCGAGCACTTCGATTATAGTCGCGTCCGCGAAGAGTGTCCTGCTATCGTGGCAACTCCGTGTTGCCACGCCCTCCCCAGCCGATTCACTCGCTCCGAAGTCGCTCGTTCATCCCTCGCACAGTGTCATCGGCCGTCCTCACGTGTCGTTCGGCCGGCCGACAGCGCGCGCCACCGCAACGCCGGTTGATCGGTTTAGCGTGATACGTTTTGTCGATCAACGATTGCTGGCCACTGATCACAGCACGCCGAACCCGAACTCCGCCATCCCGAAGACGGGACCCCACAGGAAGTGGAGCGCGACGCCGACGACGACGGCGGGCAGGAAGTTGTAGATCGTGGCGACGATCGCGGCCTTGGCGTCGACGGCCAGCAGCGGGAACAGGGCGTCGCCGTCCTGGGCGATCGCGTTGGCCGACAGCGCCGAAAAGGGCAGCCCGCCCTCGGCGTAGACGCTCGCCAGCAGGATCTGGGGGCCACAGCCGGGGATCAGCCCGACGACCGCGCCGCCGATCGGGGCGAGGACCCCAGCCGTTGCCGCGAGCGTCGCGACGTTCGCGCCGCTGAAGAGGACGAAGTACTCGTAGGCCAGGAAGGCCGCGAGCACCCAGACGGTGACGAAACTGGTCTCCATCGCCGCGTGGGTGAGCGTGTCGTAGATCGATCCGAAGGAGTCTCGAGCGCGTGCGATCTCTCCCTCGCCGACGTAGTGACGGCCGACCGCGTATAGGTACAGCGACAGGAGCGCCCCGACGATGCCGGTGACGGTAAAGAAGCCATCGAAGCCGAAGTCGGCGACGAGCGCGACCTCGGGGGCGCCACGGAGCAGGTAGAGCGTCCCGAAGACGAGCCCCGAGACGGCGGTGACCCACCACAGGACGTGTGCGAAATGGGAGAACGGGGTGAGCACTCGAGAGTGCCGATCGGGGCCAGTTTCGTGTGCGTGCGTCGGGGCCGGGCCGCCGTAGTCGTGGGCGGGGTTCGGGCCGACGCTACTGTTGACGACCGTCCCGCCGTCGGGCGTCGCGGCGGGCGAGAGCTGTGCGACGGCGGCGTCGACGCGGGAGACTCCCAGTCCGACCTCGTCGACGAGGTAGCCGGTCGCGACGGACGCGACGAACGCGATGGCGTAGGCGTACAGCGCGGCCTCCGGTGCGAGTGCGAGGATGACGAACGCCGAATCGCCCGCGGTCGCGCCGAGCGTCGCGACCACGGTTCCGAAACTGACGGTTCCGCGGACGTACAGCGGCATCACGACGATCGCACCGCCACAGCCGGGTGTCAGTCCCAGCAGCCCGCCGAACAGCACCTGTAGTCGCTCGTTGTCCTCGACCGCGCTGAGTACGGCCCCGCCGGTCCAGTACTGAAGCAATCCGAACGCCAGTACCGTCACCGCGACGAACGCGCTCACCTGGACGTAGCCGTCACGAAGCGATACGAGGAAGACCTCCAGGAGTTCGTTCACGGGGACTCACCGCCGATTTGGGAAAGGGTGGACGAAAGATTAGACATCTCTAAAAATAGGTTTAGTAGCATAGGGTAAATACCTGCTGGTGGCGGTAGAAGGTTCCGGACAGGGCACCGACTGGCCGATTGAGGAAGAGAGCGGACACGCAGTGAATCCTCGAGCCAGCGGTTAGCCGGGACCGACGACGGAGGCCTGCGGCCGACGCATTCCTGAAACTCGATCAGTTGCGTTGAGCTCGCGACGCGTCGTGACGGCGGTCCGTCGCTACTCGCGTTCGCGTTCGCGTTCGTGTTCGTGCTCGTCTCGGAGGTGCTCGATCGCGTGGAGTTCGACGACGGGGAAGATCTTGGCGACGGTGAGGAAGATCAGCGAGACCATGCCGATCGTCCCGAGGATCGACGCGATCTCGATCAGGCTCGGAACGTAGACCCCCGGAACGGCCTCGTAGATATCGAACGTCGGGTGGAGGAACCCTTCGACGACGAACAGCACTTTCTCCATGATCGTCGCGGTGAGGACGGCGAGGCCGGAGACGACGGCCCGTTCCTTGGTGAACAGGGTCGGTCGGATCGACTGGGCGAAGATGTAGACCAGGGTCAGGAAGACGAGCGACATCGAGGTGAGGTAGATCGGATTCGTGGCTCTGGCGCGCGCAGCGATGGTCAGATCGACCGGTGCTTGGAACAGGCCGGTGATGTTCTGTTGGAGCTGCAGCCAAAGGAAGAGGAGACAGAAGAAGCCGAGCCAGAGGAGCAATCCGCGGAAGATATCGTCGGTGAAGATGTGATCCCAGTCGTAGGCGTGGCGGAACGAATAGGCGAGGATGATCACGCCGCTGATAGCGGAGGTGAGGGCGATGGTGAGGAACTGCGGTCCCTGGACGCCGCCGAACCAGGTCGGCATCGTCGGGATCACGGCGAACAGCCACGGAATGACGCCGCCGTGGAGCAAGAGCGGGGCCATGATGATGATCGCGAGCGCGAGCCACCAGACCATGCGCTGGACGACCGCGTCTTCCCGCTCGGTGTAGCCCATCGTCACGAGCGCGTAAATCGGATCGAGCCGGTCCGGCAGCTGATCGCGGAGGCGACTGACGTCGTAACGCAAGGTCAGCGCGAGGTAGGTCGCCGTCAACACGAAGTAGGCCGTGATGACGGTTACGTCCCACACGAGCGGCGAGGCGTGGACCGTGATGTGGTAGTGACCGATGACGCTCGTGACCATCCGGTCGGGGCGGCCGAGGTGGACGATGATGTAAAAACCGGCCGCGGAGAGCCCGGCGATGGTCAGCAACTCGGCGAGTCGCGCGACGGGCATGTACCGGTCCATCCCGAGGAGCCTGACCGCGGCCGAGAGGATGATGCCGCCGTGAGCGATGCCGACCCACCAGATGAACGCGCCGATGTAGACCCCCCACGTGACGCCGCCGCCGCTCCCCCAGTCACCGAGTGCGGTGACGATCAGTCCCTCCTCTAACTGGTACGCCCACCCGATCAGGAAGGCGACGAACGCCAGCCCCGCAATGCCGACCAGTACGAAGTACGTTGTCGAGACGCTTCCGATCGGCCGCAAGATGTCGCCCTCGCTCGGCGTTTTCGTCGCCATCGTGCTACGGTGGACCTCACCGGCGCCGCACTTGCGTCCGTGCTATGAATTTGCAAGGTCGTCTACCGTAAAACCGGTTCACCGAATCGGCCGGTTCGTCGATCGGGACCGACGCCGCGATTGAATCGCGGCTCGAGTCGGTTCTCCGACCACTTACAGTTCGAGCGTGTAGACCACTTCTCGTCGCTTTTCGCCGCCGATTTCGACGTCGTCCTCGCCGGTCGGTTCGAACCCGTGTTCCTCGTAGAACTCCCGGCCGCCGTCGTTCGAGGCGAGATCGATCGCTCGCATCCGCTCCATGTTGAAGTCCTGCAGGTCCGCCCGGAGACGTTCGTACAGTGCCGTCCCGATCCCCTCCCCCTGATGGTCCGGATGGACGGACATGCGAAGGACGTCGCCTTCGTCCTCCGTGACGACGCCGTGCGTGAAGCCGACGACGTCGCCGTCCGCCTCCGCGACGAGAAAAGCCGTTCCGGGCTTCGAGAGCGCCGTCTCGAGCGCCTCGTCGCCGTACCACTCGTCGATCGTCTCGTCGATGGTTTCGGGCTCGAGTTCGTCGTACGTTTCGTGCCAGGTCTCTCGGGCGACGCTCCTGATCCGGTCGCGGTCGTCGAGGGCAGCCGGTCTGATCTCCATGTGGCACGCTACGACGGAGAGTATCAAAGTGATTGGTCCCTCACAGTTAGGTATGGGCGGCGCGACGGACGCGACGACCGGAGCCGAGATCGCCGGCCCTCACGACGGAACTCGTCTGAAAGCGGAACGAACGACGGCCGTTCTGAAAAACGGCCGCTGATTACAGTTCGAGCGTGTAGACCGCTTCGTCGTAGAACTCACCGTCGATCTCGACCTCGCCCGTATCGGTCTGTTCGAAGCCCAGTCCCTCGTAGAACGCGCGGCTGGTCTCGTTGAACGCGAAGTCGATTGATCGGATTCGGTCGACGTCGTAGGACTCGAGCTCGGCGATCAGTCGGTCGTGGAGCGTCGAGCCGATCCCTTCGCCCTGGTGGTCAGGGTGGACGTACATCCGAAGGATGTCGGCTTTGTCGCCCTGTGCGACCGCGTGGGTAAAGCCGACGAGTTGGCCATCTCGTTCGACGACGAGAACGACCGTACCAGGGGCCTCGAGCGGCATCGAGTCGTCGGTGTACCAGTCGTCGACGGTTCGGTCTATCACCTCGGCCTCGAGTTCGTCGTAGGTGTCGTGCCAGGTATCGCGAGCGACGGCGGTAATCGCCTCGAAGTCGTCTGGTGTCGCGGCTCGGACGTTCATACCTCATCATCGAACGTGAGACTTAAATAACTCGCTGACACGAGACGAGCGCGCCGCCTGGAGACACTACTCGAGCGGTCTGGGGTAGCGAAGCCGGCCGATCGATCCGGATCGTGTCACTCGCGAACGTCGAACCCTCGATCCCGGAGGAGCTCCGGGACCCGATCGCGGTGATCTCCTTGCAATTCGATGCGACCGTCGTCGACGGTTCCGCCCGTACCCAGCGAACTCTTCAGATCCGAGGCGGTCGATTCGATCTCCGATTTCGTGAGATCGAACCCCTCGATGATCGTCACCGGCTTGTCGTAGCGGCGGCTCTCCGTTCGGATCGACAGCATCTGCTGGGACGTCTCGAGGTCGCCCTGACTGTCGAGTTCGTCGAGGAGGTCGTCGAGCTCGTCGTCGTTGTCTGCCATATCGTCACATGGCTCGGGACCGGGGATAGCCCTGTCCTTGCCGTCGCAACGGTCGACGACCGGCGACGTCGGCCCGCGGTGTCGATCGATCGCGGTCCGCATCGGACTCTCGAGTGAGTCGCGCCGCCGACGCTCCGTCCGGTAAATACGCGGTTGACACCCCGGCAACTGGCGATTTGGCTCGGAGGGTCGTACTTATGTGTCTCTGTCCGCAATCCTCATTTAATGAATTACGAGGGGTCTCGGCCACGGTTCGATCGGTGGGAGAATCACCTGCTCGTCCTCAGTGGTCTCGTCGCTCTCGTCTGCGTGGCCTTCATCTCAGCGACGCCCGGACCGAAATTCTTCGAGATTCCCGAAGTGATCGTTCCGCTGGGGGTTTCGATCGGCCTCAGTCTGTATACCGTCCGGTTGCAGCGACGAAATCGGCCGACGGACCGGCCGGATCCGATGATAACGTACGTGTGGGCCGGCGCGCTCGCGTCCGGCGCTATCGGCGCCTTCTGGATGGGACTGCACCTCTACTACGGCCTGCCGATCGACGTGTTACCGGACAAGATACTCACCGTTCTGAGCGGGGGGCTGGCCGTCGGCGTCTTCCTGGGCCGATCGGCCAGTACCGGTTACCGGCCCGATGCGGACGCCGATCGAGCCCGCGTCGTTGCCGAGACCAGCTGGACGACCCCCTCGGAGCCGAGCTCGATCCTCGAGGCGGTCGTGGAGACGCTGGCGGACCTCGAGGGCGTCGATCCTCACGAACTCGGCCCGCTCTACGACTCGATCGATCCGGAGGTGTTCGACGGATTACAGGCCCAGGACGACTCCCACTGGCAACTGCTCTTCTACGCGGACGAGTACGAGGTGCGCGTGAACAGTCACGGGACGGTCACCGTCTACAGCCTCGAGTCGCCGGACGATCGATCGCGACCGACGTCCGTAAACTGATCGTTCAGAGCCGGGATTTGATCGTCTCCGCCGTCTTCTCGCCGATCCCCTCCACGCTCCGGAGATCCTCGAGGCTCGCCTCGCGGACGTTCTCGACGCTGCCGAAGCGACCGAGCAGCCGCTTTCGCGTTTCGGGCCCGACCCCCTGCACGTCGTCGAGCACCGTCTTCACCTCGTCCCGCACCGTCTGGTGGTACTGCACGGCGAAGCGGTGGGACTCGTCGCGCACGCGCTGGAGGAGATGCAGGTGCGGCGCGTCGCTCGGCCACGAGAACGTCCGGTGGGGCGTCACCACGCGCTCCTCGGCTTTCGCCAGCGCGACTGCCGGGACGTCCCAGCCGACCGCCTCGAGCGCGTCGCGGGCCGCCTCGAGCTGTCCCTCTCCGCCGTCGATCAACAGTAAATCTGGGTCGGGCCGGTCGTCCCGGTCCTCGACGGCGCGGCTGGCGCGCCACTCGAGCAAGGCGCGCATATTGTCGTAGTCGTCGTTCTGATCGGTCAGCTTCTTCCGTCGATAGTCGCCCTTCTCGGCGCTGCCGTCGACGAACGTGACGTTGCTCCCGACCGCTGCCTTCCCCTGGGCGTGGCTCACGTCGAATCCCTCGATCCGCCGGGCCGAGTCGATCTCGAGGGCGTCCGCGAGCATTCCGCACTCGTCGCGTCGGCCCACGTTACGCCGGGCGTTCTTCAGCGCGAGTTCGACGAGTTTCGCCTCCCGGCCCGCACCCGGGACGCGGACCGAGACGCCCGCGGCCTCGAGCCAGGCGGCGACCTCCTCGTCGCCGTGGCGCTCGGGCAGGAGCAGGGCGTCGGGGAGCTCGCGCTCGGCGTAGTACTGGACGATGAAGGCGGCGAGGACGGCGGGGACGCCTTTGGTTTCGCCGGCGACGCCGTCTCCGGTAGCGCCGGGTGCCTCGAGCGTGTGCCGATCCCGATCGACCAGTTTGCCGCTTTCGGCGCGCAGGCGCGCGACGGTCGCGTCCTCGCCCTCGATGGCGACGCCGAGGACGTCGACGCCCTGCTCGTCGCCGACCGACTGGACCGCCTCGCCGCCCTCGCCGTGGAAGGCCTCGACGGTCTCGAGGCGGTCCCGCAGGTTCGCCGCGCGCTCGAAGTTCTGCTCCTGCGCTGCGGCCTCCATCTCCCGGCGCAGCGGATCGGCGAGGATTCCTGTCTCGCCCTCCAGAAAACGCTCGACCGCGGTGACGTCCTGTCGGTAGCTCTCGAGGTCGATTTCGCGGGTACAGGGGGCCGTACAGAGTCCCATCTCGTAATCCAGACAGGGCCGGTCGCGGCCCGCGTACTTGTGGTCCGAGCAGCCTCGGACGCCGTACGTTTCCCGGAGCGCTTTCACGACGGTCTCGACCTGGACCTTGCTGGTGTAGGGCCCGAAGACGGTCGCCGACTCGGCGGGATCGCGAGTGATCTCGATCCGCGGGGCGTCGTGGGCCGTCAGCTGGACCATCGGATACGATTTGTCGTCCTTGAGCCGGACGTTGTAGCGGGGCTGGTGGCGCTTGATCAGGTTCGCCTCGAGCAGCAGAGCCTGCGTCTCGGTATCGGTGACCGCGATCTCGATCTCGTCGGCCCGGTCGACCATTCGGCGGATCCGCGCGCTGCGCGGATCGGCGTAGGATCGCACCCGATCCCGAAGGTCGACGGCCTTCCCGACGTAGAGGGTCGTCCCCCCCTCGCGGAACTGGTAGACGCCGGGCTCTCGCGGCAACGATCCGGCACGCTCGCGAACCCCGTCGGCGTTCATCGGCGGCCCTACGGAGTCAGGAGGTTTCAGCCTGACTCCTCGGCACGGGTGTCCTGGCTGATCGACCGTGCTCCCTCGTCGTCCCGGATTTCCTCGAGTCCCGGCGTCGAGCCCGAACCCGGGCGAATCGCCCGCTCGAGGTCCTCGACCGATCCGGCCGCGACAGCGGCGTCGCTGACGGGGATCTCGATGTCATTGCCACCGCTGACGCGGAGCACGAGTCGTCTCGAGCGCGATCGGAGGACGGAGACCACGAAGACGGTGGCGACGACGAGAGCGGCGACGCCGAGCAGGAGAACGCCGCCCTCGAGTACCACGAGGGCCGTCTCGATGGCTTCGAGCGTCGCCTCGACGACGCGCGTGAGCTGCGTCGCCCCCGGCATCGGCCGGATCCCCTCGAGATCGACGGTCGGAGCCGCCGTCGCGAACCTGCTGCCCCTCGCGAGCTCGAGCAGCCCGACACCGACGACCGCGGTGACGCCTCCCAGACAGAGCTGCCGCAGTGGCGTGTCCGTCTCGACGGACACGGTCCCGACGTCGGGCCGGTCGACGTGACGGAACTTCGGCTCGTCCCCGCCGGGCGTAAACGCCAGCACGCGCTGGTTCGTGACGACGATCGTCCCGCCCTCGAAGTCGGCGCGGTGGTCGACGGTCTCCCCGTCGTGACAGAGCTCGTCGGCGTGGGCACGCCACTCGTCGATGCGTTCGGTCCGGGTCCGGGCCATCGGTAGTCGTCACTGGTCCAACGGCGACCGTCAAGTACGCGGGGGCTCGTTCACGCGGGTAGGGGTCGCCTTCGCGTTCGATATTTCGAGGCCGAACTCGAGCCAGTCCCCGACGAGGAAACGCGACGGTAGTCTACAGGGGAGACAGTAGACAGTGCAACCCCGCCGATTCATTTTCAATTAGGCTTTATGTAGGAGAAAACTAATGGGAGATTGACGACCGACCGCTGCTGAGGCGATGTATTCACGACGAAACCGAAAATATGCTCGACGTATCGTTCGACTACGCCGTTTTGGTGGTTGGCCTCTTCGCAGTTCTGGGGCTAATCCGGACCGTACTGAGCAACGTGATCAATAAAGACGATACGGATCTCCGGCGCATTGGTGTCTTCCTCGTCGTCATCGCCTACGTACTCTCGAAACTGGTTCCGAGTCGGTTCGTGACGGTATCCGGGACGATCGACAGTGCTATCGGCGCGGTAACGATCGCGTTCCTCGTCGTCGGCGTCGTGCTCCTGTTCCGGCGCAACTGAGTGCCATCCACTGCCGGGAGGGGCGCAGTCGACCCGCGACGACCGTTCGATCGCGGTGTCGAGCCGACGTCCCGTCACGACCGGGTCGACTCGGGACCGTCCGATTCACTCCGAGACCGACCGCTTCGACTCGGTACATTCTCGGTGATCGATTCCGAACGCCCGGGTATGAGTGATTCGACGGTACAGTGCTGGCTCGTCGAACGGGAGGTCGGCGATCGCGACTTCGTAACGCTCGTCTACGCGACGCCGGACGGTTCACGCTACCAGCAACGACAGCGATCCTCTACGGCCCTGCGAACGGGCTCCGAAGTGACCGCAGCGACCGATATTCCCGAAGACGAACTCGAGCCGGTTCCCGACGAGGAGACGCGCGAGCGGTACGCAGACGAGGTCGACCGAACCGCCGAGCGGTACGATCCCGACGATCCGATATAGGCGTCCGTTTCTTCAGTCGTTGGCATCGCGAAATGACGACGAGTGACGCCGTCAGTACGAGGAAATCGATGCTTTCAGTTGTAGTGCGGATGTCACAAACCTTTTTGCGGAACGCTGCGACCACACAGCCATGCCAGCTATCACAGTCGACAATCTGACCAAATCTTTCGGTCAGACCCTCGCACTCGACGATCTCTCCTTCCAGGTCGAGGAGGGCGAGGTGTTCGGATTCCTCGGTCCCAACGGTGCCGGGAAGTCGACGACGATCAACATCGTTCTCGATTTCGCCCGCCCGTCCGCGGGCGAGGTCACCGTCCTCGGAATGGATGCCCAGCAACGCAGCCGGGACATCCGGCGGCGGACCGGCGTCCTGCCCGAAGGCGTCGAGACCTACGATCGCCTGACCGCCCGCCAGCACCTCGAGTTCGCGATCGAGTCGAAAAACGCGAACGACGAGCCCGAAACCCTGCTCGAGCGCGTCGGCCTGGTCGACGCCATCGACAAGAAAGCCGGCGGCTACTCGAAGGGGATGTCCCAGCGGCTCATGCTCGCGATGGCGCTGGTCGGCGAACCCGACCTCCTCATCCTGGACGAGCCGTCGACCGGCCTCGACCCCAACGGTGCCCGCGAGATGCGCGACATCGTCCGCGAGGAGAACGAACGGGGCGCGACCGTCTTCTTCTCGAGCCACATCATGGAGCAGGTCGAGGCGGTCTGTGACCGCGTCGGCATCCTTCGCGACGGCGAGATGGTCGCCGTCGACTCCGTCGAGGGTCTTCGCGACTCCGTCGAGGGCGGCACGACGCTGCGGGTCACCGTCGACCGGATCGACGACGACGCCCTCCAGGCGGTCCGCTCGCTGCCCGACGTCGGCAGTGCGACTGTCGAAGACGGAACTCCGCCGACACTCATCGTCGACGTCGACGGGTCGAAGACCACCGTCCTCTCGACGCTCGAGGACCGCGGCATCGAGGTCCAGGACTTCTCGACGAGCGAGGCGTCGCTCGACGACGTCTTCCGCTCGTACACGACGGAGACGGAGGTGCAGGCGCGATGAGCGCCGAAACGGGCTCCGCCACGGCGGGGTCGGGCGGCGCGGCCTCGAGTTCGATCAACCCCGAAAGCGTCCGCGCGATCGCGAAGAAGGACTTCCAGGATTCGGTCCGATCGTGGCTGTTCTGGGGACTGAGTGCGTTCTTCTTCGCGCTTCTGGTCATCGTGACGGGGGTTCTCTCGTACTTCGGTGAAGATATCGCGGCGCAGGGGGCGACGACCGGGATGCTCGTGTTGTTCGTCAGTCAGATCACGAAGCTCGTGGTCCCGCTGATCGCACTGGTACTCGGCTGGAAGTCGATCGCGGGCGAACGCGAGTCCGGGAGCATCAAAATCCTCCTGTCGCTTCCTAACTCTCGGAAGGACGTCCTGCTCGGCAAGCTGCTCGGCCGTTCGGCCGTCCTATCGCTGTCGCTGACCGTCGGGTTCGGACTCGCCGCCATCGTCGTCGCCGCGTTGCTCGGCGGCTTCGATATCGTCGACTACGTCGGCTTGCTCGTGATGTCGATCGTCTACGGCGTCGCCTACACGAGCATCGCCGTCACACTCTCGTCACTCACGCGCTCGACGACGATGGCCGGGGCCGCGATGGCCGGCATCTTCGTCATGTTCTACGGCGTCTGGAACGGCCTCGAGGGAGCGTTCCGCCTGCTCGCCCAGCGGGAATTCCTCTTCTTCGATACGGTCACGTATACGGCGACGGTCCAGGGCCAAGAATTCGAGGCGGAGCGGCTCCAGGACTGGGTGTATTTCGTGCTGAATCTCGACCCGGGCCAGGCCTATACGAACGGTTTGACCCTGCTTACGGACGTCGACGCGCTCGAAAACCAGGCCACGATCAACGCACAGATGTTCGGTGGCGAGTTCCCGATATTCCTGCAGGACTGGTTTTCCTTCCTGATCCTGCTGTTCTGGATCGTCGTCCCGATGGCCGTCGCGCTCTATCAGTTCGATCGCGTCGACATCTGATTGCCCTCGCCGTTCGCTCCCGTTCTACCGCCACGTTCGACTCGTTCTCGCCCGGGCGATTCGTTTACACCGCATGCCGTGGTAGCCGTGGCCGTGACCGACTGCATCTTCTACGGCGGTAAAGGCGGCGTCGGCAAGACGACCTGTGCGGCCGCAACTGGCCTCTCGCTGGCCGCTGACGGTCGGGAAACGCTCGTCGTCTCGACCGATCCGGCCCACTCGCTTGCCGACTCGCTCGAGGCCGATATCGGTCCGGAACCGACCGAGATCGTGCCGTCGGAGTCCGCTGTCGCGCTCGCGGACGGCCCAGCCCAGGACGGGAGCCTGTGGGCCGTCGAGATCGACCCCGAAACCCAGCGAGAGCGCTACGAGAAACTGGCGCAGGCGCTGGCGTCGGACCTCCGCAGTGCCGGGGTCAGCCTCTCCAACGAAGAAGTCGAACGGCTCTTCGCGACGGGTGCGCCGGCCGGCAGCGACGAGATCGCGGCCCTTGATTTGCTGGTCGAGTACGTCGATTCGGGCGAGTGGGATACCGTCGTCTTCGACACCGCGCCGACGGGCCACACCCTGCGACTCTTCGATATGCCGGACGTCATGGGGATGGCGCTCGAGACGGCCCAGTCGCTCCGCGGACAGGCAAAGCGGATCGGGAACGCGGCCAAGACGGCGGTGTTCGGGCCGATGTCGATGATGACCCGCAGCGGTGACGACGAGGAGGAGAGCCTCGCGGTGTTTCAGGCTCGCCTCGAGCGCGCCCGCGAGGTACTCGTCGACCCGGAGCGGACCGAGTTTCGCGTGGTACTCATTCCGGAGTCGATGGCGATTTCGGAGACCGAGCGGCTCGTCGAGCGACTCCGCGAGGCTGGCGTCCCGGTCGAACGGTTGGTGGTGAACCGCGTCCTCGAGGACCCCCACGAGGGCTGCCCGCGCTGTCGGTCGCGCCAGGACCGCCACGAGGAGCGACTCGCGGAGGTCCGGTCGACGTTTTCCGAGCTCGAGGTCGTGACGCTCCCAGATCTCGAGGGCGAGGTACAGGGCCGCGAGTCGCTCGCGGTGATCGCCGAGCGGCTCCCCCGGTGATGGACTCGCTCGAGCGGCTGGCACCACTAGATTGAAAATGTGGGAAAACGCACATTACCCCATGGCACTCTCGCTCGGTCGAAACTCGTCCCCGCTCGTCACGGCGATCGGAGTAACCGTTGCACTCGTGGCGATCGTCGGAACGCAGTTCCTCGGCTGGGAGTGGGGGTCGGGACAGCTCGTCCCGACGATTATCGGCGTCGTCGCTGCCGTAATTGCCGCCTTCGTGGTCCTCACTCGCCGCGGGTGAGTCGGGCCGTCGTCTCCCGTATCGAGTTCGGCAGTCGACAGCCCGAGTCGTGGCATTCCGCGCCGGAAATAATGTCGTATAACTTATACTGGCCACGAAGCTTATACCCGATTACTGACTGCTGGACGCTGTAGCTGGCACGCTACTGATCCACATGAAACTCCTCGAGAAGTACCTGAGACGGTTGAAACGACCGAAACCTGAGCAGCGAATCTACCAGTGTTCGAACTGCGGGTGTACCTACGAGACCAACAACTCGACCTGTCAGGAATGCTGGAACGAGCGACTCGTTCGAATTAAGTAGTCGATTTCGCCCCGGTTCGATCCGGCGTTCGATTCCGGCGACTGGAACGGTACCGATTACTCGAGGTCGATCCCTCGCTCCTCGAGCAGCGCCCGAAACTCCGCCTCGTCGACGATCGGCACGTCGTTGTCCCGCGCGTCCGCCTGTTTCGTCGCGCCCGGATTCTCGCCGGCGACGAGGTAGTCCGTGTTGCCCGAGACGCTGCCCGTCGCGTTCGCGCCGCGGGTCTCGACGAGCTCCTGGGCCTCGTCCCTGGTCATTCCCTCGAGCGAACCGGTGAAGACGAAGGTGAGGCCCGCGAGTTCGTCGCCGCCGGCATCGGTCTCGAACTCCTGGGGTGAGACGTGTTCGAGCACGTCGTCGACGACCGCGGCGTTGGCCTCGCCCGTGAAGAATTCGTGAATCGTCTCGGCCACGGTGTCGCCGACGTCGTCGACCCCCTCGAGTCGGTCGGGGTCGTCTTCGGCGGCCTCGCGGAGCGCCTCGAAGGTGCCGAACTCGCGGGCGAGTTCCCGAGCCGTCGTCGGACCGACCAGGGGGATACCCAGCGCGGAGACGAAATCGGGCAGTGGCGGCTCGCGGCTCCCCTCGATCTCGTCGAGCAGGTTCTCGGCGCTGGTCTCGCCCCATCCCTCGAGCGCCGCGAGATCCTCGTACTCGAGTTCGTAGAGGTCGGCGACGGAGTCGAGCAGGCCGGCGTCGACGAGCTGACGGACGCTCTTCTCGCCCAGCCCCTCGAGATCGAGCCCGTCGTCGCCCGCGTAGTACTCGATCGAACGCCGGAGCTGGGCGTCACAACCCAGCCCGCCGGTGCAGAAGGCCATCGGGCCGTCGCGTTCGACGGGGCTGTCGCAGACGGGACACGTCTCGGGCATCTCGTAGTGGCCCTCGCTGTTCTTCTCGACGACCTCCTCGACGTACGGGATCACGTCGCCGGCGCGCTGGACCCGGACCGTGTCGCCGATATTGACGTTCTTTTCGGCGATCTCCTCGGGGTTGTGCAGGCTCGCCCGCGAGACGGTGACGCCGCCGACGTCGACCGGCTCGAGCAGGGCGACGGGCGTCAATCGCCCCGTCCGGCCGACCTGAACTGCCACGTCGGCGATCGGCGTCACCTCGGCGCGGGCGGGGAACTTGTAGGCGAACGCCCAGCGGTCGTGACGCGCCGTTTGTCCGAGTTCTTCGCGCGCGTCGCGGTCGTCGACCTTGATGACGACGCCGTCGATCTCGTAGTCCAGGTCGTCGCGGGCCTCGAGCAGGCGGTCGCGGTAGTCGATCGCGCTTTCGATATCGTCTACGACCTCCACGCGATCGTTCACCCGGAGCCCGAACTCGGGGAAGCGCTCGAGCGCTTCCCGGTGCGTGTCCTCGAGTTCCGAGGCCTCGAGGACGTCGAAGTAGAAGACTGCGAGCGGGCGGTCGGCGACGACCGAGGGGTCGAGCTGGCGGATGGTCCCGGCGGTGGCGTTCCGGGGATTGGCGAAGGGTTCCTCGCCGCGCTCGATGCGCTCGCGGTTGTGCGCCTGGAAGGCGTCTTTTGGCATGTAGACCTCGCCCCGCACCGCGAGGGAGTCGGGGTAGTCGCCGTGGAGTTGCTGTGGGACGGAACCGATCGTGCGCGCGTTGCGCGTGACGTCGTCGCCCTCGCGGCCGTCCCCGCGAGTGACCGCGCGCTCGAGGCTCCCCGCTTCGTAGACGAACTCCATGGAGACGCCGTCGAACTTGGGTTCGCAGACGTACCGAACGTCGCCAACCTCCCGTCGGACCCGCTCGTCGAACTCCCGGACGTCCTCGACGTCGCCGCTCTGGTCGATCGAGAGCATCGGCGCGACGTGCTCGACCGTCTCGAACGCCTCGATCGGCTCGCCGCCGACGCTCCGCGTCGGGCTGTCGGGATGGGAGAGATCGAACGCTTCCTCGAGTTCGCGCAGCCGGGTGAACAGCGCGTCGTAGGTCCGGTCGGCGATGACGGGCTCGCTCTCGACGTAGTACCGGCGGTCGTGCTCGCGGATGGCCGCGCGCAACCGTTCGACCTGTCGCTCGGCCTCGGCTGCCGAGAGGGCCTCGACCGGCTCGAAGTCAGTCGGCGGATCCCGGAGGTACGGGTTATCTTCGTCCGCGTCTTCGTCGGCGACTGGCATTGCTCGAGGGTAGCCGTTCGCACCCGTTAACCTTACTGACTGTGTCGCGAACGCCTCGCGCTGCTCTCGGCTCGAGACGCGCTACTTCCACGGGTTCTCGACCAGTTCCGACTGCACGCTCGAGCCGACCGCGATCCGACAATCGGCCCGCGGCGAGGCGACGCACAACAGCACGTACCCCTCCGTTCGGTGTCGGTCCTTCAGCGCCCGAGGTCGCCGGCGGTACGCGAAGACGTCCTCGGCGGTGACGGCTCCGGTGTCGTCGTCCGTCGGCTCGGCTCCGTCGCCCTCGAGCAATCGCCCGGTACAGGTTCCGCAGGCGCCGGTCAGACAGCCGTAGGGGAGCGCGACGCCCGCCCGCTCGGCGGCCTCGAGGACCGTCTCGTCGTCGCGAACCGCGAGCGTCCGCGTCCGGCCGTCGGGCCACTCGAGTCGGACCTCGTGGGTCGGGGGACGGCCGTTCGATCCGCCGCTCACTGCCAGACGTCGCTCGTACAGTCGCCGTCGGGCCACCGGATCTCGTGGGCGCGGGCCGGCCCTTCGGGGCACTCGCCCCAGTCGACGAGGAAGTCCTCGTCGAGCTCGAGCGTCCCCGTTCGCGGATCGACGTCGGCTTTCAGCATCACCGATCCCTGCTCGCCCTCCTCGGGATAGAACTGCTCGTCCCACGAGGAGAACAGCGACGTCGTCCAGTAGAGACGCTCGCCGTCGAGCGAGAGCTGTAACATCTGCGGACCGGCGTTCAGCTCGCGGCCCTGCACTTCCTGAACCTCGCCGAAGGTCCCGCCGACGGAGAGCGAGTCAGCCCGTCGCGGGTTCGACGGGTCCGAGATGTCGTACATCCAGACCTCGCCGTGGAGCCAGTTCGAGCCGAACAGGTACCGATCGTCCATCGAGATCAGGATATCGGTCGTCAGGCCTGGAACGGGCATATCCCAGTCTTCGTGCTCCCGGCTCTCGAAGTCGATGGCCTTCTCGGCGCGGTACTCGCCCGCGTCGTCGTCGCGCCAGAAGTGGAATATGTTCGACGAGAGCGCGGCCCCGACGAACCCGTGCGTCGATTCTGGCGTGTGGAGGAATCGTACCTCGAGCGGGATCATCCCCTCCTCGCCGAGGTCGATCGTCTGCTCGACGGTCCCGTTCTCCCAGTCCCAGAAGTGGAGCTTCCGGCCGTAGTTGCCCGCTTCGACGTCGTCGAGGTCGAAGCCCGGATAGTACGTTTTTGGGGCGGCCCACTCGCTGGACACCATCACGTTCTGTCGGGGCTGGTACCAGTAGTCGTAGTTCATCTCGATCTCGCCCGGCGGCTCCCAGCGCCCTTCGATCTCGAAGTCGTCGTTCAGCTCGAGGAAGCCGCCCGGCAGCTCGCCGTCGGCGTCGCCGAGCATGCTGATCAGAATCTCGCCGTCCGGGATGCAGTGGACGGTGTGGGGTGCCGAGAGGTCGTACTCGAAGACCTCCTCGGGTTCGATCACCGTCTCCAGTTCGGGATTCCGCCGGTCTTTCGCGTCGATTACGTGAATTCGCGAGGAGCGTTGGCCGGGAACGATCAGATGTCGCCGCTCCAAGCCGTCCATGTGGCAGGACGACGAGCAGGCGTTCCACCCGAAGTGATGGAGTTCGTCGCCGCGCTCGGGCATCTCGATGCGGTCGACGATTTCGGCGTAGGTGTCCGACTCGGGATCGAGGTCGACGACCGCGACGAAATCCGACGCGTCGACGTCCGTCCCGACGTAGAGGCTCATCACGTAGGCCAGTTTTTCTCGCTCACCCTCCTCGATAGCGGCCTGTGGCGTCGCGTAGCCGGGGCCCTCGTGGTGGTGTTCGTGGTCGTGGTCCGGTTCGACGTCGCCGCCTGTGCTCGCATCACTCATGGGGTTTCCCGACCACGAACACGTAGATAAGTCTGTTCGGGATTCGCAACGGGAGCGGGAGCTACGACCAGGGACTGTCCCCGACTTCGGCGCGGACACGCGGCCCGACCTCGATGCGGCAGTCAGTCCGTGGCTGCGCGATGCACAGCAGGACGTAGCCGTCCGCTCGTTCGCCGTCGGTCAGCGCCCGGGGGGTCCGACGATACGTGAACGCGTCGGCGTCCCGCGGCCGCGCCGTCTCGTCCGTCTCGGATTCGCTCCCTCCGTCTTCGAGGCCGACCAGCCGACCGACGCAGGTGATGCAGGTCCCTTTCCGACAGTCGTAGGGCAGCCGAATGCCGGCCCGCTGGGCCGCGTCGAGGACCGTCTCGTCGTCGGCGACCTCGAGCGTCCGGTTCGGGCCGTCAGTCCGCTCGAGCGTCACGTCGTAGCTCGTCATCGCTCGATCCCCGTGTGGCGGCGCTCGGTCGAGTTACTCACGAGCGGTACTACCGCGGACGGCACAAAAAGTGTGGCCGCTCGAGCGAGTCCCAGTCTTTACCCCCACGCGACCCGTAGCGTCGAACAGATGGAACAGGGAACGGAGTTCGGACTGGTCGACCTCGAGGAAGTGGAGACGCCGGGCGACGAGTGGGAGGAGATCGACGTCTCGGATACCGAAGCGGATCGGATCGCGCGCAAGCGCGACCGCGAGTTCGAACAGTTCGAAGAGCGCATCAAGGACGCCGACCAGTTCAAGGTCGAGCAGTCGGTGTTCGACGACGCAACCTTTGCGGCGCTGTACAAGCTCGTCCAGGACGGGTACGTCGAGGCCTTCGGCGGGCCGCTCTCGACGGGCAAGGAGGCCAACGTCTACCACGCGCTGGGCGACGACCGCGAGGTCGCTGTCAAGATCTACCGGATCAACGCCTCGAACTTCAATCAGATGCGCGACTACCTCGAGGGCGACCCCCGATTCGAGGGCCTGGGCGGCAAGAAGAAAGACGTCGTCCTCGCGTGGACGAAAAAGGAGCTGGCGAACCTCCGGCGGGCGAAAGCCGCCGGCGTGCGAGTTCCGGAACCGATCGCGACCGAGCGCAACGTGCTGGTCATGGAGTATATCGGGAACGAGGACGGCCGCGCGAAGCGCCTCGGCGAGGTCCAGATCGAGAACCCGGAGACGGCCTACGAGGTCATGCGCGAGTACATGCGCCGGCTCTACTCGGCGGGGCTCATTCACGGCGACCTGAGCGAGTACAACGTGGTCTTCGACGAGAACGAGGGCCAGCTCGTGCTCATCGACCTCGGCCAGGCCGTGACGGTCCACCACCCGAACAGCCGCGACTTCCTCGAGCGGGACTGTCGGAACGTCGCGGGGTTCTTTTCGCGGCAGGGGCTCGAAGTGACGGCGGACGACCTCCTCGAGTTCGTCACGAGTCCGGAGCCGGATCCGTCGCGGGACTGATTCGGACACTCTCCGATTCTCCGAAATACTCTTTACTGTCGCCTGAAAAGAACGTGATAGTGACGTCCGCTCTCGATTGGCAGTGGCGCTGGTACGCCCTTTCGAGAGCGGACAGTGTCGTCGCGGCGGGCGACGCGGCCTAACCCGGCGGCTGCGGCGGCGATCGCTCCCTCCGCTCGTTTTTCAGCCGAATCGTCTTCCAGTTGCTACAGCCGACTCCACGACACGAATGACAGAACCGACCGACACCGCTGATAGCACCGCACGTACCGATTCAAATCCGACTGCCGACCGGTTCACCGTCACTCCGTACGCCGTCGAGGGCGAGATCGACTACGAGAAACTCCTCGAGCGATTCGGGGCCGATCAGCTCACCGACGAGCAGCTCGGTCGCTTCCCCGACCACCCGCTGCTCCGTCGCCGGACGTTCTACGCGGGACGAGACGTCGACAGTTACCTCGAAGCCGTCGAAGCGGGCGATATTCACGCGATCGTTACCGGACGGGGACCGTCGGGACCGATGCACCTCGGCCACGTCTTGCCGCTCTATCTCGCGAAACGCTTTCAGGAAGTGACCGGAGCGACGGTCTATATCCCGCTCTCGGACGACGAGAAGTTCCTCGCGAAATCGCAATCGTTCGACGCTATCGGCGAGCATACCCGCGACAATGTACGCGATATCCTCGCCGTCGGCTTCGACCCCGACAAAACCCGGATCGTCGTCGACACTGCCGATGCAGACGTGATCTACCCGATCGCCGTTCGACTCGCGACCCACCTCACGCCGGCGACGGTCGAGGCCGTCTACGGCGAGCAGGATACCGTCGGCCTCGAGTTCTACCCCGCCGTACAGGCGACCCACCTCCTGCTTCCGCAACTCGTCAGCGGCCGGCAGCCGACTCTCGTTCCCATCGCCGTCGATCAGGACCCCCACGTTCGGGTCTGTCGCGATATCGCCGCGAAAGAAGCGCTTCCAGTGGCGAAGCCTGGTGCCCTGCTCGGGCGCTTCCTCCCGAGTCTCGAGGGACCGGGGAAGATGAGCTCTTCCGACGATGCGCCGTCGATCGAGCTCACTGCCGATCCGGACACGGTCGCCGAGGCGATCCGGACGCACGCGTATACCGGCGGTCGGGCGACCCTCGAGGAACACCGCGAACACGGCGGCGATCCGACCGTCGACGTTCCATTCCAGTACCTGCGATTCTTCTTCGAATCCGACGACGCAGAACTCGAGCGAATCGCGGCCGAGTACCGATCTGGCGACCTGCTTAGCGGCGAGTTGAAGGAGATCGCGATCGATCGAATTACCGAATTCCTCGATGCACACCAGCGTCGACGTGCTGCTCTCGGTGACGTCGCGACGGAAATCCGGCCCTATCGGCTCACAGACGAGGAACGGCAGCAGGCACTCGAGCGAGCGGGCGTGCCGTCGTCTCTCGAACGGTAATCGTTCGCCCGCATCGACTACGCTCGTCGTTCCCCGAACGCCTTAGTGGATCGCCATCGCGGGAACGCGTATGAACATCGGCATTATTTCCGACACGCACGACAACGTCGCGGCGATCGAGCGCGCGACCGAGATCTTCGCCGAGGAAGGCGTCGAGCTCGTCGTCCACTGCGGCGACTTCGTCGCCCCGCTGATGATCGACTACTTCGACGAGTTCGAACTCCACGGCGTCCTCGGGAACAACGACGGCGACGTCGCGAATCTCCAGGCCGCGTTCGACTCGCTCGGCGGTGAGGGCGAACTCCACGGCCGGTTCGCCAGCCTCGAGTTCGACGGCCTCTCGTTCGCGGTGCTCCACGGCGAGCATCTCGAGGAGGTCGAGGCGATCGCGGCCGGCGAGACCTACGATTTCGTCTGTTATGGCCACCACCACGAGCGCGAATTGTCGGAGGAGGGCCGAACGACGGTTCTCAACCCCGGTGCGCACGTGCTGGCGGCCGACGAGGACCGCACGATCGCCGTCGTCGACACGCGCTCGGAGTCGGTGCGGTTCCGATCGGTGCTCGAGTAGCGACGGCGTCGACCGGCGGAGAACGACCGCGTGCGTGGGTGCCACGACCCACCCGGTACTCGCGGACCAAGCGCTTAACCTCGCCCAGCCAGTACCTGACTGTATGCAGCACGTGAAGATTCCGCAGGACCGCATCGGCGTTCTCATCGGCGAAGGAGGCGAGACGATGCGCGAGATCGAGGCGGAAGCCGAGGTACGACTCGACATCGACTCGGAGAACGGCTCCGTTGCCGTCGAAACCGTCGGCGATCCCGTACTCGGGCTCAAAGGCCCCGAGATCGTTCGCGCCATCGGCCGCGGGTTCGCGCCCGAGGACGCCCTGCGGCTGCTCGAGGACGACATGATGTTGTTCGACGTCGTCGACATCGACGCCGCCGCGCGGAACAAAACCGACATGAAACGCAAGAAGGGGCGGCTCATCGGCGAAGGTGGCCGGACCCGCGAACTGATGGAGGAACTGACCGGTGCCGACGTCGTCATCTACGGCTCGACGCTCGGCATCATCGGTGCGCCACAGGAGGTCGACGCCGTCCGCAGCGCCGCCGAAATGCTCCTCGACGGCGCGCCCCACGGCGCGGTCTACTCCTTCCTCGAGGAGAAACACAACGAGATGAAGCACAAGGGGATGGAGTACCACCGGTTCTCCGGCTGATCGCAACTCCCCCGACATCGGTTGCTGTCCACGACGTTTACGAACGGTTACCTATTCTCGATCGGCGTTCCGATTTACACTTCGCCCGTGAGATCGCGAAGTCCACTGTTGGAGTGGCTCTACGGCCGACGGCGGTTACAGCAGGGCCTGATTCGCGGCCGACGGTATGTGAAAAACCCCCGTACGGAGCGGGGATCGAGTGGACAATAAGCGAAACGCTTATATAGAATAACAATCAATCGTTCTCTTGACTATGGCTCAACAGCAGATGGGCAACCAGCCCCTTATCGTACTCTCGGAGGACAGCCAGCGCACCTCCGGGGAGGACGCGCAGTCGATGAACGTACAGGCCGGGAAGGCCGTCGCCGAGTCGGTTCGGACGACGCTCGGCCCGAAGGGGATGGACAAGATGCTCGTCGACTCGTCGGGCAACGTCATCGTCACGAACGACGGTGTCACCCTGCTCTCGGAGATGGAGATCGATCATCCCGCGGCCGACATGATCGTCGAAGTCGCCGAGACACAGGAAGAGGAAGTCGGTGACGGCACCACGAGCGCCGTCGTCGTCGCCGGCGAGCTCCTCAGCCAGGCCGAGGACCTCCTCGACCAGGACATCCACGCGACCACCCTCGCACAGGGGTACCGAGAGGCCGCCGAAGAAGCCACCGAGGCCCTCGAGGAGATCGCCATCGACGTCGACGAGGACGACACGGAGATCCTCGAGCAGATCGCCGCGACGGCGATGACCGGCAAGGGCGCGGAGAACGCCAAGGACCTGCTCTCCGAGCTCATCGTCGAGGCCGTTCGCGCGGTCGCCGACGACGACGGCGTCGACACGGACAACATCAAAGTCGAGAAGGTCGTCGGCGGCTCCGTCGAGAACTCCGAGCTCGTCGAAGGCGTCATCGTCGACAAGGAGCGCGTCTCCGAGAACATGCCGTACTTCGCCGAGGACGCCAACGTCGCGATCGTCAACGGCGACCTCGAGATCAAGGAAACCGAGATCGACGCCGAAGTCAACGTCACCGACCCCGACCAGCTCGAGCAGTTCCTCGAGCAGGAAGAGGCCCAGCTCCGCGAGATGGCCGAGCAAGTCGCGGACGTCGGCGCTGACGTCGTCTTCGTCGACGGCGGCATCGACGACATGGCCCAGCACTACCTCGCACAGGAGGACATCATCGCCGTCCGTCGCGTCAAGTCCAGCGACCAGGCCCAGCTCGCTCGCGCGACCGGTGCGACGCCCGTCTCGAGCGTCGACGACCTGACCGAGGACGACCTCGGTGCCGCAGGCAGCGTCGCGCAGAAGGAGATCGCCGGCGACCAGCGCATCTTCGTCGAGGACGTCGACGACGCGCGCGCCGTCACCCTGATCCTCCGCGGTGGCACCGAGCACGTCATCGACGAGATCGACCGCGCCGTCGAGGACTCGCTGGGCGTCGTCCGCACGACCATCGAGGACGGCAAGGTGCTCGCCGGCGGCGGCGCACCCGAAGTCGAACTCTCGCTCGCCCTGCGCGACTACGCCGACTCCGTCGGAGGCCGCGAACAGCTGGCCGTCGAGGCCTTCGCCGACGCGCTCGAGGTTATCCCGCGCACTCTGGCCGAAAACGCGGGACTCGATCCCATCGACTCGCTGGTCGAACTCCGCAGCGCCCACGACGGCGGCAACACGGCCGCCGGACTGGACGCCTACACCGGCGACACTATCGACATGGCCGAGGAGGGCGTCTACGAGCCGCTCCGCGTGAAGACCCAGGCCATCGAGTCCGCCACCGAGGCGGCCGTCATGCTGCTTCGCATCGACGACGTCATCGCCGCGGGCGACCTCGCCGTCTCCCACGACGACGACGACGAAGAGATGCCGCCGGGCGGCGGTGGCATGGGCGGCGGCATGGGCGGTATGGGCGGCGGCATGGGCGGCATGATGTGAGACTAAATTTTGCTCTGTCGTTCGAGAGAGCGAAGCTCTCTCGTGATGACGAAAGGCGCGAAGCGCCTTTCGAACCACGGGCGCGGCTTCGCCGCGCCCTCGGCAAAATTTAGTCTAAAAGCACTCCTCCCTCCGTTCCGAGCGCTTCGCGCTCTCGGCTCACGGCGTTGCCGTTCGCCTATTCGCGGCGCTACGCGCCGCGCTCTCCACATCGGTCGTCGGCCCGCTCGGGCCTTGCGGCCCTCGCGGTGCTAAACGGAGGAGACTACCGCTCGAGCCACCCAATCAAGTCGGCCCATCGTATCTGCTGTTTCGTCGTTATTTTCGTATCCTTGTAATCCGTCTTCGACACGCCTAGTCGGTTGCTCGTGATCTGTACTCACGCAACGCTCATGTCCGTTTAATCACAATAGGGTGTCGTGACGGACGACGCCAATACAAAGCGAGACGTCGCGACCGCCTTCGGGGGTGCTGCGGACGGCTATCTCGAGGGGAACGTACTCAAGCAAGGCACGGACCTCGAGCAGCTCGTCGACTGGTGTCGGGACGCGACGTGTGCGCTCGACGTGGCGACCGGCGCGGGACACGTCGCCGGTGCGCTCGCCGAGACGGGCGTTTCGAGGGTCGTCGCGGCGGATCTCTCCCCGGAGATGGTCGCGACGGCGACGACGGCGTACGGCGGGCTCGAAGGGGTCGTGTTCGACGCCGAACGGCTCCCATTCGCGACGGACCGCTTCGACGCGGTCACCTGTCGGTTCGCGGCCCACCACTTTCCGGACCCCGAGGCGTTCCTCGCGGAGGTCGAGCGCGTGCTCGCACCGGGTGGCGTCCTCGCGTTCGAAGATCTCTGCGTGCCGGACGATCCCGAGTTGGGAGTGTACGTGAACCGGATCGAACGACTTCGGGATTCGAGTCACGTCGAGAGCTACTCCCGACGGCAGTGGCTCGACTGGCTCGGGGAGACGGGGCTGACCGTCGAGGACGTCCGCGAGACGAGCCGGCAACTCGAGGTCGACGCCTGGCTCGATCGGATGGACGTACCGGACGACGACCGCCAGCGGATCAGAGCGTTGCTGGCGGACGCACCGGCGGAACTCGAGGCGGCGTTCGAGTTCCAGTACGAATCCGGGAGAGAGGGGCCGCGACTGGCGTCCTACCGGACGGGCGTCGTACTGGTTCGGGCGACCGCCTGATGACAGGTGCTCTCACTGGCGGCATCGAATGCTGACGAATTAAGTAGGTTCCCGCAATATTCGCGGCTATGAACACGCTTCTATTGGACAGCGACGACGTCGACGAGCACGCCGCCCTCGCCGACGTCATCGATGCCGTCGAGCAGGCCTTCGCGGCCTTCGAGCGCGGAACCACGCAGATGCCCGCCAAATCGTACATCGACCTTCCCCAGTACAACGGTGACTTCCGGTCGATGCCCGCGTATCTCGACACGGGCGAGTGGGACGCGGCCGGCCTGAAGTGGGTCAACGTCCACCCGGACAACCCCGCGGACCACGACCTGCCGACGGTGCTGGGGACGATGATCTACTCCGACCCCGAGACCGCGTTCCCGCTGGCGATCATGGACGGGACGACGCTCACCATGAAGCGGACGGGGGCCGCCGCGGCCGTCGCGACGGACTACCTCGCCATCGACGACGCCACCTCGCTCGGCATCGTCGGCGCCGGCGTCCAGTCGTACACCCAGCTCGAGGCGATCAGCGAGGTTCGTCCGATCGAGGAGGTCGTCGTCTCGGATCCCGACGAGGAGCGCGTCCAGCGGTTCGTCGACACCTACGCGGATCGGTTCGACGTCCGCGCCGGGTCTCTTTCGGAGGCCGGTCACTGCGACGTCCTGTCGACGGTAACGCCGATCGAAGACCCGATCGTGGGGCTCGAGGACGTCGGCGAGCATACGCACATCAACGCGATCGGGGCCGACGCCGAGGGGAAACACGAACTGCGCGACGAATTGCTCGCGGCGGCGACGATCGTCATCGACGACCACGAGCAGTGTACCCACTCGGGAGAGATCAACGTCCCCTACGGCGAGGGCGTTCTGACCGACGCGGACATTCACGGGGAGATCGGCGAACTCGTCGTGGGTTCGAAGAAAAGCCGGACCGACGAGACCGGTATCACGGTCTTCGATTCGACCGGACTCGCGATCCAAGACGTCGCGGCCGCTCGAGTCGTCTACGAGCGGGCGTCGGAGACGGGCGACGGGCTCGGGTTCGATATGGTCGGCGTCGGGAAGTAGACCTGGTCGGCGTTTCCGCTCGACCGTAGCGCAGACGGCCTCGAGCGACGGGCGAGCGTTCAGCCTCTGTGCAACCGCCGCGGAATCGACCCCGTCATGGAGAGGTCGTCTGCGTAGTGAACGATCGGATCGTCGGTCGGCGTCGGCAGCCCGTTCGCGTCGAACATCGTGTTCTCGTAGATCGTCACCTCGGCCGGCTGGAGCGGCCACGGCTCGTGTCTGATCTCGCCGGTCAGGATACCGCCAGCTTCGGGCGCGTAGAAGCGGCGACGCGCCGTCAGCCAATACTCGAGGGTACCGGGCTCGGCAGTCCGCACCTCGCCGACCGGCCGATAGGTCGCGCCGAATCGAGCAGGGGTATCGGCCGCTGGCACGGGCTTTCGGCGCTGGCTCTCGAAGGCGACGTGGGTGTCTTCCGTGGCCCCGACCCGCATCCTCGCGGGGTAGACGGGCAATCGAGTGGTCCGGCCGACGGTCGCGGTGACGAGGGCATTATCGACGTCGATACTGAAGAAAAACAGGCCCGGATCGCCCCGATACCGGACGTAGGTCCGGACGGTGAGTTGGGGGAAAGCCAATCGCGCGATCGACGGCGTCCCGCGGAGTCCGACGTTCGTCAGCACGAACGGGAGCACGCTCAGCCAGGCCTGGCCGTCTCGAGTCTCGAGGGTCAACTGGTCGGGAACGTGCGGGCGGACGCCGTCGGGGTCGACTGGCCAGTGGGCCAACAGTCCGTCACGCCAGGTCATCGAGGCGACGTGCGGTGCGGTCAGCGACGGTTCGTCCGCGAACGGCCATCGGAGCAGATCCGTATATTGGGTGTTCATCCTCGAAGGTAACGAGCGCTGTAGCGACTCGTAGGACGAACCAGCGTATAAAAACATGAGTCAGCTGTCAGGTCCAGTGGTGTTCGGCGATTCGTCACTGCAATCGCTGCGAGAGACTCTCGAAAAGAGACGACGGCCGCCGTCAGTCGGCCGGGTCGACCGCGGACTCGTCCGACTTCTCGAGGGTAACGCCGTCCGACCCGTCGTCTGCACCGCTCGATTCGATGCCCTCGATGATCTGGTCGGTGGCGTCGGTCGCCCGGAGAACCAGCGTACAGAACCCGATCCGCGTGAGGGCGTCGAGATAACTCCCGACGAAGATCCCGCTGAAGGCGTCGAGCAGCCCGAACCCCTGTCGCGACAGGAGGCCCACGACCAGGTAGGCGCTGAAGAGTATCAACAGCAAGTTCCGCAGTTTGCCGTAGAGCAGGACGCGCTCCCCGCCCTGCTCGCCGGAGCTGCGCGTGATCGGCCAGACAAGTACGTAGGCGAGGACCCCGAACAGACCGAAATTGGCGATCACGGCCAGGAGTGTAAACGGTGGCTGGAGGAAGTAGGTGGCGAGCGTGGCACTGGTCCAGCCGACCATGACGACGTTGAGTCCGACCAGCTGTCGGCGCGATGCACCGGCGACGATGCCCGCGATGGTCACCATCATCGGTCCCGAAATGAAGTAGTCGAGGTATCGACTCGTCTGAACTGGTTGCCCCGTCGGGGTCATCAACTGGTAGTCCCCTGTCGACATGCCGAAGTAGGCCAGCGCCAGGATTCCACAGATGATCGGTAGCGGCAGATAGTACCGTCGCTTCCCCTTTGGAAACCGGGCGACCCACGCAAGGAAGCCCACCGTCGCCGCCGCCATCACGTAAAACGTGATCCGATACATCTGCAGTTCGGGTATCATCGGGACCCACCTCCGTTACCCGCGGCGGTGGCAGTCGGGTCGTCCGCCCTCGAGACGGTGAACTCGTTGACCGCGTCCGCGAGTTCCGCCGCCCGCTCGTCGAGTCGCGTCGCCTCGGCGGAGACGTCCGTAATCGTCGCGGTCGTCTCCTCGGCGGCCGCCGCGGCCTGCTGGGCCTGCGACGTCGTCTCGTTGGCGACGCTCGCGACGTCCTGAACGATCGTCGCCAGCTCCTCGGCGGAACTGGCCTGTTCGTCGGTCGCCTGATCGATCTCCTGGACGCCCGCGGTCACCTGTTCGATCTCCGCCGCGATCCGATCGAGTCTGTCCGAGAGGGAGTCGACCCGCCCGGTCGCCGAGCCGATCGTCGATTCGGCGTTCTCGATCTGGGTTGCACTCTCGTTCGCGCGCTCTTGTATCGATTCGATCATGATTTCGACGTCTTCGACTGCCTCCTGGGTCTGTTCCGCGAGCTCCTTGACCTCGTCTGCGACGGCCTGGAAGCCGCCGCTCTCGCTCGAGGCGCTTTCGGATCGAGCGGATTCGATGGCCGCGTTCAACGCGAGCATGTTGGTCTGGCCGGCGATCTCGTCGATCAGCTCGACGATCTCCTGAATCTGTTCGGCCTCCTCGTCCAGCGATCGGATCGTTTCCGCGACGGCTTCCGTCTGGTCGGTGGCGTCGTGCATCTCCGCCGTCGTCTCCTCGGCCGCCCGCTGGCCCTCCGCCGCCAGCGCGTCGACCTGACTGGTCTGCTCGGCGATGTTACTCGTCGCGGCGGCCACTTCTTCGACGGTCGCGGACATCTCCTTGACTTCCGTCGTCGCGACCGACAGGTCCTCGGCCTGCTTGGAGGATCCGTCCGAAATCTCCTGGACCGACGTGCTGACCTCTTCGCTCGCGCGTCGAATCTCGCTGGAACTGGTCTGCACTTCGGTACTCGTCCGGGCAACGTCCGCCGCGATGGTCTTGACCTGTGTGACCGCGTCTTCCAGATCGTCGATCATCTCGTTGAACGCCTCGGCGATCGACACCATCGCCTCGTGGTCCGTCTCGGGCTCGAGGCGCTGTTCGAGGTCGCCGTCGGCACACGCCGACATCACGTCGCTGTACCGTTTGGCTTCGGCCTCGAGTTCCTGATTGCGCTCTTCGGTCCGCTGCTGGGCCTCGCGGGCGCGTTCGCGTTGGTCCTCGAGGTCGGCCAGCGTCTCCCGGAGGGAATCCCGCATCGACGCGAACGAGTTGTAGAGGATGCCGACCTCGTCGACCCGATTGGTCTCGAGATCGACGTCGAGATCGCCCTCACCCATCCGCTCGGCTTTGCTTCCGAGTCGACGGAGGTACAGTGAGGTGTTCCCGCCGAGGACGACACCGACGAGTCCGATGTGGAGGACGACGACGAACAGGAACGCGACCAGTGACGAGGTCGCGGCCCGCTGTGGTCCGTAGACGGTCGCTGCGGTATCGTAGGTCGTGACCGTCAGGGCGTCGTCGCCGACGTCGATCGTCGCCGCCGTGGCGGCGAACTCGGTGTCGGTGCCGTCGGGGGTGCCGGTGACGACGTCGTCTTCAGTCGGCGAAACCGCGGCGAGAACGGCGTCGTCGCCGACCGTTACGTCCTCGCTGACCTCGCCCACTGTGGCGACCGTCTCGCCCTCAGCGTTCGTGACGACGGTTCGCCCGTCCGTCTCGAGCGTGGCTGCGAACGCATCGGTGGGGGCAGAGACGGCGACGTATCGCTCGTTTTCGCCCTCTACGGCCGTAACGAACGACAGTACCGAGTCGTCGCTCGTTACTGCCTCGTGACTGGCGCTGGGTCCGTCAGTAGCGCCGTCGACGCCGGCCTCGTCGAAGAAGTTCTGACCGACCGCGCCGTCCGCACTGCTTGCCAGTACCTCGCCGTCCCCGTCGAGGTAGTGAATTTCGGTAACTCGATCGCCGCGGGCGGACTGTGTCGTCGCGAGTCGCTGGCTGATCTCGTCGTCCGTTCCCGACTGGACGGTCGCGTCCGCGGCGAGACCGTTCGCCGTTTCGACGTTGGTCTCGAGCCAACTCGCCGCGACGTCGCTACGGTCGTCCGTCCGGTCGCTGAAGTGGTCTTCCACCGCCGGACCGACTGCCCCCGATGCGTATCCGAAAAAGAGCGCGGAGACGATGACTGTCACGGCGACGACCAATACGAAAATCAGCCCGATCTTTACACTGTACGTTTCTCTGAACCGATCAGGAAGTATATCCTCGAGTGCCATATTGTCACACGATCGCTCGAGCAGCGCGACGCTACCCGACGTCTTCTCTGTCACTGCTCACCCTTCCCCATTGAATGTATCGGTTGAAATGACTGTCTCGGCGGGGGGTCAGTTACTCTCTCGTGCAGACACTATCTATCGGCGACGGGAGTGGTATTTCTCCTCCTGTCAACATATACTACATAAGTGTAACTCGACGTCAATTTCGATACTACCGGGACAACCGCTGGATCCCCCCCTCCGGCTCGAAGCGGTCGATCGGTGGACCGTGGCGTCGGCTCTTCGTGCAACTCCCTCTCGCGTGCCGATCAGTCGTCGATTTCGATCGCCGGCCGTCCGGGCTCGGCGTTTCCGAGCACGTCGTCGTCGGCCTCGTCGGCACGGACGACGCGAACCGGCGCGTCGAACTCGCGTTCGATCAGCCAGGCGGCCGACTCCAGCGCCGCGTGCTCGTCGTTCGGACCGAGCGTCATCGAGAGCGCCTCTCGCTCCGCCTGCAGGTCCTGCCCGTAATCGGCGGCGGCGTCGCCCTGCTCGCGGATGTGCGACTCCTGCATGAGCTCGCCGATCAGGTTGTCGGCGTCGCTTTCGATCGCGATCTCGAGGGCGTCGTACTTCCACTCGGGCGCGACGACGACGTCGATCCCGGTCGGATCCTCGATGCCGGCGACCTCGACGATGTCGCGGATGTCCTCGCGGGTGTTCTCGACCAGTCGGCGTCGCTTCGCGACGTAATCGCGGTCCACGTCGGCGCTCGGCCACTCGGCGTTCGCAGCGAAGCCCTCCCCACTCAGGTCGTCGTGCAACTCCTCCGCGATGTGAGGTGCGACGGGCGCGAGCAGTCGGACGACGGCAGAGAGTCCGCGCTCGTACGTTTCGGCGTGGGGGTCAGTGTAGTCGGCGTATTGCCGGAGCGTCCGAACCAGATCCTGCGTCTCGCGCAGCGCCTTGTTGAACGTCAGGTCGTCGTACTCCTCGCTGGCGATCGCGACCGTCGCGTCGATCTCCGCGTCGACGTAGCTCGCGATCGCGTCGTCCTCGCCATCGGGTTCGTCGGCGACGTACTCCTCGACCATCCCCTGCAGGCGCTCGAGGAAGGCGTAGGTCGACTGTACCCCCTCCTCGCTCCAGTCGAAGTCGCGCTCGGGCTGGGCGGCCTGCATCATGAACAGGCGCGCGGTGTCGGCCCCGTACTCCTCGACGATCCGCTGGGGCGAGACGACGTTGCCCTTCGATTTAGACATCTTCTCGCCCTCGAGCTGGACCATCCCCTGGGCGAGCAGGTTCGTGAAGGGCTCGCGGTGCTCGAGGCCCTCGTGGTCGGCCAGCACCTTCGTGAAGAATCGCGAGTACAGCAGGTGCATCACGGCGTGTTCGATGCCCCCCACGTACTGATCGACGGGCATCCAGTCGTTCGCCTGCTCGCGGTCGAAGGGCGCGTCCTCGAGGCCGGGCGAGACGTACCGCAGGAAGTACCACGAGGAGTCGACGAAGGTGTCCATCGTGTCCGTCTCGCGAGTCGCGTCGGCCCCACAGTCCGGACAGCTCGTCTGCTTCCACTCCTCGGCGGCGTCCAGCGGGTTTCCGGTCGTGTTGATGAACTCCGGGAGCTCGACCGGCAGGTCGTCGTCGGGAACCATCACGGGGCCGCAGTCGTCGCAGTGGACGACGGGGATCGGCGTGCCCCAGTAGCGCTGGCGGGAGATCCCCCAGTCGCGGAGCTGGTACTGTTCGGTCCACTCGGCTCCCTCGATATCCTCGGTGAGCCGCTCGCGGGCCGTCTCGCTGTCGAGCCCGTCGTACTCCCCGGAGTTGATCAGGACGCCGTCCTCGGTGTAGGCCTCCTCCTCGACGTCGGGTGCCGTCGGCTCCTCGTCCCTCTCCGGTTCGGGAGCGATGACCGGCCGAATCTCGATCCCCATCTTCTCGGCGAAGGCGTGGTCGCGCTCGTCGTGGGCCGGCACGGCCATCAGCGCGCCAGTCCCGACGTCCGAGAGGACGAAGTCGGCGACGTAGACCGGGATCTCCTCACCCGTCACGGGATTGGTCGCGGTCAGGTCCGTCTCGACCCCGTTCGGTTCGTCGCCCTCCGGATCCGCCTCGTGGTGGACGAACTCGTGAATCTCGTCGTCCTCCTCGGCTAACTCCTCGCTGATCGGGTGATCCGGTGCGAGCGCGAAGAACGTCGCGCCGTGAATCGTGTCGACGCGGGTCGTAAAGGCCTCGACCGGCCCGTACCCCTCGATATCGAAATCCAGTTCGGTCCCGTACTGGCGGCCGATCCAGTTGCGCTGCATCTGCCGGACCGAGTTGGGCCACCCCTCGAGGTCGTCGATCGCCTCGAGCAACTCGTCGGCGTACTCGGTGATCCGCAGGAACCACTGCTCGAGCTCGCGCTGTTCGACCGGCGTGTCACACCGCCAGCAGAGTTCGGCCTCGCCCTCGACCTGTTCGTCGGCGAGGACGGTCTCGCAGTGGGGACACCAGTTGACTTCGGCGTCGCGGCGTTCGACCAGTCCTTCCTCGTGGAACCGGGAGAAGAGCCACTGGTTCCACTGGTAGTAATCGGGCGTGCAGGTGGTGATCTCCCGATCCCAGTCGTAGCCAAAGCCCATCGCCTCCATCTGGCCGGTCATCGTCTCGATGCAGTCGAACGTCCAGTCGCGCGGGTTCGTGTCGCGCTCTTTGGCCGCGTTCTCCGCGGGGAGGCCGAAGGCGTCCCACCCCATCGGGTGGAGGACGTCGTCGCCGCGCATCCGACGGTAGCGAGCGTACGCGTCCGTGATCGTGTAGTTGCGAACGTGCCCCATGTGGAGCTTGCCCGAGGGGTACGGATACATTCCCAGGACGTACGTCGGATCCTCGACGTCGTCGGGCGTCCGGTAGACGTCCGCGTCGTCCCACGCCTCTTGCCAGCGCCGTTCGACCGTCGCGTGGTCGTATCCCGCGTCGCTCATTTGCTTATATACGTATAGAACGGGACGCCGCCCTATACCTTTCCATACACTAGCCCGCCCGATCGATGACCGGTCCCACCGATCACCGCTCGAGCGCAACGGGTCCGACGACCGAACCGCTCGAGTTCGCGGGGAGAATCGCACGCGAAACGCAAACCCCGAGCGTCTCCGCAATGTGCTCGCCGGTCGTCCGCCAGCCTCGAGTGGCAGTCGAGAGGCGACGGCTCCGGTCCGACGGTGCCGCGAAGCGAGGAGTTTTATTCTCGGCTCGTCCCATCTGGTGTCATGGTAGCAGATACCACTGTTTTTGTCACGGGAGCGAGCCAGGGCCTCGGCCGCGAAATCGCGATCGCGTTCGCGGACGCGGGTGCGAACGTCGCGCTCGCGGCCCGGGGCGACGGGATCTACGAGACTGAAGAACTGATCGACGCACCCGACCGAACGCTGGCGGTCGAGACCGACGTGACCGATTCGGACTCGGTGGCCGACGCGATCGACGAAACGGTCGCGACCTTCGGCGGCCTGGACTGTCTCGTGAACAACGCCGGCATCGCCGGCCCCACCGCGCCGATCGAGGACACCGAGGACGGCGAGTGGCTCGAGACCCTGGACGTCAACGTCGTCGGCATCGCTCGAGCCACGAGGGAAGCGGCCCCACACCTTCGCGACGGGGACGACGGGAGCGTCATCAACATCTCGTCGATCGGCGGCAAGCGACCCTACGCCAACCGGACGCCGTACGCGGCCTCGAAGATGGGTGTAATCGGGCTCACTCGCGCGCTGGCGGCCGAGTTCGGCGACGACGGCGTGACGGTCAACGCGATCTGTCCCGGCCCGGTCGAGGGCGATCGAATCCGGGGTGTCTTCGAGCGACAGGCCGAGGAGGCCGGCGTCCCGGCCGAGGCGGTCGAAGAGGAGGTTCTCGAGACGCTCATGATCGACGAGCTGGTCCCGCCCGAAGAGGTGGCCGAGCTGGCCGTCCACCTCGCGAGCGGCGACTCGCGTCACGTCACCGGTCAGGACATCAACGTTTCGTCGGGCGGGGCGTGGTACTGAGCGGTCAATTCGAACCCTCTTCGGAAGGCGACTGACGACCGCGTCTGGACGACGGAATTCCGCTGGATTTCAAGAAAGCAGCCGGATGCCCTGATTCGTGTCCGTTAGATCGCTGACGGGCACACTACTCGTTACTGCAGTCGACGCTCATGGTGCCTTGCTCGATGGTTTTGCCGTCTCGGATGACAGATATCGTGTACTCACCAGTGTCTCCCCGCGACAGTTCCGCTAGCTCGAGGTACACCTCGTTCTGATCCTCGACCACGGTGCTGGCGACGACCTCGTCGTCGCCGTTCTTGGCCACGACGCGGTCGATGCGGTCAGGCTGGATCCCTTCGAGCGAAACCTCGACACACACCGTCGCGGTCGCTCGCCGACAGCTTCCGTTTTCTCGCTGGTTATTGCTCGTGAGGCCGAACTGCCACGCGTCGATTGCGCCGGTCTTGTTTTCCGGTGGATTGGGGTCGAATGGACACTGGGGTCCGTTATCGACGTAGCCGAGGCATCCCGGTCCTATCACTCCGACCGTCGAACCGAGCAGCGCACGCCGAGACGGGGCCGTCGAGTTTCCTCTCATGAATTAGTTTTCATTTCCGAACGTTTCGTTTAATATGGTCGTGTCCAGTCAGGATCGCCAGTGTGCACGCTACTCGTTACTGCAGTCGATTTTCACGGTGCCTTGCTCGACGATTTCACCGTCTCGCATAACGGACACGGTATACTTACCAGTGTCACCTCGCGATAGCTCCGCTAGCTCGAGGTACACCTCGTTCTGATCTTCGACCGCGGTGCTGGCGACGACTTCCCCGTCGGCGTTCTTAGCTACAATGCGGTCGATGCGGTCGGGTTGAATGATCTCGAGCTCGGCCTCGACACACACCGTCGCGGTCGATCGCCGGCAGCTCCCGTCTTGTCGTTGGTTGTTGCCCGTGTGGCCGAGATTCCAGTTGCCGATAGCGTCGGAGTCGTTCGACGGCCATTCGTACTCCATTGGACACTGAGGTCCGTTGTCGACGTAGCCGAGACATCCCGACCCTATCACTCCGACCGTCGTCCCGAGGATGGTTCTCCGGGACGGCAACGACGGATCACTCATACGCCGGAATCACCGTATATCGATCATAACTGTGTTCGATCCGTTCGGATTCGATACCGTTCCCCCATCCGCACGCTGTCGTCCGGAAACCGGTGGACGAACGATACGAGAGCGCAGTACCCGATCACGAGTAGACGACGCCGGCGTCGTGGCCGAGCAGGTACGTCGTCACCGCCCACGAGTACACGACGGTACTAGGACCGATGACCGTTCCGACGCCCTTGGTGATCATGTTGACGATCTCGTTCATATCCAGGTCGATGTCTCGGGGAACGGCGCCGTTCAGTGCTCCGGTCGTCGTCGACCAATCAATGATGCGATCGGTCGACTCCTTGTCCACCTCGAGGTGCTGTACGGAGAAGGCGGTGTCGGGGATCGCCGGGAAATTCGGACACGTGTAGAACGTCGCTGCCTCGTACGAGGCGTCGTTGTCTTCGACATCGTCGGATCTGACGTACCAGTTCGTGTTGAACGCGTCGGGGACCTTGCAGGTCAGGCCCGGTATCGGATCGAGGACGTCGCAGAACGCCGAGAACTTCTCGTCCCACTCTTCACCGTCGCAGGCGTCGCCGCTCACCATTTCGCGATAGGAGAAGCAATGGGGGCTCCCTCTCCAGCCGTGGACGTTCGTCCGCGCGAGCGGCCCACACTCCTGGGATTTGGTGTTGACGTACGCCACCCAGTCGGCGAACGGATCGGGCTCGTCCGGGATCCCGCTGTCCATCGTTCGGACACCCTCCGAACTGACTGTCGTCTCCTGCTTATTCAGTTCCGCGGTTAGAGGTGCTTCTTCCGGTTTGTTTGCCTCGATCGAAGTCGAACTCGCCTGGACGGTACTCGGTGAGAGGTTCAGCGAGTAGTTTGCAGCCTTTGGATTACTCCGGTCGTAAGTACCGGGGCCGTTCTGCTCTTTCGGCTGACGGATCCGCATCCGCTTGGTCACGGTCGCGTCCTCGTTGATCCGAATCAGTGCCTCCTCTACGTTCGGCATATCGCTGGTGTCGGGACGGAACTCCTGGGGTTCGACGGCAGGATCGGACTCCGACCGGTTCGCGGCCGCAGGCTGGGCGAGTCCACCGAGGACGACACCTGAACTGACGCCCGCGTACTTGAGCAGCGATCGCCTATCGACGTTCATCTGATCTTCTGACATTCAATTTATCGCTACAGAAATAAATAAATAAATCTTATTGTCAATAAAATTTGAACAGGGGTTCTTCTATAGTGATTGCCTCTGCGGTGGGAAAAACTAGCGTTCATATCTGGCAATCGCGAGCGTAACTCGATAACGAGGTGTTTCAGACGTTGATGCTCCTGCAGGGAGACGGCTCTCGATCGATGGAACGATGGGGGGGAATTTCGACGCTCGCGTTCGCTGCCAGTCACGCCTCGGGACACGATATCACCGTCTCGTCGGGCGTTGGCTACTATCGCGCCGCCGACGGGGCCGAGTCGCGAACTCAGAGGACGGCGATGACCGCGACCAACAGGCCGAGACCCACGAGCATCCCGCCGGCCGCCTGTCGGAGCCGGACCTCCGAGCGGACCTGTTCCCGCTGTTCCTCGAGAGACCCCGTTGCGACGACGAGCGGCGTCTCTTCGGTCCCTCGCAGGACGTATCCGTCGCCCGTCTCTGTCAGTTCGCCCCGGACGACCAGTTCGTCGCCGTCCCGGACGACGGTGGCCTGATACTTGTCCGGCATGGTGGTCTTCCCGCCGACGCTCACGGTGAACTCCAGGTCGCTGACGACGCCGTCCTCGCTCGCCAACCCCGTCTGCTCGAGGAAGCGATTGACCGGACCGAGGTCGCCGAGATAGGACTCGATGTCGGGGTCGCCGAGAAACAACCCCGACGAGTCGAAGGGATCGTCGTCCGCGTCGGTCGCCAGCGTCGTCGCGTCCACGCGGACGCGGTCCCAACTGTGATCGACGGCGAACTCGCCGACCGCGAGTTCGGACTCGGCGGTTCGCCATCGGCTGCCGTTCCCCGTACTCTCCTTCTGACGGACTCGCCACGCCCAGAGGGCCGCCGAATCTCCCCCGTTCGGATCGGGGCCGGTCCGCGTCGGCGACGCCGGCTCGAGGACGTGTACCGGGCCGCTGATCGTCGCCTCGCCGCCCGATTCGATCCGTTCGTCGCCCGCCGAGGCGAGTTCATCGATCGTCTCGCGTCGACCGCCGAGATCGCTCGCTCGAGACAGAACCATCCCTCCGAATACGAAAAAGGCCCCTGCAAAGACGAGGGCGACCACTTGGACCATGGCCGAGTAGTTATCATCGAAATATAATAAATGTCCGGAACAGTCCAGTCACGGTGACGGTTCGGAAGGTAACTGAGTGGACGCTGCCGGCGCTTTCGCGACACCGCTTCGCTCGGCGGTGCTGATCCCGCCCGTCCGGTTCGATGGCTATCGTTGGAACCGAAAACGCAACCTGAAACTACCACCGCTCGGGATTATTCCGCGTTCACGCGGAGGAGAATGTCAATCGATATCGATCTGCTTCGAGTCCTCGCCTTCGGATTCCTTCGGCAGCCGTACCGTCAACACGCCGTTCTCGAAGCCGGCTGCGACGGACTCCTCATCGACCGGCTCCGGGAGGCGGATTCGCCGGCTCGCCGACGTCTTGGTCCGCTCGCGCCGGAGATATCGGCCCTCGGCGTAGCCGCCCTCGTCGGTCCGGTTGGCCTCGAGGCGCAGCGTCCCGTCCGAGAGCGTCAGCTCGATGTCGTCGGTTTCGTAGCCGGGCAGGTCGGCGGTGACGACGTACTCCTCGTCGGTGTCGGCCACGTCGACCGGCACCGAGCCGGGGACCTGCAGCCCGCCGGCGGTCATTCCCTCTTCTACCTGGCGGCTTACGCGGTCGAGCATCTCCTCGATATTGTCGATCGGATTGCGTCGCATACCCCCTCGTAGGTCCCCAATGGGGATAAATTCTGCCCGCAAAACGACGACAGAAGACGCCGCCTATTCGGGAAGCGTCACGAGTCCGTCCTCGAGCGCGTCCATGAGGACGTCTCGCGCGTGCCCGTCGGGATCGACGCCCTCGTAGACGGCCTGAATCTCGCCGTCCGCAAGCAGGAACGTCGTCCGCGTCGTCACGCCGCTGTCCCGCAGTTCGACCGCGAACGCGTCGGCGATCTCCCCGTCCGGATCCGCGAGCAGGTCGAACTCGAGGCCCTCCGACTTGCAGAACGATCGGTGGGAGTCGACGTCGTCGATCGAGACGCCGTAGACGTCGACGCCGGCGTCTCGATAGGTTTCGAGTTCGCGCTGGAACTGATTGGCCTCGATCGTACAACCGGGGGTGTCGTCTTTCGGATAAAAATAGACGACCGTCGGCTCCTCGAACGTGAGGTTCACGTCGTCGCCGTCCTGGTTCGGCGCGGTCACGGCCGGCGCGTCGTCGCCTGGTGCGAGTGGCATATTCGTGGTACCGCGAGACATGGACAAACAGTTTGTGATCCGGTGAGGTGGGGTCTGGGGTAGACCCGGCGGGTCCCTGTCGAGCCGTCTCGACCCACAAGTATTCTCCCCTGATTTACAGCTAGTGCGGAGTCTCAGCACGTACTATAGGATCGCAGTGATGGTATCGAGCACGGTGTACTCGTGTCCGGGTTGGGGTAGTGGTCATCCTTCAGCCTGTGTCGGCTGAGACGCGCAGTTCGATTCTCGCACCCGGACCTTTCGAGGACGACTGGCGGTCCGATCGTCGAAACGACGGTTCGATCGTCCCGGTCAGTTCTGCCAACAGCAATCGTATTATCCCCGCTCTGCGAATACGAGCGCGTATGGAAAACATCGCACTTCACACTGGTACAACGCATCCGGACCTCCTGTGGATCCTCGTCCCGGCGTTTCTCTCGTTCGTCGCGGGACTCGGCGTCGCCGCCTACGCCGACCGTCTCCGGGCGTGGTTCCGGCCAGCAAACGCGACGACGAGCGACTGACCGGCCGTTTCGGTTCGCAAACCAGAATCACCTCTCCGTAGCCTCTGCTTTCGCCCTCCGAGCAGTTCCCCGCTCACCGAGCTACCGGGTCCGCTACTCGACGACGTGTTCGGTATCGTACGAGCCGAGCCGCCGAACCCAGCCGTTCTCCGCTATCTCCTCGAGGTCCCCGATCGCTTCGCTCGTTCGCGACTCGTAGAGCCCCGCTTCGAAGTCGATGTGGAACACGTAGTCCCCCAACCGCTGACCGCTCGGCCGCGACTCGACGCGAGTCAGGTTGATATCGCGATCCGCGAAGGGCTCGAGCAGCTCGAGCAACAGGCCGGGGTAGTTCGCGTTCGGATAGACCACGACCGAGGTCTTGCCGCCGCCCTTCGAGCGCTCCTCGGCGGGCGCGAGCGCGAAGAAGCGCGTCGCGTTCGAGTCCTGATCCTGAATGTCTTCGGCCAGGACCTCGATACCGTTACCCGCGTTCGCCGGATGGCCAATTCCTGCGACCGAGGGGTCGTCTCGTGCGAGCTCGACGCCCTTGGCGGTGCTCGCGACGGCCTCGAGGGTGGCGTCGGGGTACTCGCGGTCGAGGTAGGAGCGACACTGGGCCAGCGCCTGCGAGTGACTGGCGATGGTGTCGAACTCCGATCCCTGGGCGAGCAAGGCGTGTCTGATCGGCGTGACGATTTCCCGGACGACGGCGACGTCGTAGTCGGCGACCGCGTCGAGACTCTCGGTGACGCTGCCCTCGATACTGTTCTCGATCGGGATGACGCCCCGGTCGTACTCGCCGCCGGCGACGGCGTCGACGATCGCCGTGACCGACTGTCGGAAGTCGATCTCGTCGTCGCCGGCGACCGCACTCGCCGCTCTGTGAGAGTAGGTCCCTTCGGGTCCGAGCGTAACTGCAGCCATTACCCCTCGGTAACAGGGAACGGGTCAAAAGACCGTCGGGTCCCGCGAGGAGTGAGTCAAGTCGCAGTCGGCGCCGGGTCGGTTAGCCGTCGACCGGCACCGGGGCGATCAGTCGTCGGCCGGCGCTCCGGCCGCGTCCTCGCTCGAGACGACGAAGCCGTCGTCGGTCGCTCGAGCCGCGACGTGGGGCTGGAAGACCCACGCACACAGCAAGACGATCGGGATCATCGTCGCAGCGACCACGGAGTAGCCGGTGTGGAGGCTCGGCATCACCGGCACGGCGTAGACGAGCGGGTAGACGATTCCGCCGACCGTGCCGACGCCGCCGACGACGCCGGCGACGCTTCCCGAACTGTCGGGAAACATGGCCGGGACCTGCGCGAAGATGGCGCCCTCGGCGAACGCACAGCCCATCCCGACGACGAAGCCGGCCGCGACGGCTAGCAGAACTTCGCCGGTCAGTCCCGCCAGGCTCATCCCGATCATCGCGAGTACGATGAAACACAGCGTCACGAAGGTCCACTGCTCGCGGTACCGACCTGTGAAGACCGGCAGGATGTTCTTTTCTTTGCGGGCCAGCAGGTCACTGACGTAGCCGCCAATCGGCCGCAGGAGACCGGCCGCAACCGAGAACGTCGCCGCGAACGTGCTCGCGAGGACGAGGTTGTTCGTGTTGAATCCCTCGCGGTAGTAGGTGGCGAGCCAGCCGTTCATCGAGAGCTCGAGGCCGAAGCTCATCACGTACGCCAGCGCGAGTACGACCGTCCCGTATCGCGTGGCGGTGTGGAGCCACTGTTTGAGCGTCGCGCTCTCGGCGGTCGCTCGTCGGCGCTCCTCGGACTTCGCAGCCTCGCCGATCGTGTAGTAGACGATCGCCAACAGGATCGAGACGATTCCGGTGTAGAAGAAGGCGGCTCGCCAGCTCGTCTCGAAGATCGGGCCGCTCCAGTTCTCGGTGAACACGCGCGGCAGGACGAGCGCGCCGCCGGCGGCACCGGCGTTGCCGACGCCGGCGTAGATGCCTTCGGCCGTACCCAGTTGTTCCTCGTCGAACCACTCCGAGACGTGCTGAATGCCGATGACGAAGGTAATCCCCGCCGTCGCGACGATCAGCCGCGTGACGAAGAAGACGGTGTACGACTGAGCGAAGGCGCTCGCGATGGAGAACACGCCCACGTACGCCAGGACGATGGCGAACACCGCCGGCGCGCCCCAGCGATCGGAGAGCCAGCCGGTCAGGATCCGACCGAACGGTGCGAGCCAGATCGCCGCGCTCGCGAGGATCCCGATCTCCGCCAGCGAGAGCCCGAACTCCTCGGCCATCGGCCCCGTGAACGGGGCGAAGGAGAACCAGATCAGGAACGAGAAGTTGAACCCGATCGTCGCCAGCACCAGCGTCCGCCACTTGGTCATTTTTATCACGACTGTTCACCTCCGACCGCGCCACAACTAATTTCTTTTACCTTTAAAACCTCGAGCGAAAAGATCGAGTTGAACGTTCTCTTTTCTCGAGAAACACAGCTGTTCTTGACCAGTATTATGGGACTTGCTTCGACGTTCTTCCACATGTCTCACACGGATGGTCCGGCGACTACTGTATAACTCTACTTCTTAGCATCTTCTAACTCTGTGGGAGAATACTCCCAAATACATCCAGTACTATCGCATATTATGTTTGTATATGTGGGCAGATATCGCATAAAAATATTGCTTATTGAAAATAGGGTCCGTGTCTGCAAACGATCGATCGGATAGACTCCGTCTCACCTGTTCGATACCATCTCTCTGCTCGAGGTCGCGTTCTCTGACTGCTACCGACTCGAGGCCCTCCAGCCGTACCAACGCCTCGAGGGCGATAGAACGACATCGCTCGCGATCGAACCTGCTCCGGAGAAAGCTACCGATCGGACGACTTACTCTTCGAGGTGGTCGATTCCTTTTTTCGAGACGTTCGCCTCCGTGATCTCGTTTGGCATCCAGTCGGGCTTGTCGTCGGGAGCCGTCTCCTCCCACGCCCAGCCGTCGTAGATGTGCACCTTATCCGTCCCCTTCTCTCGGAGCTTCAGTTCGACTCGTTCGGCTTCCTCTTCGCTCGAGCCCGGCTCGAGCCGGCGGGCGGCCTTGAGTGCGGCCTGCCGGGGCGTGTTGCCCGAGAAGACACTCGACTCGTCACCGCCCGATTCGCGCAGTGCAAAGTTCCGTTTACCGTCTTCGCGTACCATGATTGTCGCCTCCGTGTCAGCCCAGCACACGATCCGACATAAAGATATCCCCGGAAATCGACCGACTGCGCCGGTATCTTTAAGTAACGGGCGAACACCATATCACCGCAATATCTGCAGTTACCGCTCGTCGCCGTCGCGTGATTGTCGGGCCGGTGTGTGCGTACCGAAGTCACCATTTGGGGCGTCGAAAACACTTAAGTATATCCTACGGCGAAGTTCGCAATAGAATCCCGCGATGGTACGGAAAAAGAAGCTGAGTCCAAGCGGTGCGAAAGACGACGACGGTAACTACCACAACGTCCACCTCAACCTCCACGAGGACGAACTCGAGGTCGCGGGTATGGATATCGGCGACGAAGTCTTCGTCCGAGTCCGGGACGGCAAAATAATCATCCAGAAAGCCGACGACGACGACGTGGAACACGAGTTCTAACGAAATTTTGCTCTGCGGGCCGCCTTCGGCGACCCTCGGCAAAATTTCGATCAAAAGCACTCCTCCTTCCTCTCCGCTCACTTCGTTCGCTCCGAGTCAGTCGTCGGCCCGCTCGCTCGTTTCACTCGCTCGCGGTAGCACACGCTGAACCACAGCCGCGGACCAGTACCCCTCAAGAAACCCCACGGAGTCGGTTGAGTTCGGGAACCGCGGTGACGGGACCGTCCCACTTGGTCGAGACTGATTCCGTAGACAGTGGTCACGTTACGGTTCGGATCTCCGACCTCGAGCGATATCTCGCGCAAATTCAGTTCGCTCGAGTACCGATACCCGTTCCAGATACATCATCTTCTTTCCCATCTTATTTATACGAAAACATGATTGTCCACTGGCGTGGGTAGTGCCACGATAACTAATGCCTATTGAAAATAACCATTCAGGACAGTCTCGGTCTGATGATCGTCGCAGCGGAACTGTAGATCCTACCGAGGACCCTTCGGACGATAGGTTCGCAGACTGCGCCGTCGATCGACGGACGTTCCTGACCCTCTCGGCGGCGACGGGAGCCGCGCTCGCTCTCCCCGGGTCCGCCACCGCGGACGTCAGCGGCGAGGCGATGACCGACGAACTCGCGTTCGTCGTCAACCACACGCCTGAGGAGTACGAGGCGGCGACCGTCGTCGAGTTCGCGACCCAGGGCGCGCTCGAGTCCTTCGCGGACGCGTACCCGACGGACCCCGACCCCGATCTTCGCCGGCCGCCGAAGGCGGTCGTCCGCGAGTCGCCCGCGCCCGCGGCGCACGCTCATCTCACTGCGGACGAGGTGGCCGACGTCCTCGAGCGAGACGGGATCGAGCGGCTGGACTTCTCCCCCGGGGCGAACCCGTGGTGGAAACTCGAGTCGCCCTACGACGACGGCGTCTTCCCGCCGGTCGAGGAGGCGCGGAACTACGTCTCGCACGGGGAACTCGGTCGGGGGCTCGAGCACCTCGAAACGGAACATCCCGACCGCGTCCGCGTCCGGGAGATCGGCGAGTCGCCGGGCTGGTCCAATCGATTCACCGGCGAGGATCCGGATCCGCAACCAATCCATCTCGCAGAAGTGACCGCGAACGTCCGTGACGAGGAATCGTTCGCGTCGAAGGAGAAAGTCGTTTACTCCCTCTCGATTCACGGGGACGAACGCGCCGGGGCCGAGAGCGGGTGCCGACTGCTCGAGGACGTCGCAGCGGGTCGAGCGGACGACTTCGAGCCGCTGCTCGAGGATCTCGTCCTCGTGTTTCTGTTCACCAACCCCGACGGCTGGGTTTCGCGGAAGCCCCAGACCGAAATTCCGTGGGTCGAGGCCCACGATACCAACTTCCAGCGCGGCAACGCGAGCGTTTTCGAGGAACAGCCGATCGATACCAACCGTCAGTATCCGACGATCGGCTGGACGAATCCGAATTTCCGGCCGGCCGAACCCGACGGTGCACCCGACGACTACTCCGATCTCGTACCGGACGCGCTCGCCATCGTCGACCACCTGCGCGATTACGACGACGTAGCGTTCTTCTGTGACTACCACGGGATGTACACCGCGGATCACGCGGTCTTCAACCTCGAGACGAACGCGCCGCTCGATCACGGGGGGACACACCACCTCGACGGGATCAACGTCGGAATCGGCGAGGCGATGCAGGCCCAGTGGGGCGGCATCGACGCGATCGAAGACGACGTCGCGACCGCCATCGAAGAGATGTACGAGTGGGTAGAGGACGGCAGCGAGGCCGTCCCGGACGGCGATAGCTACGACGGTCTCTTCGACTGGGGAACGACGTACGATTCGATCAACTACCAGGTGACCGGCGGCTTCGCGGACTGGGCGGGCCAACCCGAAGCGTTCGGCGGGCTCGGGGCGACCGCGGTATCGCCCGAGGTAATTCTCTCGAACCACCTGGTCGCCGCCCAGAAGGAGTGGAAACCGTACTCCTCGCGCCACTACGTCACGGCCTACCGGATCTCGATGCGAACCTGCGCGGAACTGACCGCACGCGAGACGAGCGCGACCGTCGCGACCGGCGGGCAAGACACCGCGTACGTCGCCAGCGACGAACTCACGCGCTCGTCGGCTGATCTTCCCCACACCGACGACGAGTCCGGACAGGGGGGCTACGGGCAGGAACGCGCGACCGAAGTGCGACGGAGTCACGCAGTGATGGGCACCGGTCCGTCAGCTCAGTCGAGTGCAACGGTGGAGGCGTTCGACTCTTCGCACTCTCTCTTTGTCCAGTTCGACGGCGTCCGGCACGCCACCGAGGGCTCCATACGTCTCAGGAATCCAAACGAAACCGTCGTTCGGGAGATCGATCTCACCGCGAAGGCGGATCCGACGGATTCGGCGGCACGAACTCACGACTACGAGGAAGCCTTCGTCCGCCGCCCGCAATCCGGCCGGTGGCAGATCGAGGTCGAATCGGACGCCGAGATTCGTGTCGCCACGACGATGATCGACGCCGACGGCGACGTTCCCGACCCCGAGGAAGTGCTCGGATACGAACAGCGCGAGTACAGCGTCGACCCGATGCGGTTCTTCGACGACCTCGAGCCGTTCCTCGAGGACGGCGAGATCGAGGCGATGACCGTCCTGGACGTCGCCATCGGTCGCCTGTTCTGGGACGACTTCTCGAAGTGTCGGTACGACACACTCGTCGTCTCCCACGACGACGGCATCGAACACCCGCTGTACATGCGCGCGATCGAGACCTTCGTCGAACTCGGTGGCGACCTCGTGCTCACGGACGCCGGTGTGAACCTGCTCGGCGAACTCGAGGTAGGCGACGCCGCCTCGATCGCGCCCGAGGACGTCAGTGACGGCGACATGCAGTTCGCGACCCTCGAGGACCGGGATTTCGACCATCCCCTGCTCGCGGGAATCAGACCCCGGCAGCGAGAGATCTGGAAGGGGTCACAGCTCGGCTACACGACGGCAATCGACCAGCCGGCGACGACCGTCGATCCCGACGCGTTCCGGGAGGCCGGCGGCTCCGTCGCCGGCACCCACCCGCGATGGGAGGTCGACGACGGCGAGCCCGTTCCGGCCGACTACGGCGTCGGTGCCGGCACGCTCTCGGCGGGCGACGCGGAGATCACCGTCCTCGGATCGGTGCTGCCGCCCGCCCGACAGACCGAACTCCACCCCTTCGGAATGGCGGACTACGCCGTCTCGTTCATGGGTCATACGCTGCTGTGTAACGCGCTCGGATTCCAGCAGCGCCGCTACGAGGATGGCGAGCTCGTGAAGACTATCGGCGAGATTCGGTAGAAGCAAACGACGCGTTCGCTGTCCGATCGGGAGCTATCGGGCCCTACCGAAGCGCCTCGAGGTCGAACTCGAACGCCGCGCACCCACCTTTTTCCGTTCGGGTGGCTCGCGATGCTCGCCACCACTCTCTGCTCACGGACGCTTCGCGTCCGTTCGCACGGCTCGCGGGACCGAAGGTCCCGCGCTGACGCAAAAATCTGGACCAAAAAAGACCCGCTCGCTACGCTCGCGGTACTACTGCAGCGCCGCGAGGTCGAACTCGAACGCCGACACCGGCACCTCGAGGTCGTGTTCGACGAGCACCTTCGGGTGAACCTCGCCGATGACGCCGACTTCCTCGCCGTCGATGACGACCGCCGCGGTTCGACCCGAAATGAAGGTCGGGTGGTCGGTGGGAGGCGTCTCGAGGTCGACGTCGAAGTTGCGGGCCAGCGCCTGCAGCCGGGCCTTGGCGTCCTCGTAGCCGGCCTCGTGGTGTGCGAGGACGGCCCCGACGCGGCGGCTCTCGGCGACGCCGGTGTTTTCGCTCTCGTCGACCTCGGCGGCGAAGCCGATCTCGGCGAGGTTCTGCGGGTACGAGCGGTGCGTGTTCCGCTCGAGGACCATCAACAGCGAGGGCATGACCCACGTCCGAAGCATGGTGAAGTCCTCGCTGTAGGGCTCTTTGATCGTCGCGGCCTCGCCGGCGCCGTAGACGTCACCGCCGGGCGAAACGTCGAGGCGGTCGTAGTTCTCCTCCTCGCTGATCATGTGGAAGTTCAGCATGTCCTCGAACCCGTGCCCGACGAGTTGTTCGCGAACCGAGCGCTCGAGCCGGGAGCGCTCGTGGCGGCCGCCGACGGTCCCCACGTCGGGGTAGCGGGGCTGGAGTTCGTTGAAGCCGTAGGCCCGCCCGAGGTCGTCGATGACGTCCAGCGGGTGGAGCACGTCGACGCGGTAGGGCGGGATCGTCACTTCGTAGACGAGATTTCCGTCCTCGCTCTCTTCTTTTTCAGCCTCGAGCCCAGATCGCTCGGCGAGGTCGATCACTTCGTCGGGATCGAGCCCGATGCCGAGGATGGTCTCGATGCGGTCGTGGGCGACCGTCTTCGTCTTCATCGAGAGGTCGGGGCGGACGAGCTCGTGATCGGGGTACTCGACTTTGACTTCCTCGAGCGTGGCCCCTCGAGCCGACAGTGCGTAGCAGACGATGTTCAGCATCTTGTCGATCGTCCACTGGTCGGTGCCCGTCATCTCGACGAACAGGTCTCTCGAGTCCGTCGACACCTCGGTGCGCCGGCCGTTGATCACCGGCGGGAACGAGAACAGCCCGATGCTGTCGTATATCGCCGGATACCGCTCGTACTCGCTGACGAGATCGGCGTAGGTCTGGCCCGTCTGGTGGTCCTCGAGCACGTCGGCCGGCGTCATCTCCTGATCGGAGTCGAGGGGGACGAACCGGTCCTCGTCGGGTTCGACGCCGACGTACTGAATTGTCGGGTTGCCTTCGGTGGCGGCGGTCCCCTTCAGCATCGTCAGGTCGTGAATCCCGATCGCGCCCTTCGCGCGCTTGCGCCCCATCGTCGCGTGGAGCTTCTCCTGCAGCTGGATCAGGGACTCGAGGGCCTCCTCGTCCAGATTGACGTCGCGGACGACCGCGCCGGTGACGTACGGACGCTCGTCGGGGACCGACTCCGCGACTTCGATCGTCCACTCCGGCGAGTTCGGCGAGGGGACGTGAACCCCGCGCGCGTCGCCGTACTGGTAGCGCATCGAGCGGGCGACGCCCTCGACGGAGAGCCGATCGAGCCGGTCGGGCGCGAACTCGAGTTCGAACTCGCCCTCCTCCGTTCGACCCTCGAACTCGAGGCCGAGCCCGAACAGGTCGTCGATCAGTTCGTCGTCGCTCTTCTCGTCGTGACCGGTCAGGTCACGCAGTTCGTCGGGGTCGATATCGACCGTGGGCATCAGTAGGTCACCTCCGTGTCGCGCAGCAGTTCCAGGTCACACAGCGTCCCGTGGATGTCCCGGATGTCCTCGAAGCCGTACATCAGCATGAGCAGTCGCTCGAGGGCCAGTCCCCAGGCCATCACGTCACACTCGACGCCGAGGGGCTCGAGCATCTCCTCGCGGAAGATGCCGGAGTTGCCGATTTCGACGAGTTCGCCGGTCGTCGGGTGAGTGCCGAACAGCTCGAAGCTCGGCTCGGTGTAGGGGTTGTAGTGGGGCTTGAACTGGATGTCCGTGATCCCGAACTGGGAGTAGAACTCCTCGAAAGTTCCCATGAGGTCGCGAACGGAGAGGTCTTCGGCCATCACCCAGCCCTCGATCTGGAAGAACTCGAGCAGGTGCGTCGGATCGAGCGTGTCGTTTCGATAGACCTTCTCGACGCTGAAGTACCGCTGTGGCGGCTCGAGGTCGCCGATCTCCTCGCCCGAGAGGTACCGGGTCGACAGCGAGGTGGTGTGTCCCCGAAGCGCGAGCGCGCGGGCGAAGTCCTCGTCCCACGGCGAGTGGTAGCCCTCGCCGTCCTCGCCGACGCCCTCCCTGTGGGCGCGCTCGACGCGCTCGACGAGGTCAGCGGGGAGCTCGTCGATGTGGGTCGGCTGCTCGAGGGCGAACCGGTCCCAATGCGTGCGCGCGGGATGATCCTGCGGCATGAACAGGCAGTCGTTGATCCAGAAGTCCGCGTCCACGTGGGGGCCGTCCATCTCCTGGAACCCCATCCCGACGAGGGTGTCTTTGACCCGCTCGGCGGTCTGTCGCAGGATGTGGACCTTGCCGCCGTCGAACCGCTCGGCGTCGGCCTCGACGTTGTACTCGGCGAACTCGACGTCCTCCCACTCTCCGCTGGTAAGCAGTTCGGGGGTCACCTGTCCGACCGTCTCGGCCGTCTCGATCCCCGCCATCAGCTCCGTAACCGCGCGCTCGGTCAAGGTAACCTCCCGAACTGTCGACTCGTGTCGATCGAGCAGCCCGCGCCGCTCGAGCGACTCGAGCGTCTCCGAATCCGCGTTGACGCTGTCGATGGGTGCGTCGTCGACGTCTGCGAGCGCCTCGAGCGCGTTCGCCTCCGCATCGGCGTCCGGATCCGCGTCGGAATCGGCGGTGATCTCGCCGCTGTCGATGGAACCGTACCCCTTGCGCGCGTAGTTCGAGAGCGCGATGTCGACCGCGCCGCCCTCGAGTCCCGACGCGCCGATGACCTGCCCCATCGAGACGGGGTCGTCGTCGGCGCCGGCCTCGAGCGCGGCCTCGTAGAGCCGAACTTCGGGGAGCCCGTCGGTGACGTACTCGCGCCCTTCGTCGGTCAGTGCGACCGTTTCGTCGGTCCGCTCGCTGACGGCGACCAGTCCCTCGTCCTCGAGTTCGAAGACAGCCCCGGTGACGGTTTCCGGGGGGAGATCGGTCGCCGCGGCGAGGGCGTCGACGGACAGTGCCTCGTCCGCGTTCGCGGCCTCGAGGACCGCGACCTGTTGTGCTGGAAGTTGCATTCGCTTGTTCGTATGCCTGCGTGTCGGTCAGTTAGCGGTTCCGATACTGCGCGGGACCGAGTCCCGCCGTGACCTCGAACGGTCGGTTTCGCCGCGAGCGCCCGGTGTGAGCGCTCGCGGATCCACCGGCCCGGGTTACCGGGCGAAGAAGAAGCCGAATCCCGACCGCGTTCGCTGTCTTTGGATGTCGACACCGACTCCGTGGGATCCGGGTGTCATACGTCTCGCGTCTCGACGATAGCGCAAAAACCTTATGTTCGAGACGGCTCCCGTGCGCGAACCGTCGGTATCGGTTGCGACCCGTTACTGCGCTCTCTCAGCCCGATTGCGTCGTGCGACGTGCTCGAACTGGGGTCTCTCGACATCGACGAGTCCGTTCCGAATCGTTCCCGACCGGTGGTCCGAACGCTCACGACTGGTTATGTAGCGACGCTGTAGCCCGCACTTACATCGGTCAGTACTGCAGAACATTCGGCGCGGAGTGGCCGGTAGACGGTCACTTCAAAATATTAATGAAAAATGAGTAGAAAAAATTACACGCTCGCAGACGAGGGTAGCACGACGGCCGCGCTCCTCGGCGCGGTACTCGCTCGGCTTCCCTCGAGTTCGAAACGCGCGTGGAACGCGCTGGTGTACAGTTCGGCGTATCTGTCGCTGATCGCGATGGCCGAGGTGGTCGTCGTTTCGGTACTCCTCTCGCTGCCGCCGAGTCCCGCGGCGCTCGTCGTCGGACTGATCGTCTTCGCCGTCTATACCAACGACAGGCTCGCGGACGCCGATACCGACGCGGTGTCGAATCCGGAACAGGCAGCGTTCGTCGACAGTCATCGGGACGTGCTCTACGTGTCGGCGTCGGTCGCGTACGGACTCGCCGTCGCGCTCTCCGTGCTCGGTGGGCCCGTCGCACTCGCGATAACCCTGTTTCCGGCCGCACTCTGGGTGTGCTATGCCACGGACTGGATTCCCGGAACCGGTGCGCGCGTCCGGCGGTTGAAAGACGTCTTTCTCGTCAACACGATCGTCGTCGCGCTCGCGTGGGCGGTGACGCTGACCTTCCTTCCCCTCGCGTTCGCCGACGGCGTCGTGACGACTCGGACGCTGATCGTCTTCGCGTACTTCTTCCTCCGGGTGTTCACGAACACGGAAATCCCGAACGTCCGCGACGTCGAGGGCGACCGGGCGATCGGCGTACTGACGATTCCGGTCGTCGTCGGTGTGGATCGAACGCGGTGGATCCTCTTCGGGATCGATTGCAGTACGGCCGTACTCGTGATGCTCGCAGTCCATTTCGGACACGTTCCCGCCCAACTAGGGATCGCACTGCTCGCCGGAATCGCCTACTCGATCGGCGTCACGTCGCTGCTCGACCGGTCGGAAAACGCGCGACTACTGGCGAAGGCAGCCGAGTGCGAGTATCTCGTCGTCTTCGTGGTCGTTACGGTCGTCGTACTGTCCCCCTGACATATATCGGATATCGAACATATTTCGAGGTGAAGCGGCTTCCCCGTACGCTTAATATCTATCAGCGATATCTACCGTATATCGGTGGCATTCGTTCCTATTCTGTCTGGTGTCTTACTTGTAACAATTGCGATCGGAACGGCAGCGGCACTCATCGCCTGGCGGGAACGACCCGAACCGGGGGCAGTGCCGCTCGTCGTACTGCTCGCCGGTCAATGCTGGTGGTCGGCCTTCCTGATCTTCGACCTCGAGGCGTCGACGCTCGGCGCGAAAGTCTTCTGGGCGAACCTCCGGTGGATCGGCGTCGTGACCATTCCGGTCGGCTGGGTGCTTTTTTCCCTGGAGTACACCGGTCGCGATCGGTACGTCCGGCCGCGCTACGTGGCGCTCCTCTCGCTCGTGCCGCTGCTCACCGTCGTCTTCGCACTCACCGATAATCCACTGCTCTATACCGACTCGAGGCTGGTCACCGAGGGCGGGCTGTCGTTGCTCGATCGGAGCCCCGGTCCCTGGTTCTGGGTCATCACCGCCTACACGTACCTGCTCGGACTGCTCGGGTCCGTTCCGCTCCTCGGGTTGATCTGGAACGATTCCCTGCCGTTCCGGGGCCAGAGCGCGGCGCTCCTCGTCGGCATCCTGGCACCGTGGGTGAGCAACGTCCTCTTTCTGATGGACGCCGTTCCGCTTCCGGGGCTCGATCCCACGCCGGTCGCGTTCTCGATCTCCGGCGTCGCCTATCTCGGGGCTCTCACTCGGTTCCGACTCTTCGGAATGAGTCCGTCGCCGAACCCGCGGGCGCGCCGACTGCTCTTCGAGCGGATGCCCGACGGTGCCATCGTCACGGACGGACACGATCATATCGTCGATAGCAACGAAACCGGTGCAGCGCTTCTCGGAACGGAGCCCCGGTGCGCGCTCGGTCGGCCGCTTCGGGAGGTCGTCCCGGATGAGTCGCTCGTCCCGACGGACGGATCGGTTTCGGAACAACGCCTCTTCCGGAGTCCGCACGACGACCGGCTGTACGACGTGACGGCGACTCGTATTACCGACGTTCACGATCGAACGATCGGTCACGTCATCACGTTTCACGACGTCAGCGAACACGTCCGACAGCAACAGCGCCACGAAGTCCTGAACCGCGTCTTCAGGCACAACATCCGGACCGAAACGAACGTCATCAGCAGCTACGCCGAACTCCTCGCGGACGAGGAGAGTCGGGGCGTGGCCGACGAAATCACGGCCAGTGCGAGTCGGATCGACGAACTGGCGACGAAAGCCCGCGAAACCATCGAACTCTTCGAACGCGGACGGGAACCGGCCGATCCCGTCCCGCTCGCATCGCTTCTCGACGATGGCATCGCGACCGTCCGCGAGCAGTATCCGGCTGCCCGCATCGACCGGGAGCGGGATCTGGACGAGATTTACGTTACTACCGTCCTCGAGCCCGTCTTCGAGAATCTCATCGAAAACGGCGTCGAACACAACTCCGGCTCGGCACCCTCCGTTCGGATCGAGGCCGAGCGGGACGGCGACTGGGTCCGAGTCCGGATCGCGGACGACGGCCCCGGTATCGACGACTACGAACGGTCGCCGCTCGAACGCGGGACCGAGACGCCGCTGGAACACGGGAGCGGGCTCGGCCTCTGGCTGGCCAAGTGGGGTGCCGAACTCGCCGGCGGTTCCGTGACGTTCGCAGCGAACGAACCGAGCGGTTCGGTCGTCACTGTCGAGGTACCGGTGTTGACCCCGTCCGACGCGTCAGGAAGCCGATCGACCGAGACTCCCCCGGACGGCCAGTAACACTACCCGTTCGAGACCCGCGTCCGCTCGACCGACCCGGTGTCGACCCACTCGAACCCGGACTCCTCGGCGGTTGCGGCCGCCTCGGAAACGGCCTCGGGATCGAACTCGTCTTCGAACTCGATGCGGGTCTCCTCGGGCTCGACGGCGGGCAATTCGGGGAGGAACTCGTCGTCCTCGAGCAGCCCGCGCACGGAGACCCTGCCGCCCGCGCCGAGCGCTGCGCCGAGCGCCTGATAGCGGTCGTCTTCGGACTGCCAGTCGACGTCGGTCCCGAACGAGTCGTTCGTGACGCGGGCGGTCGTACTGGTCCCCGAGAGGGATCCGAACTCGTCCGCGGTCGATGTTCGGTCGTCAGTCTCCGTCCTGACGTCGCTCTCGTCCTCGCCCTCGTCGTCGCTCCGCGACACCGAGGGAGAACCTCGAAGTTCGAAGCCGTCGTGGGCGCTCGAGCCGTCGCTCGTCGACCCTATACTTCGCACTGTCGGCGCTCGTCTTCCCGATTCGTCGCTGACTGATTCATCGTTCCCGGTCGCGTCCGCCGATCGAGGAGCGTCCCGCTCGAGCGCCCACGACGGCCACGGATCGCCGTCATCGCCTCCGTTTTCGGGACTCTCGCCGGCGGTCCCGGTCGCGTCGTCGGCTATCTCCGTCGAAACGTATGCCGCCAGTCCGCCCTCGGGACACAGCGGCCGATCGAACGCCGCGATCCGCGGGCCGTAGTGATCGCGGAGTCGCTCGAGTTCGCTCTCTTCGATCAGCCCGGCACGCCAGCGCTTCCGACCCGGTGAGAGGAGGGCGAATCGGGCACCCGTCCCCGCGAGAATCGTCTCGTTGATCGTCCACAGGACGGCGGGGAGGTTGTGATCTCCCAGCGGCGTGTCGGGGTAGGTGACCGTCGCCTCGCGGGTCCGACCGCGCGGATCGGTCCCGGTGAGTTCCAGTCCCTCCGCCGCCGGATCGACCGTGAACGACCAGCCAATCGCGTCGAAGACGGCCTCGAGTTCGCCGGCGAGGTCGGCTCGCGAGTACCGCGGCGGACAGGCGAAGCCGCGGTCGCCCCAGGTGATCGTCCGGCGGAGCACCGACGTCCGGTCGACCTCGTCCGCGAGCACCTCGGCCAGCACTGCCTCGAGGCGCTCGTCGCTGACCTCTTCCCGCCTGATGTCCGCCGCCGTGACGCCGAACGCGCCGAGCACGTCGGCACAGACCAATCGCTCGTCGTCCGGGTCACGGGGGTGCCGGGCCATCGTGACCCACCGTTTCGTGAGAGGGCGTAAATATCTTCTCCAGCCGCTAAACCTAACTCCAATAGGTGCCGAAAGAATTCGGATCGGTCACCGGTCGTCGGCACTCGTCGGTACCGTGGTCCCGCCGTCGGGTCAGCGACGCCGCGGCGACTCGAGTTCGATGTCCGCGTTCTCGAGCAGGTCTTCGACTTCCTCGCGTTTCTCCTGGTGTTCCGCGAGGAAGTCCTTCATCAACTGCGCGGCCTGTTCCTTGCAGTCACCACAGAGGCGTTCGCCGCCGACGCACTCGTCGTAGACGCGCTTGGCGAACTCGTCGTCGTCGCCGGCCAGCAGGTAGGCGTAGAGTTCGTAGACGGGACACTCGTCGGCCTTCCCGCCTTTCTCGCGTTGTTCCTCGGCGGTTTCCCGGCCGCCGGTCGTCGCCGCCTTCACCTTGTCGTAGCCGTCCTCCGGGTCGTCCAGCAGCGAGATGTGACTCGCGGGGATCGAGGAGGACATCTTGCCCCCGGTCAGCCCGGTCATGAATCGGTGGTAGATCGAAGAGGGGGGCTGGAACCCGTAGCCACCGTTGTCGACCTCGACCTGGCGAGCGAGTTCCTCGGCCTCGGCGCGGTCGATTTCGAACGCGTCGACGTGGCTCTCGTAGACCCGCTTTTCGCCCTCGATGGTGTCGATGAGGGCGTCGAACGCGTCGTCGGTCGCTCGCCGGTCGAAAAAGCGGGTTCGCGGTCGGATCGGCTCCATACCGGCCTCGTTCAGCTTCGTCAGCACCGAACTCAGCGTGTCGGCGCTGGCCTCGAGTTCCGATAGCGGCGTCTCCTCGAGCGCCTCCGCGACGTGGACGCAGCGCAGGTCGTCGTCGTCGAACTCGGCCGGGTCGAGCCGCTCGTAGAACTCGGCCACGAGGGCGCGCTCGTCGTCCTCGAGCTCGAAGCTCGCGTAGGCCTCCGAGACCTTGAAAAAGCGCATCCGCTCGGCGAGGTCCCGGGCGAGTCGGACGTGGGGATCCTGATCCGGGCCGACGGGGATCACGGTCGGCTTCGGTTCCTCGAGTTGCGGGTAGAGGATGTCGGCCATCTGGGTGACGACCGACTGCATGTGGGAGACGTCGGTCTCGCCGTCGAAGCCGTAGATCGCCTGGAACTCCGAGAAGTTGGCTTCCGCGCCGAGATCGAAGGCCAGATCCTGGACCTCGCGGTTTGTCGACTGGCGGTAGAGTTCGCCCTCCTCCGGATCGAAGCCGAGAGCGAGCAGGGAGAGCAGGTAATTTCGCGCGTGCTCGTCGATCTCGACCCAGCTCAGCCCGCGGGCGGAGTTGGCCTCGAGGTCGGCGATCAGCCCGTAGGCGTCGGCCCCCTGCTCTTGATGCCAGATGATCTCGTCGAAGACCAGCTTGTGGCCGATGTGAGGATCGCCGGTGGGCATGAACCCCGAGAGGACGGCCGCCGGGTCGTCGTTCTGTAGCGCCCGGGCGACCGGTCGGTAGTCGCGGTGGCCGAAGATGACGCCCCGGCGCATCAGGTAGTGTGGGTTCGGCACTTGCTCGAGGACCTCGTCGAACTCCTCGATGCCGAACTCCTCGAACAGCTTCCGGTAGTCGGAGACGCTCGAGGATCCCCAGGGGTCCAGCGCGACATCGTCGGCACCTGCAGCCCCGCCGTCTGTCAGCGGTTCACCAGTCGTCGGTTCCCCTGACTCGGGTTCCTCGAGTGGGTCGTCTCCGGTCATTATTCCGTTTTGGCTCGGCAGCGCGCAAAAGCCTTCGGCTTCGTCGCTCTGGAGCGGCACTGTCGACGAACCGAGTCGTTCAGGCGTCGGGACGAGGCATCTCTTCGAGTTCGCGAATCCGCGCCGTCTTCTCGACGGCCTGATACTGACGTTGCCACGCGTCTACCGGAAACAGACCGTTCCGATCGAACAGGTCGCGGGCCGCGTCGGTGAGTTCGTAGAACTTGTAAGGATAGTCTCGAAGCCGCTCGCCCGGTTCGAACTCGAGTTCTCGAACGACACCGACCGATTTCAGCGCGGTGAGATGCCGGCGGATCGCGTCGTCACTGAGCGGCGGATTCATGTAATCCAGTTCCTCGACGCTCGGGGCTCCCTCGGGATGCCCGACGATATCCGCGAGGATATCGGCCCGTTTTTTGTCGGTGGCCTTCTGGAGCGCCCGCCACGTATCGAACCCCTCGTCGGTGGCTTGTTGCGTTCCCTGGGACGGGTCGGCTACCGTTGTCTCAGGCCTCATACGTGTTCCTTCGAGCGCCATCGGCATAAACACTCGCATTCAGATGAGGTTAGTACCACAAATAGATGCGTGATTAAACGAACGGTAATCGGATAATTGATATTGTTTGCAACACGATGTCTCGATAATGGATTCCGGTGACGGCGGATTCGACACTGGTGAGGCTGATGCAGGCGATATTCCGGGCGAAGACGAACTGATGGCCGAAATCGAGGGAGTGAGCCTCACCCCGAGCGAGCACCAGCGGATCAAAGATCTGCTGAACGGCGCGCAGATGGATCGCATCAGGGGCTACGACCGTCGCTATCTGGTCGTGGGAGCGGGCGGTGAAACGGGCGCCGCAACGCGACGCGAGATCGTGTACGACCGCCTCGATTCCCGGAGTGATCCACCGGCGGTCGCCATGCAACTCGAGGAGTTCGGGCTGACGCCCGAAGAAATAGAGCTGTGGACTCGCGTGTTCGATATACTCTGCGGACGGGCGACACACATCGTCGCCGTTATCGAGGACTTCGATGGCGGTTACGTCTGGGAGCTCGGATTGTTGTTTTCTCCCTCCTACCGCGACAAAGCGTGGGTGTTGAAACGACGGTATTCGGACGAGGAGACCGAGCGCGAGCGCTACGCCAACGGGATGGCAGCCTCGTACGTCGAACTCCTCCTGACCGGTGACCGCGCCTACGAATGGGTCGATACCGATGAGCTACGAAGTGCCGTGGACGAAATTCCCTGATTCGACGGTTCCGGCGATCGCTTCGAAGTCGCGTACTGTTATGGCCGCTCCGACAGATATCCGCCTATGATCGATTTTCCGATTCTGACGGACGGCGACGTCTACTCGCAGTTCGACTACGGAATGGTCGTCGACGCCATGCGCGACGCCTTCGCGGAACGGGCCGCGGGAACGCTTGAGGCCCCGCCGCGCTGGCGCGTCGGCGCCGGCGAGGGGGACCTGGTCTTCACTGCGGGGGCGGCCACCGGGCCGACCAGCGCGGCGGGGTTTCGGGTCTACGAAACGCACCCCGATGACGGCGACGGCCACACGGAACTGGTCGCGGTCTTCGACGCGGGCACCGGGACGTTCGAGGGGTTATTCGCCGGTTACGCGATCGGCGGCCTCCGGACCGGTGGGATCGGCGGCGTCGCGATCGACTGCCTCGCACGCGCGGACAGCGAGACGCTCGGCATTCTCGGGTCGGGGTTCCAGGCTCGAGCGCAGGTCGGCGCGGCGTGTGCCGCTCGGGACTTCGCGGAGGTGCTGGTGTATAGTCCGACCGCCGAGAGCCGCGCGTCCTTCGCAGAAACGGTCGATGCCGACGTCGACTCCGCCGTCCGCGCGGTCGACGACCCCGAACCGGTCGTCCGAGAGGCCGACGCGCTCGTTTGTGCGACGAACAGCGAGGACCCGGTGTTCGATCCCGACTGGCTCGAGCCGGGGACCCACGTCACGACGATCGGGCCGCGGTTCGAAGACGGCCACGAACTCCCGCTCGCGGTCGTCGACCGCGCCGACGTCGTCGCGACCGACTCGCTGCCGCAGGTCGACGCCTACGACCGGCCGTACGTCGCGTCGGGCGAGGACCGCGAGCGGATGGTCGAACTCGCCGACGTGCTCGAGAATCCGGACCAGGGCCGCACGGACGAGAACGATCTCACGCTGTTCTGTTCGGTCGGGCTCGCCGGAACGGAGGTCGTGTTAGGAAAGCGGTTCCTTGAGGAGTTCGACGCGTAGTACGAGCCCGCACTACCGCGCCGCGTCTGCTGCCGCCCGCAGTTCCGCGACTCGATCGGACTCGACGTCGGCCAGTACCACCGCCGCGAAGACCGACTCACCGTCGGGTCGCGGCGCATCGCCGCCGAGGACGCCGTTCTCACCCACGGTCGACTCGAGCGTCCCGCGCCCCTCCGCGATCGCCCGGCGGTTGAGCCACGCCGGGGGGCCGCCGACGATCAACAGCCCGCGCTCGGCCGTCTCGGGGTCGCACTGGAGGGTGAGCTTGCCGCGAATCCCCTTCTGGACGACGGTTTCGATGGCGCTGACTGCCTCACCCGTGTCGACGTCCGGCTCCGAGGAGACGAGGCCGAGGCCGAACCGCGAGCCGCCCGTGTCGGCGTCCTGGTCTCCGTACCCGAGTGTGACGATGGCTGATTCGTTGCCGAGGATCCGGTTGATATCGGCCGCGTCGACGACGTTCTGGGCGGTCGTCTCGCCCGATCCGGCTCCCCCGCCGGCGAAGATGGCTCCCACTCGCGCCGCCAGCTCCCGATTACAGCGGTTGCGGGCGTCGGCGACCGTCTCGCCGGGCTGAAGCCACGCCTCGTTGTCGAAGAGGATGATCGCGTTCGCGAGCCCGTCGAGTCGGTCGAGCGCGATGATCGCGTTCGTCGCGGCGTTCGGTCGCGGGACCCCGCTGCCGTCGTTCCTCGCGGTCGTCCCCGCGTGCGGTCCGGTTCCGGCCGTGTCGGCGTCGGGATCGAACTCCCGGTCGGCCGGGAGCGTCGCGAGGACGTACACCGGGACGTCGTACTGTCGCTGTAGTGCGGTGACGAGCGCCGGTGCCGTTCCGCCGCCCGTTGCACCGCCGAGACCGACGGCGACGAGAAACGCGTCGGCAGCGGACGGCGTCCCGCGATCCAGTACTGCCAGGAGCTCGTCGGACGCCGCCCGACCGATCTCGAATCCCTGTTCGAAGTTCCCCTCGAGATCGTCCCCATCTTCGAGTCCGGTTCCCCCACCGTACCGGTGGCGATGCGATTCGGGAACGACGACGCGCTCCAGATCCGATTCGTCGGTATCGAACGCGAACACGTCGGTGAGAAACGAGTGTTCCGCCGGCTCCGCGGCTCTGATCGCATCGGCGATTCGACAACCCGCCCCCCCGACGCCGATCACCTCGAGTTGCATACGCTCACACTCTCCGGTCGGAACTTTTACGTTTCCGTTGTGGATAAATAAATTTCAGTCGGACTACCAGTTCGCGTGTAACACTGGTTCGCTACGGCGTCAGGCGCTCGAGCGACCACCACTCGATTCCTTCGCTCCGGTCCGACCCGTCACCGACGAGCGCGAACACCATCGTCTTCCGGACGCCGTGGGCGAGCCGGACGTCAAGCGCCAGATCCCGCGGTTCGAAGACGTACTCCGCCGGATGCACGCGAACGAGCAGCTCGGAGTGGCCGAGGTTCTCGACGGACTCCACGTCGGCGTAGGTCCGGAAGTCCGCGCCGAACTTGTAGCCCGTTTTGGGGACGACGCCGCGTTCTCGGAGTTCCGTGTAGACGGTCAGCCGCCGATCGAAGCGCTCGCCCTCGACCTCGCGACCGCGCGCACAAACCGTCGACGATTCGAGGTCGATCGCGCCCCGCTCGGCGAGGTACGTCGCTTCGAGCAGCGAACACTGCAGCGTCGGCTCGTCGTACTCCCGTCCCTCGAGCGGTTGCCCGTAGAACGTCCGCTCGTAGAGGTCGAGGGGCGGTTCCCAGACGACGACGCGATCGGCGAGGAGGTCGGCCTCGCAGCCCTCGGGCAGTGCGGTGTCAGCACCTGACGTGCCGGTCGGATCCCGGCGATCGACCTCGAAGTAGGTGATCTCGCTCTCTTCGTCGACGACGGCCAGCACGCCCTCGGCGAGCTCGGCGGCGGGAATGTCGGTCCGCTCGCCGATGACCCGCAACGCGTAGGCGATTTCGCCGTCGCGCGGTCCCTTCCCCCGCGGAAAGACCGCGAAGTCGGCCTCGCCGCCGGGCGGGTTCGGTACCCACGGCTCCGCGGCCGGCGAGAGGTAAAAGCCCCGCGAGCGCAGGTCTGCGTAGACGAGGAACCGGACGCCGAAATCGTCGCCGGGTTCGCGTGCGATGAACTCGCGGAACCCCAGTCGGTCGCCGCTCGCCGCGTCGGTAACCACCTCGAGATCACCGCGATAGAGCAGGTGCGCCGCCTCGACTGGCGCGAGGGCGATCTCGTTCCCCTCGAGCGGATAGCCGTAGCCCCGCGAGTCGTGATACCGCTGGCGAGCGTCGCTGCCCACGCGGACGAGACCCTCGTCCGCGTCGAACCGCCCCTCGAGTGACATACCCGTGGCTTTGCCGGCCGGCACTAAGTGGCTGCGGATCGATTCTTATTCGGGAGTGCCGTACGTTATCATTGAACTATCGCTTCGGTGATATCCGATCCGAGAACCGTGATCGGATTCTGAATTGTCTCCGATTCGAACACCTTGAAAGCCCCTGACTCGCTCCGGTCGCAGGACTCGCTGTGGTCCTCACCTCACTTCGTTCGGTTGCGGTCCTTGCGTCGTCCGGCGTCCCGGACCGAGTCAGCCCCTTTCAGTCCCACCCACCGCAACGCCGGCTGGTCGGGATGCTCTCGCGGGGTGGCAGTCACCACGTTTAGACACGGCGGTTCGTTCAGTCGTCGGCCGTCGATTCGGCCTCGAGCGCCCCCTCGAGTGCCCGATCGCAGGTCGCGTCGAGACAGCGGATACCACTCCGTGTTTCGAAGGTCGGGAGCCCGCAGTCGCACTCGCCGTCGACGACGCCGGCGGGGACGGCGAAGCCGGTGTCGCAGTCGGGGTAGTGCTCGCAGCCGGCGATGAGGCCGCCGCGGCGGAGGATCCGAAGGTCGCCGTCGCAGTTCGGTTCCGGGCACGCCCACTCGCGGTCGAACACCTGTTTGACCGCCGCGTCGAGGGACTCACAGCCCCTATCGAGGCAGACGTTGAACGCGAGGCCGCGCTCGACGCGCATCTTCGGGAGCCCGCAGTCGCAATCGCAGTGTTCGTCCCGGACCGTCGCGTCCGCCGGCACGCCGTAGCGGTCGCCACAGCCGACGCAGTGAACGCCGCTCGAGCGGACGAGCGCGCCCCCGCAGTCGGGACACGTACCGACGGGCGTTCCGGCCGCCGAGGAGGGATAGTGTGCGAACCCGTCCCGTTCATGGGCGGCGATCCGCAGCGTCTGGGTGTCTTTCTTCGCGACGAGCGTGAAGCCGTCCTGTCGGTCGCTCGAGACGCTATCGGCCCGCGTCAGCCACGCGACGGGCTGGTAGCCATCGATGTCGTGGACGAGGACGGTGTTGTCTGGTTTGACGATCGTGGTCACTCGGCCGCGGTACTCCTCGCGGTCGGTATCTTCGGCAATAACGGTGCAGTCGCCCGCAAGAACGCGGATCGAGTCGTCGATCATGGGGTCGTTGGCCGCGGTTTCGTACTTAAACCCGCGGACGAGTAACCGGTGGCTCGGTATCGATCGCTCGAATCCGGTCGCAAAAACAGCTGGCCGATCACGCGGTACTGGAACTCGTTTGGCTTACTGTCGTCGACCGGAACGCGTTTTCAGAATCGCTGCGGCTCAAAACGGGCCGATCCCGAGCGCAGCGAGTATCCAGAGGGCGAGGACGATGGCGAGGGCGTTGAGAACGACCCGCCACGTCAGCGCCAACAGGCCCCGGCCGAACACCAGGACGAGGACCACCAGGATCGCCGCCACGACGAGCATCAACGGCGAGCTGATCGGGCCGGCGAACAGCACCGCTGCGCTACCCGTCATCCTGCGTCGTGTCCTCGTACTCGACCTGCGTTCCGTTCGCGACGGGCTGGAGGAGGTACTGTTCGGTCTGGCCTCGGTGAACGGGCGTGAAGTCTCCTACGAAGGTCGTCGTCTGGTCCTCGCGGATCTCGAACCGGTGCTTGAACTGGAGCGGTGCGTTCCCGGGCGTCCCGACCTCGGCCTGCCCGCCGTCCTCGAGCACGCCCTCGACGCCCGTCACGTCGAGCTGGAGGAACTCGTAGGCCCCGGCCTCGAGTTCGCGTTCGTCGACCAGCTGGGTGTTCCCGTTCTGCAGTTGCACGAGGTCCGCTTCCTGGGGCTCGTCGAACTCGTGGTACTCGCGCCCGTCGCTTTCGTCGACGTCGCTTTCGTCCTGCTCGTCGACCGTCTCGTTCCCGTCCTGCTGATCGTCGGTTTCGTTCCCGTCTTGCTGGTCGTCCGTTTCGTTGTCCGTTGCCTCCGCGTCTTCGCCATCGCTGCCGTCGCCGCTCGGTTTGACCCAGATTCCCTGGATCGTGACGATGCACGACTCGAAGTCAGCGATGTCTCCCGGCTGGTCCGTGACCTGCGTCGCGAGCGTCCCGGTCGCTGCGTTCGCGCCGGTACAGCCAGCCAGTCCGATCGTTCCTACCGTTGCGATGCCTGCCGATTTGAGATACGTCCGTCGATTGAGTTCTGTCATGGATTTGAATCCGTGTGATCTGGATTCGATCTTCGTCCGGTACGAGATGTCCGTTTCCGTGTGTTAGCTGCTATGGGCTGCAGCGTCGCCGTCTCCGCCGTTTTCATCGTCACTGGTCTCTTCGCCGCTATCGTCGGATCGGAGGTCGCTCACCGACTCGCCGAGGGAATCGATCGATCCGTCGAGGAACGACTCGATCGTGTCGTGAATCTCGCTCACGTGATCGGGCATCCGTTCGGGCAGCCCGTCAGCCGGTCCGACGGTACCAGCCCGATCGTCAGCGGTGTCCGCGTTCTCGCTCGCGTTGGTTGTCTCGGCCGTGTCGTCGTCCGCCTCGCTCGCGTTCGTCGCCTCCGCTTCGCCGCTGTTCGCGTTCGATACGTCCGCGGGCGTCGCCGCGCCGACGGCGGTCAGGCCGCCGACCAACACCAGCGCCGCCATCGCCGCCGTGAGTAGTTTCGTTCCGTTCATCGCATCTGGTCCTCCTCGGACAATCACTTAATCCGGATAGTTGATAGCGACGAGTTTCGCCGATTTGACCGCATTTACCCGGGTATAACGGTTCTATGGGTCCCAATTGGTGTCTCAAAATTCGTGCTGATACGGGCTCGCTAGAAGTGAACCTCGATCGGTCACCACACCGTCGAGGAGCTGCCGGTACGCGACGGTGGGTCGGAGCTCGATCCGTCGATTACCCACCCACCCGACCCGGTCGGCGTCCGATTTGATTCGATCGCCGTCATATCGTCCCTCGAGACGTCACCCGCTGTCGGTGTACGGACGGCTCTCCTTTCGAAGCGAGCGATTCGAACCCGTCCATCGCGTCCCGTAGCCGGCTCCGATCGGCGGGATATCGATCCGGTATCCATGACTCCCGTGATGTCCCACGATCTCTCACCCGATTGCGTTCGTCCGAACGGACCCGTCGGTAACTGCTCCCCCTTCCTGACGATCCGATCGACCTCCGGTGTCAGTCGATACAGAGGTACGTTCGGGTCGCCCCGACGCCCTCGAGCGGTCGAACGGATTCGGTAACCGTCTGGAGTATGTCGCGGGGCTCCTCGCCGGTCAACTCGACCATGATGTCGAAATCGCCCGTGATGACGTGTGCCTCTGTGACGCCCGCATCGTCGCGAAGGGACTGACACACCTCTTCGGCGGTTCCCGCTGCGGTGTCGATCATCGCGTACGCGTGGACCATCTCACCCAGCTACGATCCCGTCCCGTAAAAAACGAAAGTGCGCCGCGATCGCCTCGCACTGCGAACGACTCGTCGTCAGGTTCGGTGCAGCCGGCCGGTCCGTTAGCCGCTCGTCCCGGGTCGTTAGTCGCTCGTTCCGTTCCCGTCCGTCCGGGATTCGTTGCCACCGCCACCCGGTCCGTGGGCGGCGCGGTCGTCGCCCATCGACTGTCCGACATCGTTACCGGCGATCGAACGGGCGATCGCCGCCGTGTCCGGCCCGCCGAGGTCACCGGCGCGGTCTCGCAGCGCTCGGATGGAGTCGACGTCGACGCCGCGGTCGGCGAGCACGTCGTCGGGCAATCCGGCCGCGGTCGTCTCGGCCGTCGCGGCCTGTCGCTCGATCGTTCGCATCTCGGCGGTGGTCTTCGCGACTTCCGCGCGATAGCGGCCCTCGCTGATCTCACCGGCCTCGCGCGACTCGTTTAACGCCTCGAGTCTGTCCTCGAGCTCCGCGAGACGCGCTTCGCTTTCCTCGTACTGCTCGGCGACGACGGCGGCTTTCGTCTCGTTCGTTTCGGCGTTCGCGATCCTGACGCCGAAGGCCCGTTCCGAGACGTCGCCCTCGACCTCGGCGTTCTGGACGCCGACGGCGGCGGCGAACTGTTCGCCGGGTTTGATCGACTCGTTTCCTGACTCGGTATCGTCCTGTGCGCTTCCGTTCGAGGCGACGCTCGCCGCGGCGAGCGGAACCGCGACCATCGCGACGACGAGCATTACTGCCAGCGTTATCGACGTGGTTCGATTCATGGATGTCAATTGCTTCGTTGGGTAATATATACTCGAGACGATGACTTGGGTTCACCGACGGTTAACGCCATTCAACGCCGTTTTCGATCCGTCGCCGTCCGTCGGTTTCGGCGGTTTCGATCGATCCGCCCATCCGCCCCGGCGAATGCGGTATCCGTCACCTCGAGTCACGCCGGTCCGTCACCGTCGACCTCGTTCGCCCCCTCGTCCTCGTCCGGCAGCGAGAGGACGTTCTCGCGACCCAGACGGAACGACTCGAGTTTACCGTCCTCGCGGAGGCCGCTGACGACCTTGCTGGTCTTGGCGTCGGTCCAGCCGAGCTCCTCGACGACCGCCTGTTGCTTCATCCGGCCGCCCTGATCCTCGAGGAGCTGGAGGACCTGCTCCTCGTTGCTGAGGAGCTCGGTATCGGCCGCTCCCGCCGCGCTCACGGCCGCCGAACCGTCTGTCGCCGGGGCCGCCGTCGCGGTGCCCGATCCGTCCGTCGGCTCGGATTCGGTACTGGGCGCGGGTGTGTCCTCCCCGCTGGCCGTCTGACCAGCCGTCGACTCGCGGTTGCGGTACCACCACGCGCCGGCGGCGGCGAGTCCCACGACGACGACCGCGGTTCCCGCGAGGGTCGCCGTCCCGAGTCCGCCGGCGGTAACGACGACGCGGGGCTCGCCGGAGACGAAATCGGTCTCGCCGCCCCGCCAGATCACCGCGCGATCCCGTTCGTCGTCCGGCTCGGGCGTGACTGACGTCCGTTCGTATTCCTCCGGCCACTCGATCAACAACCGCGTGCCGTCGTCGAGGTAGATCCCCTCGATGGCGTCGCCGGCTCGGAGTTCGTCGCCGTCGACCGCTGCGAACCCGTCCCAGCGGAACGTGTACCTGACGACGCCGTACTCGCGCGCGAGCGACTGGCGCTCGGTCGTCACCGTAAATCCGTCGGCGGACATCTCTCGGCCCGTCGCGTCGCTCGCCGCGCTGACCGTCTCGTCCATCCGGTCGGCGAAGTTCTGCGTGTAATTGTCGGGATCGTCTCGGACGTCCGACTGCAGCGATTCGAACGCCGTCTCGCTCTCGTCGTCGTCCAGGTGAACCCAGAACTCGAGGGTCCACTCGGCGGTTCCGTTCGGCTGGACCGCGACGTCCATTCGGACCTCGTCCGCGTCGATCTGGTCCTGCTGGACTGCAAACGGGTTCGACTGTGATTGAGCAGTGGTCGCGGCCCCGGTGGCGGCTCCCACCGGTCCCGTTCCGAGGAGGAGTACCGCGACGACGGCCGTCAAGCGGACGCGACCGTTCATACGAATTCGTACTTTCCACCTCGCTTAAAACATGCGGAAGTCGTATATGGTGCTGTGTGGGCACTATAGCGTCATATTCGACGAGTCCTCTCAGAAATAGTCAAACAGTCGTCACTGCCCGGATCCGTTCGATCCGGCTGCGTCACTACCGGGGGTGAATCCTCGAACGACGTCACCCAGCGAGTCGACGGTGCCGCCGACGAAGTCGCTTATCGCCCCGAGAATATCGGAGACGAACTCCGGCACCGGCTCCGGCAGGTCGTCCGGGGGTCCCTGTGCTGGCTGTGCCGTCGCAGCGCCCGTCGCGCTGACGAGGAGCGTAACCGCGATCGCGATGGTCAGTATCGTTTGTCTCTGCATCACGATCGATCAGTGACGGCCTGCCCCCATTAACTGGGTAGTCGGTCGACTGGGTTTTCCTCGATTTGCGCCGAATATCGTTCGGCTGCCCTTGACTGGAGCCCGCTATGCGCCGGGGACGCCGAACGCGCCGACACCGAGCCCGAGGACGCTGTTGAGAACGAAGAGGATGCCGAGCGCGGCGAGCCAGGCGACGAGTCCGATGACTGCGGCTGTCCCCCAATCGCCCGGGTAGCGCCACTTGATGACCCAGACCCAGGCGATCAGTGCGACGATCGGACCGAGCAGCGGTATCCAGGAGGTCAGCGCCCACGCGACGGCCCCGAGGAGACCCGTAATGACTGCGTGTGAATAGTCGTCGACGCCGACGACTAGCTTCGCGCTAATGAAAATTGCCAGACCGCCGACAAGTAGCGCGACGAGGAAGGCGACGAGTGATCCGGTGAACGGAGCCATTTCCTCCGTCTCTCTTTCCCGGACAGATATAGATTGTGTCATACTTCCTCGAGACGATTTCCCCGTTCCTACCGGCCGGAGAACTGAACGGCGATCACATTCCGTCTTCCGAATCGTTGGTATCGGTCTCGGAGTCGTTGGTGTCAGCATCGGAGTCGTTGGTAGCGTCCTCGCTATCCTCGTAGATGACTCGTGTTCCTTTGGCGACCGGTTGCAAGAGGTACCGATCTCGCTGTCCCTGGCGAACGGGCGTGAAGTCGCCGACGAACGTCGTCCGCTGATCCTCTCGAATCTCGAAGCGCTCCTTGAACTGTAGCGGCGCGTTTCCGGGCGTGGACACTTCGGCCTCGCTGCCATCCTTCAGCTCTCCGGTGACGTCGGTGACGTCCAGCTGCAGGTACTCGTACTCCTGTGCCGTCAGCTCCCGCTCGTCGATGAGCTGCGTGTTCTCTCCCTGTAGGTCGACGAGGTCAGCCTCCTGTGATTCGTCGAACTCGTAGTACTCCCTGCCATCGCCCTCGTCGACGTCCGATTCGCTCTGATCGTCGGTCTCACTGTCGTTCTCGGTCGCGTTCTCGTCGTCTGTAGACCCGTCGTCCTCGTCGTCGCTGTCCTCCTCGGTACGCGGTTTGATCCAGATCCCCTGGATCGTGACGACGCACGACTCGAAGTCGGCGATGTCGCCGGGCTGGTCGGTGATCTGCGTCCCGAGCGTTCCGGTACCGGCGTCGCTACCTTCGTTCCCGCCGAGACAGCCACTGAGTCCAACGGTACTGCCGGCAACAGCACCACTAGCTAGCTTGAGATAATCGCGTCGATCGACGTCGTCGATTGAATCCATTACGATTACCCACAATCATCACCGGCTGATATACCCCGCCGATGATCCGTCCGATTTTCCATCGTTGATTTCGTTTCTGTCAGTTCAATACCCGCCACTGTCCGCGTATTTCGGCAAAAACAGTCTCAAAACAGAAACGCCTAGAACGATAGCATTCATTCCGTCGATCGCTACCGGTCCGTCGCAGAACGAGTGATCCTGCGGAGGGGAACGTCAGCGGGGACGGTGGCACCGGGAGGATCGTCGATCGAGGACGGGTGCGTCAGCGAGGAACGCGTCAGCGGGGGATCGAGGAGGGGTGCGTCAACGGGGAGGTGATTCAGGCACCCGGCACGCCGAGTGCCGAGACCGAACCGATCCCGACCAACTCGAGGGCCGCGAGGACGACCACGGCGGCCGCCCATGCGGCGATCCCGACTGCACCGGAGCGAATCCAGCCGAGCCGGTAGCGCCACTTGACGACGGCGACCCACGCGATGGCAGCCAGCACGCCGCCGAGCAACGGAACCCACTCGAGGACGGCCCAGGCCAGCGCGCCGAGCAGCGCGGTCAACACCGCGTGGGCGTAGTCGCGGGTGTCCGCGACGACGTGGGTGGCGGCGTGGAGGGCCACGCCGCCGACCAGCAGGCTGACGGCGAACGCCAGCAGCCGGTCCTCGAGACCGATCGCCATCGACGGAGCGGGTGTTGGCATGGGAGTCAGTTATGCGTCGGTCTGTTCGTCGTCGGTGTCGTCTTCGTCGGTATCGTCAGCGTCTTCGGTAGTCTGCTCGTCGTCGGTGTCGTCTCCGTCGGTATCGTCAGCGTCTTCCTCAGTCTGCTCGTCCTCAGCGTCGCCTTCGTCAGTATCGTCAGCCTCGTCGCTTTCGTCGTCGTCAGGCGTCACGTCACTGACCGCATCGCCGAGCGAGCCGTCGAGGTCGTCGTTCAGGAACGACGAGATTCGGTCGTGAATTTGCGAGACGTGGTCGGGGACTTGCTCAGGGAGGTCGACGTTCGGCCCCTGTCCGTTGCGTTCGTCAGCAGCGTTAGCGGCAGCGGCTCCGTTCTCGCTCCGATTCTGATCGTCGTCGGCCTGCTGATCGTCGGCTGCGTGTTCGTTCGCGTGCTGTTCGTCGGGACTGTGTTCGTTCGCGTGCTGTTCGTCGGGACTGTCCGCGTTCGCGTCCACGGACACGGGAGCGTTTCCGGGTGCGGCGGCGGCGAAGCCGGTCGCCGCGATCAGTGCAGCGAGCGCGACTGCGATGAGCGTTGTTCGGTTCATAGCTTGCATCCGACTCTCGGTGGCCGGATGGTCTTGAAGGGGGGATGCCGTGAACCCGGTTTTCGCACGTTTGAATCTATTTGACGGTCGTTTTCGTCGGTTTGTGTCCCGTTCAACGGGGATCGAACGGGTCCCCTGGCTGTCGGTTAGTGAAACGGGCCGGGCGACGTCTCCGACCGAACCAACGCGGCGCGCGCGTCGTCACAGGGTACCGCGAGGCCGACGGCCCGTTTCACGATCCGGCGCGAGCACAACGGATTTCTCCACCGGCGAGAGTCGTCCAGTATGGACACGACGACCGCCGAAATCGTGCTGTTCGACGGCTTCGACGAACTCGACGCGATCGGCCCCTACGAGGTCCTCGAGAACGGCGCCCGAGCCGGTGCGTCGCTCGAGACGCGGCTGGTCACGCTCGAGCCGACCGATCTGGTGACGGCGAGTCACGGCCTCCGGGTCGAACCGGACGGACCCCTCGGCGAGCCGGACATCCTGATCGTTCCCGGAGGCGGCTGGACGACCGAGGACGGCGGCGTCCGGGCCGTAGTAAACGACGGCGCCCTCGCGGACGCCGTCGCCGAACGGTTCGCGAACAGCGCGACGATCGCTTCAGTCTGTACCGGTGCGATGGTCCTCGCCGACGCGGGCGTGCTCGAGGGACGGCCCGCGACCACCCACGCCGTCGCGATGGACGATCTCGAGGCCTTCGCGACGACTCGGTCCGATGCGCGCGTGGTGGACGACGGCGACGTACTCACCGCGGGCGGCGTTACCGCGGGGATCGATCTGGCGCTGTGGCTGCTCGAGCGCGAGTTCGGTGCGGAGATCGCAGCGTCGGTCGAGACGGAGATGGAACACGAACGGCGCGGCGAGGTCGTCAGCTGAGGGGCGACCGACCCGGGCGCCTGCCAAACGGCTATACGGCGCCGTCGAATACGCCGCCGTACATGACCGCTGTACTATTCGACATGGACGGCGTCCTGGTCGACAGCGAGGACTACTGGGTGGAATTCCAGCGCGAGGAGATCCTTCCCGCGACCGTCCCCGACGAAGACGTCGCCGTCGCCGAGACGAGCGGGATGAACTTCCGCGAAATCTACGACTACCTCGAGGAGACGTACGGAGCCGCGATCACCCGCGAGGAGTTCGTCCGGCGATTCAACGAGGCTGCGGAGGAGATCTACACCGAACGTGCGGACTTGCTCGACGGACTCCACGAACTTCTCGCCGAACTGGACGATCGCGGCGTCCCGACGGCGCTCGTCTCTTCCTCGCCCCACGACTGGATCGGCATGGTCCTCGAGCGCTTCGATCTCGAGGGAACGTTCGATCGCGTCATCAGCGCCGACGACATCGACGCGGCGAGCAAGCCGGCCCCCGACGTCTTCGAGTACGCGGCCGACGAGCTCGGCGTTCCGGCGGCGGAGTGCATCGTCGTCGAAGATTCGGAAAACGGGATCGAGGCGGCTGCTCGAGCGGGGACGATCGTCGTCGCCTATCGGATCGACGCCCACGGCGATATCGACCGGTCGTCCGCGGACGAGATCGTCGATTCGGCCGCGGAACTCCGCGACCGCGTCCTTTCGGTGGCAAAGAATCAGCGCGCGTAGCGACGTCGCCCCCGCGAAATCTCCCTCACCGTTCCTCGGGCCACGTTCGACGAACTGAGTCGTTGTGCTGACGGCGATCGACGGGTACTGCTACCGAACCCGAACCGTCCGACCCGCTTCGATCGGAATCAGCGGCTCCTCGGGGAACGCCACGCTGATCGTATACTCGAGTGCCTCGGCATCCGCGCCGAAGACGCCGACCGGAACGGTCTCCGTGTCGCGCAAATAGCTATTCGTGGTCGTCATCTCCACGCCGTTGACCGTCACCCGGATGCCGGCGCGAGCCGGTTCGCCGACGTTACGTACCGTGACTTCACGGACCTCGTTCTCGCCCGTCGCGACGGTCTCGGGGAACTGGCCCCACTCGATTTCGATCGCGGGAAGCGACTGTGCGCCCTCGTAGACGCGTTCGGCGACCCCTTCCGAGAGTCCAGCGTCGACGAGCCCCGCGACGCCGGCGTCGACGACGTCGCCGGGGGTCGACAGCCCTTCCTTCGCGAGTTTGCTCGCTCGGCCGGCCCCGACGCCGTCGATGGCGGTCAGTCCGACCGCGTCCTCCGCGACGCCGTTCTCGATGCGGGCCTCGACCCGACGTGCGAGGTTCGCGGCGTGGGGGCCGACGAACCGGTCGAGGAAAGCGCCGAGCGCCGACAGGAGTCGCGTCGCGTTCTGCCGGATGACCCACGCGTCGCTCCGGAGTTCCGACGGCGTCGTCCCGCTGGCCGCACTCCGGAGGATCGCGAGCACCTTCCGCTCGCCCGCCTCGAGGTCGTCCGTCTCGTCGCCGACGAGGACCGCGTCGATCGCGTCGCGTTCGTCCTGCCGAGCCGACACCGAGTCGAACTCCGCCGCGGTCGCGACTACTCGCAGCACGTCGTCGGTCGTCAGTTCGTCCCGTCCGGCGTCGCCGTCGTCGCCCTCGCTCTCGACGCGGTCGCACAGGGCCGCGAACCGGGCTGCGGTATCGAGCCTGAGATAGTACTTCGAGGTCAACACGCCCCGCGGCGTCGCCTCGATCGAGAGGTCCTCGCCCGTTTCGACGAAGCCCCGTTCGACCAGCCCCTCGAGACAGTCACGGACCCGCTGTCGGAGATTCGGGAAATCGTACTCGTCGGGTTTGGACTGGCCGCGAACGTAGTAGAAGGTCGTCTCGAGCCAGTCCATCACGTCCTCGAGATCGGTGATCGTCCCCATCGCGATCTCGGCGTTGAGGTGGGTCTCGAGACTCTCGGCCAGCCGGGACTCGATCTCTTTCCCGTCGCGGAGCAGTCGCCGGTACTTGTCCGCCTCGGCGTTGTCGCAGACGACCCAGCCGTAGCCAACGTCGTCGTAGCCCGGCCGGCCGGCCCGGCCGAGCATCTGGAGCACGTCGAGGGGGCTCATGTCGACTTCGCCCTCGAGCGGGTCGTGGTGCTTCGTGTCCCGGATCACGACGCAGCGAGCGGGGAGGTTGACGCCCCAGGCCAGCGTCGAGGTCGAGAACAGCAGTTCGATGTGGCCCTCTTTGAACCACTCCTCGACGAGGTCGCGGTCGTTCTTCGAGAGCCCCGCGTGGTGGAAGGCGACGCCGTCGAGCACCGACTTGCGGAGCGTGGCATGGTCGATCTCGTCTTTCGATTCGGTGTGGAAATCGTAGTCGCCGCGAGCGCCCATCGGGATGTCGCGCTCGGCGATCTCGTCGCGGGCCTTCTTGGCCGCCTGGACGGTGTCCTGTCGGGAGGAGACGAAGACGAGCGACTGGCCGTCCTCCCGGAGGTGCGGTTCCGCGAGGTCCAGCGCCCGGTAGAGGCGGCGGTACTTGTCGGCGAAGGAGTTGTCGCCGTGGGTGTAGGTCCTGACGCCGGCGTTGAGTTCGACCGGCCGATACTCCTCGCCGAACTCGAAGGTCGTCTCCTCGGGGGCGTCCAGCCACGCCGCGACGTCGTCGATATTGGGCATCGTCGCCGAGAGCGCGACGATCCGGGGGTCACAGAGCCGTCGCAGGCGGGAGATCGTCACCTCGAGCACCGATCCGCGCCGATCCGCGTCCAGCAGGTGAACCTCGTCGATGACGCAGACGTCGATATCGGTGACGAAGTCGTACCGTCGCGAATCGTGTTTGCGGGTCGCCGAGTCGAGCTTCTCGGGGGTCATCACGAGGATGTCCGCCCGGCGCGCGCGGCGCGGGTTCAGGTCGCGCTCGCCGGTGACGACGTAGACCGAATAGTCCAGGTCCTCGAAGCGGTCCCAGTCGTCTTCCTTCTCGTTCGTGAGCGCTCGCATCGGGGCGATAAAGAGCGCGGTGCCCCCCTCGGCGAGCGACTTACAGATCGCCAGTTCCGCGAGCGCCGTCTTCCCCGAGGCGGTCGGCGCGCTCGCGACCACGTTGTCCTCGGACTCGAGTAATGCGGGCAGTGCCTCGCGTTGCATCCGGTTGAACTCCTCGAAGGCGAAGGCGTCGGCGAATTCGGGGAGAACCTCGGCGACCTCCATCACACGGAAAGGGGAAGTGCCGAGTCAAAGGCGTTTCCTTCGAGTCGTAGTAGCTATCGTCGGTTGACAACGACGGCGGTAATCACAGCTCCAACGGTGGCGAACACCAGCGGATAGAGGATTCCGGCGAGCCCGATCGCGGTCTGGAGCGTCGGCCCGGCCGAAGTACTCGCATCGATCCCGAACGCGGACCCCTGGGTGTTCGCTTCGGTGACGACCGCACCGAGGCCGATAACCACGGCGTACCCAATCGTTACCGGCGCACCGGCCATGACAGCGTCGCCGAGATCAGTAACGTCCCATCGCACGGCCAGGAACACACCGACTGCGATCAACACCAGCGGCGGAAGCACGTACAACACGTCGGCGCTTGCGCTGCTCGACTCGGCGATGAGGTTGAGGAGACGCGTTCCACCGAACGAGCCGACCTGACTGGTGACCTCGATATCGACCAGGTGGGCTTCGTAAAAGTACCACGCGACGCCCTTCCAATCGGCGACGTCGCCGTCGGAGTTCCGACGAACCTCGGCACCGATCAGTAGATACGTAAGTAGGTACCCGATCATGGCTGCGAAGACGCCGAGCCCCGCACTCGCCGCGACTCTCGAGGCACCCGGTACCGCGCTCTCTTCGGACGTTGCCAGCTGTGAAGACATTGTAGAGACTCTAGAAGTGTGTTGATATAATGGGTCTTGTGGTTTAACCCTGCGCAACCCGTTTGAGAACCGATTCGCCCTCGAGTGGTTCGTTCGGCGGGGTGAGGAGCCGATTTCGGAACTGATAGATCAGACGGCAGTTTCGTCGGTCGCGACGCTCTCGAGCTGGTCGCTGAGTCGGCTGCTGGCTCGATCGGGCTTGGGAACGCGCTGGAAGACCAGTTCGGGATCGCCCGACCCGGCGGTGTAGACGGTCAGATCGCCGTACCCCAGCAGGCGGCCGATCCCGGACTGGGACAGGCTGATGTTCTGGACGCGCTCGAGGCGAAACTGGGTGACGTCCCTCGAAACGATCCCCCGTTTCTTGTAGAGCTCCGAGGTGGTGATGACGTAGCGAGTGTTCGTCCAGACGAGATAGCGGGCGAACGCGACGATTCCGCCGGCGACCGTCACGAGGACGCCGAAGATCGTCAGCGGGCCGACGCCGTCCGTCCCGCTCCAGCCGGCGACGACGAAGCCGGCGAGCGCGAGTCCGATCCCGATCGGTAAGCCACTCCCCATCGTAACCGGGTGGGGACGGCTCTCCCAGACGACGTCCTCGTCGTCGCTGATGTGAAACCAATCGGGGGTCGAGCCGAGGGCCATCGGCCCAGCCTATTCCGTTCCCGTCCGTAAAGCTATCGGGAGAATGGGCCGGTTATCCGCGATGAGGGTGTTTTTCGGCCGTTCCAATGGCTCGTCCCGCTGTCGCTACTGCGAGGCGAGCCGGGGACCACCACGGTTTTTCACTGCGCGGCCCGACGAGACGCGTATGAGCCGCGCGCGCAAGCCCGACTGGCTGAAGATGCGGCCGCCGTCGGGCCAGGAGTTCACCGACATTCGAGAGACGCTGCGCGACCGGAACCTACACACCGTCTGCGAAGAGGCCAACTGCCCGAATCTGGGCGAATGCTGGTCCGGTGGTGCCGGCACGGGTGATGGCGACGGCGGCACGGCCACGTTCATGCTGATGGGCGATCGGTGCTCTCGAGCGTGTAACTTCTGTGACGTCCGGACCGGCGGCATGGAGGCGCTCGACCCCGACGAGCCGGCGAACGTCGCCGACGCAGTCGCCGAGATCGGGCTCGATTACGTCGTCCTGACGAGCGTCGACCGGGACGACCTGCCCGACCAGGGTGCGGGCCACTTCGCGGAAACGATCCGCGAAATCAAGGACAGACACCCGGGCATTCTCGTCGAGGTCCTCATTCCCGACTTTCAGGGCGAAGAACGACTCGTCCGGAAAATCATCGACGCCGATCCGGACGTGATCGCCCACAACGTCGAGACCGTCGAACGGCTTCAATTCCCCGTCCGGGACCGCCGTGCCGGCTACGACCAGAGCCTCTCGGTGCTCGAGCAGGTCGATCGGGAAAGCGACATTTACACCAAGACCTCGGTTATGCTCGGCCACGGCGAGTACGACCACGAGGTCTACCAGACGCTGGCCGACTGCCGCGAGCGCGGCGTCGACATCGTCACGCTGGGGCAGTACCTGCGGCCGTCGCGGGACCACCTCAAGGTCCAGCGCTACGACCCGCCGGACAAGTACGAGACGTGGCGACGGGTCGCCGAAGAGGAGTTAGGGTTCCTCTACTGTGCCAGCGGGCCGATGGTGCGATCGTCGTACAAGGCCGGCGAGCTGTTCGTCGATGCGGTCCTGCGCGAGGGCAAGAGCGTTACGGAGGCCAGACGGGAAGCACGTACCGGTCCGGACGAGGCGAGCGCGTCGGACTGACCAGTGTTACGTCTCACAGACGAACGGGGAAACGAAACGGCAGAAACAGCAACTCACTGAAGCTGATGATGTGTCATATTCTATGACATAAAAACTATTAATGAAACATTCAATCACTCACTCAATGCCGAAATCTAAATCCCGGCGCAAAGTTGTCTTCCCGCAGACAATTAAAGGAGCAAGTTCGCTGTTCAGGGGTGGCTCGACACTCTTGCACATGGCAGTACTATTCGCTGCCGGTGGAGCCTGGCTAGTCGGATACATCTCGTTCGGCGGTGGCGGGACACTGCTTGCTCTCGCTGCTGGCGGTACCCTCTGTGGGCTCGTTCTCGGTATCGCCTTTACTCGGGCACTTGGCGGACCCGGATTAAATCTCATGATGAGTCTCGTCTGGCCGTCCCTTTTTTTGGGTGCCATCATCATTGTCGAAAACGCTCAGATCGAGCGTTTAGACGCATTTAGTATGGGAGTCGCGCTTCTCTGGCCTGCGCTCTTTTCGACCGTCGGCTGTATGCTCGTGTGGTTCACTATCCTCGGTTCTAGTCGTGCTGACGACTGGGCTCGACAGACACACCCGCCAGCCTTCCTCGAGGAAACTGAGAACACGCCAGATGCCGAATAGAAACTGTCAGCTTTCGATTCGGTGATTGGCTGGGGTCCTCGTTAGCCAGTACAGCTTCCAGCGCTCCGATCAGTCGGACGAATCCGAGACGTGGCGTTCCGTTATCAAAGAGTGTCTAGGATTTTACTGTGCGAGCGGGTCATGGTGCATTCCTCGCGCCGACTTCGACTACCTGTCAGCCGTTATTTGTGAGATATTCCCTCGAGATCGCTGGGTCGTTCAAAGGGGCCAGTGTTGCTTCAACCCGTTCGGTGAGCCTCGGTATCCTGTCGATCGATCTGGTGGGTGTTGTGAAGCAGATAGCAGAGCGCGACCGTCATCGCCACGTTGAATGCGACGTCATCGTACGTCGCTACTCCGTACGCACCGAGCGCGACCGCGGGCGCAGCGAGGACCATCCCGAACAGGCCGCCTTTGAGATCGAAGCTGACGTCGTACCACGCTGTAATGCGAGGATTGAGGACCGGTCGGACAGTTTTGTACTCGCGGTCGTACGCCGGTTGTTCGGCGAGCCACTCGTCGTCGACGACACGGACGCTGTGGGGCATGACGGTTCGCTCCCACGCGAGGATGTCGTCCATCTTCGCGTATCCGTTCTGGATCGTCCTGTGTACGACGGCTAACCCTACGATCATCCCACCGGCGACAGTAATATGTGTTCCAAACCAGCTCTCGGGCATCGTCGTCCCCGGGAACGGGTGAGTGAGAAACAGCCCTGGGATCAGTAGCGGTACAGCCGTCGGGAACAATATGTTCCCCCACGGACTCCCGACAGCCCGACTGTAGAGCAGCCCCATGTAGATCCCAGTCGGGACGGCCGCAACTGCGGTAGTGACTGCAACGGAGATGAGACCGACCGAAGGAACAACGAACCCGGCGACTAGATAGCAACAGATCCAGACGCCGAACCCGGAGAGGTATCCCGCCCAGTGAACGACCCGGTGGTACCGACGGAACGGACAAAACCCCTGATAGACGTTCGAAACCATCGACAGTGCTGTTATTGCTAGAGTACACGATCTTTTCGGTCGTCGAATCCGAAAGCTACAGAAACGACTTGCTAGACTACGTGCCCGCATCGAGAAGAAAGCTAGTCAGCCTGACTATCGTGGAAAAGGAAGAGCCGGTACTGGAGGGCGTAAATGGCAAAAACAGACTCATTGCGGCCGATGGTGCACTATTGGCCAGTGACACAAAAGCTATCAGTGAAAATATTCAACCTCTCGCCCGATGCCGAAATTTAAGCCCGAGTATGAAATAACCGTGCCACAGACGGTTTCAGGGATACTCTCCCTGTTCGAGGGGGGATCCACACTCTCGCACTTTGCAGCGATGTTTATGCAGGTGTGGCCTGGATAGTTGGATACGTCTCGCTCGGTGGCGGTGGCACAGTGACAGCGATTTCTGCTGGCGGCGCACTCTGTGGACTCGTTCTCGGCATCGCATTCACTCGCGCACTCGGCGGCCCCGTCTTGAATCTCATACTGAGTGCGGGCTGGCCATTTCTCTTCGGAGGTGGAATGGTTCTCGCCGGAGACATCCAAATCGATCGTCTCTACACGGCTAGCGTGGTCCTTGCGCTCACCTGCCCCGCGTTCTTTTCCGCCTTTGGCTGTCTGCTCGTGTGGTTCGGCATACTCGGCCCCGGGCGGATCGACGACTGGAATCGAGAGCATTTTCCGCCAGCCTTCTTCGAGGAGACTCGAAACGAGCAAGAGACCGAATAGGAACGTCGATTCTCAATTCGGTAATCGGCTGGAATCCAGCCATTCAGTGCAGCAAACGGTTCCCGCTGCGATCAGGTAGACGAGTACGAGACGGGACGTTTCATCGCCGACACGAATCTCGGATTCCTGTACTGTGAAACCGTGTCACAACCCATTCCTCACACCCACTGTGATCTGCGGGGGATCACCTCGAGAGTGCTGCGTCTGCCACCAGCGCCAAGAGGGGGTCACTGCTGGGTCGTGACGCCTGTCGAACGCTCGGTATCTCGCTGGTCCACCTGCAGTGAGTTGTGGAACAGATAGAGGAACGCAAACATCATTGCCACTTCGAATGCGAGGTCATCGTACGTCGCTGATCCGTATAAACTCGCGGCGACCGCGGGTGCAGCGACGACCATTCCGAACAGACTCTTTTTGAAGTCGAAATGGAGGTCGTACAACTCTGTACTGCGTGGATCGAGGAGCGGTCGATCAGTTTTGTACTCGCGGTCGTACGACGGCTGTTTCGCGACCCAATCGTCGTCGACGACACGGACGCTGTAGGGCATGACTGTTTGTTCCCACGCGAACACGTCGTCCATCGTCGCGTACTTGTTCTGGATCGTTCGGAGTGCAACGAGTGTTCCCCCGATCATCCCGCCGCCGATAATCACGAGGGTACCGTAATCGCTTTCGGGCATCGCTGTCCCCGGAAACGGACGAGTCAACAGCAACTCTGGGGTCATTACCGGAACACCTATCGGGAGTAACATGTTTCCCCATGGACTCCCGACGGCCCGACTGTAGAGTAGTCCCATGTAGATTCCAGTTGGTACGGATGCGACTACGGTCGTGACTGCCACGGAGACGACACCGACTGATGGAATGATGAACCCGGCGATCAGATAGCAACAGATCCAGACGCCGAACCCGGAGAGATATCCCACCCAGTGAACGACACGGTGGTACCGACGGAACGGACAAAACCCCTGATAGACGTTCGAAACCATCGACAGTGCTGTTATTGTCATAATTAACTATTCTTTCGGTTACCTATCTTTCCTGTCCCGGATCTTATCGAACCAAGGCCAATCCTACTATCTCTTCTATTCTCGGAAAATGTTATAGATATCCGGTAATGGAATAGTCCCCATGCGCGAACCGAAGTATCCCATCTACGATCAGGACGACGAGGAAAAACTCCGGAACGAGTTGCTCATCTCCTTTTTTATCCCGGCGTCGGTGACGATTATCGGACTCGCGCTCTTGTTCCGGTTCGTACTCGGCGATGCACTCGTCGCACTTCATCCCGCTTTCGCCGAACAAATCAACTGGGGTGCTGGAAAATACAGTTCGGTCTGGGCAACAGCACGCACGCAGCTTTTGCTTCTCGTTGGCAGTATCGTTCTACTCGTGTACTACTGGGCGTATCTCATGCGCTTCCGTGCCTGGTTCCGCGAGCGAGGCTGGGTCTGACTGGAGTCGAGTACTCGACCGCTCCTCTCCTCGAGCGGGACGCCATAGCGTGATCCGCTATCGCTGTCGTGACCGAAATGTGTCCCGAAGCTGGTCCCTATGGCAACAACGGCGGCGTGTCCTCTCGATCTTCCGTGTCCGCCGTCGACTGAATGTCATCGAACTTCACTTTTGTCCAGTCTCCGCGTCGATTTAGCGCCCGGAATTAGACAAACAAATAGAAACAGTCAGTTTCACTCATTCCTGTCCAGGTCCGTACGCTATCGTACAGTGGGTTCCCGACTGCTTGGCAAGAATCTCATTGATAGTAAACTATTTGGGAAACTCCTTTACCTTGAGCGATAGTTACCCCGAGTATGTACAGGTGGGTCTTCCCGTGAGTACGCTACAGCGCGATCCCCGTGAACGAGTACAGGTACTCGACGAGGCGGGTCGGGTTCGAGAGGGTGCCGACGTGCCGGACCTCTCCGAAGACCGGCTCGTCGAGATGTACGAACAGATGCGGCTCGTGCGCCGGTTCGACGAGCGGGCCGTCAGCCTCCAGCGCCAGGGGCGGATGGGCACCTATCCGCCGCTGTCGGGACAGGAGGGCGCACAGGTCGGCAGCGCCCACGCGCTCGACGCGGAGGACTGGGTCTTCCCCAGTTACCGCGAACACGGCGTCGGGCTGGTTCGCGGACTCTCCCTCGAGCGAACCCTGCTGTACTGGATGGGCCACGAGCAGGGCAACTACGTGCCCGAGGACGTCAACATCTTCTCGGTCGCCGTCCCCATCGCGACGCAGATCCCCCACGCGACCGGTGCGGCCTGGGCCTCGAAACTCCGCGACGAGGACAGGGCCTTCATCTGTTACTTCGGCGACGGGGCGACTTCCGAGGGTGACTTCCACGAGGGCCTGAACTTCGCGGGCGTCTTCGACACCCCGAACGTCTTCTTCTGTAACAACAACCAGTGGGCCATCTCGGTGCCCCGCGAGCGCCAGACGGCCAGTGCGACCCTCGCACAGAAGGCCACCGCCTACGGATTCGAGGGCGTGCAGGTCGACGGAATGGACCCGCTGGCGGTGTACAAAGTCACCAGGGAGGCCGTCGAAAAGGCGAAAGACCCCGACGAGGACGAACTGCGGCCGACGCTGATCGAAGCGGTCCAGTACCGGTTCGGTGCTCACACCACCGCCGACGACCCGTCAGTCTACCGGGACGACGACGAGGTCGAACGCTGGAAACAGAAGGATCCCATCCCGCGCCTCGAGACGTATCTGCGGTCGAACGGGATCCTCTACGAGGAACGGGTCGACGCGATCGAATCCCGGATCGAGGAGACGGTCGCCGACGCCGTCGACTCGGCCGAATCCGTCGAACGACCCGAGCCGGAGGAAATCTTCGCACACGTGTACGAAGGGATGCCCAAACGGTTACAGCAACAGCTCGAGTACTTCGAATCGATCCGGGAGGATTACGGTGACGACGCGTTACTAGAGGGATAACATGGCTGCAGAATCAGGATCAGAGAACCTCACGCTGGTACAGGCGGTACGGGACGGATTGCACACGGAGATGGAACGCGACGACGACGTCGTCGTCATGGGCGAGGACGTCGGCAAGAACGGCGGCGTCTTCCGCGCGACCGAAGGGCTCTACGACGAGTTCGGCGAAAATCGCGTCATCGACACGCCGCTCGCGGAGTCCGGCATCGTCGGAACGGCGATCGGGATGGCCGCCTACGGCATGCGGCCGGTGCCCGAGATGCAGTTCCTGGGCTTTATCTACCCCGCGTTCGATCAGATCGTCTCGCACGCGGCGCGCCTGCGGACGCGCTCCCGTGGCCGATATACGTGTCCGATGGTCATCCGGGCCCCCTACGGCGGCGGCATCCGCGCGCCGGAACACCACTCCGAGTCGACGGAGGCGATGTTCGTCCACCAGCCCGGACTCAAGGTCGTCATCCCCTCGACGCCATACGACACCAAGGGGCTGTTGGCTAGCGCCATTCGGAGTCCGGACCCGGTTATTTTCCTTGAGCCAAAGCTCATCTACCGGGCCTTCCGGGAAGAAGTGCCGGACGAATCCTACGAGGTACCGATCGGCGAGGCCGCCGTCCGCCGCGAAGGGAGCGACATTTCGGTCTTCACCTGGGGCGCGATGACCCGGCCGACGCTCGAGGCCGCGGAGAACCTCGAAGACGAGATCGACGTCGAGGTGGTCGACCTGCGAACGGTGTCGCCGCTCGATGAGGAGACGATCGTCGAATCGTTCAAGAAGACCGGCCGGGCGGCGGTCGTCCACGAGGCACCCAAGACGGGCGGTCTCGGTGCCGAAATCGCCGCCACCATCCAGGAGGAAGCGCTCCTGTACCAGGAAGCGCCGGTCGAGCGCATCACCGGCTTCGACACGCCGTTCCCGCTGTACGCGCTCGAGGACTACTACCTGCCCGAGCCGGCGCGCATCGAGGACGGGATTCGAGACGCCGTGGGGTTCTAACATGGTCAGAGAGTTCGAACTGCCGGACGTCGGCGAGGGCGTCGCGGAGGGCGAACTGGTTTCGTGGCTGGTCGAGGAAGGCGAGACGGTTTCCGAGGACCAGCCGGTCGCGGAGGTCGAGACAGACAAGGCGCTCGTGGAGGTCCCTGCACCGGTCGACGGGACGGTCCGCGAACTGCACGTCGAAGCGGGCGAGATGGTCCCGGTCGGGACGGTGATCATCTCGTTCAACGTGGAGGGCGAAGCGGACGAGGAACCGACGCCCGACGAAACGGGGGAGCGGGCGAGCGAGGCCGAAGGCGCCGATGCGTCCGACGGGACGACCGGGACCGAAGCAGGGGATGGCGAGCCCGCCGGCAGTCCCGGTGCGACCGGCGCCGAGACCGAGGAGATCGAGACGCCCGAGGGTCGGATCTTCGCGCCCCCGCGCGTGCGACGAATGGCGCGCGAGGAGGGGATCGACCTCTCGAGTATCGAGGGCAGCGGTCCCGGCGGTCGGATCACCGCGGCCGACGTGCAGGCTGCCGCGAGCGGCGGAGCGGCCGGCGGCGCGCAGGCCCAGCCGTCCGCGGAGACGGAAACAGCGGCCGAATCCGTGGCGTCGGGAGGCGACGACTCGAGCGAGACGGCCGCCGCCGGGGCCGAACCGCCAGCCCAAGTCGAGAGCTCGAGTCCGAGCGAATCGACGACCGAGCCACCGGCACAGGTCGATTCCGCAGACCGCGACAGGACGCTCGCCGCGCCAGCCACCCGGCGACTCGCCGAGGAGGAAGGCGTCGATATCGACGCAGTCCCGGCCACCGAGGAGCGCGACGGCGAGGCGTTCGTCACGCCCGAAGCGGTCCAGGAGTACGCCGAGATGCAGCGACGGGCACAGGAAGCGGACAGGGAGGCGGTCGAAGCCGGCGAACAGGTCGGAACGAAGGGAGCGGAGTTCGCCGAGGGCGAACGCGAACGCCGAGAACCGTTCCGGGGCGTCCGCAAGCGCATCGCCGAGGCGATGGTCGAATCGAAGTACAGCGCGCCACACGTCACCCACCACGACGAGGTCGACGTGACGGCACTCGTCGACGCCCGCGACGACCTCAAACCGCGCGCCGAGGAGCGCGGGATCCGGCTGACCTACATGCCGTTCATCATGAAAGCCGTCGTCGCGGCGCTGAAAGAGTATCCCGAGATGAACGCGGTCATCGACGAGGAGAACGACGAAATCGTCTACCGCGATTACTACAACATCGGGGTCGCGACCGCGACGGACGTCGGACTGATGGTGCCGGTGGTCGAGGACGCCGATCGAAAGGGGCTGTTACAGCTGTCCTCGGAAATGAACGAGGTCGTCCAGAAGGCCCGGGATCGAACGATCAGTCCCGGCGAACTGCAGGGATCGACGTTCACGATCACCAACGTCGGCGGCATCGGCGGTGAGTACGCCACGCCGATCATCAACTACCCCGAAGCGGGGATCCTCGCGATCGGCGAGATAAAGCGCAAACCGCGCGTCGTACCCGACGAAGACGGGACCGAGTCGATCGAACCGCGATCCGTGATGACGCTCTCCCTGTCGTTCGACCACCGGCTGATCGACGGCGCCGTCGGTGCGCAGTTTACGAACACCGTCATGGAGTACCTCGAGAACCCGAGCCTCCTATTGCTCGAGTGATCGAAGAAGAAGCTACTGAACATGAGCGCAACACTATTACACACGATGGAGGTGGATGACTGATGGTCGTCGGAGACGTCACCACCGGCACGGACGTACTGGTCATCGGTGCAGGCCCCGCCGGCTACGTGGCCGCGATCCGCGCGGGCCAGCTCGATCTCGACGTCACGCTCGTCGAGAGAGACGCCTACGGCGGGACCTGCCTGAACTACGGTTGTATCCCTTCGAAAGCATTGATCTCCGCCACCGACGTCGCACACGAGGCGGCTACCGCCGAGGAGATGGGCATCCACGCCGATCCGGCGATCGACCTCGCCGGAATGATGGACTGGAAGGACGGCGTCGTCGACCAGCTCACCAGCGGCGTCGAGAAACTCTGCAAGGCGAATCAGGTCAATCTGCTCGAGGGCACGGCCCGCTTCGCGGACGACCACACCGCCCGCGTCTCCCACAGCGGTGACGGACAGGGGTCGGAGACCCTCGAGTTCGAACACGCGATCATCGCGACCGGCTCGCGCCCGATTCAAATTCCGAACTTCGAGTACGGCGACGAGCCTGTACTCGACTCGAAAGGGGCGCTCGCGCTCGAGTCCGTTCCCGACTCGCTCGTCATCGTCGGGGCGGGGTACATCGGGATGGAGCTCGCCGGCGTCTACGCCAAACTCGGGACCGACGTGACCGTCGTCGAAATGCTCGATTCGATCCTCCCCGGATACGACGACGACCTCAAACGACCCGTGAAGCAACGCGCGAACGATCTGGGGATCGACTTCGAGTTCGGCTACACGGCATCGGACTGGCACGAGCGCGACGACGGCGGGATCCGCGTCGTCGCCGAACCCGCGGATCGGGCCGCCGCCGACGGCGGAAGCGCGGAACCCGTCGAAGACGAACGCCTCGAACTCGACGCCGAGAAGGTACTGGTAGCCGTCGGCCGTCAGCCCGTCTCGGACACGCTCGACCTCGCGGAAGCCGGCATCGAGACGGACGACCGCGGATTCATCACCACTGACTCGCGTGCGCGCACGAACGTCGACCACATCTTCGCCGTGGGCGACGTCGCGGGCGAACCGATGCTCGCCCACAAGGGCAGTATGGAGGGCCAGGTCGCGGCCGAGGTGATCGCCGGCGAACCCGCGGCGATCGACTACCAGGCCATGCCCGCAGCCGTCTTCACGGACCCCGAAATCGGCACCGTCGGCATGACCGAATCCGACGCCGAGGAGGCCGGATTCGAGACCGTCGTCGGACAGTTCCCGTTCCGGGCCAGCGGCCGCGCGCTCACGACGGGCGAGTCCGACGGCTTCGTCAAAATCGTCGCCGACGAGGCGGACGGCTACGTCCTCGGCGCCTCCATCGTCGGCCCCGAAGCCTCCGAGCTGATCGCCGAACTGACCCTCGCGATCGAACTCGGAGCGACGCTCGAGGACGTCGCTGCGACGGTCCACACCCACCCGACGCTCTCGGAATCCGTCATGGAAGCCGCCGAAAACGCACTCGGACATGCGATTCACACGCTGAACCGGTAACCCGTCGTCTCGTTTTATTGCACGTACAGTGAGTACGCGATCACGAGGAAGCCAGCCAGGACGAGCAGGCTCTCGAGCAAAATCCCGGTCACGAGGTGTAACTGAAACACTTCGGTGAGCATCCCGGCGAGCACCAACCCGAGTGTGACGAGCCCGAACCCGAGCGCGAGATAGCCAAGCGCTGGCTGCCTCGTCCGACGGTACGCTTTGAACGCGAAATACGTAATGACGCCCCCGACGACGAGAACGAGCGTTTTGACGACTGCGAGGGCGAGTGCCATCTCTGTCGGGCCTGCTGGAAGCGGATTCATGTTTCCTTTCGTACCTCCGACCACAGTTCCGCGAGCCGTTCGTCCGCAGTTCGGGCCGGCCGCTCGATCTCGACCGCGAGCTCTCGATTCTCGTCCAACCCGAGCGTGATCTCGTCGAACGCGATCGAATACTTGCTCGCGTGATGCCCGTCCTGTCGAATCTCGGTCGATTCCTCGAGCAACGTCGACTCTGTCAACACCTCGAGTTTCCGGTACAGCGTCGACTGCGGGATCTCACACCGCTTCGATAACTCCGAGGCCGTCAGTGGTTCCTCGAGAGTCCGAATTATCTCACGACAGTCGGGATCGTCCAGCGCAGAGCAGATCTCCTCTGCAGACGGCGTCGACTCCGAAGCGAACGGGTCCCGGACCATTCGTCTCCCTCTTACGACGCACGTGGTTTATCGCCATCGATGCGTCCTCCGCCTTACCGACCCGCAATACGAAGGCTTCTTGCGCGTACACGCTCGAGTGCGAGCACGCGGGTATCATTCGGTCCGACTCCCTACAAGGGTGGGATGACCGGCCGACCTCCGCCCGCGTGACATTCTCGGACCGATGTCTCGACGAGCTCGAGTAGCTGTTGGTTTATTACTGTCACCAACGCTACGTTCTCGTGAAAAACCGTGCCATGGTACCGGGTTTCGATATGGATCTCGTCCGACGGCCTTATATGTGAACCGGGCATTCGATTGTAATGCGAACGACGTGGCGCACACCGCCACGTTCCCTCCGGCCGCGACCCGGCACGGAGGTAGGCATCATATCCACCCTCGAAGGTTCCGTCGGTTCGTTCCGACGGTCTTATCCGTATACGAGAGCTCCACTATGGATGTGTTCGTGGTCGGTGATCCCGGCTACGACGATCCGGAGCCCTTATACGTGACTGGGCGTTCAGTTGTGGTCGTGAACACCCTCGCCGGATGCGATTTCCGGCGCGGTTGTGATCCGATGCCCTTATATGTACGAGGGCAGTTGGATATGAACGCGAAAGAAGACGTGATCGACGGGACGTTCAACTCGTCCCGTCATCTCGGATGGCTCGAGTCCGAAGGGGTTATGTACCCCAGACAGACTACGAATACATCCGCAAGAGATGAGGATTCCACCCCTGCGGTCCGCCGTACAGATGGGATCTGATGTTAGCCTTGGTAGTTCGGTGACGCCCGATCGGTCGACGATCAACGTGTCATCGAACGTGGACCATTATGTGTGAGTGTGTATCAACATTCACCGCCAACAGACCCTCCCCTCACGGGGAGTAACATATAGCATTCCGGTTGATCCTGCCGGAGGTCATTGCTATTGGAGTCCGATTTAGCCATGCTAGTTGCACGAGTTCAGACTCGTAGCAGATAGCTCAGTAACACGTGGCCAAACTGCCCTATGGATCCGGATAACCTCGGGAAACTGAGGCTAATCCGGAATACCGTTCAACACCTAGAGTGGTGTGAACGCGAAACGTTACGGCGCCATAGGATGTGGCTGCGGCCGATTAGGTAGACGGTGGGGTAACGGCCCACCGTGCCCATAATCGGTACGGGTTGTGAGAGCAAGAGCCCGGAGACGGTATCTGAGACAAGATACCGGGCCCTACGGGGCGCAGCAGGCGCGAAACCTTTACACTGCACGATAGTGCGATAAGGGGACTCCGAGTGCGAGGGCATATAGCCCTCGCTTTTCACGACCGTAAGGTGGTCGTAGAATAAGTGCTGGGCAAGACCGGTGCCAGCCGCCGCGGTAATACCGGCAGCACGAGTGATGACCGCTATTATTGGGCCTAAAGCGTCCGTAGCTGGCCACGCAAGTTTATCGGGAAATCCGCGCGCTCAACGCGCGGGCGTCCGGTGAAAACTGTGTGGCTTGGGACCGGAAGACCAGAGGGGTACGTCCGGGGTAGGAGTGAAATCCCGTAATCCTGGACGGACCACCGGTGGCGAAAGCGCCTCTGGAAGACGGATCCGACGGTGAGGGACGAAAGCTCGGGTCACGAACCGGATTAGATACCCGGGTAGTCCGAGCTGTAAACGATGTCTGCTAGGTGTGGCACAGGCTACGAGCCTGTGCTGTGCCGTAGGGAAGCCGTGAAGCAGACCGCCTGGGAAGTACGTCCGCAAGGATGAAACTTAAAGGAATTGGCGGGGGAGCACTACAACCGGAGGAGCCTGCGGTTTAATTGGACTCAACGCCGGACATCTCACCAGCATCGACAATGTGCAGTGAAGGTCAGATTGATGATCTTACTGGAGCCATTGAGAGGAGGTGCATGGCCGCCGTCAGCTCGTACCGTGAGGCGTCCTGTTAAGTCAGGCAACGAGCGAGACCCGCACTCCTAATTGCCAGCAACACCCTTGTGGTGGTTGGGTACATTAGGAGGACTGCCAGTGCCAAACTGGAGGAAGGAACGGGCAACGGTAGGTCAGTATGCCCCGAATGTGCTGGGCGACACGCGGGCTACAATGGCCGAGACAGTGGGATGCAACCCCGAAAGGGGGCGCTAATCTCCGAAACTCGGTCGTAGTTCGGATTGAGGGCTGAAACTCGCCCTCATGAAGCTGGATTCGGTAGTAATCGCGCCTCAGAAGGGCGCGGTGAATACGTCCCTGCTCCTTGCACACACCGCCCGTCAAAGCACCCGAGTGGGGTCCGGATGAGGCCAGTGCAACGCTGGTCGAATCTGGGCTCCGCAAGGGGGCTTAAGTCGTAACAAGGTAGCCGTAGGGGAATCTGCGGCTGGATCACCTCCACAGACCGGGATCAGGCCGTCGTGCCTGACCCACCTTGACTCGTGGCGCTTTGCGCCACGCAGTCCACGTTCGATCGACCAGCGTTCGGCCGATCGGGCACCTTTGAACTACCGAGGCTAACACAATACGCTCTGTCCGCCCATCGTGGGCGGACGTGGGCCCATAGCTCAGTGGTAGAGTGCCTCCTTTGCAAGGAGGATGCCCAGGGTTCGAATCCCTGTGGGTCCATGTCTCGGAGGAAATCTCGGATCGTGCCCCTTAAGTGGGAGACGGCCCGACGATTGAATCCGAACGAACCGATGCACCACCCCGTGTAAACGCGGGTGGGAAGGGTTAATGCATGCCGCGTCTACGGCGTGCAGATGAGACCGTGTGTACGTGTAGTCCAGGCGTCCACTGGACCCGTTCCCGGGTCACTACGTGGTCGTAACATCCGTTACGACTGCCGATCCGATGAACGTGGCTACTGTGCCAGCTGGTGGATCGCTCGGCTTGAGAGCTGACGAAGGACGTGCCAAGCTGCGATAAGCCTGAGGGAGCCGCACGGAGGCGAAGAACTCAGGATCTCCGAATGGGAATCCCCACCGCAATTGCTTCGCGCAATGGGGAACGTCGAGAATTGAAACATCTTAGTATCGACAGGAAAAGAAAGCAAACGCGATGTCGTTAGTAATGGCGAATAAACGCGACACAGTCCAAACCGAAGCCTTCACGGGCAATGTGGTGTTCGGACTGACAATCACTCTCCGGAAGCCGACAGGAAGTCTCTTGGAATAGAGCACGAAACAGGGTGACAGTCCCGTATTGTCGACGAGTAAGAGACGAGTCAGTTCCAGAGTAGCGGGGGTTGGATATCCCTCGTGAATATCGCGGGCATCGACCGCGAAGACTAAACACTCCTCAAGACCGATAGCGAACAAGTAGCGTGAGCGAACGCTGAAAAGCACCCCACGAAGGGAGGTGCAATAGGGCGTGAAATCAGTTGGCGATGGAGCGACAGGGCACACAAGGTCCCGGACAAAATGAATCAGGTGCGAACCTGTAGTAAGAAGTTTGGGAAGCCGGTGTTCTGTCGTACGTTTTGAAAAACGAACCAGGGAGTGTGCCTGTTTGACGAGTCTAACCAGATCATCTGGGAAGGCGTAGGGAAACCGATATGGTCGCAGTGCTTTGCACCAGGACCACCGTGTTCAAGCGCGGGGAGTCAAACGGGTACGACCCGAAACCGGACGATCTAGGCGTGGGCAAGATGAAGCGTGCCGAAAGGCACGTGGAAGTCTGTTAGAGTTGGTGTCCTACAATACCCTCTCGTGACCTACGTCTAGGGGTGAAAGGCCCATCGAGTCCGGAAACAGCTGGTTCCAACCGAAACATGTCGAAGCATGACCTCTGCCGAGATAGTTTGTGGGGTAGAGCAACGGATTGGGGGACCGCACTCCGAGAGGAGTGCGCCCCCCTGTCCAACTCCGAACCTACAAACGTCGTTTGACGCAGGGAGTCCGGTGCACGGGGTAAGCCTGTGTACCGTGAGGGAGACAACCCAGAGCTGGGTTAAGGTCCCCAAGTGTAGACTAAGTGCGATCGAAGGTGGTCTCAAGCCCTAGACAGCCGGGAGGTGAGCTTAGAAGCAGCTACCCTCTAAGAAAAGCGTAACAGCTTACCGGCCGAGGTTTGAGGCGCCCAAAATGATCGGGGCTCAAGTCTACCACCGAGACCTAGCAGTGCGGTTCACACCGCAATCTTGTAGGTTGGCGTTCTGTTCGGGTGGAAGCACGGAAGAGATTTCGTGTGGACCGTTCAGTAACGAAAATCCTGGTCATAGTAGCAGCGTTAGTCGGGTTAGAACCCCGACGGCCGAACGAGTAAGGGTTCCTCAGCAATGCTGATCAGCTGAGGGTTAGCCGGTCCTAAGTCTGCCCGTAAGTCGACGCAGACAACAGGGAAATAGGTTAATATTCCTATGCCAGTGTGCACTCAAAGCTGACGCTTTGGGGCCGCCTGAGCCGGGCTTTCGCCCGGTCGAACTGTCGAAGAGCGTGGAAGCCGTAATGGCACGAAGCGTTCGAATGGCAGGATCGCGCAAGTCAGGTCTACCCAGAGCCCGTGAAAAAGCGAGCACACTGTCCGTACCGAGATCCGACACAGGTACTCATGGCGGCGAAAGCCAAGGTCTGTCGGGATCAACCGACGTTAGGGAATTCGGCAAGTTAGTCCCGTACGTTCGCAATAAGGGATGCCTGCCTCGCGAAGAGGCAGGTCGCAGTGACTCGGGCGCTCCGACTGTCTAGTAACAACATAGGTGACCGCAAATCCGCAAGGACTCGTACGGTCACTGAATCCTGCCCAGTGCAGGTATCTGAACACCCCGTACAAGGGGACGAAGGACCTGTTAACGGCGGGGGTAACTATGACCCTCTTAAGGTAGCGTAGTACCTTGCCGCTTCAGTAGCGGCTTGCATGAATGGATCAACGAGAGCGCCACTGTCCCAACGTTGGGCCCGGTGAACTGTACGTTCCAGTGCGGAGTCTGGAGACCCCCAAGGGGAAGCGAAGACCCTATAGAGCTTTACTGCAGGCTGTCACTGAGACGTGGTCGCCATTGTGCAGCATAGGTAGGAGGCGTTACACAGGTACCCGCGCTAGCGGGCCACCGAGCCAACATTGAAATACTACCCGATGGTGACTGCGACTCTCACTCCTGGCGGAGGACACTGGTAGCCGGGCAGTTTGACTGGGGCGGTACGCGCCTGAAAAGATATCGGGCGCGCCCCAAGATTTCCTCACTCGGGTCGGAGACCCGAGGAAGAGCGCAAGAGCAAAAGGAAGTCTGACAGTGTCCGGCACAACGACGGACGCTGACGCGAAAGCGTGGTCTAGCGAACCAATTAGGCTGCTTGATGCGGCCAATTGCTGACAGAAAAGCTACCTTAGGGATAACAGAGTCGTCACTCGCAAGAGCACATATCGACCGAGTGGCTTGCTACCTCGATGTCGGTTCCCTCCATCCTGCCCGTGCAGAAGCGGGCAAGGGTGAGGTTGTTCGCCTATTAAAGGAGGTCGTGAGCTGGGTTTAGACCGTCGTGAGACAGGTCGGCTGCTATCTATTGGGGGTGTTACGGTATCTGACGGGAACGTTCGTATAGTACGAGAGGAACTACGAATGGGTGCCACTCGTGTACCAGCTGTCCGGAAGGGCACGCGCTGGGCAGCGACGCACCACGGGGTAAGAGCTGAACGCATCTAAGCTCGAAACCCACCTGAAAAAGAGATACCACTGAGATCACTCGTAGAAGACGAGTTCGATAGACTCGGGGTGTACGCACCAAGGCAACGAGGTGTTGAGCCCGCGAGCACTAATCGATCGAGCCACACATTCATACTACATCGCATTGGATCCGTGACGCGAGAACGGGTCCGGACGCAAACTGGACTACACGTATATTACGGTCTTGGACACACCGACCGATATTGGTATCACAACGGTTCGATCCCGTTGATCGGCATTACGGCGGCCACAGCGGCGAGGTTCCTCCCGTACCCATCCCGAACACGGAAGATAAGCTCGCCTGCGTTACGATCAGTACTGGAGTGGGCGACCCTCTGGGAAATTCGTTTCGCCGCCACCATTCATACTCACAACCCTACAGAGCCACTGCATTGCAGTGGCCCTGTGGGGTTTTCTGCGTATATACCGAGTATAGTGACAATGACGGCGATTGTGCCGTACCGCTATGCTTAAACGAACGCAGTAACAACGGTAAGATGCGCCAAGGTGGCAGAGTCCGGCCGAACGCAGCGGCCTGCAGAGCCGCCCACCGCCGGTTCAAATCCGGCCCTTGGCTTCTATAGTTTTCAATCAGGGGAAGTGACAACAATTTTCACTCTACCTAGGAGCTCGTCTCTGTGATCCCGACGCCCAATCCTCGATATTTCGCTAGAACGCTACTTTCGATCGACACTGAGTAGACATGTTATCGTGAGCCTCTCGCTCTTGACGTTCAAATCTCGATAACTGTTTTGCCGCTCGTGAATCTGCTCACCGAAAATGCGGGTCGAGCGCGATTTGAACCATCCCAAGATGGTCCTGCTCGTTCGCTTCGTTCACTGCATGAGCTGGGACTCGTCTCCTTCAAATCGCTTCGGATCCGTTACTGCCGACTCACGAGTTCGTTCGCCGTCAGGAAGCGGGCCGGGCGCGATTTGAACACGCGACCGTCTGGTTAAAAGCCAGACGCTCTGCCAAACTGAGCTACCGGCCCTGTGTTTTCCTATTCCGGTGAGTGGCGGTTAAACGTTTCTTTCTCCGCCGCCGATAGGGAGCTGCCGGCGAGCGGTGTCCGTTTTATTCCAGATGGTTATCGAGTGCGTCGGTAACGAGCTGGCCGGGGTCGACACCTTCGATGGAGGCGCGTCGACGGAGATCGCGGTAGGTGGTCGGTGAGAGCGTGACTTCGAGTTGGCCGACGGTGACGCCGTGGTCCGCGAGGGCCTCCTCGATCGGAGTACCGTCGTTGATGGCGCTGGCGACGCTACGGACGTCGCGGACGGTGAGGTCGCCGTCGAGGGTGGCCCATGCGAGGAGGAGACGCGCTTCGCCGCCAACTCGGGCGATGTGTTTGGCGGCGGTCGGCGCGATCTGACCGAGTGCGACCTGTTTGCGGACCGACCGCGGGAGATCGTGGACACGGGCCCACTTCCGGATGAAGGAGACGGTAGCGTCACCCCCGGCGCGTTCGGCGGCGGCTTTGTAGGAGCCTTCACCGCGAACGAGGGCGGCACAGGCGGCTGCGCCACGGAGCATATAGAGGTGGTCGTCGTTGGTGTTGCCAGCGGCGAACTGACGGACGGTTTCGGCGGCGTCCGAGAGGCTCTCGGGGTCGGTGGGATCGAACTGAACGGCTTCGCGAGCGCGCGTCCCGGCGACCGATTCGTCGCCCCGGATAACTGGTGTCCCAACGGGCGACTCGCGGTCCGTCGGGATCGATCGCCCGTTCTCGCCGCGGCGCTGTGTCCGATCACCGGGCCGATTATCAGTCATGAACCTCGGTACGAGTCTCGCCGCCAAAAAGGTCGTTGCCGTGGCGAAATTCTCGCGTTACTCGTCGCGTTGTTCGGCGAGATGCTCCCAGATCTCCGTACAACCGGCCCCTTCTTCGATATCGTCGAGGTGGGCGTCGTCGCGCTCCTCCGCGTCCTGCTCGACCGGCTCTGGTTTGCATTCGGCTGCGTCAGTCATGCCTGCCCCTTGGAACCCTACCGTCATAAGTATCGCTTCGGCCGCAAGCGATACCCGTGCTCTGTCTTACGGGAGTATTATGCCGGTATCTCTGACGGACAACGCTCTCGATACGTACTTTTTCCAAACGGATACCGTCGAAACGTATCATACGAAAAAGGTGGCAGCACTGTAGCAGAATGGGGGACTATCGGATACGGACTGTCACGGTAACAGAGTAATGGTCACCGATCGAGGCACAGCTACCAAAGGGCTGCCAAGATGGTCGAAGCCGCAGGATCGACAGCTGTCGGGTTCTCTGGCGTGTCGCTTTCTCTCTCGTTCGAGCTGTCCCGTCGATTTGATTCCTGTATGAGAGTTGGAAAGACAAAATACAGTGATGGAGACGGGTCGTGCGGGTCCGTAATAGATCGCTATCGTCGATCGATGGCTGTGTAGCAACGAATTGTCCGCTGGTAAATAATTATTTCCGCCATCGGCTCGAGTCAGCAAGGGTTTCACTGCGATCAAGTTGTGGCAAAATCGGCCGCTAGGTGTGGCGCTCGTTTCGGCGTACTATCGGCCGTTCGTCACGATCGCTGGAACTCGTGTGCGTGGCCGGGCCGTTCGGATCCGTCTTGGAGTCTCGGATTTCGGATGCTCGTCGTCGGTACGGACTCGAATTCACCGAAGTACTGCTCGCGGCTGTGATCGATCACGAGGGGTTTGATCCCCGTTGTGGTGCTGGATAGCTGTGTCTACGGGTGGACCGTACGGATACCCTACAATCCGGAACCGGGAGCGGTATCTGGCTCGTGACAGCCACCAGTATAAGTGAGCGGGGCGTGAGGATCGAACTGAATGTCCGATCGACTGATGACGGTTAACGCGTACACGACGCTGGATTACGTCGAGGGGAAAGCAGTGGGCGAGACGTTCGAATGGGAGTCAGTTGCCGTCGTGAACGCGACCGCCGACCGTGAGGATCCCGACAGCGTTCGCCTCCAACTCGAGTTCGACAATCTATCCGAGGAACACCTTCCTAAACACATGGAAGATCTCGAGTTAACACCGGAGCAGGCGCGTGCGCTGGCCGCCGACCTCGAGAAACACGCGGACCGAGTCGAGGATGCTACGGAGACGGACGCTACTGAGTAATCGGTTGGACCGATCGCTGCCGATGCGGCGGTTCTTCGGGGGCATAAATTAGTTGTTACACGACTCATTCTTGCTAACATATGACATGGTTATACGATGCCACGAGTGGTGACGGTCGTGATGATCGACGATGGGTGACGTTCCGACGAAAACGGCTCGAGCGGAGTGGGGAAGTCGATTCGGGTTCTTGATGGCGATGATCGGCGCTATGGTGGGGGCCGGGAACATCTGGCGGTTCCCGTACGTGATGGGGAACAACGGCGGTGGCGCGTTCGTCCTCGCGTTTCTCACGTTACTGGTCGTCCTCGCGGTGCCGGGGTTGATGGCGGAGGTCGCGCTGGGCCGGTACGCGAACAAGGGGGTGATCGGCGCGTTTCGGGAGGTGGTCGGGCGGGGCGGACTGGTCGGCCTCGGCGTCGTCGTGTTGTTGGTGAACATCGCGTTGATGTCGTACTACTCGCCGGTGGTCGGTTGGACGCTGTACTACGCCGTTCACTCGCTGCTATTCACCTTTACGTCGAGTGGCTTCCAGGCCGAGCCGTTCATGAACGAGTTCTTTGCGAGTTCGCTGCTCGTGATCGCCCTCCACACGATCGTGATGGGGTCGATCGCGGCGATTCTCGTGCTCGGCATTCGCCGGGGCGTCGAGCGGATCGTCGTCTACGCGGTGCCCGCCCTCTTTCTCTCGCTCGTCGTCATGGCGATCAGGGGACTCACTCTGCCCGGAGCGAGCGAGGGGCTCGCCTTCGCCTTCGGGATTCAGTGGGAGTACCTGGCCGAGAGCGACACCTGGATTACCGCGCTCGGGCAGGCGCTGTTCTCGACCGGCCTCGGCTGGGGGATCGCGCTGACAGTCGGCAGCTACCTCCGGGAGTACGACGACGTCCCGCTGGGCGGTGGCCTCTTCACTGCGATCGGGGAGTCGAGCGTCGGCATCCTCGCGGCGCTCGCGATCTTCCCCATCGTCTTCGCGGTCGAAGGGGTCGAACCGGACGCCGGCGCGGGGCTCGCCTTCGTCTCGCTCGTACAGGTGTTCCCCGAGATTCCGCTCGGGGGAATCGTCGCGATCCTCTTTTTCCTCGGGTTCTTCCTCGCGACGTTCACGTCGGGACTGCTCATCACCGAGGTGAGCGTCACGACGCTCAGCGAGGAGACCCGGTTCGATCGGACCCAGACGACGCTCGGCGTCTGCGGTGCGATCTGGCTGCTTGGGCTGCCCAGCGCCTACTCCGTGGCTATCCTCGACTATCTCGACTTCGTCTTCGGCAACTGGGGACTGCCCCTCGCGACGATCGCCATCATCGGCGTCATCGGCTGGGTGATGGGACCACAGCGCCTGCGGCTACTCTCGGTCAACCGAAACGCAGGGATCTACGTCGGTCGCTGGTGGGATCCCGTTATCAAGTACGTCATCCCGTCGGTGATGATATTCATCGTGGCCTACTTCGCCTACGATAATTTCGGAACCCCCGAGATGATCGGCGGTATGTTCGTCCTCGTGGTCTTCCCCCTCGTCGGCTACGTCTTCATGTCCGTCCTCGAGGGACGGGGTAGGCAACCGGAGGGTGGCGAAGTACCCGGAGGTGACGACTGATGGCGGCGCTCACGCCCGAGGTGCTCGGGATGCTCGCGTTCACCCTGCTCGCCTTCTACGGTGTTGCCGGATGGGCACTCGTTCGAACCCTGCGTCAGGAGAGCCGAAAGGTCGAAATCCTCAACTACCAGGATCGGATGGAAACCTACTCGCCGGAGGCGCTCGCGGAACTGCGCGACTGGATCGAAACCAACCCGGACGATCCGCTGGTCGACCAGGCTCGCCGCCAGCACAACGAGTGTGTAACCGTCCTCCGGCAGACTGATAACCACTTCTACGACTGGTCGGATGCGGAAATCGACCGCCTCGAGACGGTGTAACCGCTACATCACTCGATCCGATGACCGGCCCCGAACGCGAGTATATCTGCCGAGACGCGTACGGCTTTTAGTATCCGGGGTCTTAGTCGGACGTGTGACAACGCCCGCGCCGGAGGACGGCGAGGAAGTGCGGATCCGATCGGCGGAGCGCGCGGATCTGCTCGCGGTCGTTCGCATCGAGAACGCCTCGTTTTCCCAGCCCTGGCCCTACGACGCGTTCGAGCGGTTCCTCGGCGAACCCGGGTTTCTGGTCGCCGAAACGAACGGGCAGATCGCCGGCTACGTCGTCGCCGACGTGACCCAGCAGATCGGCCGCGCGCTGGGGCACGTCAAGGACATCGCCGTCCACCCCGAGCATCGCGGGGACGGTGTCGGTTCGACGCTCCTGTCGCGATCGCTCGGCGTGCTCGCGGCCCGCGGTGCGGAGACGGTCAAACTCGAGGTTCGACGGTCGAACGACGACGCAAAACGCCTCTATCGTGAGTTCGGATTCGATCCGCTTCGGCGAGTCCCCGAGTACTACGGCAACGGCGAGGACGCGATCGTGATGATCCGGAAACTCGAGTAGCGGGTTTGCGAGACGTTTTACCGTTCGCAACCGGTATCGTCACGCATGGGATACGCCTGTCCGGTCTGTGACGTCGAGGAGGCCGACGCGGTTCATCTCGCGAACCACCTCGCGATCACCGCGTCGCTCGGTCGCGAGGAACACCGCGAGTGGCTCGCGGAGCACGCGCCCGACTGGAGCGACCGGAGCCCCGAGGAACTCGGCGAGATCGTCGCGCCACACGCCGAGGAGATCGACACCCCCGACTTCGAGGACTCCGGCCACGGTCACGAGCGCGGCCGCCCGGGATCGCTCGAGGAGGGGATCGCCCGCCAGAGCCGCCAGCCCGGTCGCGGAGCGATGACCGCCGAAGCGAAGGACGTGCTTCGGGAGGCCGCGGAGCTGACTCGCGAGATGCAGTCCTCGAGCGAGAGCGACGGCGATGGAGACGGTGATGAACCGGTCTCGAGTCCCGACGACGCGGACAGCGACGTCGACGGGAACGGAAACGCGTAACTGCCAGTCGGCCGAGGATCCGGATATGCACACGGTGGGAACGTTTTCCTTCGAGTCGGCCGAAGACGCACGCACACAGTACGAGTCGGTCGGTCCCGCGGCGCAGACGGTCGTCCGGGAAGTCGCGAAGGCCATGGCGTTCGATCGCGAGGAGTACGACGAACGCGTCACCGGCGACGTCGTCGAGACCGCTCGCGATGCGCTATTTGCGAGTCTGCTCGCGGTTCGCGTCGGGAGCCGCGAGGAGTTCGAGGACTGGCGCGAGTCCTACGACGGCGAGGTGACGGAAACCGGCCACGAGGACGTCGACCACGTCGTCTGGCACGCGGGGCCGGACGCCGAGGCCGTCGCGGCGACTTTCCAGAACGAGGAGGACGCGGCGGTGGCGACGCTCCGCCGGCAGGCGTTCGGCCGGTTGTATCGGGACCTCGTGTAGCCGAACTCGACTATCCGATCTGCTCGACGAGTAACCGGTTCGTAGCGACCACCACCTATTATCCGCTCGAGCGCCCACTTGCTCACGATGACGACACCCGACGAGTGGGACCTGCTCGAGGAGCGAACCGAGTACGAGACGGGCTGGTACGACGGCGGATACGATCTGCTCGAACAGCCCGACGGGACGCAGAAGCGATACTACTGGGCGGATCTGCCGCCCGCGGTCGTCGTGGTCGCGCGGATCGACGGCGGCGTCCTCGCGGATATGGACGGTGTTGCCGGTGAGGGTGCGAGCGGCAGCGACGATCGCATTCTGTTCGTCGAACAGTACCGCCCCACCATCCGCGAGACCCACCTCGAGCTCCCCGCGGGAATCGTCGAGGACGGCGAGTCCTACACGGGGGCGGCGACGCGCGAACTCGAGGAGGAAACCGGCTTCCGACCCTCGAGTACGGCCCTGTTGCAGGAGTATGCGGTCGCAACCGGCGTCCTCCGACACGACCGCGCGATCGTCTACGCCGAGGGACTCGAACCCGGCGAGCGGGAACTCGACAGCAACGAGTTCCTCGAGGTGACGACGGTGCCGGTCGACGAGGCGCTCGAGCGGGCTCGCGAGCAGCCGACGAACGACGCGACGCTGGGGGGGCTGTTGCTGGCGAAAGAGGACGGGTTGTTGTAATGCTATAGTGACCTACACCCGGAGCTGCCGATTGGAACGCGCGGCCGGTTCCCCTCTACCGATTCGGAAATAGAGTACGAGGCCAACGATTCCACCGAAGAACACGATGAACGCCCAGACCGTCGGACTGTGGGGGCTGTTCGTCTGACAATCACTGTATACCCAGATCACTGCGGCGATCCAGGCGACGAACAACACCGGCAAGCCGATGACGAATGCCGTTCCAGCGGCTCCCATCGGAACTATCGCAGTAGCCATTACTGGGACCAGCAAATAGCTATATTATATGTCTTTTGTTCCTATCTTTTAGTCTCAGAAAAAGTGTCCCAGACAGGATCGCGAGCGGGTTCGGTGACCGTTCCAAACCCCTGATCTTATTCGAGTCGACATCCAATCCGACGATAATGGACGGCGAAATCTCTACTGACGAAGTCAAAGAGCTCCTCGAGGACGATGCGGACGTTCGTATCGTCGACATTCGCGACGAGCGGAGTTTCGAACACAGCCACATCCCGGACAGCGAGAACATTCCCTTCAACCAGCTCATGGACCGCATCGACGAACTCGATGGTGAGGATCACATCGTCACGGTCTGTCCCCACGGAAAGGCGAGCGTACAGGCTGCACAGCTCATCGGGTCCTACGAGGGGACTGCCGACGCGCGCGTCGAGAGCATGGAGGGTGGACTCGACAAGTACGGGATGAAGCACGGGCTCGTCCGCGAGGACGACGAAGCGGAAACGACCGAACAGGAATCCCCGTTCTGATCGTTGCGGGAGCCGTTTTCGAAACGAACTCGAGTCGACGAGCGGTGGCTCGATGCCGACGAGTGAGAGCCGGTAGTGACGCCACTGGTCGATGACTGTCGCAAAAAACCGATCGTAGCGTCGTGCGCGATCGTGGGTTCGGAAGTCGTCTCAGAGCATCGCGGGCATTAGGCGACGTTGAAGCCGCGGTCCCGAAGGAACTCTTCGATGCGGCCGGTGTGGTTCCCCTGGAGCTCGATCTGGTCGTCCTCGACGGTCCCACCACAGGCGAATTTGGACTTGAGATCCGACGAGAGACTGTCCAGATCGACGTCCTTCGGGTCGAATCCTTCGACGATCGTTACCTCTTTCCCGTATCTGCGCTCGTCAATGCGGATGTTGAGCTGTTGTTGGCCCTTCGCCACGTCTTCGCAGACGCAGAGTTCCTGGGGCAGCCCGCACGTCGAGCAGACTTCCGACATTACGTTCGTAGGTATGAAACGGGCATATTAAACACTATCGGGACCCGCATGCCCTCGCGTGGTTCTTTTTTAATGTGTCCGGCGAGAGTACCGCTCGCTAACCGCTCTCGAACGAACTCACGTCTCGGTTGACCGAATTACCCGCCGGTTCGGCTCAGGCATCAACGAAGGCGACCGACTACCGGGAGCCGACTTCGGGCGAGATCGTCGACGATCTCGATCGCGTCGTCGGCTTCCGCCCGGCCGACTCCGTCGCCGTAGGTCGCGCGTTCGTAGTACTCGAGGACCCGCTCGACCCCCGGATCGAGCGACTCCTCCGCGGCGGTCGTCGTCGATACCGCCTGCAGATAGGCTCGCGGCGACTCCGAGGGACGGCGGGGTCGGTACTGCCGGGCGAACAGTCGCTCGAGGCGGTGGAACGCGCGTCGGGCGTCCCGGTCGGGCTCGCCCCGGAACCCGTGCCAGTAGATGCCGATTGCACGACCGAGACGCGTCGTCGCGTCGGTCCGGCGGGCACCTGCAGCGAGGCCGACGAGGAGGACGAGCCCGAGCGCACCCGTCTCGTACCCGATCGCGACGAGGCGATCGGTGAGCGAGTCGTCGTCCCCGGCCGCTTCCCCGCCCGTGCCCTCATCCGACGTGCTCGGATCGGTTTCGTTATCGGGATCGTCAGGATCGGTTCCGTCGTCCGGATCCGTCTCGTCGGTGGGGTCGTCGGACGGCGACTCGTTCGAGTCGTCGGGATCGGACGCGGGCGGCTCGCCGGGATCGCTTTCGTCGCCGATCGGCACGTCCTCGCTGTCCTCGGTGTCTACGTCCTCGGTACCGTTCTCGCGTGCCTCCTGCAGCCGGTCGGTGTGGACGTCGGCGCGGCTGCCGCCCGGCGTCGGATCGAACTGGACCCAGCCGTGACCCGGGAAGTAGACCTCGACCCAGGAGTGGGCGTCGAGTCCGCGGACGACGTACTCGCCGTTATCGACCTGTTGACCGGTCGTGTAGCCGGTGACGTATCGGGCCGGGACTCCCTC